>CAKTAK010000022.1:0-29612 GCA_934527315.1 uncultured Oscillospiraceae bacterium
TGCTACGCATCATGTCCCCTCGCAGGCGCTGACAATCGAAAGCTGTATCGTAACGATTTCAGATTGTCAGCAAAAAAAGGAAGTCCGCCACTCATCGGTACGGACTTCCCTTTGCATTTTCTGAGCAGGTGTTCCAAACTGCGTTTCTTTCGTTTTCCCTTGCCGTGGGTCATGGTCGTTTTTCCTCGCTGGCTGATGGGACTTTTCATGTACTTGGACTTCTTGAGGATTCCAATCAGAGAAACAAACTCTTCTTTCGTGAGCGTGTCGTAATCAATTCTAAGTGTTGCAAGGTACGCGCGGATTTTCTTTTCCTCGGAGCTGCCCTCAAAATGTACGGCCTCCATCAACTGCTTCTGCACAGCGACAGCGGACAGGTCATCGTCCGCGGTCAGAGCATCTGTCCTGTGTTCCTCCCGGATGTCCCGCAGGATGCTGCTCAGATCGTCCGCAACGAGATGCCCGCAGTGATGCAAATATCAATCAGCTCCTTTTGATTCCCTGCGTGATTCTGGATTTTCTCTGCATTCACCCGTTCCGAGACGGCAACGGCAGAATGTCCCGCCTGCTTTCACTGCTGCTATACAAAAACGGGTTCGACGCGGGAAAATACGTGTCTTTTGAAGAGCAAATCAATCATTACAAAGCCTATTATTATGAGGCGCTGCGGCGTTCTTCGGAGGGGTGGGCTACCAATGAGAACACTTATTTCCCATTTATTGAGAACTTTTTGTCCACACTCTATATGTGCTACAAGGAATTGGACAAGCGGTTTGCGGTAGTACATGGTAAGAGAATCACGAAGAAAGCCCGTATAGAGGCAACGGTTCTGAACAGTTTGACCCCGATTTCCAAAGCGGATATCTGCAAAATTCTTCCCGATGTCAGCCCCACAACGGTCGAAGCCGTCCTTGGCGCAATGGTCAAAACCGGCGCGGTAAAACGAATCGGCGCGGGGCGGTCAACACGGTATATGAAAGCGTAACACATTCAAATATTTGGTAGAGTGTTTTTGCTGCAAAGAAAAAAGGCTGGCCAACGTGATTGTGAAAAATCACGTCGGGCAGCCTTTGATTGGTTCAATTCAAGGGCACTTCTTGATAGAAGTATCTGGTTTCGGTTTGCTCATTGACTGCGGAGATACGGTTTCCGTTTTCATCGTAAGTGTAGACCGTCTCCAATGCAGCGCCGGAGCCGGTGCTCATGAGAGAGGAAACGGCTTGCCCGTTCTCGTTATAGGTGTAAGAGGTGGTGAGGGTCAGACCGTTGCTCAGCGCGTATACATGGGTTTCTACCTGACCGTAATCATTATAGGTATAGGTGTCGGTCTCGGTTTTCAGACCGGTTACATGGCGCTGAGAGAGCAGCCGCCCGGCGGTGTCATAGGTCCGTCCGTAGGATTCCTCGTCTCCGTTGGCAAAGCGCACAATTTCGGAAATGCAGTTGCCTTTCTGGTCATAGGTGCGGGTGGTTACCGTCTGATTGCCCACAGCGTCAGTGGCTACGGCTTTGGTCGGATTGCCGTTTTTATCGTAGGTGTAGCTGTACCGGGTGGTGGAGGTGGTATCCCGCTGACCGGTGTATGAGGAAGTCAGGCAAGCGCCGTCTTCATCGTAGGTGTAGCTGGTGATGGTCTGCCGTCCGTCCTGATTCATCGTCATCACATTGGTCAGCTGATTGTCCTCGTTGTAGGAATACTCCGTGGTGGAGCTGATGCCGTTGGCGGTTATGGTCTGGGTGGATTCCCGGGTCAGACGATACGTGACCTGCTGACCGATGTAAATCGTATGGCTGTCAGCGTCCCATTCCACAGGCTGACCCAGTGCATTGGCCAGCGCCCGGAGAGGCAGATAGGTGGTATCGGCATAGACAATGGCTTTGGCGGGAGTGCCGTCCTGATTTTTTAAGGTCAGCGCCTGACCGTTCAAAATCAAGTTGGGCGTCTGCATCTCGGCAGAAATTTTACGGGTGCCGTGGTTGAGCGGAGGATTGCCCGCCTCGGCAGAAACGGCGGCATCGGAGGTCAGGCGGATTGCACCGGTGGCAGAGTCCCACGCAACATCCAGATGCAGCGCATTGGCCAGCGCCCGGAGGGGCAGGTAGGTGGTATTTTGATACATGAACGGCTCCGCAGGATTGCCGTTGGCGTCTTTGGGCACGATGGTGCGGCCGTCAACGACCATGCGCAGCTCAGAGTAAGTAATGGAAACCGGGGAAACGGTGGATTGTGCCAAAACCGGAAAGCTCAAGCAGGCAGCAACTGCCAGCATCAGCAAACCAATCCGGGGGGCGCAGCGCCGGAATTTCAAGGGGTCCATCTCCTTTCCAAAAGAATGCAGCAGCGGGGAAACCCGCTGATAATTTTTTACAATGTCATTATATCACAGGTTCTTGGAAAGAAATGTTACATGTAGACTACAATTCCGGCCCGGAGCCGGTGGGAACAGGACAAAACGCGCCGGAAGTTGGACTTCCGACGCGTTTTGTGTATGAGTGAGAAGAATGGGATCAATCGTCTACATTGGGGTCGGTGGCAGCGGCGAAGATGGCTTCCACTTCTGCACCGGGGGCGGGGGTGATGAGAGAAACTACCACAGCCAGCACCAGACCGGCAATGAATCCGGGGAGAATCTCGTAAATACCGGTGGTTGCTTTCAACGTTGCCAGCCAGCCCAAATCCACCACGGCACCGGCAATAACACCGGCCAAGGTGCCCTGGAAGTTCAGACGTTTCCAGAACAGGGAGAGGATAATCACCGGACCGAAAGATGCACCGAACAGACCCCATGCATTTTCCACCATGGCCATAATATCGCTGGCCCATTCGGAATCCGAGGCGGCAATGAAGAATGCCACAACGGACACGATGACCACAACGATACGGCCCACCATGCCCACCTCAGCATCGGAGGCTTTGCCTTTCCGCAGAATGGGCTTGTAAATATCCGAAGTAAAGGAAGAAGATGCCACCAACAGCTGGGAGTCTGCCGTGGACATTGCGGCAGCCACAATGGCAGCCAGCAGCAAACCGGCGATGAAAGAGGGGAACATATCCTGCACAATCACAATGAAGATGTTCTTCCGGTCGTCGGGAAGAATCAGCTCTGCCAGAGACATTCCGTCGCTCAGCAGATAGGTGCGGCCCAGAATGGCGATTGCGGAGGCAGCGCCCAAGGTCAGCAGCACCCAAGTGATGGCCACGGTTGCGGATTTTTTCACCATGGAGGGTTTCTCAATGGCCATAAACCGCACCAGAATGTGGGGCATACCGAAGTAACCCAGACCCCATGCCAGACCGCTGATGATGTCTGTGGCAGGTGCGTCAAAGGGGCTGGTGCCGAATGCGGAAACGCCTTCGGCGAATGCACCGGCATAAGCGGGGTCAAAGCGACCGGAGGCAGCCATGGAGATGGGCACCAACAGAATGGCGCACAGCATCAGCAGACCCTGGAAGAAGTCCGTCCAGCAAACGGCCATGTAGCCGCCCATAAAGGTATAAGCCAGAATGATGACTGCGAAAACGCCCAGAGCCAGTTTCTGATGGCCGTCGGCAAACCAAGGAATGATGGCGCACATAACCGTCTGACCGGCTACGAATGCGGAGGCCACATAAATCGTAAAGCTAATCAGGAAGATAATGGCGCATACAATTTTCAACGTGGGGTTCGTGGTAGCAAAGCGGTTGGTCAGATACTGGGGCAGGGTGATGGCATCACCGGAGGCTTTCGAAAACCGACGGAGGCGGCGGGCCACCAGAATCCAGTTTGCGGAGGTGCCCAATGCCAGACCGATGCCAATCCACAGCTGACCCATGCCGAAGGCAATCAAGCTGCCGGGGAAACCCATCAGCAGCCAACCGGACATATCCGAGGCTTGTGCGCTCAGTGCGGTGACCCAAGGGCCCATGGACCGGCCGCCCAAAAAGTACTCTTTTTCGTCCGTGCCGTTGGATTTTACAAAGAAGTAAAAACCGATGCCCAGCATCACGGCGAAGTACAGCAGGAATGCAAGTAAAGTTCCGTTCATTTCTCATTCTCCTCAATTTTTCTAACATTGCTATGTATTTTAATGGGGAAATGAATTCTGCACAAGGAAAAACGGGAACTTTTTGCGCGGAAAACTGCCTTTTTCCCGGAAAAGATAAATAAAGATTGAATAAAAATGGAATGTATGAGATAATTTCATATAAAATATGAAACTGATTCATTTTTCACAGAGAGGGAACACCATGAACATCAAAAAATATGAAACCTTTGTCCGGGTGGTGGAGCAGGGCAGTCTGACCCGGGCGGCGGAGCTGATGGGCTGCACCCAATCGGCAGTGAGCCACACGCTGAATGATTTGGAAGAGGAATTCGGCTTTCAGCTGTTGCAGCGGAGCCGGAGCGGGGCAAAGCTGACGGAAAACGGCGCCCGGATTCTGCCCTCGGTCCGAGGCATTCTGAACTATTACGAGCAGCTGAATCAGACGGTGGCATCTATTCAAGGTCTGGACACCGGCGCAATTCGTATCGGTACGGTGACTTCCGTGGGTGTGCATTGGCTGCCGGGAATTCTGAAACAATTCGGCATGATGCACCCGGGCATTGAATTCAAGCTGTACAGCGGCGACTACGGCGACTTGAATCAATGGCTCAGCGAGGGCAGCATTGATGTGGGCTTTCTGGCGCTGCCGGCGGAGGACCCGGGGTGCGAGTGCATTCCGCTGGTGGAGGACCGGCTGCTTGCGGTGCTCCCGGCGGACCACCCTATGGCCAATCTGCCCCGATTCCCGGTTTCGGAAATTGCCCGGGAACCGTTCATCAGCTTGCTGGAAAGCTCGGACCACGATACCCGGCGGGTGATGGAGGCAGCGGGATTGCATGCCAACGTGCGGTTTACCACGAAGGACGACTATGCCATCATCGCTATGGTGGAGCAGGGCTTGGGCATCAGCATTATGCCGGAGCTGCTGCTGCAGGAACGGACGGAACATGTGGTAACGATGGAACTTGTTCCCCGGGCCAGTCGTCTAATAGGTCTGGCAATCCCTGCGGTCAGCCGAAACAATCCCGCCACCCGGAGCTTTGCGGATTTTGTGGTGGAATGGATTCGGGAGAAGTACGGAACGGAAAAAACGGACTGGAAAAAACATCAGTATTAACATTTTCGGGAAACGTGCTATAATGAGGCCGCAAGGAAATTTTTACGCAACAGATGGGAGAACCGAATATGCGAAAACAACTATCCAGAACGCTGTTGACCTTGGTCATGGTGCTGGCGCTGAACCTTCAGGTGCTGGCCGTAGCAGGGGGCGGCGGAACGGAAATTTACACGAACGTCAGCCAGATTACCGATGGACTGACCTATACCAATACCATTTACAGCAACGATACTTACGGCCGGGAAGAGAGCTTTGCCCTGACGGTGCAGCCCGGCAGCAGCGTGCATCCCATGGTGATGGCTTGCGATACCATTTACGGCGGCATGACCATCTCCAGCTGTATTTCCTATGCCGAGCGGCTGGGATACAACGTGGTGGGCGCCATGAATACGGATTTCTTCAACTCCGCGAAAGTGCCGCAGGGTCTGGTGATTGAAAACGGCGTTTATAAATCCAGTCCCAGCGGTGAAAATGCGGTGGTGTTTCAGGAAGACGGCTCTGTGCAGATGTTGGACCACCCCACGGTGACCATTTCTCTGACCAATCACGGCAGCGGGGAACCCACAGCCCAAACGAAGAAAACCCTGTCTCTGGAGAGCTTTAACAAGATGCGCACCAGCTCCGGCGGCATGTATCTGTACAGCTCTGCGTTTTCCACGGTGTCCACCCGGACCTCGGGAGACGGTTGGTTTGTGAAGTTCAAAATTCTTTCCGGAACCATGACCACGTCCGGTACCATGGAGTTGGAAGTGGCGGATAAGCTGAAAAGCAGCAGCGCAGTTTCCATCGGAGACGACTATCTGGTGCTGACGGCTGCTGATGCCTCCGGGTATGGAGAGTATTACGAGAAATTCGAGGTGGGCGACCGGGTAACGCTGGAAACCACGGCCTCGGATCCGGCGCTGGAAACGGCGCAGCAGGGTATGGGCTGCGGCGATATTCTGGTTTCTCAGGGGCAGATTACCAATTCCGCCACGTGGGATAAAGCCATCGGCTCCATTCACCCCCGGAGCGTTCTGGGCGTGAAAGCCGACGGCAGCGTGATGCTGTACGTGGTGGACGGTCGGAAAAGCAGTCATTCCAACGGCCTTTCTCTGCAAATGCTGGCCAATGAAATGCTGGGGCAGGGCTGCCAATATGCCGTGAATCTGGACGGCGGCGGCTCCAGTGCTCTCAGTGTGCGGCAGCCGGGAAATGCCAAAAGTACCACGGTGAATCGGCCTTCCGACGGCAGCGAGCGGGTGTGCGGCGCATATCTGCTGTTGGTTACGGAGCAGCCGAAAGATGGCGCGGCGAAACAGCTGCACATTGTGGAGGACGGCAATCTGCTGCTGGCAGGGTCTTCCATGAATCTGCATATTGCGGCGACAGATGCCGGCGCAGCGCCGGCAAGCGTACCGGACAATGTGGTTGTGACCGCAGCCCAGGGCCAAGTGACGGACGGAAAATACTATGCGCCTGCAACGGCGTGTGTTGACACGCTGACATTGACGGTGCCCGGCACCGGTCTGACCGGTACGGCTACGGTGCATGTGATTGGGAAAGCCTCGGGCTTGTCCGTGAAAAACAGCAGCGGCGCCAACGTGACCAAGCTGAATCTGAAACCCAATGAAACGGTGCAGCTGGTACCCAATGTATATCAGTATGGCCGGGCGGTGCTGTCTACCACCGATGCCTACACCTACACGGTCAGCGGCAACGCGGGCACCATTGATGCAAACGGCATGTTCACTGCCGGCAGCAGCTACGGCACCTCCGGAGCGGTGACCATTACCGGCGGCGGTCAGAGCGTGACCATTCCGGTGGAGCTCCCGGCGGTCTTTACCGATGTGGTGGGCACTTGGTCGGAGCCGTATGTGACCCGGCTGCAAAGTCTGGGAATTGTCAGCGGCACCTCAAAAACCACCTTTTCTCCCGACAATCAGCTGATTCGGGGAGATTTCATGCTGATGCTGTATAATGCTGCGGGGAAACCGGCGGTGACCGGCGGCAGCACGTTTACCGATGTGGCAAGCACGGACTACTATGCCGCGGCCATTGCGTGGGCGCAGCAGCAGGGCATTGCCGCAGGTGCCGGAGACGGAACCTTCCAGCCCCAAGCCACGCTGACCCGGGAGCAGGCCTTTGCATTTCTGTATCGGGCGCTGCCGGCGCTCCACGTGACCTACACGGAGGGCGACCCCGGCGTTTTGAACGCATTCAGCGACGCAGGGGAGATGGCAGCTTATGCACAAACCCCGGCAGCAACCTTGGTCTCCTTGAAAATCGTCAGCGGCTCTGACGGGAAAATCAGTCCCAAGCAGGACTTGACCCGCGCACAGATGGCTTGCATGATTTGTCTGGCTTTGGACCAAGCACAAAACGGATAATGAAAAGAAATTGCCCCCGGATTGCGGAATCCGGGGGTAGTTTTTTTCACCGGGGTACGGTATAATGTGGAAAACGCATGAGGGAGTGTGTGCCCATGAAAGTAGTATTGACCGGATTACAAGCGGAATATAATTTCGGCTGCCCGTCCATTCTGCACGGTATGGACCGGCTGCTGCATACGCTGTATGGCGACAGCGTGGAAATCGTAAACTATCAGACCACCCAGCCGGCCCCGGTGGCTGTGGCGGATTTGCCCTTCCCCACAAAGGTGAATCGGACGGATTATCAGACCCTGTGCCGGGTTCTGAAAAAACGGAAAGGCGATGCCGGGGATTTGGAGCTGATTACCGATTTGGAGCAGGCGGATTTCGTGGTGGATTTGTACGGCATTTGTTTCTGCGACAATCTGGAAAAGCGGGATTACCGGTATCTGACCATGATTGCCCGGAAACGGAAAGCCTCGCCCATTCTGTTCCTTGCAAAGAAAATGGGGAAAAAAGTCATCAAAAACACCGCCAGCTTTGGCCCGATGGAAACGGAATACAACCGGAAATCCGCCGAGTACATGACCAAGCACGTGTACGATGTGCTGTGCGCCCGGGAGGTGCAGAGTAAAATCGCATTGCGCCACGCGGTGGGCAATCAGCGGGAAATTCTGCTGTCTCCGGACACGGCAAATCTGATGGACTTTACGCCGCAGCCGCGAAAACTGCGGGTGGGCATTTCTGCCTCTCATCAAATCGTTAAGCAGTGGGCATCGGAAGAGGGCTATGTGGCTTGCATGACCAAGCTGGGGCAGTATATCCATACCTTGGGGGCGGAAATTGTGTTCCTGCCCAATGAATACGACCCCAACAAGGCAGACAACGACGTGGCGGTGTGCTGCCAGATTCAGGACGCACTGCGTCAGGCGGGCGTGGAGTCTACGGTGTTGGACGTGCTGCACATGACCAGTACGGAATTGAAAAATGAAATTGCCGCCTGCGAGGTGGTGGTTGCCAGCCGATATCATACCTGCGTGGCGGCGCTGTCTTCCGGTACTCCGGTGCTGGTTTTGGGCTGGCACTATAAATATCAGGAGCTGCTGAGCTTGTACAGCCAGAATCAGTGGCTGATTCGGCAGGACGGCTGCACGGCGGAAAAACTGGTGAATCTGTTCGGACGATTCTGGAATCTCCGGGAAGAAAACCGGGAGACCATTCTGGCGCAGTACCCCGCTGTGAAGAAGAAAGTACTGGAAACCGGCCGGCTGCTTTACGGTGGCTGCTGATGGAGAGCGTTGCATCAGTCAGTGGGAATCTGCTGTGCACCGGCTGCGGCGGCTGCATGGCGGTGTGCCCGGTGGGAGCTGTTACCATGGCGGAAAGCCCGGCGGGATTTCTCACGGCGCAGGTGCAGGCAAATTGCATCGGCTGCGGAAAATGCCGGCGGGTGTGCCCCAGTGTGCCGGAAAATACAAAGGACATTGTGCCGGAAGATTTGCTCCACGGCAAGGTGCAGGCGGGGTTTATCGGCTGCGCCAAGAACCCGGAAACCCGGTTGAATGGGCAATCCGGCGGTGTGGTGACGGCATTGCTGGCATATTTGCTGGAAAGCGGACAAGCGGACGGCGCGGTGGTGAACCGATTTGATTCGGAAACCCGGCGGCCGAAAGCGGTGATTGCGGAGATGGCGGCGGAGATTTATGCCTCGGCGGGGTCTTATTACACCCAATCTGCGGTGCTGCCGGCGCTCCGGGAAAATCCCGGGCGGAAGTTGGCGGCGGTGGTCCTCGGCTGTCAGGGGGAATCCCTGCATCTGATGGAAAAGCAGGCGCCGGAGTTGGTGCCGGAATACCGCATCGGCTTGATTTGCGCCGGGCAAAACAGCGGACACATGGTAGACGATATCTGCGAAAAAGCGGGAGCGCCCGCGCCCACGGCATTTCGATTTCGGGATAAAAAAGCCGGCGGCTGGCCGGGAGAAATCACGGTGCAGACCGGGGAAGAGACCCATACGCTGCCCAACCGCTATCGCCACCAAATCAAGCCGCTGTATGAGAGCTTTCGGTGCTTGAGCTGCTTTGACCAGATGAATGTCTGGACGGATTTGGTATGCGGCGACCCGTGGAATATTCCGGGAAAAGACACCCCGGAGGGGTGGAGCGTCATTCTGGCGCGGACGGAAAAAGGACTGCGGCTGCTCCGTCAGGCGGAGCAGGCAGGAATATTGGTACTGGAGCCGCTGTCCGAGGAAGAAATTTTCCGTGGGCAGACGGTAGACGACCGTCATCAGAACAAGGTTGCCGCGGCTAAGAAAGTGGCCGGGGAGCGGGGATGGGCGTATCCCTATGACCCGGAGCGGATTCAGCTGCCGGAGCCGTCGGCAAAGGCATTGGAGCGGAATCGGGAAAAGCTGCTGTACACCCGCAGCTATGCCGGGGCGAAAACACCGGAAGAGGCGGCCCGGTTGGCGGAAGAAAAACGAAACCGGAAACCGCCCTTGGCGGTCCGGATTCGGAAGTGGCTGAACCGTCGGAAAAAGAAATCATAACGTGCAAACACCCCAATGCGGCTTTGAGCGGAGCTGCATTGGGGTGTTTGTCTGAAAGGAATGAGAGAGAATTGGGAAAGCCGCCAACGATTGAGAAATCGTTGGGCGACTCCCTCCGGTACATTCCCGGGCATACCGACCATCGGAACCGGAATCCGATGAGCCGGTCGGCTGCGCGCCAACCACGGGAACGGGAAACTGCCGGGCGTTTGTCATCGCGGGAGAGAAGAATTCAAGGGTGGGTGAGAATTCGGTTCCGAAAAAGTGATGGGCAAAGAGAGGGGAAGCCCAAGAAAAACGGAAGGAGCATCTTTTCGCGAGACAGAGCCGGGGCCTTTCGGCGTTTCCGGATATCAATTGTATCGGTCCGCCGTTTCCGGAGGGGAACGGCGGTATATGCAAATCCACCAGCGGGGCGGGGCGCCCGGCAGTTTCGACGAATGAAATCCGCTGCCGCGAAGCACAGGTATCGCGGGGAGCGGGGCGCTGTTTTGAAACAGCAGCATGGGTGAAAAGACCCTGGGTTGAAAATCAGCCGGCGTATTCTAGTGACTTCAGTTGTGAGTTAACCGGCCAAATATTTCTTCAAGAAAATCAGCAGAAATGCTGATTTTTTGCTGTGCATATGGTATAATAAATATGGTGATAAAAGATGATTACTGCAACCAATTCAGGACTTTCACATGGTCGCGGATATGTCTATTCCCTTCAGTACCATTTGGTATGGTGTACGAAGTACAGAAAGCAAGTTCTTATGGGGGATATCGAAACCGAGTTCAAACGGCAGCTTCAGCTGGTCATGGACGAATTGCCGGGGACTATCATGGAAATGGAAGTCATGCCGGACCATGTACATTTGCTGGTAGACTGTTCACCCCAGTTCTTTATTCCGGATGCTATCAAGCGTCTGAAGGGGCAAACAGCGAAGAAACTGTTCGAGCTGTTCCCGGATATCAAGAAGTCGCTTTGGGGCGGGCATCTATGGAATCCGTCCTACTGTGCGGTATCCGTAAGCGACCGGTCTGTCGAACAAGTCAAACAATACATCAGAGAACAGAAAACTATGGAATGAGGTGAGCGCCGTGGCAGATGACAATGCCGTTTACAGAGCAATTAAATATCGTGTGTATCCCACGGATGCTCAAAGCGAGAAGCTCAGCCAAACTTTCGGTTGTGTTCGGAAGGTCTATAACGATGCGCTCTCTATGCAAAGAGGACTCTACGAAGCAGGGATGCCTACCTTTGGGCAGACCGCTCTGAACGCATATTGCAATCGAGTCTGGAAAGACGAGTTCCCCTTCCTTACGGAAGTGGACAAGTTTGCCCTTACCAACAGCATCTATGCGCTATGTGCCGCCTATAAGAACTTCTTCGAAGGCCGCACCGGGTATCCCCGGTACAAATCGAGACGCGGGGAAGAACAATCCTACACAACGAACTACACCAACGGGAACATCGAAGTCATCACCCGGAAAGGCAAGCGAGGTTTCATCAAGATTCCGAAAGTCGGTAAAGTCCTTGCCTCTATCCATCGTGTTCCGAAGAAAGACTGGGTACTGAAGAGTGCTACGGTGTCCAGACAGGTCAATGGGAAGTACTATATCTCTGTGCTTTACCAGTTGCCGGATACCCTCATCAAACAGGCACCTTTGCCTACGGAAGAAACAACGATTGGACTCGATTACAGCAGTCCGAAGTTCTATGTCGATTCGAATGGCAATGACGCCGGTGTCATGCACTGGTATCGAAAGTCAGAAGAACGGCTTGCTAAGGAGCAGCGGAAACTGTCCCATTGCAAGAAAGGGTCCAACCGATACTTCAAGCAAAAAGCACGAGTCAGCAAGATTTCCAGAACTGTCGCCAATCAAAGACTTGACTTTTGCCATAAGCTCAGCAGGAAGATAGCCAATTCCTATGATGCTGTATGTGTAGAAGACATCGATTTGAGTGCTATGGCGCAGACGCTCAAATTCGGGAAAGCTGTTTCTGACAACGGATTCGGTATGTTCCGTACTTTCCTCCAATACAAGCTCGCCGAGCAAGGGAAATACTACATCGTCATTGATAAGTGGTATCCTTCGACGAAGACTTGCCGGCACTGCGGGAGTAAGAATCCGGATGTCCAACTTGGACAAATGGAATGGGTATGCCCGCACTGTGGGGCGGTTATAGACCGTGACCTCAATGCGGCTATCAATATCCGAAACGAAGGACTGAGAGCCTTTTACGCAGAGAGAATCCCTGCATAAAAGTAGGCCTCTAAGACATACAATAACCGGTTGGAACGCCGGGGTTAGCTCGTTCAGTTATGTACAGCATGGACGTTCAGAAATCGTCCTGTAAGTCTGGTCAGTCGAGAATAAATGATGGCTCACACTTCATCTCTCGGAGTCTCTGGGCCAGATGCCTGCGACTTCAGTCGTGGGTGGTTCACAAGATTAACATACAATAAATGCACTGTCAAGCGCTGCAAAGACCGGGGAAAAACCAAAAATATCCCCATAAAATTGTGCAAAAAGACAAATGTGTTTGAAAAAGCTGAAAAATGCATTAAAAACTTGCAAAATAAAATGAAATTGAAAAGAAAATGAATGGCAATTCCACTGTTTTGTTGAAAATTAAGTGAAAAAATGATGATTTCCTTGCAGACCAGTGGGAAAAGAAAAGATTATAAAAAATAAGTTTTTTATGAAAAAAGAGACTGCAGATTGCGCAGTCTCTTTTCGTAGTTACAAGTTCAAATTCAGTTGGGTCAGGATTTCCTGCTCCACCTCGTTGGGGTAGCTGTCAACGGTGGCAACCTGCTGTTTGGTGACGCCGTCCACGGCGCCCAGAGCCACAATATGCCGCAGGTATGCCATGGCAATTTCATAGTCCGGGAGCAGGTCATTGCGGCCGGAAAGCAGTGCCAGATAAGCGCACAAGCCGAAAGCGCCCCAGTTGGAAACCGTTGCAATGACCAGATAGTCCACGGTGACCTCGCAGGGAACCAAGGACAGCCGGTTGGTGATAATCTGCTGCAAATTGCCCATGCCGATTTCATTGCCGCCGTCGCCCACACCGATGGAGGGAATTCCCCGGGTGCGGCCCAACTCAAACAGCGCGTCTAACCGGGCATTGTGGTCGGCAATGCTGACACCCCGCATATTGGCATAATCCCCGTGGATATTCCGTCCGCACCGCTCAATGGAAATGAGCAGGGTGGGGGCATAGCGGTCCAGCATATCGGCATAATCCGATTCCCCCATGGTGGTGTCGGCATACACGGTTTCAATGCCCTCGCTGTCGAAAAAGTCCCGGCAGAAGTCGTCGGTCACAATCACTGGAGAAAAACCCAACCGTTTCAGCGCCCGGGCCAGAAACATGGTGCCCGGAGGGCCGTCGGTCTCTCCGGCACCGGCCACATAGAACCCGGTGGTCAGCAGCACATAGCCCCGGGGAACGTCCAGAATACACTGGGCGGCCCGCCGGCAGAAGTCTTTCGGACAGTACTCCCGGAGTAAATTCATGCCCCGTTGGGAGTGGAGCAGAATGATATCTTCAATGCTCTGCATAGGCAGTCCTCATTTCTCAACAATTTCCCCCAGCGGGGCAACCTGAATCCCGGCAGTCTGAAAAGCGGTCCGGATTTTCTGAACAAAGTTCAGTGCTTTGGGGCTGTCTCCGTGGACGCACACGGAGTCGGCCTGAATGGGGATTTCTTTTCCGGTGATGGCGGTGACGGTGCCTTTTTCCACCATGGCAACCACCCGGCGGACGGCCTCGTCCTCATCGGTGATCATGGCACCGGGCTTCGTCCGGGCCACCAAAGAGCCGTCCTCTTCGTACGCCCGGTCGGCAAACACTTCGCTTGCTGCCCGCAGACCCACGGTTTTTGCGGCGGAAAGCATTTTGCTGCCGCTGAGCCCCAGAAGAATCAGAGAATCGTCCACTTGCGCAATGCCCTCGCAGATGGCAAGAGCCAGCGCCTCGTCTTTTCCGGCCATGTTGTACAAAGCACCGTGGGGCTTGACGTGCTGCATGGCAATGCCGTTGGCTTTGCAGAATGCAAGCAATGCGCCAATCTGGTACTGGACCATGGCTTTCACATCGTTGGGGGGAATGACCATATTTCGGCGGCCGAATCCCTGCAAATCCGGATACCCCGGGTGAGCGCCCACAGCCACACCGGCTGCTTTGGCCAGCTGCACGGTTTTGGACATGACCACCGGGTCTGCGGCATGAAATCCGCAGGCAACGTTGGCGGAAGAGATATGGGGCAGGACCTGACTGTCCAGACCCAAGGTATATGCACCAAAGCTTTCGCCCAAATCACAGTTCAAATCAATTTTATACATGGCTCAGCCTTTCAGTTCCACGTTTTTGACGTCGGTAATCAGCATGTGACCCGGCGCGTGGGTAATCACAAAGGGGGGCTTGGAGGCCATCACTGCGCTTTGGGGCGTGACGCCGCAGGCCCAAAATACCGGCACTTCCCCGGGCTTTACGGGAACCGGGTCACCGAAATCCGTGTGATTCAAATCCTTGATTCCGATTTGGGCCGGGTCTCCGATGTGTACGGGAGCGCCGTGAACACTGGGAATGGCGGCGGTGACGGTGACGGCTTTGACCACTTGCTCATAGGGAATGGGCCGCATGGACACCACCATGTTGCCGTGAAATACGCCGGCGGGCTCGCAGGGAATGTTGGTGATATACATGGGCACATTGCAGCCCATGGTATTGTGGCGCATTTCGATGCCGGCCTCAATCAGCTCCGACTCAAAGGAAAAGCTGCAGCCGATGAGAAAACTTACCAAATCCTCCCGCCAAAGGTGGGAAACATCGGTGTACTCTCCCGTGAGAACGCCGTGCTCATAGACACGGTATTTGGGAATGTCCGCGGCAATATCTGCGCCGGGGGCAATTTTTTTCAAGGTCCGGCTGCCCACATCGCTGACTTCCAGAATGGGGCAGGGCTTGGGATTCCGCTGTGCAAACAGCAGAAAGTCATAGGCAAGGTCTTTCGGCAGCACCACCAGATTGGCTTGCGCGTAGCCGGGGCACATACCGGAAGTGGGAACGGTGATTTCACCGCTGCGAATCAAAGCGCGCACCTGCGCGGGGGTCATATTCTGCGTATCCATGGATTCAAAACCTCGTTTACCATTTTTTGAGACACAGTCCGGTTTTCCGCGCCAGACGGCGGAACTGTTTCTGATGCTGCCGGTACAGCCGATTGGCCTCTGCTGCCGTGACCCATTGGAAATGAATCTTCGCCCCGGCGGTGCATTGGGCCAATTTGGGCAGGTCGGGGGAGATCACAGTGCCGATTTTGGCATAACCGCCGGTGGTCTGCCGGTCGGCCATGAGAATAATGGGCTGACCGGAAGAGGGAATTTGAATAGAGCCAAAGGCAATGGCATCGGAAATGATATCCACGCCGGCTTTGGATTCAATTTCCGGGCCGGAGAGGCGAATGCCCATGCGGTCGGAATCTGGCTGCAGGGTATAGGTGCCGGAAAGGAAGGTCTGTTTGCCGCGGTCGGTAAACAGCTCGTCTTGGGGTCCGGGCACCACCCGGAGGGTGATTTCGTTGGAAAATACCGGCGGCTCCAGATGCTTTCGGTAGTGATTATCCAGAAACACCCCGGTGACGGACAAAGGCAATTCGTCGCCGAATGCCAGCTTTCGCCCTTGATAGCCGCCGATGGCGCATTTCAGATTGGTGGCGCGGCTGCCCATCACCACGGGTACGTCAATGCCGCCGGCTATGGCCAAATATGCGTATTTCCCCTGCTTTGCTGTGGAGCAGACCAAAGTATCTCCGGCTTTCACTTCTACGGCGCGGTACATGGGAATGGGCGCGCCGTTCAACGTGGGAGACATATCCGCGCCGGTGAGGGCAAAGTAGGTTTTTCGGTCAAATACCACCGCAGCCCCTTGGAACACCATTTCCAGACAGGCATAATCCGGGGGATTGTTCACCAGAATATTGGCGGTGTACAGTGCGTCCGTATCCATAGGACCGGACACGGAAAAACCGGCGGCCTGATGGCCGAACCGGCCGGCATCCTGCACGGTGGTGAGTACGCCGGGCTGTAAAATTTTCAGACCCATGGTCACACCTCCTGCAGCACCGTATGCCGATAGGTTCCGGCGGCGATTTCCCGTTCAATGCGGTCGTATTCCTCCCGGGAGACCGGGGAAAACCGAATGTATTCTCCTGCGCTGTACAAAATAGCGGGTTCCCGGTTGGGGTCGTAAGGGCGGACGGGGGTGCGGCCAATCAGCTGCCAGCCGCCGGGGGAATCCAGCGGATACACACCGGTTTGCTCGCCGCCGATGCCCACGCTGCCTGCGGGAATTTTCGTCCGGGGAGAGGAAAGGCGGGGAGTATGCAGCTTGGAATCCAGACCGCCCAGATAGGAAAATCCCGGAAGAAAACCCAACATATAAATCAAATAATCCCTGCCGGAATGGAGGTCAATGACTTCCTGCTCCGTCAAGCCTGCGTGTTCCGCCACAAAGGGCAGGTCGGCGCCGAATTCCCCGCCGTAGCACACCGGGAGCACGTGCACCGTCCGCCCGCCGGCAGCCGCCCCCTCTGCTCCGGGGAGCAGAGAAGTCAGCTGTCGAACCAGTTTTTCATAGGTCATGACCATCGGGTCATACACCACAGACACGGTGCAGAAGGTGGGAATCAATTCCCGAACGGCTTTCAATCCGGCACGCTCCACGTTTCCTGTGAACAGCGCTACCCGGCGGTTGACGGATTGGGAAATCTCGCTGCCGAACCGCACCACAAGGGTGCTGTCTCCGGCGGGAGAGAATGCTGCGGACGTCATATTACAGAGACTGAATGCCGCAGTAGTCCAGATATTCCTGAATGACGGTATCCTGCAGCAGCTTTACCAGCTCCGGCGCTTTGCCGCCGATGGGCTTGCCCTCAAAGGTATCGGCAAAGGAGCAGAAGTTGGAGGAGCTGGTGACCAGAACTTCGTCTGCATCCCGGAGCTCATCCAGGGTGAAGGGGGTTTCGTCCACGGGAATGCTGTGCTTTTTGCATGCCTTAATCAGATGATTCTTGGCAATGCCGGGGAGAATGTAGCAGTCATTGGGGTGGGTTTTCAGCACACCGTTTTTCAGAATGGAGATGTTGGAGTGGGCGCACTCGGTTACGATGTTGCCCCGATGGAACACGCTTTCGTAGCAGCCCTGCTCCTCTGCATGCTGGGCCGCCAGAACGCTGGGCAGCAGGTTCAGCGTTTTGATGTTGCAGTAGAGGTAACGCTTATCTTCCATTTCGGTCAGCTGAATGGGTTGGCTGAAATCCCGGAACTGTTTCGGGGTTACGGTAATCCAGAAGTTTGCCGTTGCATTCACGGGGAATGCATGGGTCCGGGCAGCGGTTGCGCGGGTTACCTGAAAATATACAAAGCTGTGGGGATTATCCACACGGGAGACCACGTCTTTCAGAATCTCCTTCAGTTCCGGCTTGGTGTAGGGAATCTGAATTCCAATCAGCCCGGCGGAGTTATACAGACGGTCTACGTGTTCGTCCAGCAGGAAAATCTGACCGTTGGCGGCAGCGGTTGCGTCATAAACACCGTCGCCAAAGTAGCAGACGCGGTCGTTCATGGGAACCATCATATCCTCGGGGGTACCGATTTTACCATTGTAGTAAGCAATTCTTTCCATAGCTTGTCATCCTTCTTTCTAAGCATTCGAGGGGGAAAATGATAAAAAAGAAACCATGACTCCGGTGATGCCGTTGTCATGGTTAAACAGTGATTTTCCACCGCAGCGTTATTGTATATGATTCGAAAGCGTCTGTCAATCGTTCCGGGGGAAATATGAAAAAATGTTGGGAAAATCATTGCATGGGAGAATTCTTTACACAGAAAAAGAGTTCTTTACGGTTTCTTTACGTTGCTATGGCGGAGGACTTTACAGTGGCACAGTATACTCAAGCTGTAACCCGATGAAGGGAAGAAAATCCAAACGACGTAAAAGAAATGGAGAAATGAAACGATGAAAAAACTGATTGCAGGTGTTTTGACCGGCGTAATGTGCCTGTCTCTGGCTGCATGCGGCAGCAAAACCGAAACTCCCGATGCAACGGATGACGCAAATAAGGGTGCAGAAACCAAACTGTCCGGCACCGTAACCACCAACGGCTCCACCTCTATGGAGAAGGTGATTCTGACCCTGTCCGAGCAGTTCGGCATTGATTACCCCGATGTGAAAGTTTCCTATGACCCCACCGGCTCCGGTACCGGCGTGGAATCCGCAAAGAACGGTACGGCAGACATCGGTCTGGCCTCCCGCGGACTGAAAGACGAAGAAAAAGCAGCCGGTCTGACCGAAACGATTGTGGCTCTGGACGGCATTGCCGTGATTGTGAACAGCAACAGTGCAGTGGAAGACCTGACTGTGGACCAGATTGCAAAAATCTTCACCGGCGAAATCACCAACTGGTCTGAAGTGGGCGGCGCTGACGGCGAAATCGCCTGCATCGGCCGTGAGGGCGGCTCCGGCACCCGCGATGGGTTCGAGTCCATCACCGGTACTTCCGACAAATGCGTGTTGGCGCAGGAACTGACCTCTACCGGTGCTGTGATTGAGGCTGTGAAGAACAATCCTCAGGCCATTGGCTACGCATCTTTGTCCGCTGTGGAAGGTAAAGACGGCATCAAGGCTGTGACCGTAAACGGTGTGGCTTGCTCCGAGGAAACCGTGAAAGACGGCAGCTATGAGATTCAGCGTCCCTTCGTGTTCGTCACGAAAGACGGTGTGACCCTGAGCGACGCCGCACAGGCATTCTTCGATTGGGCAACTTCCGCCTCCGCTGCTGACCTGATTCGCTCCGCAGGCGCTGTTCCTGTGGCTTAATCGAATTCCGCAAGACGAAAGTTTCCCCCAAATCCCACACCCGGGATTTGGGGGAATTTGATAAGACGCAAGCGCGAAGGGAGCATTTTGTGGAAAAAGAAATTGTTTTGAAACCGACGGCAACCCGGGAAAAGAAAAGCCTGCTGGAGCGGTTCAAATTGCGGTACGGTCTGCACACCGCAAAAGACGTTATGGAATTTGTGGTCAACGGGGTGTTTCTGCTTTGCGGATTCACCGCAGTGGGCTGTGTGCTGTTTATCTGCATCTATCTGATTGCAGCCGGTCTGCCGGCCATTTTTGAAATCGGCCCGGCGAAATTTCTGTTCGGAACCACTTGGGCGGGCAAGCAGGGGCAATTCGGAATTCTGCCGTTCATTCTCACCTCTGTGGCCGGTACTGCCGGCGCGGTGGTCGTGGGTGTGCCGGTGGGCATTCTGACGGCCATGTTTCTGGCAAAGGTTGCCCCTCCGAAACTGGCAGGGGTGATTCACTCTGCTGTGGAGCTGCTGGCGGGCATTCCCTCCATTGTCTACGGTCTGGTGGGTATGATTGTTCTGGTACCGTTCATTCAGAGAACCTTCGGCTTGTCCTCCGGTGCTTGCCTTTTGGCTGCCATTGTGGTGCTGGGCATTATGATTCTGCCGTCTATCATCAACGTGGCGGAGACTTCGCTGAAGGCGGTGCCGAAAGAATATGAAGAGGCCAGCTTGGCACTGGGCGCTACGAAAATCGAAACGATTTTCCGGGTGAGCCTGCCTGCTGCCCGGTCCGGTGTGGCAACTGCCATTGTGCTGGGCGTGGGCCGCGCCATCGGTGAGGCAATGGCCATTATCATGGTCTCCGGCAACGTGCCCAATATGCCCGGCAGTCTGTTCACCTCTGTGCGGTTCCTGACTACCGCCATTGCATCGGAAATGTCCTATGCGGCGGTAGGCTCGCTGTGGCAGCATGCCCTGTATTCCGTGGGTCTGGTGCTGTTCCTGTTTATTATGCTGATTAACGTATTCCTGAATGTGTTCATTAAGAACAAGAAAGAAGGCTGAGCATGGAACGATTGAGTTTGCGGCGGAATGTCTATGACAAGACCATGAAATGCCTGCTGTATCTGTGCGGCGTCTTGGTCTGCGCACTGTTGGTATTCCTGATTGGCTATATTTTCTACCGGGGTCTGCCCTATATTTCCTGGAATCTGATTTCCACCCAATCCAGTATGCTGAAGGGCACCATCGGAATCCTGCCCCATATTTTGAGTACATTATATATTATTGCCGTTGCCATGGTCATCGTTCTGCCCTTGGGCGTGGGCGCAGCCATTTATCTGACGGAATATGCCACCAACCGGAAACTGGTGAACCTGATTGAGTTTGCCACGGAAACCCTGACGGGCATTCCCTCCATTATCTTCGGTCTGGTGGGTATGATGGTGTTCGTGCAGCTGTTGGGATTCGGCGCCGGTGTGCTGGCAGGCGGCTTGACCCTGGTGGTGATGATTCTGCCCACCATTATCCGCACCACTCAGGAATCCTTGAAAACCGTGCCCCAATCCTATCGGGAGGGCGCACTGGGTTTGGGTGCCGGCAAATGGCGCATGGTGCGCACGGTGGTGCTGCCCAACGCTGTGGACGGCATTGTCACCGGCTGCATTCTGGCTGTGGGCCGCATTGTGGGCGAATCTGCCGCGCTGCTGTTTACCGCCGGATTCGGTACGGTTCTGTATAACTTCGGCGAGGCGCTGCACAATTCTTCTGCCACGCTGACTGTGGCTTTGTACCTTTACGCCAACGAGCGGGGCGAAACGGACATTGCCTTTGCCATTGCGGCCATTTTGATGGTACTGACGCTGGTAATCAATCTCTCGGCCAATCTGATTGGGAAAAAGCTGAAGAAGTGAAGGAGAATTCCTATATGAATGCAATTTTGGAAACACGGCATCTGAATCTGTGGTACGGCACGAATCAGGCGCTGAAAGATATTAACCTTGAAATGCCGGAGCATCAGGTGACCGCTTTAATCGGGCCCTCCGGCTGCGGCAAATCCACGTTTTTGAAAACGCTGAACCGCATGAACGACTTGATTCCCGGCGTGTGCATTGAGGGCGAGGTTTTGTATCAGGGGAAGAATATTTTTGACCCGCAGGTGGACGTGACATGGCTCCGCCGTCATGTGGGCATGGTGTTCCAGAAACCCAACCCGTTCCCTATGTCCATCTATGACAACATTGCCTATGGTCCCCGAACCCACGGTATCAAAGGACACAAGGAACTGGACGAAATCGTGGAGCGGTCTCTCAGGGGCGCTGCCATCTGGGACGAGGTGAAAGATCGGTTGAAAAAATCTGCACTGGGTCTGTCCGGCGGTCAGCAGCAGAGAATCTGCATTGCCCGGGCTCTGGCTGTGGAGCCGGACGTGCTGCTGATGGACGAGGCAACCTCTGCGCTGGACCCCATTTCCACCTCGAAAATCGAGGAATTGATTGACGATCTGAAGAAGGACTACACCATTGTCATCGTGACCCACAATATGCAGCAGGCAACCCGTATTTCTGACCGGTGCGCATTTTTCCTCCATGGCGAACTGGTGGAGACGGCGCCTACGGAGCAGCTGTTCTCCGTTCCGAAAGACAAGCGGACGGAAGATTACATCACCGGCCGATTCGGCTGAGAAAGGGAGCGGGCAGCATGAGAAAAACATTTGATGCGGAACTGACGGAACTGGGCACCCAGCTGACGGAAATGGCGGCAACGGCCCAGGACGCCATTGATTTGGTGACGGCCTCTTTGTCCCGGGGAGAAGAGAACGGCGCAAAAGCCGCCATTGCCCTCACCGGCAGCATGGACCAGATGGAAAAGGATATTGAAAATAAATGCATGTCTCTGCTGATGCGGCAGCAGCCGGTGGCACGGGATTTGCGGACCATTTCCGCCGCCATGAAGATGGTCACGGACTTGCAGCGCATCGGCGACCAGGCCATGAACATTGCGGAAATCTCTCTGCTCATGGCAGGGGATGGCAAGAAAACGGAAGTGCCGGAGGACATCGTTACCATGAGCCGGCAGGCGGGTATGATGGTGCGCCGGGCGATTGGCGCCTACGCGGAAAAAGACCCGGTGACGGCTCGCGCGGTGATGGCGCAGGACGATGTGGTTGACGCGCTGTTTGTGCAGGTCAAGCAGGAGCTTACCGAGCGCATTGCCGCCCGGGAGGACCATTCCGACCGCGCGGTGGACCTGATCATTATTGCAAAATATCTGGAGCGTGTGGCAGACCACGCGGTGAATATTGCCCAGTGGGCGATTTTCTGCGTCACCGGTCAGCTGTAAAGATAGAAACCGGAATAGAATAAAAAAGCAGTCCTGAATGCAGAAAAATTCTGCGTTCAGGGCTGCTTTTTACAGTTATTCTTCGCTGTTGGCGGCGTCTTTGGCAATGCGCCAGAGGGTTGTTCGGCTGATGCCCAGTTTCACGGCGGCATCGTCATTGGAGCAGTGCAGCCAATCCTTCAGTACGGTCAGCGCCTGCATAAAGGCGGCTTGGTCCGTAATGGGACGTTGGAGCAGCACCGGATAGTTTGCTGTCAGGTCCTTCAAAAGTTGCTCTTCGCCAATGGCTTGCACCAAAACGCGGTAGCGGGCGACGGGGGTGAGCCGGTCCAAATCCTTGCCGATGTCAATATAGCGGACAGATACGGCGCGGAGCTCCAGAATATTTCACGGCCAACTGTAGGCTTGGAGCAAACGGTCCATATCCTCGGTGATCAGAAAACGTCGGGAAATATCGGAATTCTGCTGAAGATGCTTGCGGAACAAGGTGGGAATATCCTCCACGCGCTCCCGCAGAGAGGGCATTTCCAACACGTCGATTTTGAGACTTGCCGCAAGGTCGGGGCGCAGTTGGTCGAATTCCTCTTTGCGAGCAGTGGTGATGAACCGAATGTCCGTGGAAATGGGGTGTTTCAGACCGGGACGGTAAATGGTGTTGCCGTTCAAAACCTGCCGCAGGCAGGCAATGGCGGAGGGCTTTGCCAGAGAAATATTTTTCAAAATAATGCTGCCGCCGGCTGCGCTGCTGAAAATCCCGTCCACGGTTCGGTCATCCCGGTCATAGCCGAACAGAATCCGGGGCGCGTCTTGCTCGGTGATGGTGGCAAGGTCCAAGGTGACACAAGGGGCATCGGCGCGGTCGGAGGCATAGTGGATACAGCTGGCAATGCCCTCCCGCCCGGAGCCCTCTTCGCCGAAAACGACAACGGGGTGCGAGGAATCGCTCAGGTCTTTGCCCTCTGCAATCAGACGTTTCATCGCGGGGGATTGGGCGGTGAGGCTTTCCCATTGCCGTGCATGGGCATAAATACCGGTGAGCTTTGGCGCGGTATCCGTATTTTTGCGGTTGTGCGCCTCGGGGTAGAGGGTAATCAGCACACCGATGGATTCGGATTTCGATTGAATGCGTTCCTGCACACACCGCATCATCACGCCGCCCACTAAGCGAAAACTTTCGGTGCGGGTGTTCTTGCTTTTTACAAAAGAGGCAACGGAGAGATTGGGGAAAAACTCGTCAATCACATGGTCCCGCACCTGCACCGAAGACAAACCGGAATAGTTCTGCGCAACGCGGTTGAAAAAGTCGATTTTCCCGTCCATATCGGTCACGATGATGGCAAGGGCGGAGTTCTGCATAATGGCGCTGGTGATGGCGCGGTTTCTGCGGGTTTGGGCAATATTCCGGGCAAGGTCCACCGCTTGCAGGCATACGTTGCGGATACTGGAGGGTCTGGAATACACCAGATACCCGGCTTTTCCCAAGGTTTCGGCAGCGTGAAAGGTTGCGGCGGCACCCACAAATGCGTCGCAGTCGGAGGCTTGCATCAACTGATACAAGTCCGAAACATTCTCGAATTTGATTTCCGCAATCTCGCAGGACAGCAGCTTGGAGAGAATTTCCACGTCAATGGGCGGCGTGTAGCGGTAGTGTGCAATTGCAATTTTTTTATGACCGTCTGTCAAAGCTTTCTTGATCGCAACGGCATATTCCACGATTCGAATGGGAATTTCCAGCAGGGGAAGATTGTGCTTGCTGCGGAAGTAAGCGGCATTGCCGGGGCCGGCAATGAACACCTCGCAGCCTTGGTCCAATGCGTCTTGAATGCACCGGTCTTGGGTGTCCATATCGCAGTCATAGAGCAGGTAGGTCACTTCATCGGAGGAAAGCTCGGCGGTGATTTCCTTTGCCAATTCGTAAAGTTTTTCGTATCCCAAAAAACAAATTTTTATGGGCTTCGTGTTTGAAAAAGAGAATTCCATTGCAGTTGTGCCTCCAAATGACAGGAAAATCTACTAAAAATGTTTCATAAACGGAGTTTAACAGAAAGTGAAACGATTTTCAATGGGAAAATTGTAATTATTTTGACAAATGGAAAAGTGAAAAAATCTGCGCTATTATGACGCCAACAAAAGACGAAGAGTCAATTTGAGACCTGCAGGCTGATATATGATACTTCGGTGAGTTCCAAATTCTTGTACTGGAGGCATATGGAAAATGAGCAAAATTGGCATTGTTGAAGTCGGTCCGAGAGACGGCTGGCAGAACTTGAAACAGATGCTGACATTCGAAGAGAAAGTCAGCGTGATTGACGCACTGGTGAATGCCGGTGTGAAAGAAATGGAAGTCACTTCTTTCGTAAGCCCGAAGGCAATTCCCCAGATGGCAGACGCAGCCCAGCTGGCGGAGTATTGTCTGGCGCATTACCCCGATGTGAAGTTCTGGGCACTGGCTCCCAACTTCCGGGGTGCTGAAAATGCATACAATGCAGGAATCCGGAACATTTCCTACGTGATTTCCGTCAGCGAATCCCACAACAAGGCAAATATCAACCGGACACACGATGAATCATTTGCAGAGCTGAAACGGATTCTGGAGACGTTCCCCGATATGAACGTGTCCGTAGGCATGGCAACGGCGCTGGGCTGCCCCTTTGAGGGAATTCTTCCCGATGAAAAGGTGATGGCATTTACCCAGAGACTGTATGACACCGGTGTACGCTCCATGTATCTGGCAGATACCATCGGTATCGCAGACCCCAATCAGGTGCGCAGACTGTGCAAGGCGGTTATGGAGAAATTCGGCGATTGCGAGTGGCAGGTACATATCCACGATACCCGCGGCATGGGTCTGGTGAACACCCTGGCAGCCATTGAATGCGGCATTACCAAGGTGCAGTCCACTTTGGGCGGTCTGGGCGGCTGCCCCTTCGCTCCCGGCGCATCCGGCAACACCGCTACGGAAGATCTGGTTTACATGCTGGAGCGCATGGGCTATGATACCGGCATTGATTTTGACAAGCTGCTGGCTGCATCGAAGTTCCAGAAGAGCTTTGTGGACGGCATTTACAGCGGTCACCAGATGAACATTCAGGCAAAACAGCCCCCTTGCTGCTAAGCCGGTCGGACGATTCTGAGAGAAGAGGAGCAAATATATGGATATTTTATCGTTAGTGATTTTCCTGGCCGTTATCGTGCTTGCATTTGTGAGAAAATGCAATGTCGGTATCGTTGCTTTGGGTGTCGGCGTAATCGCTGTCAGAGTTCTCGGTTTGACCGATAAGGCACTGATCAGCGGCGTCAGCGCATCGATGTTCGTAACCCTCGTCGGCATTACCCTTCTGTTTGCACTGATTAACTCGACCGGTGCTCTGGACCTTATGGCAAGAAAGATTATCGGTCTTGCCGGTCACAGACTTTGGCTGCTGCCCATCGCAGTGTTCATTGCCGGCTTTATCATTTCCGCAGTCGGCCCCGGCGCTGTGCCCGCGCTGGCTATCATTCCCGCACTGGCCGTCAGTATTGCAATTCCCGTTGGCTTCAATCCCGTTATGCTCTCTGTCATCGGCTGCGCAGGTCTGATTGCCGGCCGTATGAGTCCCATCACTCCCGAGGCTGCAATCATTACTGCCGCTGCCGAGAGTGCCGGTCTTGAAAACGTGATGCCCACCATTCTGGTGTGCCTGACCATCGTCTGCATTATCTACTCCGTCATTGCTTTCTTCCTGTTCAAGGGCCACAAAGTCAAGGCAACCGATGCCATGGATGCCCTGAAAACCGACGAAAAATTCACCAAAGAGCAGATTATCTCCCTGCTGAGCATTGTTGCCATGCTGGTGCTGATTGTCTTCTTCGACGTGAACATCGGCCTTTCCGCATTCATCGTCGCAATGGTCCTGATTCTGTTCCGGGTTGGTGATGAGGCACAGGCCATCAAATCCATTCCCTGGGGTACCATTACCATGGTTCTGGGTGTCGGCGCCCTGTTGGGTGTCGTTCAGCAGTGCGGCGGTTTCGATCTGATGAGTAATGCAATGGCTTCCATTATGACAAAATCCACCGCAACCCCGATTATGGGTCTGTCCGCCGGTTTGCTCAGCCTGGTCAGCTCCGCTCTGGGTGTTGTGTATCCCACGATGATGCCCATGTGTGCAGAAATCGCAGCACAGGTCGGCGGCGTGAACCCCGTTGCATTGATGGCAGCTGTTGGCGCAGGCGGCTCTCTGGCAGGTCTGTCCCCGCTGTCTACCGGCGGCGCACTGACAATGGCTGCTCTGGGCACTCAGACCAAGATGTCCGAGACCGAGGAGAACAAAGTCTTCGTTCAGCTGTTCCTGCAGGCCGGTCTGGCTCTGGTGATCATCATGGTCGTGGGTTTCCTCATCTTCAACCCCATCGCAAACGTTATGATGGGCTGATTCGCAGCTGAAAGCATTTTCTTCAAACGATTCAAATTCTCATAAACAAAGGAGTAATTATCATGGCATCTCATGCACTGAGTAATATTACCGTTCTGGACCTGACCCGTGTGATGGCCGGCCCTTACTGCACCATGTTTCTGGCAGACTTGGGTGCAAACGTCATTAAAATCGAAAATCCCAAAGGCGGCGACGATACCCGGGCATTCCCGCCCTTCAAAAACGGTCAGAGCCTGTACTACGCCAACATCAACCGCAACAAAAAAGGCGTGACCCTGAACCTGAAAGCACCGGAAGGCAAAGAACTGTTCCTGAAAATGGTCAAAGAGGCCGATGTGGTGGTGGAAAACTACCGCCCCGGTGTCATGGAAAAGCTGGGCGTTGGCTATGACGTTCTGAAAGAAGTGAACCCCCGCATCATTTACGGCGCAATTTCCGGTTTCGGCAGCTACGGTCCGCTCCATGAGCGCCCGGGCTACGACATCATCGCTCAGGCTATGAGCGGTCTGATGAGCCTGACCGGTGAAGAGGGCGGCGGCCCGATTCGTACTGGCAGCGCAATCGGCGACCTGGTGGCAGGCCAGAATTTGACCATCGGCGTTCTTGCAGCATTGAATGCCCGGCAGATTACCGGCAAAGGCCAGCGCGTTGACATTGCTCTGGTAGACGGTCTGGTTTCCTTCTTGGAAAACAACACCCTGCGCTATCAGGTCAATGGCGTACAGCCCGAGCGTATGGGCAACCGCTATCCCTCCGCAGCACCCTATGACTCCTTCAACGCAAAAGACGGCGAATTCGTCATCGGCTGCGGCAACAACAAGCTGTTCACTCTGCTGTGCACCAAGGTGCTGAAACGTCCGGAGCTGGCAGAAATGGAAGAATACAGCATGCCGGCTGCGCGTCTGGAGCATCAGGCAGCGCTGAAGAAAATCATCGAGGATTGGTCCAAGGACTACACCATTGAAGAGGCAGTGGACCAGATTCTGGGCGCAGGCGTACCGGCAGCACCCATTTACGACATCAAAGCCGTCATGGAGTGCGACCACATCGCCAACGCACGTCAGATGTTCCTGGATTGCGACCACCCGGTGGCAGGTCACATCAAGCTGAACGGCAACCCCGTCAAGCTGATGGACGATATGCCGGTTCTGAATTGGCCGGCTCCGGATCTGGGTCAGGACAACAGCAGCGTTTATGGTGCATTCGGTGTGTCCGATGCCGAACTGAACGCGCTGAAAGAAAAGGGCGTTATCTAAGAATCAAACTCTCCTCCAATAACTGTTTTGCTTTCATAGGTGTCGGTGAACAGCCGCCATCATACTCCCTTTATAATACCCCATTTCCTATTCCACGACACGCATGGCACAAGACCGCCATGCGTGTTGTGGTTTTATATATTAAATGTATCCCCCGGCGGGCGGGGAAATTTTCCACCATTCGACAAAATTCGACAAAGCCTCCCGAAGTGCTGTGTTAAGATCGCTATACATTATAATATATAGTGCCATGCACAAAAAGGAGGAACACATGTTTGAATTTATGAAACGGCCAAAACGGATGCGCTTTGCCGCACTCGCGGAGCTCTGGCTGGAGGACATCAACGGCAAGGTCAAGGAATCCACCCGCGCGAACTACCAAACGCTGCTGCGAAAACATCTATTACCCACATTCGGTCCGCTGTACGTCCGGGATTTGACCACGGAGCAGCTGGCCGAATTTTTTTCGTCCATGGAAGAAAACGGCTTGTCGCCGTCCACCCGCCGTTCGATTCAACTGGTTCTGCAAATGATTCTCCGCTACGGCGCAGCCACCGGAAACTGCGACATCATGCTTTTTCCCGCGCTGCCCACCATGCCCCGGGGCACCGTGGGCACATTGACGGACGAGGAATGCTACAAACTGGAGTGCTGGATTGAGCAAAACATGACCCCCTGCAATCTGGGAATCCTCCTTTGCATGTACACCGGAATGCGCATCGGGGAAATCTGCGCCCTGCGGTGGGGCGACATCAATCTCCGCACCGGCACGGTCACCATCGGCAGAACCCTCCAACGGGTGACCGACCGCTCCGGCGACGGCTCCCACTTGATGATTGCCTCCCCGAAATCCCGCAGCGGCAGCCGCTGCATTCCCGTGCCCCGGCAAATTCTCCGGGAATTGAAACGCTGGGCGCGGGAGCCCTCGGATTACCTCCTCACCGGGACCCCAGAGCCCATGGAACCCCGGAAAATGCAGCGGAAATTCAAGCGCTGTCTGGAACTGGCAGAGGTCCGCCCGGTGAAATTCCACACCCTCCGCCACACCTTCGCCACCCGCTGCATGGCAACGGATTTAGACCCGAAAACCCTCAGCTATATCCTCGGTCACGCCAATGTTTCCACCACCATGACGGTGTACGTCCACCCCAGTTTGGAGCAAATCCGCCGCTGTCTGGACCGCTTGCCGGAGCAAAAGCTGGCATAGCAGGGGAGAGGAGGTGCGATTAGGCTCCCTCTGATGAAAAAAAGAGACATTTCATAGAATTACCGACAAAAAAACCCCCTCGGAGAGCAAGAGGGTTCTCAAGGGGGAACTGGGTCCCCCTTGAAATCGCACTCGCCCGCTTGCGGGCGAATAGGTCATTCCCGCAGGAATGACTGCGATTGTCCGTTAATGTTGCGAATATGCAAACCGGGCAAAAAAACTTGCACAAACCCGGTCAGCGGGAATGTGACATGGAATGTTACACTTCCGTTACAGGCCCGAAAAAGGCTTGCATCAAGGAAAAAGGTGTGGTACTATGCCATTGTAATTAGACGAGATATCCGCAGATGTATTTCTAAATATGTCTTTTAATGTCTAATTAAGCGACACTTTTATTCGTTTTTCAGTGAATAAAGGGGTCCCGGAACACGTTGTATCGTTCGATAGAAGGCTCAGGATATCCGTTCTATCGAGCTGTACATAAACAGGTCTCCG
>CAKTAK010000023.1:0-28388 GCA_934527315.1 uncultured Oscillospiraceae bacterium
ATTGGTTGGGCTGCTGCACAGAAGATTACCAGCGGCACCGGCAACAACACCTTTAGCCCCGAAAACGATTGCACCCGTGCCCAGATTGTGACGTTCCTGTACAACGACCTGGCAAAGTGATGCATCGCTGAACGCAAAACTAAATCATAGCAAAACCGGCTGCGGAGCACTCCGCAGCCGGTTGTTTTATACCCGGTTATTTCAATTTCTTTCGGATTTTTCCGGAGAGGAAATCCACAATCCAAGACAAAAGCACCAAGCCAATGGAAATGGCTGCGGCTTTGTCCCAAGCATATTGGTTCATGGCGAAAATCAGCGGCGCGCCAATGCCGCCGGCACCCACCAGACCCAACACCGATGCCTCACGAATGTTCACATCAAACCGATAGAGCACCGCAGAGGCGAATGGCGCGTACAGTTGAGGCAGCATCCCGCGGGTCAGTCGGGGGAGCGGGGGTGTGCCCATGGCGGACAGCGCTTGAACAGCCCGCAGGTCCATGGCGTCAATTGCTTGGGTAAATCGTTTGCACAGCAAGCCAACGGAGCACATGGCCAGCGTCAAAACGCCTGCAAAGGAACCGGGACCGGTGACGCGAATCAAAATCAGTCCGTAAATCAGAAACGGCACCGAGCGAATCGCGGCAATCACCGTCCGCATTACCCATGCCACCGGTGCGGGAACGATGCGCCGGGAATTCCAAAACACCAACAGCACAGCCAGAAACGCACCAATCAATGTACCGGCAAAGGCGATGCACACCGTTTCCACCAGAAGATAACCAATGCTGTCCGACCCGGTGCCCAGAAACAGACTCCAATCCGGGTGAGTGATGCCGTAGGCCATTTTTTTCAGCATGGCAGTGCTTGTGTGAGAGAAGTCCGGCCCTTGCAGAGTTATGGTACTGTACAGAAACAGCAGGACAAATGCTGCAATCAAAAACCGCTTTGTTCCCGGTCGGATTTGACGTTCACCTTGAATGACCTGCGTAATCAATGTGCCCAGCTGCTCCAGAATCCAAACGGTGACAAACAGCAGAATCAGAATCATGCCGACTTTGTTGTATTCCCGCCAAGCAACCTTTTCATTCAGCAGCAGACCGATACCGCCGGCCCCCACGTAACCCAAAATTGCACTATGGCGCACGTTGGCCTCCAGCAAATAGAGTACGTTGGTGAGATAGCTTGTGGCGATTTCCGGCACCAGTGCCCGACAGTAGGCGGGAAACTGCCGAATTCCCATGGCCTGCATGGCCAGAAACGGTCCAATCGGCGCATTTTCCAAATCCTCGTAAGTCAGCCGCGTCAAAATGGCAAAGGTGTAGACCCCAATAGCTACCGTGCCGGAGAAACTGCTTAAACCGAACAGAAACGTTGCGAACAATGCCAGAATCAGCGCCGGAAATGCCCGGAGAATCTGAATCACGGCCCGGAACAGTTTTTTGGCAATGGAATTTCCGGGAATTACCGTAGCGCACAAGGGTGCTGCCAGCAATGCCAAAAGGGAACCGATGACCGTTCCGGTGATAGACATTTGAATTGTTGCCCAGAGCAGGGGAAGAATGGTGCGAATGAATCCGCTGTCCGGGGGAAACATAGCGGAGACAATGTCCGTGAAGTGATTGCCGCGGCGAATCAGCAGAGGAATCGACACACCGGTTTGCAGGCACGAAAGCAAAAAGAGCCCGATCACAAACAGTGAGCAGGCAATAGGAACCATTCGGGAACGTTTCGTAGTCATCGGCAGACCTCCGTTTCCCGGACAGAACCGTAAATATCTGTGAGCGCAGCATCGTCCAAGCGGTCCACAGCACCGGAAAAAACAACCTTTCCGCTGTGAAGACCCAATAACTCGTCAGAGTATTCCCGGGCAAATTCCAGATTGTGGCTGTTCATCAAAACGGTCAATCCCCGCTCCTGCTGTATGGATTTCAGCAGTTCCACAATCTGCCGACCGGTCACCGGGTCCAGAGATGCAACGGGTTCATCGGCCAACAGAATTGCAGGGTGCTGCATCAATGCCCGCGCAATTGACACCCGCTGCTTTTGCCCGCCGGAAAGCTCCCGAACCTTGGCAGTTACCTTATCCGCCAATCCCACTTGCTCCAGCAATGCAGCAGCCTCGTCCTTTTTCTCGGCGGAGAACAGGCCCAACGCGCCGGCAACGGGATTCATTTCCGGCAGGGCAGCGTTCAGAACATTCTGCAGGCAGCTCATTTGCTCAACCAGACAGAAGTCCTGATACACTGTACCGATTTGTTTCTGCATTTGCCGTTTCGCTTTTCCTTTTGCGCGTTCAAAATGCTGTCCGGCGTAGAGAATTTCCCCTTCCGTGCAGCGCTCCATACCGTTCAGAATCCGAAACAGCGTGGTTTTACCTGCGCCGGAAGGACCGATAACAGACAAAAACGAACCTTGTTCCAGCATAAAGCTGACACCGCTGAGTGCATCAGTTCCGGAAGGATAGACCTTATGTACTTGTTTCACTTCCAACTGCAGCATGGTTCGCTTTTATCCTTTCTTTGTACGTTGAAACTTAGCCTTCCAGGCTTTTCAGCAGAGCCTGAGCATCCCGCTCACCGTCATAGTTTGCGTCGTCGCCCCACTCGTAGCCAACCTGGCTGAAGACGCTGATGATGTCTTTTCCTTCCTCGGTATTGCCGATTTCGATGAATGCCTCACCCAGAGCCTGACGGAATGCTGCATCCTGCATCAGCTCAGAAGTTTTGCTGTATGCAATCATATCATTGTAAATACCCTCGGTTACACCGATGACACCGGTCTGGTTTACCATTTCATCGGTACCGCCAAAGTCAGACTGCCACTGGTCGGCATATTTTGCGCGCAGGTGAGCAAAGCCCACAGCGACATCGACCTGACCGGATGCCAGACGTGCCATAGAGGTAGTGTAGGAATCGGACTGCACAACGTTGTCCAGATCGCTGATGGTTTTGCCGTAATTGGACTGCAGCCACAGGCTGGGGTAAATGTATCCGGAGGCGGAGGTGGGACCCATCACAGCCCAAGTAGCGCTGTTCAAATCTTCCCAAGTCAGTTCCTCGCCGTCGTTGACTTTGCTCAGCAGCTCCTGACCCTTTGCGCTGGGACCGGCCAAAATAATGGAACGGTAGTAGGTGCTGGTTTCATCGGTGAACTGTTCCAGAGTTCCGTCATTCCAATTTGTGGCGTCTTCGGAATCCTTATTGATACCGTAACGCAGTGCGGTAACCAGAACATCGCAGTCATCGGAGAACAGGACATAGTTGCCGCCGGAAATGAAACCGATATCTGCGCTGCCGGCGCTGAGCGCCTCGCCCACAGCGGTATAGCTGGTGCCCACGGTCATGTTGATGTTCTCAACATCATAGCCCTTTTCCAGCAGCTTTTCCTTCAGCAAGGATTCCAGAGGCTCGGTAGCAGCCAGAATGGTGTCGGAATCTGCGTAGGGGGAGAACGCAATGTTCAGCGTTTCCACAGAAGTGGGAGCTTTCGGGTCCGGAGTCGTTTCTGCGTTGGTTCCGTTAGAACCGCAGCCGGCCAAAAGGCTCAGAGACAGTGCTGCAGTGCAGGTAAGTGCAATGTGTTTTTTGTTCATGAGATGATACTCCTTCCAAATTCTCCTGCCGCAATAAAAAAAGCATGTGTCTCACAGCACATGCTTCCAAGGTTCCCGGCAGAATGCTGTCTAACCGCACGGAATGTGCGGCTGATGGGGCGGTCGGTACTTTCTGGTACCCTCTCAGCCACGGAACACGGGCTCCCTCGCAATCCGGTTTCGAACCATAGTATTTCACTAATGCGATGCCAGGGAGCTCCCCCTTTCATCGCGTCTCAAAACCTTCAGAATAGTATCATAGTTTTGTAAAAAATGCAACAAAAATCCAAAGTTTCCAATTTATTATGGTTTCGTTGACAAAGTGAATTTTATGATATATCATAATTACAACCACTAAAATATATTCGATTGCATTATTTTTGAAATACACACCATTCGTAGAAAGGGGGCGGGCAAATGCAGGAACGTTGTTATATTTCCATTGATTTGAAGTCGTTTTACGCATCTGTGGAGTGTATGGACCGTGGCTTGGATCCTATGACCACTCATTTGGTTGTAGCCGACCCCGGACGAACATCGAAAACCATTTGTCTGGCGGTTACTCCGGCATTGAAAGCCTATGGACTTTCCGGCCGCTCCCGATTGTTTGAAGTGGTGCAAACCGCGGAGCGGGTGAATGCGCAACGGCAGCGAAAGGCACCCAAGCAGCAGCTCACCGGAACCTCCACCGATGCCCGTGTACTGCGGCAATTTCCAGAGCTGGCAATGGATTATATTGTCGCTCCGCCGCGTATGGCGCACTACGTGGAAGTAAGTACCCAGATATATCAAATCTATTTAAAATATGTGGCTCCGGAGGACATTCACGTTTATTCCATTGATGAGGTATTCATTGATGCAACGGAGTACCTGAAAACCAATCGTATGACCGGCAGGGCATTTGCAAGGAAAATGATTCAGGACGTACAGCAGACAACGGGCATTACCGCAACGGCAGGGATCGGAACAAATTTGTATCTGGCAAAAGTGGCAATGGACGTGGGCGCAAAGCACATTCAACCGGACGAAAACGGTGTGCGAATTGCGGAGCTGAATGAAATGAGCTATCGGGAACAGCTTTGGACCCATCGACCGATTACGGATTTCTGGCGGGTCGGTCCCGGAATTGCAAAAAGACTGGCATCTGTCGGCTTGTATACGATGGGAGATATTGCCCGATGCTCCGTGGGAGCGCCTACGGAGTTTCACAATGAAGAATTGCTGTACCGGCTGTTTGGCGTGAATGCTGAATTGCTGATTGACCATGCTTGGGGGTGGGAGCCCTGCACCATCAGCGAAATTAAAGCCTACCAACCGGAAAATCATAGTTTCAGCAGCGGTCAGGTGCTGCAAAGTCCGTATACATTTGTTAAAGCGCGGATTGTTGTGCAGGAAATGGCCGATGCGGTGGCGCTGAAATTGGTGGAGTTGGGATTGGTGACCGATCAGATGATTTTAACTGTTGGCTACGATGTGGAGAGCTTGTCCAATCCGCGCATCCGCAGTCAGTACCACGGACCGGTTACGGTGGACCATTACGGTCGGCGGGTACCGAAACCGGCTCACGGCTCCGCAAATCTTTCCCGACCTACGGCGTCTTCGCGAAAAATCCGAGAGGCTGTTCTGGAAATCTACGACAGCACTGTGAATCCCAAGCTGCTGATTCGTCGGTTGACCATTACAACCAATCATGTACTGTCGGAATCCGATGCGGAAATCAGCCGAGCATCGTTTGCGGAGCAGATGGACTTATTCGCGGAGCACTCTATGCAGGAAACGCAGAATGGCGATGACGAAACCATGCTGCAAAAGGAACGAAAATTACAGGAGGCAACGCTGTCCATTCAAAAGAAGTTTGGAAAAAACGCATTGTTAAAGGGCATCAGTTTGGAAGATGGCGCAACGGCGCGGGAGCGGAATCGACAGATTGGAGGACACAAGGCATGAATCAGGAGTTTCCCTATCTGGATATTTTGCATTTGCCGCACCATGTTTCTCCGATGCGGCCGAAAATGGAAATGCGTGACCGGGCAGCGCAGTTTGCACCATTTGCCGCATTGACCGGTCATGAAGATGCCATTCGGGAAACCGCTCGATTGACGGATATGCTGCTTGAATTGGACGATTCCGAGAAAGAACGGTTGAGTGAGAAACTTCAGATTTTACTGGAGCATCGGAAAGAAGAACCGGAGGTGCTGCTGACTTATTTTGAACCGGATTTGAAAAAAGCCGGCGGCGCAATCCGCTCAAAAGCGGGTGTTATTCGGGGGTACGACACCATATCCCGTGAAATTCTTTTACGGGACGGTATGAAAATTTCCATTGAAAATCTATTGCAGATTCAAGAAACGGAACATACCCCGGAATGGTTTCCGAAACCGGAAAATTTCTTGTAGACCCCAAATAGAATTCACACTTTATTCGTTGACAAATCGGGGGGAAACTCGTATGTTGAAAATAGTACTTCCGCAGGGCGGAAAATTCAGGGATAGGAGCAACGGACGATGTCACAAGTTACAAAATATGCCATAGAGGCCTCTCTGAAGAAATTACTGCTGCAAAAGCCGCTGGATAAAATCACCATCAGTGACATTACAGAAGACTGCGGTATCAGCCGTATGACGTTTTATTATCATTTCAAGGATATTTACGATTTGGTGGAATGGATTTGTCTGGAAGAATCCCGCCGCGCTCTGGAGGATAAGAAAACCTACGATACATGGCAGCAGGGCTTTTTGCAGATTCTGGAGGCGGTACGGGACAACAAGCCGTTCATTTTGAATGTCTATCATTCGATCAGCCGGGAACAAATTGAGCTGTATCTGTACAAGCTGACCTATGATTTGCTCATCAATGTGGTGGAAGAAAAATCGCAGGGAATGTCCATTCGACCGGAAGACAAGCAGTTTATTGCCGATTTCTATAAATATGCCTTTGTCGGATTAACCTTGGATTGGGTGCGGCGTAATATGAAAGAGGATCCCCAAGTGATGATTGACCACTTGACCAAGCTGGTGACCGGCAATATCACCACTGCGTTGGAACGGTATCGCTTGGATAAACCGTCTGCAAGCAGTTCACTGTAAAATTCCAAAACAAAATATCTGAACAAAATGCCCTTTGTGATTAAAATTTAATCACAGGGGCATTTCTGCAAATTGCGGCGGGCATACTTTCTGGGTACAATCAAGTCAAAGATAAAACACAGGAGGTATTTACCATGTATTATTCCAGCGGTAACTATGAAGCATTTGCAAGACCTCAGAAACCTGAGGGCGTTGACGGAAAGTCTGCATATATTGTAGGCAGCGGCTTGGCAGCACTGACAGCAGCTTGCTATCTGGTGCGTGACGGTCAGATGAAAGGCGAGCACGTTCACATTCTGGAGAAGGGCAATCTTCCCGGTGGCGCCTGCGACGGATACAAGTTCGAAAATCTGGGCTATGTGATGCGCGGCGGACGTGAAATGGATAACCACTTTGAAGTGATGTGGGATTTGTTCCGCTCCATTCCGTCCATTGAAACCGAAGGCGTCAGCGTACTGGACGAGTACTACTGGCTGAACAAGAAAGACCCCAACTATTCTCTGTGCCGCGCTACGGAAAACCGGGGACAGGATGCACACACCGATGGAAAATTCGGTTTGTCCGACAAGGGTGCTGCAGAGATTATGAAACTGTTCTTCACTCCCAATGAAGCACTGCAGGACAGACGAATTGACGAATTCTTTGATGACGAGGTGTTCAATTCCAACTTCTGGCTGTATTGGCGGACGATGTTTGCCTTTGAAAACTGGCACAGCGCATTGGAAATGAAACTGTATATCCAGCGCTACATTCACCATATCGGCGGTTTGCCCGACTTCAAGGCACTGCGTTTCACCAAATACAATCAGTATGAGTCTATGATTCTGCCTATGGTCAAGTATCTGGAAGGCTTTGGCGTACAGTTCCACTACGGTGTTCAGGTCACCAACGTCAAATTCGACTGCACACCGACCAAAAAGGTTGCAAAGCGCATTGAACTGATTCGCAACGGCGAGAAAGACGCCATTGACCTGACGGAAAATGATTTGGTATTCATTACCAACGGCGGCTGCGTGGAGAACTCTTCCATGGGCAGCCAGAATACCCCGGCTGAATTCAACACGGAGCTGAAAGAAGGCGGCGGCTGGGATATGTGGCGCAAGATTGCTGCACAAGATCCGGCTTTCGGCAACCCGGATAAGTTCTGCAGCGATCCCGAGAAGAGCAACTGGATGAGCGCTACTGTGGAGACCTTGGACCAGCGAATCATTCCCTATATCAAAAATATCTGCAAACGCGATCCCTTTACCGGCGGCGTTGTCACCGGCGGTATCGTAACGGTGAAAGACTCCTCTTGGCTGATGAGCTGGACCATTAACCGTCAGCCGCAGTTCCGGGATCAGCCGAAAGACCACTGCTTGGTTTGGGTGTACTCTCTGTTTACGGATAAACCCGGTGATTTCATCAAAAAGCCTATGCGGGATTGCACCGGCAAGGAAATCTGCATGGAATGGCTCTACCACATCGGTGTGCCCGTAGACCAAATTGAGGATATGGCGGAAAACAGTGCCAATACCGTTCCGGTTATGATGCCGTATATCGATGCGTTCTTCATGCCGCGCGCCTATGGCGACCGCCCGAAAGTGGTGCCCGACGGTGCTGTAAACTTTGCATTCCTGGGTCAGTTTGCAGAAACTCCGCGGGATACCATCTTCACCACGGAATATTCCATGCGTACCGGCATGGAGGCTGTATACACGCTGCTGAACGTCGACCGTGGTGTGCCCGAGGTGTGGGGCAGTGTGTACGATTTGCGGGCACTTCTGGATGCAACCGTCAAACTGCGGGACGGAAAGCCTGCAACCGATATGGACATGAAGTTTTTGGAAAAACTGGGCATGAAGTTCCTCCTGAGCCATATCAGCGGAACAGACATCGAAAAACTCCTGAAGGAATATCAGGTAATCTAACACATTTCGCGTAGCTTTTCCTCATATACTGAAACGCAAGAAGTCGCTGCTCTCACGGGCAGCGACTTCTTGCGTATTTATGCTTAGTTAGGTGACTTTGAACGGTGCGTTGAATGTGTAGCCGGGGCTTTGAATCATGGAATGAATCCGCCACACACCGTCCGGGCAGAGAATCCAATCGCAGTGGTAACGAACACCGCAGAAAAATGTATACTCCTGACCCTTCCAATCCATTGTCATGGGATTAAAAAGAATATGGTCGCTATGCGCGGTTTTACGGTCGGGCGCAATCGTAGTTTCAATATTCGTCATCAGATGCTGAGAACGAAACCGAGCCATAGACTGCGTCAAATATGCCTGCATATCTGACACCGAGCCTTTGGCTCCGCCGCTGGCGCTGTAATCAATCCAAGCATCTTCCATCAAAACTTCGGTCATCTTGTCAAATTGCTTGCTGTCAATCAGATCTGCATAATGCTTGATTTGGTCCTCAATTGCGTGTTTGTCCAGCAAAGTTTGCAGTTGGACTAACATTTCTTCTGTCATGGTACGGCCTCCTTATACAGTTTATCTTGATACGTCTATCATAAAGCAGAACCTTACTTTACACAAGATATTTTTTTGACAAACGCGATTATACAAAAAATTTACAAAAACCAGACATACTATGGATAGAAACGGAGCAGTAAACCATGCAAACTATGGCATGTATGAAAAGAATCGGAAGAATGCGGGAGGATTATGATGTACGGTATCATTGACATCGGTTCCAATACCATTCGTTTAACAGTGTATCAGTTGGGCGAGGGTATTTTGGAATCGGTTTTTCATGAAAAGAGCACTGCCGGATTGGCTGGATACTTAGATGCAGACGGCGCACTGTCGCAGGCGGGAATCCAACGCGCTGTGGAATCACTGCTGCGGTTTCGGAGTATTTTGACGAATCTTTCTATCTTCAATGTATCGGTTTTTGCAACCGCCTCTTTGCGGAATATTACCAATACCGATGCCGCTCGGCGGCAATTGGAAGAAGAAACCGGTTTTCAAATTACTGTTCTTTCCGGCGAGCAGGAGGCTATGTTGGATTATATCGGCGCAACGCACTTTCTGCCCAATCCGGACGGATTGATGATTGACATTGGCGGCGGAAGTACGGAATTGGTTTTGGCACAGCATGGAGAAGTGCAGCAAGCCGTTTCGATGCCCATCGGTTCGCTAAATTTGTACAGCAAGTACGTTTCTCATGTTCTTCCGACACCGGCAGAGCGATGCAAAATGGAGAAACGCATTGACAAAGAGCTGGATAAACTGAATTTACCGAAGAAACAATTCCCAATCCTGTGCGGTGTAGGCGGGACGGTGCGAGCCACCGGAAAGTATATGAATACGCAGTATCATCAGCCTACGGGGAACCGTGCCATTGATTTGCAAAGCGTACGAAACACATTGATGGGGTTTCAAAACGAAACCAAGGAAACACTGCTGCCGATTCTGAAATCGGCGCCGGACCGCATTCACACGCTGCTGCCGGGCATGACTATTTTGTGTAAAGTTGCGGAGCGGTTTCATTGTGAAACCATGATGGTCAGCGCATACGGTGTGCGGGAGGGGTATCTGTTGTCGGAAGTGTTGCAGATGGAATGGAGAGATCAAATATGGCAGAAGAAATAAAGAATTATACGCAAAACAGAGAACTGTCTTGGTTGGCATTCAATGACCGGGTTTTGGAAGAGGCGAGAGACTCGCAGGTTCCGCTGTTGGAACGGCTGCGCTTTCTGTCCATTTACACATCGAATCTGGACGAATTTTTTATGATTCGGGTGGGCAGTCTCTATGACATTGCAGCATTGGGCAATCAGGCGGTTGACCCTAGGACCGGCTTGACTGCGGAAGAACAGCTGCAGAAAATCTATCAGCAAGTACACCCCATGTACCGAAAGCAGGACGAAACCTATCGTCTGCTGCGAATGGAATTGAACAGCAAAGACATTCGGGAATTGGACTGGACGGATTGCAACTCTATGGAGCGGGTATTCCTGCAATCTTACTTTATGGAACAGGTATTTCCTGTTCTGTCACCTCAGATTGTGGATTCCAGTCACCCGTTTCCGCATTTATTAAATAAGGAACTCTATGTAGTGGCGCAGCTGAACCGGAAAAAGAGAGATTTAATCGGTATCGTTCCCATTCCGGATAGTTTACCCAATCTGGTATTTTTCCCCGGGGAGAATCTGCAGTTTATTCGGATTGAATCTGTGATTCTGCATTGCTTGGATATGATTTTTACGCAGGATACAATTTCTGGACAGAATTGCATCTGCGTAACCCGCAATGCAGATATTTCGCCGGATGATGAGCTGTTTGACGTAGAGGACGATTACCGACGCTATATGAAGAAACTGCTCCACCAGAGAAAACGCATGGCCATTGTGCGTATGGAGTCCAGATATCCGTTGGAAGAAAAACTGGAAAATCAACTTCTCATACGGTGTCAGATTGTTCCGGAGCAGATTTTTGTCACACGGACACCTATGCGCATGGACTATGTGGACGATTTGATTGCACACATACTGGAAACGGAGCGGGCAGGACTATCCTATCCGCCGTACACACCTCAGCGGACGATTCCGCAGGAAACCGGTATGCTGAAACTTGTGCAATCTCAGGACGTTTTGCTGTCTTACCCTTATGAAAGCATGGAGCCGTTTCTTCAACTGCTACGGGAGGCCAGTGTGAATCCCGATGTACTGTCTATTAAGATTACGATTTACCGCTTGGCGCGGAATGCCCGGTTGGTAGATTACCTATGCGCGGCAGCGGAAAACGGAAAAGAAGTTGTGGTACAGATTGAGCTTCGGGCACGTTTCGATGAACAGAACAATATTGATTGGTCTGAACGTTTGGAAAATGCAGGCTGCCGGGTACTGTATGGCTTTGAAACCTACAAGGTCCATGCCAAAATCTGTCTGATAACCATGCGGGGAAAACATGGTCTGAAGTACATTACACAAATCGGCACCGGAAATTACAATGAGAAAACCGCGAAATTGTATACAGATTTTTCCTTTATGACTGCGGACCCGGGAATTGCTGCCGATGCGGTGGATTTCTTCCATAACATGGCGTTGAGCAACCTCCACGGTGCGTACCAACAGCTATTGGTTTCACCTGCCAATCTAAAACAGACTTTTCTGGATTTGATTGATGAAGAAATTCGGAAGGGAAGTCGGGGCAGAATTCTGATTAAATGCAACTCCATTACGGATTGTGATTTGCTGCGGGCGCTTTCCCGGGCATCGCAAGCCGGAGTGCAGGTGCAGATGATTGTCCGGGGAATTTGCTGTCTGCTGCCCGGTGTTCCCGGATATACAGATAACATTCAGGTCACCAGTATTGTGGGACGATATTTGGAACATGCCCGCGTCTATGTGTTTGGTCAGGGTACGGAGCAAAAGGTCTATATCGGCTCCGCGGATTGGATGACCCGCAACACAGAGCGTCGGGTGGAGGTGATTGCGCCGATTCATAATCCGGCGCTGAAAGAAGAAATTCTGGACTATATTCAGCTCCAGCTGGAAGATACTGTCAAGGCGCGGGTACTGCAAAGCGACGGAACGTATCGGAAAAAAGAGGACGGTACACTGCCAAAACAGTGCGCACAGGAGATTTTTATGGAGCGGGCGCGGAAAAATGCGCTGCACGGCACCGCAGCTGCCATCAAGCCCGTGCCGCCAAAGAAAGATTTCTGGAATCATTTTCGGCAGTTCTTGGGTATGAACGTCTGAAAATTCTGTTTGACGAATCGCGGTCATAACGGTACAATACTCTCATAGAGGGGAGTGTTCGGATATGCATTATGCAGACCTACATTTACATTTGGACGGTTCTTTGCCGTTGGATTCCATTCTGCGCTTGGCGGAATTGGGAGAGTATACGTTGCCGACCACGGATTTATCGGAGCTGAAAAAGCTGCTGACGGTCAATCCGGACTGCACCAGCTTGAATGAATATCTGGAAAAATTCGATTTACCCATTGCGTTGCTGCAAACAAAGGAAAGTCTGGAGTTTGCAATGATGGACCTGCTGCGGGTTCTTTCGGAGCAAAAAGTGGTATATGCAGAGGTTCGATTTGCCCCTGCACTACATTGTCAAAAAGGATTGAGCCAAAAAGAAGTTTTGGAATCTGTGCTTTCCGGATTAAAAAAAGGCATGGAACAATATCCGATTCGGGGGCAGGTTATCGCTTGCTGTATGCGCGGAGCGGACAATGATGCAGAGAACATGGAAACAGTCCGGACTGCAAAAGAGTATCTTGACAAAGGCGTATGCTGCATAGATTTGGCTGGGGCAGAGGCGTTGTTCCCCACAAAAGATTTTGCGGAGCTGTTTCAGTACGCCAAAGAGGAAAATGTGCCCTTTATCATTCATGCCGGAGAGGCAGACGGGCCGCAGAGTATCCGCGATGCAGTCCATATGGGGGCGCTCCGTATCGGTCACGGGGTTGCGTCTATTCAAGATGCGGAACTGGTTTCTATGCTGGCAGACCGGAAAATTCCGTTGGAAGTCTGCATTACAAGCAATCTGCAAACCAAAGCGGTGCCGGATTTGGAACACCATCCGATTCGTCAGCTGTTGGAATCCGGTGTGGCGGTGCTGCTGAATACCGATAATATGACGGTTTCCGGAACCACCATGGCGCAGGAATTTGCATTGGCGGAATCTGCATTCCGGCTGACAAGCGAGCAGGTAACACAGCTGCAGAAAAATGCGGCGCATGCGGCATTCCTATCGGAAGAAGAGCAGGAACAGCTGCTGACGCAATTACTGGAAGATTGATGAGATTTCCTACTGTCCGTTGCAAGCGGACAGTAGGAAAAATTTCAAAAAATGCTTGACAAAACAGTTCAAGGGAGTATAATAAGGCACAACAAATCAATCACACAAACCGAAGATGCGGAAGTCAAACCGTAAGCGCACACACAGAGAGCATGGGGTAGCTGGGAACCATGTTGGAAGCGGGACGGCAAATGGGCCGCTGAGGGAAAGGCGAAAGCTCCATTGGAGTAGCCGGACCGTATGTCTGCGTTAAAGACGGGGATGTGATGGCATCCTGCTGAGCGCATAGCATAGGCTATGAAAAAAGGTGGTACCGCAGAATTTTTAGTTCTGTCCTTTGTGTAGGACAGGGCTATTTTTTTATTTGCGGATATGATTTGAATTCACGCAAACAGGTTCTTTGATCCATGGCGAAGACGTTGTTTGCTGAAGATACATTGGATAACAAACATCATTTTGATTTGAAAGAAAGATTAATTAGGAGGAAACGAAAATGAAACAGACTCGGAAAATTCTTGCAGCTACCATGTCTATGGCAATGGCTCTGTCTCTGACCGCTTGCGGCAATGGCAATACCGATTCCAAAACCGAAACCGACGGACAGGAAACCAAAGAATATAAAGTCGGCATTGTGCAGTATGTGGACCATGCCTCTCTGAATCAGATTACCGCCAGCATCGAAAAGAGATTGGACGAAAAGGGCGCCGAGCTGGGTGTAAAATTCAACTACGAGGATTACTTCCAGAATGCGCAGGGCGACAGCGCAATTATCAACCAGATTGCATCGGATTTGGTGGCAGACAATGTGGACGTTATTGTTCCCATTGCAACGCCGGTAGCTGTTGCGATGCAGACCGCAACGGAAGACAATCAGATTCCCGTGATTTTCTCTGCAGTGTCTGACCCTGTGATTGCAAATCTGGTGGACAGTATGGATGCTCCTGGTCACAACATTACCGGTACTTCCGATGCACTGAACACCAACGCAATTATGGATCTGATTTTCGCAGCTGACCCCGATTGCGATACCGTCGGTTTGCTGTACAACGTGAGCGAGGATTCTTCCACCGCTCCCATCGCCGCAGCAAAAGCATATCTGGATGCAAAAGGCGTGAAGTACGTAGAGAAGACCGCAACGACTACCGATGAGGCTCTGTTGGCTGCTCAGGCACTGGTTGCCGCAGGTGTGGACGCCGTGTTTACCCCCACCGATAACACCATTATGACTGCTGAACTGACCATCTACGAAACGTTCCTAGAGGCAGGAATTCCGCACTATGCCGGCGCTGATACGTTTGCACTGAACGGCGGTTTCTGCGGCTATGGCGTGGATTATGAAAACCTGGGCGAAATGACCGCCGACATGATTGTTGATGTTCTGGTCAACGGCGCTGACCCCGCAAGCACGGCTGTACAGACCTTTGACAACGGTATTGCTACCATCAACACCGAAACCTGCAAGGCATTGGGTCTGGATTTGGAGGCAATCAAGGCTGCATTTGAGCCCTACTGCACTCAGATTCTTGAAGTGACCACCGCAGAAAACTTCGAGTAATCAATTATTTCAATGAATACGTCTGGGACGGCTAAGCCGTCCCTTGACGTTTGTATGTCAGGAAAGGATTTGTTAGGATATGTCAGGATTTATTTCCCTTGGCGTGATACAGACAGCCGTTGAACTGGGAATGATTTATTCTCTGGTGGCTCTGGCGCTGTTTTTGAGTTTCTCCATGCTGAATGTATGCGATTTGTCTACGGACGGATGCTTTACCTTGGGTTGTGCCGTGGGTGCCGGTGTTGCATTGGCAGGTCACCCCATTTTGGCAATTTTTGCGGCTATGGCAGCCGGTGTCATCTCCGGTTTTGTCACGGCAACGCTCCAGACGCGCTGCGGCATCGCAAGCATTCTGGCCGGTATCATCGTCAATACCGGATTGTATACAATCAATATTTTTGTCATGGGCAATAAATCCATTCTGAACCTGAATTCCACCGTAACGGTGTTTTCCTTGGCAAAAGACGCATTGGCGAATACACCGTTGGCACCCTATTCCAAGCTGCTCGTGGGTGCATTCTTTGCGATTCTGGTGGCTGTGCTGCTGGTTCTGTTCCTGCATACCCGTCTGGGTCTGTCCATTCGTGCTACCGGCGATAACGTGGAAATGGTTCGGGCATCGTCCATCAATCCTACCTTTACCATTACCGTCGGTTTGTGCGTGGCAAATGCCATGACCGCTCTGGCCGGCTGCCTTTTGGGCGAGTACCAGAAATCCTGCGATATCAACGGTGGTACCGGTATGGTGACCATTGCGCTGGCCTCTCTGATTATCGGGGAAACTCTTGCCAGAGGCAAAGGCGGCGTTGTAAAACGCGTGTTTTTCGTGATTCTCGGTTCCTGCCTGTATCGTGTCATCGTTGCCATCGCGATGCGGATGAATATGCCTGCGTCGGCGCTGAAACTGGTCTCCGCCGTGATTGTTGCAGTTGCCATTGCGATGCCCCATCTGAAGGAGCACTACGTCAACGAGCGCATGAAACGTGAGGCAATCCGTCAGCTGGCGAAGGAAATGGAGGAATCGGAATGCTGAATTTAAAACATATCTGCAAAACATTCAATGCCGGAACGGTAAACGAAAAGAAGGCATTGCAGGATTTGAATCTGCAGCTGGATGACGGCGAATTCGTGTCCATTATCGGTTCCAACGGTGCCGGCAAATCTACGATGTTCAATGCCATTTGCGGTACATTCCAAGTTGACAAGGGCGGCATTTTTCTGGACGGTGAGAACATTACCTATATGCCGGAATATAAGCGCGCTACGAAAATCGGACGGGTGTTTCAGGACCCGATGAAGGGAACTGCGCCGAATATGACCATCGAGGAAAATCTTGCTTTGGCGTATGCAAAAGGAACGCGGGGACCGCTGTCGTTTGCTCTGGGGAAAAAAGAATCCGCGTTTCTGCGGGATAAACTGGCTGAATTCAATATGGGTCTTGAAGACCGCATGAAAACGAAAGTCGGTTTGTTGTCCGGCGGACAGCGTCAGGTCGTGACGCTGCTGATGTGCACCATCGTTCCCCCCAAATTGCTGTTGTTGGATGAGCATACCGCTGCATTGGACCCTGCAACAGCCCAGAAAGTCATGGAAATCACCAATATGCTGGTTTCCCGGTATCATTTAACCACGATGATGATTACCCATAATATGAGCGCAGCACTGACGACAGGTACCCGCACCATTATGATGGACGAGGGACACGTGCTGTTTGATATGTCCGGTGAGCAGAGAGCCAATACATCTCTGGATGATTTGCTGAAGATGTATTCCACCAAGAAAAACCAGGCCTTCGACACGGATAATATGCTGATGACAGACTAATCTGTCTTATCGAGAAAACAATGCTGGAACTTTGGGTTAAATCCACAAGGGTTCCAGCATTTTTCTGTGTTTTTTAACGAAATCAATTTGACAAAAAAGAAAAAATGTGGTTTGATAAAAGGGATTCATTTTTCGGAGGCGAACTATGTCTAAGATCGTGCTTATGACGGATTCTGCCAGTGATATTCCGGTAGAATTGGAAAGAGAACTCGGAATCAAAATAATTTGTTTTCAACATGCCTTTGGTGATACGGCATACACCAGCCGCGTCGATTTTGACAACCAGAAATATTACGAACTGCTGAGCAATTTTGACGGAATTCCGTCTACCTCTCAGGTCACACCGTTTGAATTTCAGGAAATCTATGAGCAGGAGTTTGCTGACGGCTGCACAGACTTGATTTATGTGTCGATCAATGCAAAAGGCTCCGCCACCCATGGCAATGCTGTTTTGGCGGAAGAACTGTTTTACGAAGAGCATCCGGACGCAAGGGAAACCATGCGTATTACGGTCATCGATGGTAAAACGTATACCTGCGGGTATGGGTTTGCGGTGATTGAGGCGGCGAGAAAATTACAGAGCGGCGCCACAGCCGATGAAGTGATTGCCTATATTACCGATTGGTGCAATCACTGCCAGATTTATTTTGTGCCCTACACATTGAAGTATGCCGCGAAGTCCGGCAGAATCAATGGCGCAACGGCTTTTCTGGGCAATGCGTTGGGGATTAAGCCCTTGATGCTGATTAAAGATCAAGCCATCAATGATGTGGGCAAGATTCGCGGGGAAAAGAATATTATCAAAACTGTTTCGGAAAGCGGTGTCAAGGAAATGAAACCGGATATGCCGTACTGCTTGGTTTATGGCGACAATCCGGAATCCGCAGAAGAGCTCAAAAATGTGATGACCCAGAAAATGGGTTATGCGCCGTCTATGCTTTGCCAAATCGGTGCAGAGATTGCAGCCAATGCCGGACCGCGAGTGATTGGTGTTGTGTTCTACAAAGCATAAAATCCGTACATATTTTTCACCTCAGTGGTCATACTACCGCTGAGGTGATTTTTTATGACTCCGAAAGAGTTGCTTTATGTTGAAGATGCCCTGGGCCATACACAGTTTTTGATGAAACAGGCGCAGGATGCAGCCAATACGCTGCAGGACCCGAAATTGAAACAGCAGGCGCAGGAAATCGTGAATACCAATCAGCAGCTGTTCACTCAATTTCTAAATCTGATTTAAGCAGGGAGGACGAAGACGATGAACGATCAAAGCACAATGGAAAATATTCTTCTGACCACAAAGGGCGTCTGTGACTTGTATCTGCATGGCACCATTGAGTCAGCCAACCGGAACGTGCATCAGGCGTTCTCCGCTGCGCTGAATCAGACGCTGTCTATGCAGGATAGTATTTATCAGCAGATGGCGCAGCGCGGTTGGTACGCAACCGAGCAGGAAAGCCAGCAGAAAATGCAGGCCGTGAAGCAGAAATTCACTACCGGCGCCAACGGCTGACAGCAGGGAATATAAGGAAAATCCGTGATGCGATTTTGCACCACGGATTTTTTAGAACAAATCATTGGGAATGACAATATCTTCTTTCCGGACCTTATCCCAGCGGAACAGCGGAACCAATTCGTTTGCGGAAATTGCGTCCGGACGGTCGATGATACCGGCCAAATAGGCCAGCTTTCCGCATAATTCTTCCGGTGTATATTTTTGCCGGAAGTACTCCATATTCAAATCCCCGTCTCGTTTGGACAGTTTCCGCCCGTCAGGCGCGACCAAAAGCGGCGCATGGCAATATTCCGGAACGGTTCCACCCATCTTTTGAATGAGCCAAATCTGTCTGGGCGTAGAACTGAGCAGGTCTCTGGCGCGCACAACGCGGGTGATGCCCATAGCGGCGTCATCATAGGAAACAGCCAACTGATACGCGAACACGCCGTCTGCGCGGCGGATAATAAAGTCATCTTGTCCAGCAACCATAGAAAAATGCTGCGGACCGTAATGGCCGTCGATGAAATCAATGTCGCAGCTATCCATGCGGATTTTATAAGCCGGCTTTCGATGATTCTTTGCAAATACACGTTTTTCTTCCTCGGTCAAAAAACGGCAATGACAGCCGAGTTCCTGCTGCTCGCCGGGATGGGGTGCAGACGCGGCCAAACGCTGCGCACGGCTGCAATAGCAGGGATAGATTTGCCACTGCGACTGAAACTGCGCGAAAACTTCTTCATAGAGTGCGCTACGGCAGCCTTGGGTATACTCCGGGTTGCGGTTGGGGGCCCAGCCTTCATCCCAATCCAGCCCCATCCAGAGCAAATCTTCCGCCATGAGATTTGCATATTCCGGGTAACTGCGTTCCGGGTCCAAATCCTCCAGACGAAATACCATCGTGCCGCCCAATGCCCGTACATCAAGCCATGCCAGTAAGGAAGACAGCAGATTTCCCAGATGCAGCCGTCCGCTGGGACTGGGTGCAAACCTGCCGCGAATATTTGAATGATTGAGTTCCGTATCAAGTGTCTGCATTCTATCTATGTTCCTTGTCAGTTGATTTTATAAAACTTTCTTCAGTTTAGCACAACGGGATTACTTGTGTAAAGATATACCGGTCCAATTGTCTTTTTGTGTTGAAAGAATCTGCTTGATAGGGTATAATACCATAGACAATTTTTGTGGAGGCGTTCCCAATATGGCAGAGCAAAAGACAAACGTAATGCGGATTCTGGAGCAGAAAAAGGTTCCCTACACCGCACATTCCTACGCCCACGAAGATGGCGCCGTGGACGGTGCGACCGTCGCAAAACGAATCGGTAAACAACCGGAGCAGGTGTTTAAAACATTGGTTACGGTAGGCGCCAGAAAAAACCACTATGTATTTGTTGTCCCGGTTCAAAAAGAACTGGATTTGAAAAAAGCAGCAAAAGCGGTAGGCGAGAAGTCTATTGCCATGATTCATCAGAAGGAGTTGCTGCCTTTGACCGGATATGTTCACGGCGGCTGTTCACCGGTCGGCATGAAAAAACAATTTCAGACCACCATTGATATCTCCTGCGAAACACAGGAGACCATGCTGGTCAGTGCAGGAAAAATCGGACAGCAGATTGAAGTCAAACCTTCTGATTTGTTGAATTTGGTCCGCGGCACCACTGCGGATATTGTGACAGAGGCGTAATATGCGGGATACGATTTCTATTCGCGGAGCAAGAACCAACAATCTGAAAAATATTGATATTGACCTGCCCCGGGATCGATTGATTGTGATGACGGGGCTTTCCGGCTCGGGAAAATCCAGTTTGGCATTCGATACGATTTATGCGGAGGGGCAGCGGCGCTATGTAGAAAGCCTTTCTTCGTACGCCAGAATGTTTCTGGGGCAGATGGACAAACCGGACGTTGACAGCATCGAGGGCTTGTCTCCGGCGATCTCCATTGACCAGAAAACAACATCGAACAACCCCCGTTCCACGGTAGGAACGGCAACGGAAATCTATGACTATCTTCGTCTGCTTTGGGCGCATGTGGGCGTACCTCATTGCCCGAAGTGCGGTAAAGAAATCAAGCAGCAGACCATTGACCAGATTGTTGATCAGGTGCAGTCGCTGCCGGTAGGAACCAAGATTCAGATTTTGGCTCCGGTGATTCGCGGAAAAAAGGGTGAACACGCAAAAGTTTTTGCCGATGCTCGGAAATCCGGATATGTACGCTGCCGTGTGGACGGTAATTTGTATGACCTTTCGGAAGAAATCAAGCTGGAAAAGAATAAAAAACACCAGATTGAAATTGTGGTTGACCGGTTGGTCATTAAAGAAAATATGACCCGTCGTTTGACGGATTCCATGGAAACCGCTGCCGCACTGTCCGGCGGTCTGATTTTGGTAAATAATGCGGCAACCGACGAGGATATGAGTTTCTCTCAAAACTATGCCTGCGAGGACTGCGGCATTTCCATTGAAGAGCTGACCCCGCGTATGTTTTCGTTTAACAATCCTTACGGTGCCTGCCCGGTCTGTACGGGTTTGGGCGAGCAGCTCCGCGTAGACCCCGGTGCTGTGATGCCGAACATGGAGTTGTCCATTATGGAGGGCGGAATTACCGCGCCCGGTTGGGGATCCATTAAAGATGACACTGTGGCGAAAATGTACTTTGATGCGCTGGCTAAAAGGTATCACTTCAAGCTGACAACACCTTTGAAGGACCTGCCGAAAGAAATTATAGATATTATTCTGTACGGCAGCAAAGGCGAAAAACTGGAGCTGAAATATGACCGCGGCAACGGTTACGGTGTTTTGAATCAACCGTTTGAGGGGATTATCAATAATTTGGAGCGTCGCTATCGGGAAACCCAGAGCCCGGCATCTAAACAGTCCATTGAAGAATATATGTCGGAGTACCCCTGCCCGGCTTGCCATGGACGGCGGCTGAAACCGGAATCTCTGGCAGTGACCGTTGGTGGAATGAATATCAGCGAATTCTGCGACTTGCCCATTGAAAAAGCCGCCGGATTCATTCAGAATCTGGATTTAACGGAGCAAAAAGCCAAAATCGCAGAGCGAATTCTGAAAGAAATCAAAGAACGTCTGGGATTTCTGAACAATGTAGGCTTGAATTATCTGACGCTTTCTCGAAGTGCCGGCAGTTTGTCCGGCGGAGAAAGCCAGCGGATTCGTCTGGCAACGCAGATTGGCTCTTCTTTGTCCGGTGTGCTGTATATATTGGACGAGCCCAGTATCGGCTTGCACCAACGGGACAACGAAAAGCTCATCGACACGATGAAAAGTCTGCGGGATTTGGGCAACACGCTGATTGTTGTGGAGCATGATGAGGACACCATGCGGGCGGCGGATTGGATTGTAGACGTTGGTCCCGGTGCCGGTGTTCACGGCGGAGAAATTGTTGCACAGGGCACGATTGATGATATCTGTGCCAGCGAGCGTTCTATTACCGGACAATATCTTTCCGGAGAAAAGCGAATTCCGGTGCCGGCAAGCCGTCGGCAGGGGAACGGTCATGCCATCCGCGTGGTCAACGCAACAGAGCATAACCTGAAAAATGTGACGGTGGACTTCCCCTTGGGGAAGATGATTTGCGTCACCGGCGTATCCGGTTCCGGAAAATCCAGTTTGGTGGAAGAAGTTCTATATAAAACCCTGGTGGGAGAACTGAATCATGCCCGTTCCCACCCCGGTAAATGCGACCGGGTGGAGGGCTTGGAATATGCAGATAAGGTCATTGAAATTGACCAAAGTCCTATCGGCCGTTCTCCCCGGTCCAATCCGGCCACTTATACCGGATTGTTCACCAATATCCGGGATTTGTTTGCGCAGACGCAAGACGCTAAAATGCGAGGATACAGCCAAAGTCGGTTTAGTTTCAACGTCCGCGGCGGACGGTGTGAAGCCTGCTCCGGCGATGGTCTGTTGAAAATTGAAATGCACTTTCTCCCGGACGTGTACGTTCCCTGCGAGGTTTGCAAAGGCAAACGGTATAACCGGGAAACGTTGGAAGTGAAATACAAGGGCAAGAATATTGCCGATGTTTTGGATATGACGGTGGAAGAGGCATTGTTGTTCTTCGACAATCTTCCCAAAATCCGTGAGAAACTCCAAACGCTGTATGAAGTCGGATTGGGGTATATTCGTCTGGGGCAGCCGTCTACCACGTTGTCCGGCGGCGAGGCGCAGCGGGTGAAATTGGCAACGGAATTGTCCAAGCGCTCCACCGGAAAGACAATTTACGTCTTAGACGAGCCTACCACCGGTTTGCATGTTGCGGACGTGCATAAGCTGGTTGAGGTGCTGAATCAGCTTACCGATGCCGGGAATACCGTGATTGTTATTGAGCACAATCTGGACGTCATTAAGGTGGCGGATTGGCTGATTGATTTGGGACCGGAAGGCGGAGACGGCGGCGGTGAAATCGTCTTTGAAGGAACCCCCGAGGATTGCGTGAAATGCGAGCGCAGCTATACCGGAAAGTTCCTAAAACCTCTGTTGGAGCGCGGATAAATCGAACCAGATTTGGGTACTGCACATAGAATGACCCAAAGGAGGGCGATTTTATGTTGCGAGATATTCTTGTGTCCGTTGCAATTTCCGGGGGCGTCATTTTATTTCTTTGGTTCCTGCGCGGAATGCTGCTCATGCCGGTGAAACTAGGCAGGCAGACTCAAATGGAGGTCATTCTTCGTGTGCAGGGGAAGGAACCTCAACTGGAACAGACCGTGAAAGGTTTGGGATGGCTGCGAAAGAACGGAACTTTGCCTGCGAACCTGATTCTATTGGATTGCGGCATGGATGAACACACAAGAATCATTGCAGAGAAATTAGCGGTTACAGAGCCGGGGGTTCTGTACCGAAGGAGGGAAACTGAGCTGTGGCAGATGAACACACAAGAGAAGAATTATACGGACGAATCGATTCTGTAATCTACCGCAGTGACGAGAGCGGATATGCGGTTGTTCGGTTGGACGTGGGCGAAGAGGACTTGATTACGGTTGTTGGATGCATTCCTTATGCAGCACCCGGGGAAACGATGCATGCCATCGGAAATTGGACCCATCACGCAGCTCACGGCAGACAGTTTAAGGCGGAAAGCACTTCCCGTCGTTTGCCGGATACCGCAGACGGAATCTACGATTACCTTTGCTCCGGCAGTATCAAAGGCATCGGCCCTGCAACCGCATCGCTGATTGTGCGAAAATTCAGCGCAAATAGTCTGAATATCATTGAAAATTACCCGGAACGCATTGCGGAAATCAAGGGCATCAGTCTGCAGAAAGCCAAAGAAATGTCGGCTGCCTTTCGGCGGGATAATACAGTTCGCCGTTTGACAGAGCTGCTGTGTCAGCATCAGATTTCCCCGGTTTATGCGCTGCGGCTGTATAAATATCACGGCAGCGACGCTTATGACGTTCTCTGTGAGAACCCGTACGTATTGTCTTCGGAATCCATCGGGGGCAACTTCTTTGATGCTGACCGTTTGGCTGTGGATTTGGGCTTTGACGGGGACAGTATGTCCCGAATTTCTGCGGCAATTACATTTGAACTGCAGCATAATACGGGGAACGGACATTGTTTCATTCCCCGGAATAAGCTGATTGCGGCAACATCCCAACTGATTTCGGTTGATGCCGAGGAAGTGTCTTCGGCACTGGATACGATGTTGGATTGTCGGGAATTGATTTTGGAATCCATCGGCGGTGTAGAGGCTTGTTATCTGGTGAGTCTGTATGATGCCGAGACGTTCACGGCAAAAACGCTGATTCAAATGGTAGGCACCGATTTGGCTGATACCGCAAAGACTGACCGTTTGATTGCGGAAATCGAGAATAAGACCGGTTTGCAATATGCCCCGCTCCAGCGGGAGGCAATAAAGCTGGCAGCGGAAAACCGTGTACTTGCCATTACCGGCGGTCCCGGCACCGGAAAAACAACTTGTGTTCGGGCGCTGATTGCGTTGTACGAAAAGATGGGATTGGACATTGCGTTGACAGCACCGACTGGTCGAGCGGCCAAGCGGTTGGAGGAACTGTCCGGATTGGAGGCGCAGACGATTCATCGGCTGTTGGGCGCGTCTATTTCCGAAGACGGAGAATCCGTGATTTTCAAGAAGAATATGAGTCAGCCGTTGGATTGTGATGTTGTCATTGTAGATGAATGTTCTATGGTGGACATTGCGCTGATGAAAGCGCTGTTGGAGGCAATGCGTCCCAGCTGCCGCTTGATATTGGTGGGAGATGCTGACCAGCTGCCCTCTGTGGGACCGGGAAAGGTATTTGAAGACGTTATTGAAAGCGGCGTCATTCCCTCGGTTCGCTTGAAGGAAATCTTCCGGCAGGAGGAGAACAGCAAAATCGTCCGCTATGCCCACATGATTAACGTAGGGGAGCATCCCAATTTCCGAGAAAATTCCGGCGACTTTTTTATGATGCGTCGGTCCGATGCGACAAGCTCGGCAGATACCATTGTTGACGTGTTTTCTCGGCGCCTGCCTCAGAAAATGGGATTTCCCATTGGCGAGATTCAAGTGTTGTCCGCTACCCGAAACGGAGAACTTGGCACCATTGCGCTCAATCGTCGATTGCAGGCTGTGGTGAATCCCAAGCAGGCGGAGAAACATGAAAAGCAATTCGGGGATATCGTATTCCGGGAAGGCGACAAGGTGATGCAGGTCCGGAATAACTATGATATTCTTTGGCATAAAGAAGGCAGTGCGGAGATTAACGCCGGTATATACAACGGCGACACCGGTTATATTAGGCACATAGATGAGCAAGCCGGGGTCATGGAGATTGATTTTGACGGTCGAATCGCGATGTATACATACGATTTGCTCAACGAATTGGAGCATGCCTGGGCCATTACGGTACACAAATCGCAGGGCAGCGAATATGCCGCCGTGGTGTTGGCTTTGGGCGGCTGTTCTCCGAAACTGTTGACCCGGGGCGTTCTGTATACCGCGGTTTCCCGTGCAAGAAAGCTGATTGTCTGTGTGGGCAATGAATCTGCTGCGGAACGCATGATTGACAACTATGTGAAATCACGTCGGTACAGCGGACTGCGGCTCCGGTTGATTGAGTTGGCGGGTGGTGAGCCTGCATGAGTTTGATTCGTAAGCTGCTGGATTTTCTGTATCCGCCGAAATGTGCGTTCTGTAGGAAATTGGTACCGGCAGATGCAGACGGGATTTGTCCGGAGTGCAAAAAGAATCTGCCTTTTACAAAATCCGGTGACCAAGTGCACGGAAACTTCTTTACAGTTTGTGTTGCTCCGTTGTATTATGAAGATGAAGTGCGCGATGCATTGCTGCGATATAAGTTTCATCAGCAGGCGTCTTACTGCACAGCATTCGGCGGCTTGATTGCGGATTGCGTTTCGGAACGTCTGACGGAACCGATTGATTTGGTCAGTTGGGTTCCGTTAAGCCGAAAACGGCTGCGGAAACGCGGATATGACCAAGCAAAGCTGTTGGCGGAAGAGGTTGCCAAACAGTTGGATTTACCCTGCCGACCGGTTTTGAAAAAGGTTGTCAATACAGCGCCCCAATCCAGAACCGGAAGTGCAGAAAAGAGAAAAGCAAATATTTCCGGAGCCTACATCGTTCCGGAACATCAGAATTTAGAAGATTTAACCATTTTATTGATTGATGATATTGTGACCACGGGCTCCACATTGTCGGAATGCTCCCGCATGTTGGGCATGGCCGGGGTCAAACGGGTTTATTGTGCAGCTGCAGCGCAGAAACATCGGGAATAACTTTTGAGGTGAATAGAAATGCTCATATTCGAACGAGATATTGCAATGGACATCGGTACGTCGACAACTCTGATTTACGCGCAGGGCAAGGGTGTGGTGCTGCGTGAGCCCACTGTTGTTGCGGTGGACAAGCACACCGGTCAGCTTTTGAAAGTCGGTCAGGACGCACAGAAAATGTTGGGCCGCACCCCGGCTAACATTGTGGCAATCCACCCCATTCAGTCGGGCGTTATTTCCGACTATGATATGACGGTTGCCATGCTGTCCGAATTTATCAAGAAGGTCACTTCCTTCAGCTTGTTCAAACCGAGAATGCTGGTTTCCGTGCCGGGAAATATTTCCGGCGTAGAAGAGCGGGCTGTCATTGATGCTATGGTTGAGGCAGGTGCGCGAAAGGTCTATCTGACGGAAAGCAGTTTGGCTACGGTGACTGGTGCCGGTGTGGATTTGTCCAAACCGGACGGGCACATGGTCATTGACATCGGTCAGGGCAAAACGGACATTGCTGTGGTGTCTCTCAATGGCGTTGTAGAGAGCAAATCCTTGAAGACTGCCGGCAATGCATTTGATGAGTCCATTGTGCGGTATATCCGCAATAAGCACAATGTGCTGATCGGTATGCGGTCTGCGGAAGAACTCAAACAGAGTATCGGCGGCATTATTCGCAGAGATGACGCCGCACCGGAAGAGGTCAAAGGCCGCTGCCTGGCAACGGGTATGCCCAAAACGGTGCATATCACTTCCGCTGAGTTGGCAGAAGTCATGGCAGAACCCACGAAGAAAATTCTGGAGGCTGTTCATCTGGTTCTGGAGCGGACTCCGCCGGAGTTGGTAGGAGATATTGCCCGGAACGGTATTATTATGTCCGGCGGCGGCAGCTTGCTGTACGGCTTGGATAAGCTGATTGCCCATGATACGGGAATTTCCACCATTGTAGTGGACGATGCGCTTTCCTGCACGGTATACGGCGCCGGAAAGATGCTTTCCAATTTGGACGATATGGAAGACGGTATGATCAATATTGCGCGGAAACGCCAACTGAAAGGCTAATGGTATGATAAAACGAAACTTATTTCGGCCAGCGGATATTTTAATCCCGGACCATTGCGACGATACATTGTGGAGCACGGTTGCTTGCGACCAGTTTACATCGGAGCCTTCCTACTGGGATGAGGTTGCTCGCATCACGGAGAATGTACCGTCCACGTTCCACATGATGCTCCCGGAGGCTTATCTGGACCGTCGGAATCCTACGGAAGAATCCCAAAAAATTCATGCAGCCATGGAGCAGTATTTGCAGACCGGAGTTTTTCGCACCGTAGAAAACAGCTATATCTACGTGGAGCGGATTCTGCCTTCCGGCGTAGTCAGAAAAGGTCTTGTGGGTGTTCTGGATTTGGAGCATTACGATTATACGGAAGATTCCATTTCTCCCATTCGCGCAACGGAGCATACCGTAGAAAGCCGTTTGCCTGCCCGCGTGGAGATTCGGAAACAAGCGCCGTTGGAAATGCCCCATATCATGGTTTTCATTGATGACCCGGAGAATACGGTCATGCCTTGCGCAGCAGCAGGTGCAGGGGAGACCCTCTATGATTTTGATTTGATGTGCGGCGGCGGACATATTACCGGCAAACCGGTTTCCGGTTTGAATGCAGACTTGGTAACAGCTGTATTGGACGAACTGACGGACGAAACCGTTCTTCGAAAGAAATATAAATTCGATTACGGCGCAATCATCTATGCCATCGGAGATGGAAATCACAGCCTTGCAGCCGCAAAAAAATGTTGGACCGAAGTACGTGAAACCTTGACACCGGAGGAACAAGCCAACCACCCGGCACGGTTTGCATTGGTAGAGCTGGTAAACATTCATGATGAAGGCATTCAGTTCCATCCCATCCACCGCACACTGTTCCATATTCCATCTGCGGAATTCGTTGCTGCGGTACGGGAGCGGTTGTTCTCCGAGCAGGGCATGGATGTGCGTCTGGTGTCCGGAGATGTAGATGAAATTGGAAAAGTATCCGGAGGCAGCATCGGTCAAGTCATTGAACGTGTAAATGATTTTTGCCAGCAGTTTGCGGATTCCCATCATGGTGTGCTGGACTTCATACACGGTGAAGACGAGGCAATTTCCATGGGAAAAACCGAGAATTCCGGCAGCTTGCTGCTGCCGACAATGGATAAGCGAGAGCTGTTTCCATCGGTTATTAACACCGGCGTATTCTGTAAGAAGAGCTTTTCTATCGGTACTGCCGAGGAAAAACGATACTATCTGGAATGCCGGAAAATCCGGTAAACAAGCAAGCACAAGAACATAC
>CAKTAK010000024.1:0-28280 GCA_934527315.1 uncultured Oscillospiraceae bacterium
GAATGACGGGAGAGCCGCAGCGCTCGCAAACGCCTTCCACCACTTCTTCGTTGGCCAAAACGCATTTGCAGGAGGTGCACCAGTTCACGGGCATGGTAGCCTTGTAAGCCAGACCGTGCTTATACAGCTGCAGGAAAATCCACTGGGTCCACTTGTAATAGCTGGGGTCGGTGGTATTTACCACGCGGTCCCAATCGAAAGAGTAGCCCAGCATGTGCAGCTGCTTGGAGAAGTTCTCGATGTTATCATGGGTCACCTTTGCCGGGTGAATGTGGTTCTTAATGGCATAGTTTTCCGTGGGCAGGCCGAAGGCGTCATAGCCGATGGGGAACAGCACATTGTAGCCGTCCATGCGGCGCTTGCGGGCTACCACGTCCATAGCGGTGTAGGGACGTGCATGACCCACATGCAGGCCCTGACCGGAGGGATAGGGGAACTCTACCAAAGCGTAGAACTTCGGTTTGTCGGAATTGTTTTCGCAGGCGAAAGTTTTTTCGTCCTGCCAGCGCTGCTGCCATTTTTTCTCAATGGCGGTAAAATCATAATTCATTGCATTCACGCTCTCTTTATTATCTGAAATTCCTTATATGGTTTCGATATCGATTTTCTCGGCATCGGCCCACAGACGCTCCAAATCGTAGAACTCCCGGGCCTCCTCCATAAATACGTGCACCACAATGCAGCCGAAGTCAATCAGCACCCAACCGCTGGAGCGCTCGCCTTCCCGTCTCCGGGGGGGCTCGCCGGCTTCTGTGAGCATATACTCCACAGCGTCGGAAATGCTCTTCACATGGGTGGTGGAGGACGCGGTGCAGATGACGAAGTAATCCGCCAGAACGGTCACATCCGTGGTACGCATCAGGGTAATTTCCTTTGCTTTCTTCTCTTCCATGGCCTGAACGGCCAGCTTTGCCAATTCAGCGGGTGTTAACATATATAAATCTTCCTTCCGTTCAAATTCAATCAGTTCGCACCGGCAGTATAGGTATAGTTGCCGTTATAATAGTTCTTGATGCTGACGTTGCTCTCCGTCACCTGAGTATAGAAAGGATTCAGATACTCGTTGACCATTTCCAGCCACTCGGACACGGTGACGTTCACAAAGCTGCCGCCGTTGATGGAAGTGGTGGTGTTGGGCAGGGTCATAAACTGAATGTTGTCCATATCCGTTTTCAGGAATTCATTGACGTAGAACGCAATGTTGCCGGTGGTCAGGTTGGTCTGCACCCGTTCCTCATAGATTTTCACAGCCTTGCTCAGGTTGGGGATATTGCCCAGATCCAGCATCTGCTTTGCCAGTGCCTTCAGGAAATCCTGCTGCACGGTAATGCGCTGCAGGTCGCCGCCGGCATAGCTGTGGCGGAAACGCAGTACCTTCACGGCATTTTCGCCGTTCAGCGTCTGCAAGCCCTTGTCAATGTGAATGTGCAAATCCTGATAGGGATCGTCGTAGTACATATTCACGGGCACATCAAACTCCACGCCGCCGATGGCGTCAACCAATTCCATTACCGCTTTGGTGTCCACAATGGCGTAGCTGTCAACTTCAAAGCCGGTCAGCTTTTTGATTTCTTCCTTAATGCCGTCCACACCGTTGCCGCCGCTGTTTTTATTGGCTGCGTAAGCGCTGTTGATTTTCTGAGCGCCTTTCCGGTTCATCAGCGTATCACGGGGAATGCTGACCACGTTGATGGTGTGGTTCACGGTATCCAAACGGCCTACCATGATGGTGTCGGTGCAGCCGCTTGCCACGTCCTGACCCACCACAAGGAAGGTATAGCAGCCTTTTTTCCGGCCGTTGGTATCCTCTTCATCCGGTTCATCGCCGTTATCGTCCTTCACATCCGCACTCTGGGTGGGTTTCGGTGTCAACGTCGGGTCTTCCAGACTGGGCGGTGTAATCCACAATTTCATCACCAACAGCGCAGCCAGTACAATCAGCACCAGTACGCCGATAACAGAGCCGACGATGATGCCGGCCTTTTTGCCCTTGCTCATTTTCGGTTTCTCAGGGGGCTGCTGAGGCGGCACCGGCGGCTTTCCGCCTGCGGGAGCCTGTTTCGGCTGGGCAGGGGTCTGCGGTTTGGGCTGCTGCTTGGGCTGGGGTGCCGGACGGCGCACGTCCGGAGCAGACTGTCCGGGCTGAATGGGTGCGCCCTGAGACTGATTCTGGTGCTTGGTCGACTGCTCTGCCAGACCCACCGCCTGCACAATGGAGTTGATCAGACCGTCTTCATCAGCAGAGTTGGGTTCCGGAGACTGGACCGCTGCGATTTCTTCCGGCTCCTGCTCCATTGCCGGTTCCGGAGCAGACATTTTGGGCTGCCGGGGCTCCAGCTGGGGTTCTGCCTGCACCGGGCGCGGCGGTTGTGCCGGCTGCAGAGGCTGCTGCGCCTCCTGTTCAGGCTGATTGTATGCCCGGCTGCCGGAATCCCCGGCGCCGGTGTGTTTTCCGTTTTTACTTCCGCCAAAAAGCTTCAAGTGTTATCCTTCCCTTCGCGTTCTAAACCAATCATACGCCTGTCTGTAGATTTCCAATACCGGTGCGTTCTTTTCCTGCAAATCCTCAATGGTCATTCTGAGGCCCAGTTCCATTGCCGCATCAATATCCTCGTAGCACAATTTCCGCAGCGGCTCTACGCCGTCAAAATTGCGGGTCGGCTCGATATAATCCGCCAGATAGATGATTTTTTCCAATAGGGTCATGTCCGGTTTTCCCGTTGTATGCCAACGGATTGCGTCCCGAACCTCTTCCGATACGCCGTATTGGCCGTAAGCCACTGCGGCGCCGGTTACCTGATGCAGGGTTTTGTCGATTCCCGGCACAGACATGTCGATTATCATACCATATTTGTCGCACAATAGCAACTGCTCCTGCACGGTGCATTTTTTCGTAATATCGTGGAGAATTCCCGCGGTTTCCGCCTCCACCGGGTCCGCGCCCCAACGTTTTGCCAGCCGGACAGCCTCTCCGGCACAGCCCATCACATGGGGCACACGTCTTGGATTGAGCCATTGAATTGCCTGCTCCCGGAGCCATTCCAGATTGGCCCGGGCGCCGTAATCCCGGTTCTGAATGATCCGGGCATAAACCGCCGGGCTGAGCAAATCATTGCCCTCGCCCCGTTTCAGCGCCGCCCGAATGTCCGTAGACGCTGCCGGCAGCACCGGCGCATTCAGCAGCTGAATGGTCACGCCGTATTTCTGCTCCAGCATGGCAATGTGCCCCCGCACCTTTTCGTCCTCCGGATCTCCCCGCAGCAGCACAGCCAACCGGGCATCGGCCAGAATGTACTCCGGCTCATGCCACGTTTCCAGAGACAAAATCATATCCGTGCCCATCACGAACAGGATTTCATCTCCGGGATAGAGCTGTTTCAGCTGGCGAATCGTATCCGAGGTGTAGCTTTTTCCGGTCCGGTGCATTTCCAGCTCCGAAATTTCCACACCCTCCATTCCGCCGAACGCCAGCCGGCACAGTGCCACCCGCTCTTCCTCCGGCGGTGTATCCGGACTCATTTCCTTATGGGGCGCAACTCTGGCCGGCATAATCAGCAACTGATCCGGATGCAGGCAATTCAGCACAGACCGAACGGCCTGCTCGTGTCCCAGATGCGGCGGATTGAAACTGCCGCCGTACACTGCAATTTTCATAGACCCAATCCCCTTTAATTCTCTTCTCTCTCGGGCCGGCGTTTACCGTTTCTTTTTGTCAGCCTTTACCAGTTCGATTTTCGGATTTTTCTCGTTCCGTTTGTACAGCACGAACTTGCTGCCGATCACCTGCACCTGCTCTGCCTTGCAAGCCTCGGACAGCTGGTCGCAAGCCTCTCTTGCGGTGAGCATGGAGTTTTCCAGTACGCGGCCCTTCACCAGTTCTCTGGCTGCCAGAGCATTGCGCATCTGGGTAATCACGTTTTCGGTAATTCCGTCTTTTCCAATCTGCAGAATGGTATCTTCCGCTGCGGCAAGTCCCCGCAGCTGCGCCCGCTGTTTACTTGTCAGCATGTAAATAATTCCTCAATTCTTCATAAAATTTTGTCAGCGATTTGCCTCTGTGGGAAATCGCGTTTTTCTGGTCTGCCGTCAACTCCGCCATGGAGCAATCATAGCCCTCCGGGCGGAAAATGGGGTCATAGCCAAAGCCGTTTTCCCCGGTTGCATGGTCCTGAATGGTGCCCTCGCACTCTCCCCGGGTGTCGATTCTGTCTCCGTTGGGGAAGGTGCAGCTGATGCAGGAAACGAACCGTGCGCTCCGCTGTGGATTGTCTCCCAGATTTTTCAGCACCAGATTCAGCCGGTCCTCGTCCGTATCCTCATGGTTGCCGGTATACCGGGCGCTGTAAATGCCGGGCGCGCCGCCCAGTGCGTCCACTTCCAGACCGGAATCGTCCGCCACCGCGGGCAGTCCCGTCTTTTCCGTTACTGCAACGGCTTTCAGGTATGCATTTTCTTCAAAGGTGGTGCCGGTTTCGTCCACTTCAAAGTGGCAGCCGGCCTCGGACTGGGAAATGATTTCAATTCCCAGGGGCGAGAGAATCTGTTTGAACTCCCGCAGCTTATGTGCATTGTTTGATGCCAGAATCAATTTCATTTCAGCAGCGCCTCCACAAATTCCGTCGGCTGGAAGGGCATCAAATCGTCCACGCCCTCGCCCACGCCGATATACTTCACCGGCAGCTGCATTTCACCGGCAATGGCAAACACGATGCCGCCCTTGGCGGTGCCGTCCAGCTTGGTCAGCACAATGCCCGTCAGACCTGCGCTCTCCGCGAACTGCTTGGCCTGAATCAAGCCGTTTTGTCCGGTGGTTGCATCCAGAACCATCAGCGTTTCCACGTTGGATTCCGGCAGCTCCCGTTCAATCACCCGGCGAATCTTGCCCAACTCGTTCATCAGATTGGCCTTGTTGTGCAGTCGGCCGGCGGTATCGATAATCACGATGTCCGCGCCCCGGGCTTTTGCGGCGGCGCAGCCGTCATACACCACGGCAGCGGGGTCGGAGCCCTCTTCATGGCGCACAATGCCGCAGCCGGCCCGGTCCGCCCAAATGGCCAGCTGGTCCGCAGCGGCGGCACGGAAAGTATCTCCCGCCACCAAAAGCACCTTTTTGCCCTCTTTGGTATAGGCGGCGGCCAGTTTGCCGATGGTTGTGGTTTTTCCCACACCGTTCACGCCCACCATAAGAATCACACTGGGTTTCGTTTCCAGATGCATCTCCAAATCACCGGCATTGAGCACCTCGGTGAGAATGGACATCAGCGCCTCTTTCACTTCCACGTTGGTCTTCAAGTGGTTGCTCTTGACCTTCCGGCGGAGCGCTTCCACCGTTTTCATGGTCACGGGCATTCCCACGTCGGCCAGAATCAGACATTCTTCCAGCTCGTCATAAAAATCATCGTCGGCCTTGGTGAAATCCGCAAACAGCCCGTCCAGCTGAACGGTATTCTTGGTTTTCCGCAAGCCGCCCAGCAATTTATCAAAAAATCCCATGTTATCCCTCCTGCGCGGCAATCTGCCGCTCTGCTTCTGCAATATCCAATTCGATTACCTGAGAAACGCCTTTTTCCTGCATGGTCACGCCATACAGACGATTGGCCTCCTCCATGGTGCCCCGTCGGTGGGTAATCACAATAAACTGCGTGGCCGTGCACATGGTCCGCAGATATTCCGCAAAGCGAATGACGTTTGCCTCGTCCAAAGCCGCCTCGATTTCGTCCATCACGCAAAACGGCGTGGGGCGAACCTTCATAATGGCAAAATACAGTGCGATGGCCACAAAGGCCATTTCGCCGCCGGACAGCAGATTGATGCTGCTGACCGCTTTTCCGGGCGGCTGCACCTGAATGTCAATTCCGCAGCCCAGCACGTCCGTTTCGTCCTGCAGCACCAGCGAGGCTTTTCCGCCGCCGAACAATTCCCGGAATGTCTCCCGAAAGCTTTCGTTAATCAGAGCAAACTGGGTTTCAAACACATCTTTCATCTGGGTGGTTACTTCCCGAATGATTTGCTGAATCTCCTTTTTGGCCTGCTCCACGTCGTCTCTCTGGGCGGTCAAAAACTCGTACCGCTCGCTGACCCGGGCATATTCTTCAATGGCGCCGAAGTTGGGGGTTCCCAACCGGGCAATGGCCTGATGGAGCTCGCTGATGCGCCGATTGGCCGCGCCGGGCTTTTCCACCGGTGTGCGCAGCTTTACCGCGTCGGAATGGCTCAATCCGTAGTTATCCCACAGCCGGTCGATAATCTGCTTTTCCTCCATCTCGGAGGCCAGCTTTTTCTGCTCGAATTTGGCGCACAGCCGTTCCATTTCCAACAGCTGCCGGTTGCACTCCTGAGCCTGCTTGTCCGTTTTGTTCCGCATACCCTCCAATTCCAATCGCTGCCGATTCCGCTCTTCGGCGGTTTCCCGCAGCTGACAGGTTTCTCTGGTATTTTCCTCCACGGCCGCATCGCCGGCCTTGATTTGCTCTTCCAGCGTTTCCAATTCTCTCCGGAGCTTTTCCGTTTCCTCCTGCCGGTCGGCCCGGTCGGAATCCATGGTCGCCTGCAAGTCAATCACCTGCTGCCGCGCCTGCTCCACGGTAATTTGCTCCGTACGGAGAGATGCCTCTTTCGCTTTCAACTCCGAAAGCTGCTCCGACAGCTCCTGCCGGACCCGCTCGTTTTCCGTCTGCCCCGCAGACATCTCCCGAAGTTCGCTCCGGGTCTGCTCCAGCTGCTGCCGCAGCTGCTCCGCCTGCTGCTGCAAGGTTTGCAGACGGTTCTGATAGTCTTCCGTCTGCTGTCGGAAGGATTCCCGCTCCCGGTCCTGCCGGGTCAAGCCCTCTTCTCCGGTTTTGACCTGCAATTCCAGACGGTCCGCCTCCAAGCGGCGCTGCTGCAAGGTTTCTTCCCCGGCGTCCAGCTGTCCCCGGGCGGTTTCTGCCGCCAATTTGGCATCTTCCACCGCCTGCCGGGCAGCCAATCCGTCTTGTTTCAGACGCTCCAAATCGGTCCGAAGTTCCTCACGGCGCTGCTGCAATCGTTTCAATTCATTGGCACGGGACAAAATGCCCGTATTTTTCGCCAAGCTGCCGCCGGTCATGGAGCCGCCGGCATGAATCATCTGTCCATCCAGAGTTACCATGCGGATTTTACTGCCGCCGGGTCCCCGGGATATGCGAATGGCGTCCTCCATAGTTCGGACCACCACGGTCCGTCCCAACAGATTGGAAACAATCTCTCTGTATTCCGGGTCGCAGGTCACCAATCGGTCCGCCACTTCCACGAATCCCGTGTCCCGCCGGGGTACCGTTCCGGCGTCTGTTCCCCGAATCACGTTCATCGGCAGGAAGGTACACCGGCCCATGTCCCGCCGTTTCAGCAGGCGAATGGCCTCGGCACCGTCCTCCTGCGTTTCCACCACCACGTTTTGGGCGGCGGCGCCCAGCGCCGTTTCAATGGCAATGGCATAAGCGTCTTCCGTGTGAATCAGCTCGCCCACTGCTCCGCGAATGCCCCGCAGGCTGCCCCGTTCCTTTTCTTTCAGAACAAATCGGACCGCCCGGTTAAAGCCTTCGTGTTCCCGCTCCATATCTTCCAGCAGCGTGATGCGGGAATCCGCCGCTTTCCAATCGCCCATTCGGCCGTTGTAGCTTTCCTGCAGCTGCTGCAGCCGCTGCTCCGCCCGACCGATGGCGTTCTGTTTCTCGTCCAATTGTTTCCGCAGCCCGGCCGTCCGCTCTTCCGCGTCCTTTGCCGCCTGCTTTCCGGTTTCCCACTGCTGCCGCAGCTCTGCCAGCTGCTCCCGGCTTTGTTCTCCGGTGCTTTCTGCAGCGGTTTCCCGCTCCCGACTGGCCTGCATCTGCTCCGTCAGCAAACTGATTTGGGTGCGGCAGCCGGTATAGTCGGCGCTTTCGCTGTTTTCCCGCGCCGCCAATTCTCCGTACTTCTGCCGGGCGTCACCGGTCACCTTTGTGTTCTCCGCAACCTGCTGCAAAACTGCCAGTCCCTGGGTCTGCACAACCTTCAGTTCTTCTCCGATGGTCTGCAATCGGCGGTCATGAGCCCCAATCTGCTCCGCCAGAGAATCGGCCCGCTTTTCCTGTTCTTCCATTTCCAGCTGCATCCGCACCAGTTGGTTTTGGACGTTCTGAAAATTGGTCCGCTGCACCGCCGCGGCGGATTCCAGCTCCGCACCCCGGGACTCCCGCAGGCTCAATTCCGCCCGCAGACGTTCCGTTTCCACGGTTTTCTCCTGCATCTGCCGATTCAGCTCTTCCCCGGCGGCATACATCTGCCGCAGCTCCTCATGGGTCGCGTCCAGATTCTGCTTGGCCGCCGCGTAATCATTCCGCACGGCCTCCGCCCGGGATTGCAGGGTGTCCAGCTGCTCCATCCAGACGGAAACCTCCAGAGTTTTCAGTTCTCCCTGATACTCCAGACATTTCCGGGCCACTTCCGCCTGCTTTTTCAGCGGCGCAACCTGCAGCTCCAACTCCGCAATCCGGTCGTTGATACGCACCAGATTTTCCTGCGTTCGGTCCAGCTTTCGCTCCGCCTCTTCCTTCCGATAGCGGTAACGGGAAATACCGGAGGCCTCCTCCAGAACATTCCGCCGCTCCTGCCCGCTGCCGGAAACAATTTCCGCGATGCGGCCCTGACCGATATTGGAATAACCGTCCCGGCCGAGGCCCGTATCCATCAGCAGCTCGTTCACGTCCTTCAGACGCACAACCTCCCGGTTGATGGAGTACTCGCTCTCGCCCGTGCGGTAATATGCCCGGCTGAGTACAACCTCGCCGGCGTCCAACGGGAAGAAATGGGTAGAATTGTCAAAAATCAGGGAAACCTTTGCATAGCCCAGCTTGCCGCGCTTTTCCGTTCCGCCGAAGATCACGTCTTCCATCTTCTCGCCCCGGAGCTGCTTGGTGCGCTGCTCGCCCATTACCCAACGAATGGCGTCGGAAATATTCGACTTTCCCGAACCGTTGGGTCCCACAATGGCCGTTATATTGTTTTCAAACGACAGGCGCGTTTTGTCCGGAAAGGACTTAAACCCCTGCAGTTCTACGGCTTTCAAATACATGCAATTTCCTCATTCTTATGATCTGCTTAACAATTTATTTTATTCTATCTTCCCTGCTTTTGCAACGAAAATCAGGGGCGTTTCCTGATTTTTCGGCAAATTCTCTTGAATTTTCAAACTATGAAGACCAAATTCCGACACCAATGCTACATAGTTGCACCGATGCTGCCCCACCATCTGGGAAAGTTTGCCCCGGGGCACCTGTAAAATCACGTCGGAGCCGGGGGAAACGTCCCGGAGCAGTGCCCGCGCCTGATAGAGCATCATCCGGGAACGGACCAACTCGCCCAGTGCCGGGTGATACGCCCCTGCCACGGCGCCGCCCCCGGACAGTTCCTCCGTAGGATTCAATCCCAGACGAATCACCGGAATTCCCGCCGCGTCGAAAATCGGCAGGATTTGGGCGCACAGCTCCACGGCGTCTTCCACCGTGTGCTCCCGATAACGTCCCTGCTGCCATAAATCGTACAGCGGCGTATCCCGCACCACCACAGTTGGATAAATTCGGACCCCGTTGGGGTGCAATGCCGCCAAGGCCCGGGCCGTATCCAATGATTCCTTGCCGCTGTCTCCGGGCAGACCGGTCATCATCTGCAAAATCAGTTCAAAACCCGCCCGGCGAATCCGCTCCGCCGCCAGTTCTACGTCTTTTGCCGTGTGCCCCCGACCGGACAGTTCCAGCACCCGCTCGTCCATGGATTGCGCGCCCAGCTCGATGGTCCGTACGCCGTAATACTTCAGCCGCGCCAATACCCTATCGTCAATGGCGTCCGGCCGGGTGGACAGCCGAACAGAGGAAAGTACCCCACTGTCCAAATAGGGCCGGGCAGCAGCCAAAAGCGCCTCTTGCTGCGCTGCGGGAATGGCCGTGAAACTTCCCCCGTAAAATGCGAGTTGCCGCTGGACCTCCTGAGAGGTCGAAGCGGCTCCTTGCTCAATGGCCTGCACCACGTCTGCCGGGGAAACTGGCGTTCCCCGACCGGTGATGCGGCGCTGATTGCAAAACACACATTCCGCCCGGCAGCCCCAATGGGGCACAAATACGGGAATGATGGACTGCTTTGCGCTCATTTCATTTTTCTCAAAGCGTCGCCGGCTGCTGCCTGCTCCGCCTCTTTTTTCGTAAATCCGGTGCCGCTGCCCACAGGTTCTCCGTTGAGCAGAACGCTGACCGTAAACTCTTTCCGATGGTCCGGACCGGACTCCCCGGTCACCTGATATGCCAGGGTCTGACCATGTTTCAGCTGCACCTTTTCCTGCAGCTTGGTTTTGTTATCGGTGTCCCGCACCGGCAAGCCCTTGTCCAGAACGGACAGCACCCGGTCCAGAATGAACCGCTCCGCCACGTCCATTCCTCCGTCCAGGAACATGGCCGCAATCACAGATTCTACTGCGTCAGCCAAAATGGACGTACGGGTCCGACCGCCGGAGCTTTCCTCGCCCCGACCCAGACGGATATAATTGCCCAGTTCCAGATCCTGCGCCACTTTGTGCAGCGCGTGTTCGCACACCAATTCCGCACGGAGCTTGGTCATGCTGCCCTCGGGCATTTCCGGATAATGGGTGTAGAGATATTTTGCTGTGACAAAGCCCAGCACGGAATCTCCCAGAAACTCCAGCCGTTCATTGCTGGTGATTGCCGGGTCCCGGCTCTCATTGGCATAAGAGCTGTGACGCAGGGCATTTTCCAGCAGAGCGCGGTTACGGAACGTATAATTCAGCTTTTGTTCCAGTGCAACCATACTCAGCCTTCCACGTGATCCTGCACGTAGTCCACCAGATCACCGATGGTCACAATTTTGGTCAGGTCTTCTTCCGAAACTTCCGGCAGCTCGAATTCGTCCTCAATGTCGATGGTCAGCTCTACCTGATCCAGAGAATCGGCGCTCAGGTCGGACACGAATTCCGTATCACGGTCCAGATCTTCCACGGACTTATTAAAACGCTCTGCAACCATCTGCATAATTTTTTCTTCAATATTCATATCAATCATACTCCTTTTTCTGTATTGAACAGGTTCATTCTCCGGGGACCGTCATCTGGTCCACATGCTCGGTAATGTCCTGAATAAATCCGGATTCCGCAAAGGCTGCAGCCTGCCGGATTGCATTTACAATTGCGTCCGCCTCGGACGAACCATGGGCCTTGATGACCGGCTTGCTGATGCCCAGCAGCGCCGTACCGCCGGTTTCGTTGGGGTCCATCATTGCTTTCAGCTTGCCCACGTCTTTCTGAATCATCAGTGCGGCAATCTTGTTTTTCAGATTGGCCATCAGCACATTTTTGATGTTTTTCAGCAGGAACTTTGCGGTGCCCTCAATGCATTTGAGCAGGATATTGCCGGAGAAACCGTCCGTTACAATCACGTCCACGTCTCCAAACAGTACCTGCGATGCCTCCACGTTGCCCACAAAGTTCAGTTCTTCCGTTTTGCTCAGAATCTGATAGGTTTCCTGCTGCAGCGGGGTACCTTTATGTTCTTCCGTGCCGTTGTTCAGCAGGGCAATTCTGGGTGTTTCCACGCCCATCATCTTCCGGGCATACAGATTGCCCATGTACGCAAACTGCAGCAGCTGCTCGCTGGTGCATTCCGCATTGGCGCCGCAGTCAATCAGCAGCGCGCCCGCACCCAGATTGGGCAAAACGGGAGCCAAAGCGGCCCGGCGAATGCCCCGAATGCGCCGCACAATCAGCGTTGCGCCGGTGAGCAGTGCGCCGGTGCTGCCGGCAGACACCACAGCGTCGCCTGCGCCGTCCTTCAGCAGATTCAGCGCCACCACCATGGAAGAATCCTTCTTCCGGCGAATGGCAGCGGTGGGCTCATCGTTCATTTCCACAACTTCCGTGGCATTGTGCACGGTAATGCCCGGCCGGTCCAGTGCTCCCTGCTCGCTGAGACACCGGCGAATCTCCTCTTCCCGGCCCACCAGAATCATTTCATATCCCAGTTGCTGCTGCGCCAATACCGCGCCTTTTACGATTTCTTCCGGGGCATTGTCGCCGCCCATGGCGTCAATGATAATCTTCAAATCGCAAAAATCTCCTTTTTCATCAGTTCGTCCAGAATTTCCAGACTTCTCTTGGAAATCTCAGCGTTTTTATTCCGCTTGCCCCGCACCTTGTAGCCCAAGGGGGTAATGATGCCGAAGTTGATGTTCATCGGCTGGAAATCACCGGTGCTGCCGCCGGAGATATAATGCGCCAGCGCGCCGATAGCGGTTTCCTGGGGGAAATCCACCGACGGCAGATTCAGCAGACGCGCTGCCGTTTCAATGCCCACCAGCATACCGGAGGCCGTGGACTCCACATAGCCCTCCACACCGGTCATCTGCCCGGCAAAACTGATACGGGGCTGACTGCGCAGCCGATAGTACCGGTCCAGCAGTTTGGGGGAGTTCAGATAGGTATTCCGATGCATCACGCCGTACCGGACGAACTCCGCGTCTTTCAGCGCGGGAATCATGGTGAACACCCGTTTCTGCTCGCCCCAAGTCAGATGGGTCTGGAATCCCACCATGTTATACAGTGTGCCGTCGGCATTGTCCTGCCGCAGCTGCACCACGGCATAAGCCTCTTTCCCGGTTTTGGGATTGATGAGTCCCACGGGTTTCATGGGGCCGTACCGCAGGGTGTCCTCACCCCGGCGGGCCATCACTTCCACGGGCATGCAGCCCTCGAACACACCGGCATCGTCAAATCCGTGAATTTCTGCCTCCCGGGCACTGACCAATTCATGGACAAATGCGGTGTACTCTTCCTGCGTCATGGGGCAGTTGACATAGTCCGCCGTGCCTTTATCATACCGGGACCCGAACCATGCCTGGTCCATGTCAACGCTTTCCAAGCTCACAATGGGCGCCACTGCGTCATAAAAATGCAGGTCGTTTTCTTCCCACAGACCGCTGATATAATCTGCCAGTGCATCACTGGTCAGCGGACCGGAGGCGACAACCACTTCGCCCTCTTCCGGCAGCTCTGTTGCCTCCTGCTCCACAACGGTAATGTTGGGGTGGCTGCGGATTTTCTCCGTGATATACATGGAAAATCCGTAGCGGTCCACTGCCAGCGCGCCGCCGGCCGCCACACGGTTGGCCTCTGCCGATTCCATAATCAGAGAGCCCATGCGGCGCATCTCTTCCTTCAGCAGACCCACTGCGTTGGTCAGGTCGTCGCTGCGCAGGGAATTGGAACATACCAGTTCCGCAAAATTGGGGGAAACGTGGGCAGGCGTCATCTGATTCGGTTTCATTTCCATCAAACGCACTGAAATTCCCCGCTGAGCCAGCTGCCAGGCACATTCACACCCGGCCAGTCCCGCTCCGATTACCAATACTTCTGCCATGTCCGGCTCCTTTTGTTCTTTCCTCATTCTTCCGGCGTTTTTGCCGTCTTTTTCGTCGTCTTCTTTTCCGCAGTTTTTGTTGTTTTCTTTGCGGTTGTCTTCTTTGCCGTTGTCTTTTTAGCGGTGGTTTTTTCCTCGGTGTCCGTCTCCCCGGCCTTTGTCTTGCGGGTCCGGGTCTTTTTCACCGGTTCCTCGGCAGCGGGCGTCTCCGGTGCCGTTTCCGGTGTCTCTGCCGGAGTTTCTCCCTCGGCAGGCGTTTCCGCCGGTGCTTTTTTCTTATAGCCGCGCTTGTCCTCCGGGACAAATGCCGGGCATTCCTCATTGATGCAGTAGGGCTTATTCCGACCCTTACCGGACCGCTTGAACAGCGTCTTGCCGCATTCCGGGCAGTAATCCTTCGTAGGAACGTCCCAAGTCATAAAGCCGCACTCTGCGCCCCGCTCGCAAGCGTAGAACGTGTATCCCTTCCGGGAAGTCCGTTTCAGAATCCGGCTGCCGCACTTGGGGCATTTGCCGGGCATTTCAATCACCAACGGCTTGGTGAAGGTGCATTCCGGGTAATTGGGGCAAGCCAAGAATCGGCCGAATCGGCCGGACTTGACCACCATAAATGCGCCGCACACGTCGCATTTTTCTTCCGTGACCTCTGCGGGAATCTTGATGCGTTCGCCCTCCAGAGCCGTTTCCGCATCAGTCATTTCCTGATTGAACGTCTTGTAGAAGTCCGCAAGAACCTCTTTCCAGTCCTCTTTTCCGGCCTCTACTTCGTCCAGCTTGTTTTCCATGGCAGCGGTAAAGCCCATGTCCACAATGTCCGGGAACCGTTCCTTCATCAAGTTGGTAATCACCGTACCCAGAATGGTGGGTTTCAGGTATTTTCCCTCTTTCACCACGTATTCCCGGCTGATGATGGTGGTAATGGTGGGCGCGTAGGTGGAAGGACGACCAATGCCCTTTTCCTCCATGGCGCGAATTAGCGTTGCCTCTGTATAGCGGGTAGGCGGCTGAGTAAACCGCTGCTCCTGCTTGGTCTGGCTGAGGTAAACAGCCTCCCCTTCCTTCAGATCCGGCAGGGGCTTGGTCACTTCATCGGACTCCTCGTCCTTTGCCTCTTCATACAAAGCGGTGTAACCGTTGAATTTCTGTTCGGAATAGTTGGCCCGGAACACATAACCTGCCGACTCCGTATCCATCACCACATTGTCATACACGGCGTTGGACATCTGAGAGGCGGTGAACCGGCCCCAAATCAGACGGTACAACCGGTACTGCTCCTGGGTCAGAGAATGACGGATCGACTCCGGGGTCAACGTCACGGACGTGGGGCGAATGGCCTCGTGAGCGTCCTGCGCGTTGCCCTTGGTTTTGAATTTCCGGGGCGTTTCCGGGCAATAAGCCTCGCCGTAGCGGCCCTTGATAAATTCCCGGGCCGCAGCCACAGCCTCATCGGAAATACGCAGAGAGTCGGTACGCATATAGGTAATCAAACCGATGGTGCCCTGTCCCTCAATTTCCACGCCTTCATACAGCTGCTGTGCAATGGACATGGTCCGCCGGGGAGTCAGACCCAAACGGCGGGAGGCCTCCTGCTGGAGCGTGGATGTAATGAACGGGGGCGAGGGGCTGCGCTGCTTTTCTCCCCGCTTTACGCTTTTGATTTTAAACGGCTCTTCCTTGATGGCGGAAACAACCGTATTCACTTCTTCCTCACTGTGCAGCTCGCCCTTTTTGCCGTTCTGGCCGTAATACCGCGCCGTAAAAGTGGTATCCGGGGTGCCGCAGTTCAAAACAGCGTCCAGCAGCCAGTATTCCTCCGGCTGAAAGGCCGTGATTTCATCTTCCCGGTCGGTCACCATGCGGGTTGCCACCGACTGCACACGTCCTGCGGAAAGGCCCCGTTTGACCTTTTTCCACAGCAGCGGAGACAGCTTATAGCCCACAATGCGGTCCAGAATCCGGCGCGCCTGCTGGGCGTTCACCAAATCAATGTCAATTTCCCGGGGGTTCTGGATACTCTCCGTGACCACCCGTTTGGTAATCTCGTTAAACGTGACCCGCTTTGCTTTCTCATCGCTGAGATTCAGCAATTCCTTCAAATGCCAGGAAATGGCCTCTCCTTCACGGTCCGGGTCAGTTGCCAGATAAACCGTACCGGCAGATTTGGATTTTTTCTGCAGGTCTTCAATCACGTCTTCCCGGCCCTTCACCGGCAGGTATTCCGGAATAAAGCCGCCGTCAATATCCACACCCAAGGTGCTCTTCGGCAAATCCCGTAAATGACCCATAGAGGCAACCACGGTGTAATTGCCGCCCAGGTATTTTTCAATCGTCTTGGCCTTTGCGGGGGACTCCACAATGACCAAATCTTTCTTCACTCTTGCCACGTTTCTTAACCTCTTATTATATTCAATGTAAATCGTTTTCCGGGTTCCTGACGGACAATGCCGTCAATCTGGAGCATGGTCAGCTCAGACAGCACCGTCTGAGATTCCATTTGCGCCGCAGCAATAATATCGTCAATCTGCATGGGCTCCGAGCCCATGACCGCCACAATTTTCAGTTGTGATTCACTCAGCGCACTCAATTGTTTCTCCACGTCAATATATTCCATGGCCTTTTGCTTGTCAATCACTTTTTTCCCGGCGGGCTCCCGAACCTTCACGAAATTCTCGCAGCTTTTGGGCAAATCTTCCCGCTTTTCCGCAGAAAACTGCGGCGCCTTTCCCATGTACTCCCGGACCTTTTCCGGATACAGCCCGGCCCAGTCGCTCATCACGTCCCAACCGCTTGTGACGGCCTTTGCCCCGTCCCGAATCAGCTGATTGGTGCCCACGGAATTTTCCGCGTCTGCATTGCCGGGAACCGCGAAAATCTCCTTGCCCAGTTCCGCAGCCTCATCGGCAAACAGCAGCGCACCGCTGCGCTCCGGTGCCTCAATCACCACAACGCCCTCGCTCAATCCGGCGGTGATGCGGTTTCTCATACGGAAATTGATTTTATGGGAGGGCAATCCCGGCGGATACTCCGTCACCAGTGCGCCCACCGCCGCCACATCTTCATAAATGCTGCCCACGGCTTGGTCCAGTCCGGTGCCCAGAACGCCGACCACCCGTCCGCCTGCCCGGAGAGCGCCTTCCGCGCCCAAGCGGTCAATCCCTCGGGTCAAACCGGAAATCACCAATCCGCCGCATTTGGTCAGCTCATAGCCCATGCGCCGTGCCATTTTCTCCCCATAGGGCGTAGCGCCCCGGGTACCCACCACGGCAATGGCCGGTTCCTCATCGATTGTGGGCAGTCTGCCCTTTCCATACAATACCACCGGCGGGTCGTAAATATTCTTCAAGCGTCTGGGATAGGCTGCGTCCTGCCATGTGGTAATGGAAATTCCGTCCCGTTCGCACCGTTCCAGAATTTCCATTGCGGTTTCCAATTCCCGGGTGCCCACACGTTCCAAATCCTGAGCCTTGATGCCCTCCACGGTTTTCCATTCCTCTTCCGGCGCATAATACAGCGCCATGGGGTCATCGTGGAATTTGCTCAGCAGCAGCTGCTTTGCTTTGGGACGGAGATAGAGTGCCGACAGCCAAACCCAATATTTTAATGTGGACATACTCTGTCCTCCTTACTCCGTTTTGGCCAGTTCCCACATCAGAATGGCTGCTGCCACGCCGGCATTCAGGGATTCGCTGCCCGGCTGCATGGGAATGATGATTTCTCCGTCGCAGATTTGCAGCAGCTCCCCGCTCAGTCCGTGCCCCTCGCTGCCGATAGCCACCGCGCCATGATGCAGAGAAACCTTCCGCACGTCCTGCGCCCGGTCCGACAATGCAGCGCCGTACAGTTTGAGACCGTTTTTCTTCAGCAGTGCCTGCAGTTCCGTCAAAGACAGCTCCAGAACCGTCTGCCGGAACAGCGCGCCCATGGAGGCCCGGGCGGTTTTCGCGCCGAACACCGAAGCGCAGGCACCAGTGAGAATCACCGCGTCCATGCCCAAGGCATTGGCCGTACGAATCACGGTGCCCACGTTTCCCGGGTCCTGCACGTTTTCCAGTACAATCACTTTTTCCAGTTTCTCCGGCACGGTTTGCTCCGGAATCTTCACCGTAAACACCGGACCCGGTGCATTTTTCAGCGGAGAGGCATACTCCACCAGCTCTTTCGGTGCCGTATACACCACAGCGCCCGGTACGTCAAATTGAGCCTCGCCTGCCCACAGCACACTGTTTACGGTTACGCCGCACTCCAGCGCCTCCCGCAGCAGCTTTACGCTGTCCAGTACATATTCCCCCTGCTCGTCCCGATAGCCATGGTCCGATGCCAACCGCCGGACATGCTGAATCCATGTATTTTTTCTGGAAGTCAATTTCTCCATAAGACACCGCCAATTCGCCATTTTTCACCTATCATAATATAAGTGTTTTCAACTTGCAAGCCCCGCAGACGTTTTCCTTGGATTCTCCCGGCCGGGTTTTGCCCCGATTTTCGCCCCTTTTCCGCAAAAAACTCCCGCTCCGTCAAAAAGACGAATCGGGAGTGCTGCGGTTTATTTCGGCTGATAGGCGCGGACCGGGGGCTGACAATCTCCGTGGGTGCCGATGATTTTTTCCATCCAAATCATGTCATACCAACGGTCGAACTTCCGACCGCACTTGTGGAAGATGCCCACCGGCTCATAACCCATGTGCGCATGGAATTGGGCGCTGTTGTTGGTCAGGTATTCATCTTCCTGCTCTGTATAGCCGATGCAGGCATAGAGATTCTGGATTCCCATTTCGCTCAAAGCCCGCTCCATCGCCTCATATAATTTTCGGCCCATGCCCGTTTTCTTTGCTGCAGGGTCCAGATAAATGGTCATTTCGCAGGACCAGTCATAGGCTGCCCGTCCCACAAACGGACCGGCATAGGCATATCCCATGACCGTTCCGTCTTGCTCCGCCACCAGATAGGGATACCGCGCCATGGTTTTCTCCATGCGTCCCCGGAATTCCGCCAAAGTCGGTGTTGTATATTCAAAGGAAATGGCCGTATGCTGCACATAATAGTCGTAAATTTCCAGAATCCGCTCTGCATCAGCCATCACTGCATTCCGCACCTGTATCATTTCTCATTTCCCGCTTTCTTTTTGGATTTACCCGCCGGCAGATGTTCCCACCGCTCCGGTTTCCTTATCATAGCAGACTTTTCCCGTGCAGACAACAAAAAGCGGCGAGATGACCCTCATTGAGCGCCATCTCGCCGCACATTCTGCAGATTAAACGGCAATGCCGTCCTGTGACATCGGCCGAAATCCCATCAGCCACCCTGGCAGGCAGAAATACGGTTGTTCCAACGTTTCGTTGTACAGAGAGATTGCCTGATGACAAATGCTCTCGCTCCGTTCCAACAATGCCTCCGAGGCACCGTCCGGCACATCGCTTAACTGACTGCGGCACACGTCCAACTGGACAGCCGCACTTTCCACCGTGCTTTTCCGTTTCTGCAGAATCCGCCGGGTTTCCCGGAACCAAAAGACAAAACACAGAACCGTGGTCACCGCCGTTATGCCCCAAGGAAGCCACCCGAGCATCTCCATCATCTCCTTCCGTTCCGATTCTATTTTCGTTGTGCTCACTATATCAGCCGAATGTTCGTTCCGGAAAAGTTTCGCTTGAAATGCCGTCTTTTCGCTTTGAAATGCTTTGAAATGCTTGAAATTTTCTGGAAAGACAGGATTGGTTGTGATACAATAGCAAACAGTAGAAAGTATGCTGGGGAGAAAGAGGTGCGCAACTATGTATATTGCCGTTTGCGATGACCAGGCGGAGGAACTGGAAAGCTTGCTGAAACTGCTGCGGAATTGGCAGACCGAGCGGAATCGAACCGTCCGCTATAAAGCCTTTCGCAGCGCCGCAGCCATGTTGGATGTGGCTCATAAAGAGGCCTTTACCTTGTATCTGCTGGACGTCATGATGCCCGGCATCAGCGGCATGGAGGCTGCCCGGGAAATCCGTACATTTGACGCCGCCGCAGAGATTGTGTTTCTCACCTCTTCCCCCGGCTTTGCATACGAAAGTTACGGCGTAAAGGCCATGGAATATCTGCTGAAACCCATTAGCAGCAAACTGCTGTATCCCATTCTGGACCGGTTGGACGTTCGGGAGCAGCGCCCGCAGGAAAGCCTGACACTGAAATCCGGCGGCACCTTGATTCGCGTTCCCTTTTCTCAGCTGGCTTTTGTGGAGGTCAACGGAAAGCACCTGTATTTCAATCTCACCGACGGTCAGGTGCGGGAGGTTTCCGGCTCCATGAAAGAATATGAGGCGCAGCTGCTGGCTCGCCCGGAATTTGCCCGGATTCATCGGTCCTATATCGTCAATCTGCTGCAGGTCGAGGAATTGGGCGCAAAAGGCGTCATTACATTCTCCGGAAAAAATCTGCCGGTTTCCCGATTGCTGCTGCCGCAGCTGCAAAAAGACTATATGCAGCTGCTGTTCACCCTGCGGGAGGATTGATGCCATGACATTTTATCAGATACTCTCCCTTTTCAATTACGGATTGGTTCTGATTTACGGGTTGTTTCTCTCTGTGGCTATTGCAGGCGGTTGGGATAATCGGCAGCAGAAATGGGTCATTTTGTCCATCTGCCCCGTGTTTCTGATTGCGCAGAGTCTTTGCTGGCTCGGTTTGGGCGTCGTTTCCGTAAAGCAAGTGTATCCGCTGTTGGTTCACCTGCCTTTGGTGTTGATTCTGTTTTTCGTGCTCAAGCGCCCCTTGGCGGTGTCCGTGGTCAGCACCTGCACGGCGTATCTTTGCTGTCAGCTGCCCCGCTGCATCAATCTGGCGGTCACCGCCATCACCCGCTCGCCCCTGTTAGGAGAAATCAGCTACACCATCGTCATCGTTCCCATTTTTCTCCTGCTCCGGCGATACTTCGTCCGTTCTGCCTATGACGCCATCACAAGCTCCTCCATCTCTCTTTGGCTGTTCGGCAGTCTGCCCATTGCGTATTACATTTTCGACTATGCCACCACCATTTATTCCAATGCGTTGTATGCCGGAATTGAGGTGCTGAACGAGTTTTTGCCCACGGTTATCATTCTGTTTTACGTTTTCTTCCTGACGCTGTATCACATGCAGGCAGACCGGCAGATGCAGGCCAATCTGGAAAATGCCCGGCTGTTGGCAGAACAAAAGCAAGCCCGCTCCGAAATGGACGCTTTGCGCCGGGCGCAAAGTCAAACCGCCATTTACCAGCATGACATGCGCCATCATTTGAATATGCTGCACGGTCTGTTGGCTGCGGGCAATCCGCAGCAGGCGGAGGAATATATCCAGCGGGTACAATCCGATTTGGCCTCCATCACGCCAAAACGATACTGCGAAAACGAGACGGTCAATCTGCTGTGCTCCTCGTTCGCGGAAAAAGCCCGGCAGCAGAATACCGAGCTGCACATTGATGTAAAATTCCCCAAGGAAATCACCATTTCGGACACAGAACTGTGCGCCCTGCTGTCCAACGGATTGGAAAACGCCCTGCGCGCCGTCAGCGAACTTCCGGAATCCCGGCGGCAGGTGGAGCTTTACTGCGATGTCAACGAACGGCTGCACAAGCTGCTCATTGAAGTGAAAAATCCGTATCAGGGTCAGCTTGTGATGCAGGACGGAATGCCCGTTTCCAACCGACCCGGTCACGGTCTCGGCTGCCGCAGTATTCGCACCATTGTCCGGCAATACGGCGGTATGTGCCAGTTCGACACGGAAAATCATATTTTCACCCTGCGTATCCTCCTCCCGGAGAAATTCGGATGATGCGCAAAGCTTGCTCAATCAAAGCTGATGCGGACCGGAATCGTCCGATAAATTTAATATTTCCCAGGTTTTAAGCAGGTAATATTCTCCAAAGAGTATTACCTGTTTTTGCTTTTCTCGCCAAAGTATCATTGATTTCAAAAAAATGATTCAAATTGCGCCGCTGATTTGGTAAAATAGATAAAAAGAAAGTGAAATAACATCGTTCTTTTGTTCACATTCCATTCCCATCAACTACACAGTGAGGAGGTTTTTACATGGAAAAGAAAATTTTCAGTAGAGAGACCGAAAAAGTTCTTACAATCACTCTTGTGCCGATATTTATAGTTGCTCTGGTTTTATGCCTAAATCAAAACTTTCCGAATCTTTACAATCCTTATCTCTGGACGTTTTACCGCAAAAGCTCGATTTTTTCGATCATTGTCCGATATGGCGTTCCTGCCGTATCACTGTCGCTGATCAGCGTCCGATATATCCCGATTTTCTTCATTTTACAAGCACCATGTGTTCTTGTGTTTGCGGATCAATGGTTTTCTCATCAAATCAGCAGCTTGGGTCCGGATGAATTCCTTTTTCTTGGCGTTTACGGTCTGTTGATGCCTATCGTATCCGTCGTGCTTGCGCGGGTATATCCCGCTGTATTCCAAAAAATCTTCGATAAATTGTAACCCCATTGCATGCGTTCTATCCCCGGGGGCAGGAATTCCCGTAACTTTTTGAAAATTCAGATAGGAGGATTAAGGCTATGGCTTATGCATTTGTGTTTTATTTATCAGTAGCAATTATTTTGACATTGCCTTGTCTTGTGGTCAAGGTAATGCGGCAGGTTCATGAGGGCGAACCCACTTGGATTACTACCATTGTGCTGACGGCTGAGCTGCTCGTTCTGTTCATTGGTTTCTTCTACTTATTTTTTCTGACGTAAAACGGAGGGTTAACCTATGTTTGAAAAAGCGAAAGAAAATACGCGGAAGATTTTCAGATGCTTGCATATTTCGTGGATTCTTGGATTTTCGCTTGCTGTTCCAACATTTGCAGCAAGCAGCGATACATGCAGCGCCGATGCAATGAACAATTTTCTGATTTCCCACGGCTATCCGGCTGCGTTTCTGGAAACGCTGATTGCACCGCAAGTGGAAAGTTTGTACACTTCGGTGGCGGATAACAATACATATTTTTTGGGATTTGCAACGGAATCGGGCGCGATTGAACCCGATTATACTACGTACAGCCGTTCTCTTGAAAGTGACGTTGAATTGACCGTAATGGTGGGATTTTCCCCCGCCCCGTCCGATGATTCTCAGAAGATTTCAGAAGTGTACGTATATGTATATTATGACTGGATAAACATTCCCTTGATTCGATATTGTGACACCCTATCGGTACATTGGGACAGTTCGCTGTTTGCGTATTCGTCCATGCATGCAGCGGATTATGCGCAATCCGGCAGTTCCGGGCAATGGGTCACAAATGCGGTTTGGAACTCACCAACAAGATTGGAGCAAGATGGGCTGTGCTATAGCCCGTACATTCGGTATGCCGAATTCCTTGGTACTGCGTCTGCGCCGGCAGCCGGACTGAAAGGGAACGCGGAAATTAAGCTGATTCCCAAAATTGACATACCAAACGGAACAGACACTTCTGCCCCGCTGCAAATCAATACATTCTTCAACGCGGAATACGTTCATTCCACTTTAGCCGCCGTGCCCGCCTTGTTTTTGCTGGTATTGTTGCTGGCAACGGTGTTCGTATTCCTGCGGCGATGAACGCACCAATTTGCTCAATTATTTGGCAAATTTCCCATAAAAAGGACGCGCGAACGGTTCAGTCTGAACCACAGTATCAAAACAAACCAAAAAGGGCTTGCTGTCTGCAATTCACAGACAGCAAGCCCTTTTCATTACTTGAACAATTTTGGTATTGAATTTATGAACTTACTTGCTCATTTCGCAAAACCGCATAAGAATCATGGCAACCTCAGCGCGAGTTGCAGTATCCTTCGGGTTCAGCTTGCCATCCGAGCCGTTTACGATGTCATTCTCAACAGCCCACTGCATTGCGCCGACCGAATACGCACTGACATTTGCGGAATCCGCAAAGGCATCCAGACTGCCCTTTGCAGCCGGAGACCCGGCATAGCGGTACAGCATAGCAACCAGCTGTTCACGGGTAATATTGCCGGTCGGGTCGGTGCCATCGGACACATCGTTGTCCATGGCCCAATTTTGTGCCTTTTCGTACCAGTTGGCGCCGCCGGTGAGGTTTGCGTTATCCTGACGGGCCAGAATGGTCCAGAGCTGTGCGCGGGTGGTGGCGTCATCGGGCGCATAGACTGACTCGCTGACGCCGACCACCAGTTCACGGGCGCTGACGAAGTCGATAGCGTCCTTCGCCCAGTGGCTGCGGGTATCGATGAAGTCCTTGGAATTATCAAGAATTTTGACAGTGGCGTTGCCGCTGACCGTCAGCTGAACGCCGGTTTCGGTGGGAACGGAGTCCTTGATCATCTCCTCGGTGCCGTCCTCATGGACGAGAACCGCGATTGTACCGGCGGTGACATTGGAAACCGGAATTTCAACCTTGGTTTCGCCTGCGCTCTTCGGCATTTCAACCTTTACAGTGGGCGCGGAATTGGAATCCTTTTCCGCCTTGACCTCGGTCGGGATCGTGACAGCCTCGCCGGACTTCTTTGCGTCCGCAACAGCCTTTTCGCTGACCTTGGCAGCCGCCTCGGTCTTGCCGTTCTTGTCAGTTTTCACCCTGCCCGTGGAGCCATCGGCAGCCTTGCTCTCGGTGACGGAGCTGCCGTCTTTCTTGGTCTCGGTCTTGGTCACGGAGCCGTCCTTGTTCGTGGTGGTCTCCACGACCGTACCGTCGGACTTCGTCTCGGTTTTGGTGGTCGAGCCGTCCGGATTGGTGGACGTTTCGGTCTTGACGGTGCTGGGACCGGGATCGGGCGGATAGACAATGGTCAGCTTGCCGGGCACATACTCCACCGTATAGTTGCTGTTTTTCAAAGTGCTGTTGTCATTCACAATCTGAGTTGTGTCGCTGACCTTGGTCATATCCGGTGCGGGGTCATACTTCAGCTTGACACTTCCGCTCAGCGAATCCTCGCCGATCAGACCGGAAATCGTGTAATCCTTGTCCACTTCCGGCTTGCTCAGGTCGGGGGCTGTTTTACTGCCCACATAGGTGCTCTTGTCCTTGATAGCGACGGTGACTTTCGCCGGAGCGATTACGAAGGGGTACCCCTTCGCAGCATCCGTCTTATCGTTCCAGACGAAATTCACCGTATCATTCAGTGTAACGGTAACGGTGTGAGTGCCGGCGTTCGTCTGCTCCGTATTGGCAACTGTGTAGTTGTCGTTTGCGGCGATGGTGTAGGTTTTCTTTTCGCCGTCATAGGTGAATACCGTCGCGTCTTCCTCCGGTACGTCAACCGGCTGCCGGGCGATGGTCACAGAGACCGACGCGGGAGCGGTGTTGCTGTGGTTGTCGTCGCCGATGACCTGATACCAGACGGTATAGCTACTAGCGTTCTTACCAGTGGGGACGTTTTCGCTGTAAGTGCCGTCCTGCGTGAGGCAATACTGCATCGTGCCGCCGATGGCTTTCCCTGCGGTGATAAGTGCCTGCTCCTCACCGGTATATACAAGTTTTTCTACTGCAGCAGGCGGCGTGATCTGACAATCGGCCTTGTTTACCTGCAAAGCAATGCTTTTCGAGGTGATGTAGCCATCGCAGCTGACTTCGCAGCGGAATGTATAGCTGCCTGCATGCAGCCCATCAGCAGTATAAACGGATTTGTTGGCATCTGCAATTTCAGTATTGCCCTGATACCACTTATAAGAAATTTTGCTGTTCGTATCTAACAGTGTGGGTGTAGCTGTAATCGAAACGGGCTGACCGTAAACAGATTCTTCGGGAGCAGTGACGCTCAAATCCTGAACAGGGGCTTTCTGTACCGTCACTTTGGTCAACGTATTGCCATTCGGATTATTCACCCAGTTATTGGTATTGTCTTTATAGGCGTAGCCTGCAGGGAGAATACTGGACAAGCTGTTGGAGTCAGTCACATAAATACTGTTATATGTGCCGCCTTGCAGCCACGCCTTGCTTTGACTGCCGCTGACGAGCAGACCATAACCTTCACTGTTGTCAGCACGGAAAGTTCCGCCATAAATTGTCAGCGTGTCATTAGGAGATGTATTGTTGTGCAGCCGCACACCTGCTTTGCCGCCGGTGAAAGTACCGCCATAAATCTTTGCGACTGCACCCCTATTTTGTACACTTACTGCCCAGTCGCCGGTGGTTTTATAAGTGCCGCCGTAGATGGTAATCGTAGTGCTATCGCTGTTATCATATGCTGTGAACAGTGTATCGCCCAGTTCAAACAGAATGTTGCTGCTACCATCGCGTTTTCCAATGGTTAAGTGGCTATTCTGAGAAAGATACACCACTTGATTCGCATTCACAGTAGCATCTTGCGATACGGTATTGATTAGCTGTATCGACTGTTCCCTTCTATCCGTATCCAGACGAATAAGAGTGGTGTCTGTGGAATTGATTGTCTTGCCGTTTAAATCGATCGTGAAATTACACGCATTAGTGATCGAAATTTGACCGCTGGTGCAGTTCTGCAGCAGTTTAACGATACTGTCGGGATTGTCCTTTGCTGCCTTGACAGCATCTATCAGCGAATTATAGTAGCTGACATCGTTTTTGGATTTCGTCAGCTGTGCGACATAGCTGCCAATCGTAACCGTCTGCGGCTCAGAGGCAAGCGCGGTGCCGCTTGCTTTATAACGGACTTCATAGCTGCCAGCCGCCAGACCGGTTACCTCGCTACTGTCAATATCAATAGCAGTCCAACTTCCCGCACCGGAACTGCGGTATTCCATGGTATCATCCACACCGGTCAGCTTGCCGTCATTGCCGTTGACGCAATTTTGTGCTTTAGCCGTGGGCACATTCGGCTTGGTGACCGAAATGGTCTGGGTTTCGGAGTCCAGTTTATCACCGCCGGTCTGCATAATCGAAATGGTGCAGGCGGAAAGATTACTCAGAGAAATATTCTCATTGGAAGAAATTGCAATCCACTCACCATCACCGATTTTATATTTCATACCGGACGTTACACCGGAAAGTGTGCCGGTGCTTGCATCGGTGGCAGCGAAAGTCGCAGTCGGCGTAGCTGCCTGCGCTAAGGGAATCTCCTGAGGCTGGGAGAACAGAGTGTTTTCTCCGTCGGTTCTTCTAACGTGGATAACGGTGTCTTTGGACAGTCCGTTGAGATCCGCACTTTCGCCCGTAATATTCGTCCATTCACCACCGCCGATTTGATACTGCATACCGGACGTTACGCCGTTCAGTATACCGGTGTTTGTTCCGGTTGCAGCGAAAGACGCATTCGGTGTTGCAGCCTGCGTGAGCTTAATCGTCTGAACAGCAGAATCCGTCGCGGTTTCTCCGCCTCTTTTGATAATCTGGATTGCGGTACCGCTCTTCAGTCCTTTCAAGTTAACGATCGATCCGTTGATAGCATTCCAATTACCGCCGTCAAGACGGTACTGCATATCGGAATCCACATTGCTAAGGGTACCCGTGTCAGAGCCGGTGGCGGTAAAAGATGCCTTTGGCGTTTCTGCCTGGGTTTTAGCCGTAGCGTCCGGGAGCGTGATATTTACATTATAGCACGGCATACCGGAAACCGTGACCTGAGAGGCACTGTCGCGTTTAACTGTGACGCCATCCTTCGCGGGTACGTTGTAATTGTCGGGGAAGTAGTAGCCTTCGTTGGCTGTTACAACAACCGATTCCATATTTTCGAGCAACAAATCATTCTGCGTAGTTCTGCCGGAGGCGACTGTCATATTTGCACCTGCCGTAACATTGACGGTGTATTTGCCTTTCACAGTAGCAGATTGAAAATTACCGCCGGAAATCCTGCCGCTGTTGCTTACGTTACTCTCATAGATGCCGCCGGAGATTGTACCCAAACCCATGTTGATTACAGGAACCTTAAAACAGGGGCCGGAGGCGTTAGACGCACTTTGAATAGTACCCATATTAACAACATTTGAATTGATATTCGTGCCGCTTGAGTCGTTGTATATAAGACTATAATTAGATGCATTCGCGTTAAAAGTTCCTGAATTGTAAACAATGGTGTCAGATGTGTTGGTGGAATTAGCATTACCGGAGTGTAACTGAGAATATCCGGTCATAGTAAAAGTACCACGGTTGACAACACCACTGGCTGTGGGTAATAGACCCTCCGAGGGGTGTCCGTTGCATTGGTAAATAACACCGGCACTCATTTCAAAGGTTGCGCCCTCAGAAACATACACACCACCGGCACCTTTTTTACTATTTGTTGATGTACAATTATAAATCCAACCGCCATTCATAATCAGCGTACCGCCGGGAGCAATCAGAATGCCGCCTGCACCGCCCTCTTCATCGGACGTTCCGTTCATTAGGCAACCTCTGGCATCACCGGAGCCGGGACCTCCGCCCATGCTGTCTGTACCTGAATTTTTAAGCGTCAGGGTACCGTATACTTTGATAACAGTACCTTTGTTTTCAGCATCAATGGAGTGAGCGTTGAGGTTGATAGTAACATTTTTCCCTGCCGGAATTTCAAGGGAACTGCCATCCCATGTAATGTTTTTTTCAAGCGTTGCGTTGATAACATCTTTTTCCGATGTCTTTAAGTTGGTCTGAAGAGCGCCCCAATTGGTTACAACGAACTCGGCTTGATCGATAGAGCCGGATTCCGCCAACGCCGTTGCCGGCAGCAGCGTCAGGCACAGACACAGAGTTGCCAGAATACTCAAAAATCGTTTCTTCATCGTAATCCCTCCGTGATGAAAGTCTTTTAGTTTCTCCGGTGGAGAAACTAAGGGGATATCCCCTTGCAAAAATTTCATTTTTCCGTCAGAGCCTCAAAGCCCTCTTCCGCTTGTTGAACTGTCTTTTGGATAATGTCTGTTGCCATGGTGTGCAAATCCATCTGCAAAACGGCTGCTGTGACTGCCGCCCGTTTCTCCTTCGGTACGTCATAGAGCTTGAGCG
>CAKTAK010000025.1:0-27803 GCA_934527315.1 uncultured Oscillospiraceae bacterium
ACGGTGAATACCGTCGCCTCTTGCCATGGGCATTTACCTCCTGATTTCAGATTTCGCAGGACAAGGTAGCTTTCGGGGGAGCACTTCTGCGGAAGTGTAATAACCCACTATGATACTTTCATCCTGCGGCTGCAAAGTATCGTGGGCTCTCCGAGGGGGATGCGGCTCCTGCGGGAGCCTCCCTGGCTTGCGTGTGCTATCCACACAGCAAACCAGGTATGTCCGGCATCCTTGCTTCTGCAAGCAATCTTGTCGCCCATGGTTCGGGAAAATCCACCGGATTCTCCCGAACCATCCATCTCCAAATCTACGGATTTTTCGATGGGGACGGTGGTGCGATACCAGAGTGCAGCTCTATGCAGGAAATGCAATAAATGCAGAAAATTGCGGTTTCATGCTGCGGGGGTTACAATGATTTTCACATCGGCTGGTCTACCCACCGACTGGCGTTCTGGTTCTTCCAGTCGAATGTATCCATGTCCCTCCAGCAGTTCCAGCGTCGGAAAAATCTCCTCCGTTTTCTTGAAGAACTTTCCCCGGCACATCTGAAAAATCTCCGAGCGCTTGATCACCGATACATTCTTCTTTTTCAACTTTGCCAGGACGAATTTGGCTTTCTGGATACTCAGGTCTGTGCCCATCATGGAGTAAGCGTAGGTGGAATGAGCCAGAAAGTATTTTCCAATTTGAATTGCACGGTTTACAGTCGATACGGAAATCTCGTACTGTCCATCGTCCATATCAGCGCCGTGGAGCAATCCTGCAATCCGGAGAACGGCGCCAATATACTTGCTGGCCCAGTCGGAGATGGCCTGCCCTTCACCAGCCAGAAACCTTTCGTGTTCCTGGAAGTAGTCAGCCATCAGGTCAAAGGCTTTCTCGGAGAGATACAGCGTCTGAGTTTCCTCGCTGATTGGCAATGCCATCAGGCGAAATATCAGATTGCGATAGGCGGCGCTGACTTCGGGAGGAACGGATGGTGTTCGGAATGTCCGCCCGCCGATACGAGATGGTGGCGAAGCATACAGAAATCGTGCAATCAGTCCCCGGCCAGTCATGGTGGTGTTGGACATGATCTCGTCCAGCACGCTGGGCTGGATGGAGAAAATGGCGGAAAGGTCCGGGTGCATGATGCACTCCGCATCACGGGTCATTCTGTCTACATAGATGGTATCGCCGCAATGCCCCTTCAGCCAGATGTCGATGTTGGCCTTGTTGGAATACCGCCCGGCCATAATATCGAAGGTGCCGCCCTCAGTGGAGATCACGGAGAACACGCCGCCGTTGGCAGCCATTAGGCTGGTCAATGCTTCGCTGGAACAATCGTCTGCAAAAAAACGGACAGGCTTCAGCTCCGGCATATCTTCAAGCTGCTCTTGCAGATGCCGAAACTCCAGTTCTGTTTCACGATCTTCCCTGTGTTCCAGCTTCTTTTGTAGACCGGAGATTTGGCGCTCCAACGCTTCCCGCTGTAAGCGGTTTTCCCGAATTTCAGAGTTGCGGGATTGATTGTACTCCTGCTCGTATTCGTAGAGATACTTGGTCATATCCCGCATGACGCTGGATTTGCGCTCGCCGGGAGCGGCAATCACCACGGTGTACAGGCTCAGCGGCTCGTAATAGCCCGGTGTGCCTTCCACCTTGTATTTGCCTTGCAGACAGACTGCCAGAACACCAAGGCTAATCACGGCCGCCATATCCGGTGCTGTCTGGCTGTGCTCTGCAACTGCGCTGACATATCTTCGGATCGTGTCAGGCAATGCATCCACAGGGAATGGCGGCAGATTACTCCACTGTGGCGTCAATTGCACCAATGGTGGAAATTGCGGGGTAATCTCTTGCTTGGGCGTGTAGACCTCTTTGCAATTATCAATGGCTTTCTGGATGGTAATGGCTCCGTAGGTTGTCCCGGATTGCTGCCGATCCCATTTGTCACGCATCAGGCCGGATTGGCGGAACATAGTATCCATTTTTGCTGCATCTTTTCCTGTCCAGAATGCCAGGTGACTGCATAATGCCAAATCTGCTTCGGACTGGGAAGCGTATCCCATTGTGGAGCCATCCCAGAGGGAAGTAAAAGCCACTCTGTTTTTGCTGGACTTCGCCATCCGAAGAAGTTCGGCGGTGTCCATATCGGGATTCCCTGCATTTATTGCATTTGCTGCATTGGTTTCCGGTCTGACCATGAATCGCTCCAAAAGGATTTGCAGTTCCTTTGTGCGATCTCCAAAGTCATATTGCTCACATACTTTTCCGGTCACTGTCACATACTTGTTGGTTGCGCCTGCCACATAGACTTCAATACAGGCCTGATGATTCATGATATAAAAGTTTGGTATCGTACTGGAAGCTGTCTGCCCGGAACAGAATGTGCAATCCGTTCCCGCTGGGGCTGTATTCGGTGTAGCTGTGCATCAAAGTAACGATCTCTGCGGAGCCCCCGGTATAGTAACCACTGTCCGTCACGCAGTTGTCCAGGTCAATGGCGCAAATCCCATTGAAGATACCAAGGCCGATACCATCGTAACCTTTCGCTTGTATTGCGGCATCGTAGGATACGAAGCTGTTTGGATCATTACTTTTAGCTCCAAGCCCGGTATCCGGTTGATAAGGAACTTTTGTTTTCCTTCCGTTTTTTTCTTCATACCGCCAACAGCAGAACAGACCGTCTTTCCTTAAAATATCTGGTAACGCTGTCAAATTCAAATAACCTCCTGAAAATCGTTGTTGAAATTGGCAGCTGCCGTAGGGACTGTCTCGAAAGAGTTCTCATCTGCCAGGATGAGGGCTCTTTTCTTTTTTAGGCTGCCTCCGGCTGGAAATATCCGATTTCTCCCCACACTTTCCGGTCAGGGCAGTAGTAGTTGTACTCGTTGGAATTGTCCAGCTTGATGGCATAGCCGAATTTCAGAATTCCCTGCTGCAAACCAATGCGCACATACTGGGCATCCTTGTGCATGGCGACTGCAATCTCGGTGATGGGGACATTGCGTCCAGTGAAGGGCGGCAGTTCGACATAAACTTTCTTCTCCATGTGAATGACCTCCTTATTGCTAATATACGAATTATTGATTCGCATTCTGATTATAAGCCATTCAAGACCGCTTGTCAACACTAAATACGAAAAAGTTATTCGCATTACGACCTTGTAATTCGCACAACTTCGTGTTACAATACAGACGAGGTGATGACAATGCACAGCAACCCAGCTGAAATTGGCGAGAGAATCAAGGCAGCCCGCAAGGCGGCCCACTTGAGCCAAACAGAACTGGCACAGCGTCTGGACAAGACGATGCGCACAGTTCAAAAATACGAAAGCGGTGAAATTGAGCCATCCATAGCGATGATCAATGCCATCGCCAAAATCTTAAACATATCTCCGGCAGACCTGATTGGCTACCAGAAACCCGAAATCCAGCTGGACAGCCTGTCTGATGTGATTGCGGTTCTTTACCAATTAAACAGGAAGGCCGGTATCCGGTTCGAGATCGATGTCCAGCGCCCGCCCCACAGCGAAGAATGGTCCTGCTCCCTGAAATTCAAAGGAAATGACCACTCTGCAGAGATGAATGATTCCCTGTGTCTGATTTTGGAAGAGTTCCGGGATGAACGTGAAAAGCTGGAAACCTATTGGACCGATCAGGAATCCTTTGACCGCTGGATTGAAAAGGAACTGGCCTACTACGCAGATGCCAAGTTGCAGGACAAGGAAGTGGAAGTCCTCTCCGATTTGGAGCGCATTCAGCGGCGCAACGAACTGGATCGGCAGATGTTGGAGAAAATGAAAAAGGCCGCCGAGGAAAACGGCGACCAGGAGTAACAGAGGGTGTTGCATACCCTTTATCAAATTTAATTCAAACGCTGGGAGAAAGGAAATTTGAGATTTTTTGAGATTACCCAACGGATATGGAAGCGTCAAGAAAATGTCCGGAAAGCGAAGAAGGCCCTATGCAGTGAGGAAAACGGTAGGGTGGCACGTCAATCCTGAAACAGGGAAAACCGTTCAGGAACAAATCACCATCGGCTATGCGGCAACCAGAGCAGAGGGGCTGCAAATGCTGGCAGAGTACAACAACAATCCCTTTGACATCAAGGCATCCAATGCCACCTTCCAGGAGGTCTATGAACGCTGGTCAAAGGAGAAGTTCCTCACCATCTCCAAGTCAAACGTAAAAGGCTATGAAGCGTCCTATCGGGTATGCGGAACACTTTACAACAAGGTGTTTTGGGACATTCGGCTAATGGACCTTCAATTTGTGGTGGACACCTGTGAGAAGAATTACCCCAATCTGAAAAAACTCAAGGGACTGTTCAACCAGCTGTATGCCTACGCCATGAAAAACGACATCTGCAACAAGGATTATTCCGAGTTTGTGGATTTGAGCCGGTACAAGGATAAGAATCCCAACAAGCATGACCGGAACAAGTTTACAAAGGAGCAGATTGCCCGCCTGTGGGAGCTTGCAGAGGACCCGTACTATCAGATCGTGCTGATGCTGATCTACAACGGTTGCCGCATCTCGGAGTTCCTCGACTTGAAGAAAGAAAATATACATCTGGAAGAACAGTACTTTGATGTAATTGCCAGCAAAACCGAAAACGGTCTGCGGAAAGTTCCTATTGCCGACAAGGTGCTGCCATTCTACAAAGCGTGGTACGAAGGTTCTCAGTGTGAATATCTGTTCCACACGCCGGATCAAAAGCACTTTGATTACAGGAACTACTACGACAGTTACTTCACACCCCTGATGGAGCAGCTTGGATATGACCAGACGCTACACTGTACCCGGCATACCTGCATCTCCATGCTGACAGAAGCCCACGTAGACCAAACCATGATCAAAAAGATTGTAGGACACTCCGGAGCCATGACGCTTACCGAACGTATCTACACCCACCTGGATATTGAAACACTGGTGGAGGCAATCAACAAGATCTAAAGGGAAGAAGGAAAAGCCATGTAGCACAAAAAAGCAGGAGATACGCTCCTTGCGGAACGATCTCCTGCTTCATAAGGCTTTTGTTTTCGCTTGTGCTTCTTGTTCCTTGTGTGCTCCTTGTGTGCTCCTTGCTTGCTCCTTACGAAGTAAAACGGAACACTTTCGAGGACCACGCACAGCTCCAAAAGCACTGAATTTTCCTGCAAATCGACGTCGTGAGACGTACTGAAAAGTAGGGAAAATTAACGCTTGGAGAACTGGGGAGCGCGACGTGCAGCTTTGAGGCCGTATTTCTTACGCTCTTTCATTCTCGGGTCGCGGGTCAGGAAACCAGCGGACTTCAGTGCGGGACGGTAGGACTCGTCCACCTGCAGCAGAGCGCGGGCAATGCCGTGACGGATTGCGCCGGCCTGGCCGGACACGCCGCCGCCGGAAACGGTGCACTCTACGTCGAACTTGCCTTCGATACCCAGCAGGGTCAGGGGCTGACGCACGATGGTTTTCAGGGTCTCCAGACCGAAGTACTGCTCCAGATCACGGCCGTTGATGGTGATCTTACCGGTGCCGTTGGAGAACAGATGAACGCGGGCAACAGAAGACTTTCTGCGTCCGGTGCCGTAGGTGTACGGCTTTTTGCTCTGATAAGTTGCTGCCATGTTCTCTTACCTCCTTAAAAATCCAGCACGATGGGCTGCTGAGCAGCGTGGTTGTGCTCTGCGCCGCGGAACACTCTCAGACGAGTCAGCTGAGCGTCACCCAGCTTGTTCTTCTGCAGCATGCCTTTGACGGCGACAGTCATAGCCAGTTCGGGTTTCTCTCTCATCAGAGTCTTGTACTGCACTTCGTGCAGACCGCCGACCCAGCCGGAATGACGACGATAGTACTTCTGCTCCAGCTTTTTGCCGGTCAGAATAGCTTTATCAGCATTGATGATGATAACATAATCGCCGCAATCAACGTTGGGAGTGTAAGTGACTTTATTCTTGCCGCGCAGCAGTTCTGCAGCAGCAACAGCAGTTTTGCCCAGGGGCTTATCTGCTGCGTCCAGGACGTACCATTTGCGTTCAACGGTAGCCTTGGTTGCCAGTGTTGTGGACATATCCGACGCCTCCATGATAAATTTATAAATATTTTGACAATTATTTGTTGCACGTTTATAATAACAGACGAAACATGCTATATTTTTATACCACAAGGGAAAATTAAAGTCAACCGAATTTTTTGATACGTATATGAAAACTCGATTATTCTCGTTTTTACTTTAAAATTCTCGATAATTCTAAAATTCGATTTTAAAATTGGAGCGCCAATTTATGAATGATATGAACCGCCTTGCAAACCAATTACGCCGCTGCATCGATGATTATGGCATGGTTGAGGCGGGAGACCGCATCGCCGTCGGAGTTTCCGGCGGGAAAGATTCGCTGATTCTTCTGAGCGGCATGAAACATTTGCAGCGGTTTTATCCGAATTCCTTTGAATTAGAGGCTGTGACCATTGACTTGGGATTCCCGGGAATGGATTACAGCGGGATTGCTGCGTATTGTAATAATTTAAATGTATCATACACCGTTGTGCCCACGGATATCCGGGAGATTGTTTTTGATGCCCGGAAAGAGGAAAATCCCTGCTCCCTTTGTTCAAAAATGCGCCGTGGTGCCTTGAATGATGTTCTGCGGCAGCGCGGATTGAACAAACTGGCGCTGGGCCATCACTTTGATGACGCGGTGGAAACCTTTTTCCTCTCCTTATTGTACGAGGGGCAGCTGAGCTGTTTCCCGCCGATGACCCATTTCGTCCGGGCGGAGATTACGCAGATTCGACCGATGCTGTACGTAGGGGAGAAGACCATTGCCAATCTGGCGGACCGTTTGGAGCTGCCGGTTCTGGAAAATACCTGTCCCATGGACCGGAGCAGCAAACGATATGAGGTGAAACAATTGGTTGCCCGGCTCAGCCGGGAGTATCCGGGCTTGAAGAGTAAAGTGTTCGGAGCAATGCAGCGTTCTTCGCTGGAGGGCTGGACTGTGCGTCAGCGCGGTGCAATTCCCCAACGTGACGATAGAGAAACCCAACCGAAAGGGAACGAAAAAGGAGCATGATCATGCAGGAAATCTTACGTTTTATGGACATTCGTAGTACGGATCCCACGTACAATCTGGCTCTGGAAGAGTATCTGCTGACGCACTACACACAGGGCGAGATTTTGCTGCTGTGGCAGAATGCAAACACCATTGTAATCGGCCGCAACCAGAATACGGAAGAGGAAATCAACCGTGCGTTTGTTGAGGAACACAAAATTACCGTGGTTCGTCGGACAACCGGCGGCGGCGCGGTGTATCACGATATGGGCAATCTGAACTATTCCTTTATTCAAGATTCCGGAGACCCGGAGACAATGTCCATTGCGGCACTGGCGGTGCCGGTGGTAAAGGCGCTTGCAACGATGGGAGTGCAGGCGGAAGTGTCCGGACGAAACGATATTCTGGTGGACGGCAAAAAAATTTCCGGTGTGGCCCAGAGATTGTACCATAACCGTATCCTGCATCACGGAACGCTGCTGTTCTCCTCGAACCCCGATATGGTAGCCGGAGCGCTGAAAGTGCGTCAGGACAAATTCCAGTCCAAGAGCGCAAAATCGGTCCGCGCCAGAATCGGTAATATTAAGGATTATATTTCCGACCCCGATATGACGGTCAATGACTTCCGGGAGCGTCTGATTCAGGCGCTGACGGAAAGCCGGAATGTTGTGCCCATTGTATTGACGGCGGAAGAGGAGCAGGAGGTTCTGAAACTCCGGGACGAAAAGTACCGGACTTGGGATTGGAACTTCGGAAAATCTCCGGCATACAGTTTCCGGAACGGCGCCCGCTTTGACGGCGGCCGATTGGAAGTATCGGCCAACATGGAGCAGGGTGTGATTCGGGAAATCCGCTTTACCGGCGACTTTTTGGCAATCTCCGAGGTGGCGCCCTTGGAGCAGGCACTGCAGGGTGTGAAGTTTGAACGCCAGGATGTGGCGGACGTGCTGAAACGGTTCCCGCTGCATGAAATGTTTGGAGGCATTACCGAGGAAGAAATTCTTCAGTTGCTATTTGATATCTAAGAATCAGAAGGAAGGAGTAACGAATGGAAATTTTGAGACCGGAATGCGATGCGGCTTGGATGAAACATGCCTATGAAATGATGGTCCGCATCCGCAAGTTCGAAGAGATGGCAGCCCAGGCTTTCACAAGAAGCGAGCTGTCCGGTAACATCCATTTGAGTCTGGGACAGGAGGCCAGCGCCGTGGGTACGTCTCTGGCACTGGAGAAAACAGACTACATCACCACAACCCATCGCGGTCACGGACACTGCATTGCAAAGGGCGCCCGCACGGACAAGATGCTGGCAGAGCTGTTCGGCAAGGAAACCGGATATTGCCACGGTCGGGGCGGCTCCATGCACGTGGTGGACACCGATCTGGGCATTCTGGGTGCAAACGGTATTGTCGGCGCCGGAATTCCGCTGGCAACCGGCAGTGCGTATGCATCGAAACTGCGGGGAGACAACTCTGTTTCCGTTGCGTACTTTGGCGACGGCGCGTCGAACCAGGGGACCTTCCATGAGTCTCTGAACATGGCGGCGGCATGGAAACTGCCGGTGGTCTACGTTCTGGAAAATAACCAGTACGGTGTGTCCACCAATATTCATCGGGTGACGAACACGGAGCATTTGTCTGTTCGCGCCGCGGCCTATGATATTCCCGGTGTAACCGTGGACGGCATGGATGTACTGGCTGTTTATGATGCCATGAAGACCGCTGTGGAGCATGCCCGTTCCGGCAAGGGCCCCTATCTGGTGGAAACACTGGTCTATCGGTATCAGGGCCATTACTGCGGCGACCCCGCTGTCTATCGTCCCAAATCTTATCTGGAAGAGGGCAAAGCAAAGGACGCTGTGCTGACCTTCCGCCGGTTCATGCTGGAGCAGAATACAGCCACCGAAGAGGAGCTGGACGCAATCGACAAGGCAATGACCGAAGAAATTCTGGCTGCATACGAATTCGCCAAGAGTTCTCCTTGGCCGAATCCCGAGGAAGTAATTGATAATATGTTCACCTCCGACAACGAAAGGAGTGTGCTGAGATGAGTAAACTGACTTTGAGCAAAGCCCTGCGCGCCGCATTGGAAGAGGAAATGCGCCGGGATGAAAACGTGATTCTGATTGGCGAGGACGTTGGCGTTATGGGCAACGTGTTCGCATTGTCTCAGGGCTTGATGGACGAATTCGGCGAATGGCGCGTGCGGGATACACCCATCAGCGAATCCGGTTTTACCGGTTTGGCAGTGGGCGCTGCCATGCGCGGCATCCGTCCCGTGGTGGAATGGATGTACGATGATTTCATCTCCGTGTGCTTGGACCCCGTGATGAACCAAGCAGCCAAGCTGCGGTATATGACCGGCGGTCAGGTTCACATTCCCATTGTGTTCCGCTGCCCCATGGGCGCGGGTCGTCGGAATGCCGGTCAGCACTCCCAGTGTCTGGAGGCGCTGTTTACCCATATTCCCGGTCTGAAAGTGGTTGCACCCTGCACCGCAACCGATGCAAAGGGTCTGCTGAAAGCGGCAATCCGCGATGATGACCCGGTGGTGTTCATGGAGCATAAGCTGTTGTATGCAAAAGCGGAAGAGGTTCCCGATGAGGAATACATCATTCCGTTGGGCAAGGCTGATGTGAAACGGGAAGGCAAGGACGTCACGATTATCACATGGAGCCGTCAGGTGTATTTTGCACTGGAGGCTGCCGAGAATCTGGCAAAGCAGGGCATTGACGCAGAGGTCATCGACCTGCGGACCTTGGTGCCGCTGGATTGGGATTGCATCAAAGCATCTGTTTGCAAAACCCACAATGTGGTCATTTCCGAAGAGGGCGTAAAACGCGGCGGCATCGGCGCAGAGCTGTCTGCCGAGATTACGGAGGAGCTGTTCGACGAACTGGATGCTCCGGTTTGCCGTGTGGCGGGCTTGAATGTCTGCTCTCCCTTCTCCCCGGTGCTGGAAGATGCCGTGTATCCCCAAGCAAAGGATATTGAGGCTGCAGTGCTGCAGACGTTGGGCAAATGAGGTGGAGATATGGAACGGATCAAAATCTCCCCTTATGCAAAAAAATGTGCCCTTGAGGCAGATGTGGACTATTCCAAATTGATTGGTACCGGTCCGAACGGCCGCATCGTCAAGCGGGATATTGACGCGGAAATCGAACGTCTGAAGAATCAGCTGCCGGCAGGTCGGAATTGCGGCGTTATGACCATGGAAGTGGATCTGAAACCGTTGATGAAACTGCTGGTCAAGCTGCCGAAAGGCGCCGAGGCACCGAAAGTGGGCAATCTGCTGCGCCGCGCCTGCATGGCTGCGGCTGCGGAGCGGGAGCTGACGGTGACGGTGACGGATCTGACCGAGTATGCTGTGGAACTGTTCCTGCCAGAGCTGCAGGCAGATACTATGGCTGCGGTTGGTCTGTGCGACCTGGAGGAAGACGAAGTGCGGCTGGTGCTGTGCTATGACCGCAATGCAATGGACGATGTTGCTGCCGCAGAGTATCTGACTTTGGCAGCAGCCAAAGCCTCTCAGCCGTTGCTGCTGTTGATCTAATTTATAATTTATACATATAAATTAGATGTAAATTATAACAAAAACCAAAATGCCGATTCCGGTTTGTCCGGAATCGGCATTTTTCGTAGGCCCATCGTTATAAAATCTCTGATTGCAGGGGAGTGGTGAGGAAACGTACATCGGAGATATGTTTCAGCTGTGCGGCGCTGCGTTCCGTGGCGGGGATATATCCGTCCACATCATCGGCAGGGTAGGGGAGATGGGTCAGAATCAGATGGTTCGGTCGGAGAACCTCGTCCACATATTTCCGGTTCTGCGGGTGCGTAATCCACGGGAAATTCAGAATGGCAGTGTCTACCGGCTGCGTACCCACCAACCGTGCCATGCTTGCGGAATCGGTGGAATCACCGGGAATCAGAATTCTCCGATTGTCCACGGTGAGCGAAAGCCCATACAAAGGAACGTCCCGATATTCCGGTCCGTCGTGGAGCATGCGGGTGAAATCCATTTGAAAATACGGGGTATGCAGGTGCATAGACGGTCCGCACAGAAGAATCTGATTGGGGAAAACTGTTTCCGGTGCAAGGACGTTTGCACCCGGTACATATTGCAGCACCTCATTCACGGAGTCTGTTGTGAAGTGGTCCCGGTGCAAGTGAGAGAAGAACATCGCCCGTAAATTCCGGAAAAAACCCTCTTGTGCCATTTGACGAATCAGCCCTTGGGGAAGGGTACTGAAAGGGAAGGCGCGCTCGTTGTGAAAGGCATCGACGGAAATTGTGAAATCCTCAAAAACCAGTAAAAATCCGGCATTTGCCGTGAAAATGAGCTTGAAATCCATAAAATTTGCCTCCTGCGAATTCATGGAATAGTATACATGATTGTTTATAAAAAATCAATGTTTGCTTAAAATAAGATATAAATTATCTATATTAGAGCAAAAAAAGCAGATTTATACGGAAATGATTTGAAATAAATTTAGTAGTGTAAAATTGATAAAAAAATGCACGGAATTCGACAACGATTTTGCAAATTGCTTAAAAAAGTGCACTCTTTTTTGGCGGTTTCAGCAATGGCATTTTAGCCAATAATATTTGAAAAAACAGAATCATAGTGCTATAATCTGTTAATAAGTTATGAATGACTTTTGAACCAAATATTGCGGAAAAGGGAAATTTATAACGGAGCAAAAAACTGAAAGAAGGAAATGGAGGAAAAAGACTTGAAGACATTTCAGAAAGTCATGGACGGCATCACCTTTGTCGAAAAACTGATTATGGTGATTCTTCTTGCCGTCATCTCCGTCGTTACGTTTGGAAGCGTTATCATGCGTTTCTCTCCGACGACGTCTTGGTCATTCACCGAGGAATTGGTGATTAACCTGTTCGTGCCGGTTTCTCTGCTGGGTGCAGCCATCTGCGCCAGAGACGAGGGCGGCTTGATTGGTATGGCACTGCTCACCAACTATATGCCTCGTAAGGCACAGCGTTGGATGAACGTGCTGATGGTCGTGTTTGGCCTGTTCTTCTGCTACGTGCTGATTAGCACCGGCATCACCAAGGCAACCACCGACTTCGCAATGAACAAGCTGACTTACGTTCTGCGTATGCCCATCGGTATTTTCACTGCAACGATTCCCGTGTGCGCCGCTTTGATGGCTATGCACCTGGTCGAGTTCGCCATTGTGAACCTGTATCACATTTTCAAAGGCGAAGATCCTGATACGGAGGTTGATGAATAATGGTAAACTTGGTTCTGTTCGGCTCTTTCTTCGTAATGCTGATTCTGAACATTCCCATTGCATTCTGCTTGGGTCTGTCCGCAATTTTCTCCCTGCTGTACGCAGGTATGCCCCTGAACATCATCGCAACGAATACATACTCCGGCATGGCAAAGTTCCTGCTGCTGTCCATTCCGTTCTTCGTTCTGTCCGGTAACATTATGGCAAAAGCCGGTATCTCCACCCGTCTGATTGACTTTGCGGATTCCTGCATTGGTCATCGCCGCGGCGGTATCGCAATGGTGTCGGTTATCGTGGCATGTTTCTTCGGTGCTGTGTCCGGTTCCGGTCCGGCTACCGTGGCTGCTCTGGGCATGATTCTGATTCCCGCAATGATGGACCGTGACGGTTTCGAGCTGCCTTTCGCATCTGCACTGATTGCAACCGCATCTTCCATCGCAATCGTTATCCCCCCGTCCATCGCATTCATCGTGTACTCTTCCATCTGCGGCGCATCTGTGGGCGATCTGTTCATGGCAGGCGTGATTCCCGGCATCTTGATGGGCGCTGGTCTGATTGCAGTGGTTATGATTGAGGTTCGCAAAAAGGGCATTCAGTCCACCCGTCCGAAAGCAACCTGGGGCGAGCGCGGCATGTCTTTCCTGAAGGCATTCTGGGCATTCATGATGCCGGTTATCATTCTGGGCGGCATTTACTCCGGTCTGTTTACCCCCACCGAGGCTGCTTGCGTGTCCATCTTCTATGGTCTGCTGGTCGGTTTCCTGCTGTACAGAGAACTGAAATTGAAGGACCTCTTCGATATCATGGTTGACTCTGCAAAGACCTCCGGCGGCATCATGCTGATCATTGCTTGCGCATCTCTGTTCTCTTACTGCTGCACCACGCAGGGTATTTCCAAGTCTGCATCTGCACTGCTGCTGAACGTGGCAGGCAACAAGTACGTGTTCCTGTTGATCGTCAACGTCATCTTCCTGATTGCCGGCTGCTTTGTGGACGCAAACTCTGCAATGTACATCTTTATTCCTATTATGTACCCTGTTGCACAGCAGCTGGGCATCAATCTGGTGCACTTCGGCGTTATCGCAACCGTGAACTTGGCAATCGGTCAGGTAACTCCTCCCGTGGGCGTGAACCTGTTCGTTGCTTGCGGCGTCAAGGTACGGGAAGGTCTGAAACTAACCATTCCGGAAATCTCCAAGGCAGTGTGGCCCATGATCGTTGCCTGCGTGATTATCCTGCTGCTGGTTACTTACATTCCTTGGTTCTCTCTGGCTCTGCTGGGCTAAGCAGAAACAACACATTTATTCGTAATTTATCGTCTTTCGCGACGGTTTATTAAAAAACTTTTATTGGAGGAAAAACAATGAAAAGATTTATCGCACTTGGTTTGTCCGCAGTGATGGCTCTGTCTCTGACTGCTTGCGGCGGCGGCAACACCAACAACGGCGGCAACGGCGGCAACGAAGACGGTGTCAAGGCTCAGACCTGGAAGTTCGGTTCTTCCGCAGGCGACACCTCTACTTGGGTTGAGGCCGGTAAGTACTTCGGCCAGCTGATGAGCGAGTCCACCGACGGCGCTATCACTGTGGATTGCTTCGGCGGCGACCAGCTGTTCGGCGGTTCTCAGACCGATGGTATTCAGGGTGTTATCGACGGCACGACCGACGTGGATATGCACTCCAACCTGATTTACGCAGCATTTGATGACCGCTTTGCAGTTGTCTCTCTGCCGTTCCTGTTCTCCAGCACCGATGACGCTGACGCTGTTCTGGACGGCGAAGGCGGCGCAGCTCTGAGCGAGATTCTGGAAGGCATGGGCCTGCACGTTATGGGCATTGCCGAGAACGGTTTCCGTCACGTCACCAACAACAAGCGTGAGGTTAAGACCCCCGCTGATATGCAGGGTCTGAAGATCCGTGTTGCCGGCTCTTCCGTTCTGATGGACGCTTACGGCGCATGGGGCGCTGACTACACCACCGCAAACTGGTCCGAAGTTTACACCGGCCTGCAGACCGGCACTTACGACGGCCAGGAGAACCCCGTTCCTACCATGGACTCCAGCCAGATTCAGGAAGTTCAGAAGTACGTCACTTACTGGACCGGTTCCTACGACTGCTTGTTCTTCACCATGAACAAGAAACTGTACGACTCTCTGGATGCTGACCTGCAGAAGATCGTTGACGAGAACGGCCAGAAGGCAGCTGAGTATCAGCGCGAAATCAACCGTGCTGCTGACGAAGAGACTCTGGCACGTTGGGAAAGCGATAACGGCGTCACCGTTACCTATCTGACCGACGAAGAGGCTGCTGCATTCAAAGAACTGTCTGATCCCGTGTACACCAAGTACGCAGAGCAGCTGGTTAAGAATGGCATGAGCAAGGACGAAGCAACCAGCTTCCTGGCAGCTTTCGGCGTCGAAGTCACTCTGTAATCATTAAAAAATAGACCGATTTTGGTCGGTCATGCGCAACAGAACACGCAGCGCCGGGCAACCGGCCACTGCGTGTTCTAAGCGCCCTTAAAATGTATGAAACTTTTTTACGCGGTAATTAGGAAAAAGCGTAAGAGTTTTTCATGAAAGTTTTTGAATATTCTGAAAGAAGGGACTATCATGGCTACAGCTAAAAAATCCACTGCTAAAGCAGTACCCAGTACTGCAAATCCCCTGCTGCCGCACATCGGCCCCGCCACGGACACCAACGTGCCCTATCCCGGCGTCGCTCCTGTGCAGATCACCAATCCTGCGAATACCGCTCCTCTGACGGATAAGGAAACCGCAGAAAAGCTGTTCGACAAAATGTGCACCATTCGTTTCTTTGAGGAGTCTGTGAAAAAAGACTTCCTGAATGGTGAAATTCCCGGCTTCGTTCACCTGTATATCGGTGAAGAGGCAATTGCTACCGGTGTTTGCGCAGCTCTGCGTGACAGCGACATGATTGAGTCCACCCACCGCGGCCATGGCCACTGCATTGCCAAGGGCGCAGACGTGAACAAGATGATGGCAGAGATCTTCGGCAAGTACGAAGGCCTGTGCCACGGCAAAGGCGGCTCCATGCACATTGCTGACTTCAGCGTTGGCATGCTGGGCGCTAACGGCGTTGTCGGCGGCGGCTACAACCTGGCTACCGGCGCAGCTCTGGCAAGCAAATTGGTTCTGAAAAATGATAACGTTTCCGTCGTCTTCTTCGGCGACGGCGCCTCCAACCGTGGTACCTTCCACGAGGCTGCAAACGCGGCTGCTGCATGGAAACTGCCTGTGATTTTCGTCAACGAGATGAACTGCTGGGCATCTACCACTCCGTACCGTACCACCACTGCTGTGGAGGATATTTCCGATCGCGCTGCAGGCTACAACATGCCTCGCGAGATCGTCAACGGCAACGATGTTTTCGAAGTGTACCAGGCAGCTGTGAAGGCTGTTGAGCGCGCACGTAAGGGCGAGGGCCCCACGTTCATCGAGGCTAAGACCTACCGTATCGAGGGTCACTACGTCGGCGACCCCGAGCTGTATCGTAAAAAAGAAGAAACCAGACAGATCCTTCACGACAACGATCCTCTGGATCGCTTTGAGGACCGCGTTGTCGGCGCAAAGCTGATGACCAAGGCCGAGTGCGACGCTATCCGTAAGGAATGCGAAGAGAAGATCGTCAAGGCAAAGGAATATGCTGTGTCCTGCTCTTACCCGGATCCTTCCGAGTTCATGAAGGACATCTATGTAGACTGAGGGAGGTGCTGAATCATGCGTAAAATTAGTTTTTCCGAGGCAACTCGTGAGGCAATGGCCGAAGAAATGGAGAAATACCCCGAGGTATTCGTTATGGGCGAAGACCTGGCTCGTCAGGGCGGTATTTTCGGTCAGTTCAAAGGACTGCCTGAGCAGTTCCCCGGCCGTGTGATGGATACTCCTATTTCCGAGACGTTCATCATCGGCGGCGGTGTCGGCGCAGCTCTGGCAGGCGCAAGACCTGTTGTTGATATGCACTTTGCCGACTTCATCGGCGTGTGCATGGACGAAGTGTTCAACCAGATGGCAAAGGCTCGCTACATGTTCGGCGGTCAGGCTAAGGTGCCCCTGGTTCTGCGCGCTCCCGACGGCATGGCCGGCGGCGGTGCTGCACAGCACTCTCAGTCCGTTGAGTCTTGGTTCATTCATATTCCCGGCATCAAGGTTGTGGCTCCGTCCAACCCCTATGATGCAAAGATGGTTCTGAAGGCTGCTATCGAGTGCGATGACCCCGTCATCTACTTCGAGAACAAAGTTCTGTACAAAGAGTCCGCTATGGTCCCCGAGAAGGAAGATGAAGTTCCTTACGAAATCGGTAAGGCTCGCATTGAGCGCGAGGGCACCGATGTGACCATCATTTCCTACTCCATCGGCATGAAGAATGCTCGCGGCGCTGCTGACCTGCTGGCAAAAGACGGCATCAAGGCAGAAGTCATTGACCTGGTCACTCTGTCTCCTTGGGATAAGGAAACCGTTCTGAACTCCGTGAAGAAGACGCACAGAGTTTGCCTGGTTGCCGAGTCCGTTAAGCAGGGCGGCGCAATGGCTGAAGTTGCTGCTACCATTGCTGAGGAAGCCATTGAGTACCTGGATGCTCCTATCCTGCGTTACGGCGCTCCCTTCACTCCGATTCCCTTTGCTCCCACACTGGAGAAGATGTACAGAATCGTCCCCGAGGACCTCTACAACGGAATCAAAAAAGTACTTTAATTTTGTGGTAAAGGAGATACATTATGGCTACTGAAATTCTGATGCCTAAACTTGGCCTTACCATGGAAGAAGGTACCATTGAAGAGTGGAAAGTCAAGGTTGGCGATACGGTGAAGAAGGGTGATATCATCTTCTCCGTTGCTACCGATAAGCTGACCAACGATATTGAAGCCGAGGACGAAGGCGTTCTCATCTCCATTCTGGTGGGTGAGGGTGAGACCGTTCCCTGCAAAACCGTAATCGGTTATCTGGGTGCTGCCGGTGAGCAGGCTCCTGCCGGCGGTGCAGCGGTTGCTGCTGCTCCCGCCCCCGAGGCTGCACCTGCTGCTCCTGCTGCTGCAGCCGTTGCTGCCGCACCCGTGGCAAGAGCTGCCGGCGAGTACGTTTTGGCAACTCCTTATGCAAAGCATCTGGCCGGCGAGCGCGGCTATGATCTGGCTGCAATTCCCGCAACCGGTTATAACGGCGTCATCGTGGGCAAAGACGTGGAAGCATTCGTTGCCGGCCCGCATATCAAATCCAGCCCCGTGGCTGCCAAGATGGCTGCTGAGCTGGGCGTGGATCTGGCTGCTTTGGGCGCTGACGGCCACCGCGTCATGAAGGCAGAGGTTTCTGCCGCTGCTGCTCCCGCTCCCGCTGCTGCTCCTGCAGCTGCAGCTGCTGTGGCAGAGGACGATGCAGACGAGGTGATTAAGGTCACTCCCATGCGCCGCGCAATTGCAAAGAACATGGAGAACAGCTGGCACACCAGCCCCCGTGTTACTTTCACCCGTCCTTTCGATGCAACCGGCATGAAGGACCTGCGCAAGGCAATCAACAAGGCTCTGGAACCCAAGGGCATCAAGGTTTCCTACAACCACATCATCATGAAGGTTGTTTCCCTGGTGCTGCGGGATTATCCCGACATCAACGGCAGCTTTGCCGATAACAAGCTGACGCACCACAAGCACATCAACATGGGTCTGGCTGTGGCTCAGCCCAGCGGCGGTCTGGTTGTGCCCAATGTCAAGGACTGCGATAAGAAGTCTCTGGCAGAGATTGCTGTGGAAGCAGACAAGCTGGCAAAAGACGGCAAAGCCGGTAAACTGGGCATGGATGCTATGAAGGGCGGTACGTTTACCATTACCAACCTGGGCAACTATGGCCTGACCAACTTCTCTCCCATTATCAACCAGCCCGAGCTGGCAATTCTGGGTGTTTGCGCAATGGTCGATACCCCTGTGGTTCGCGACGGTCAGATTGTGGTTCGTCCTATGATGAACTTGTGCCTGACTGCTGACCACCGTGTGATTGACGGTGTGCAGGCTGCAGAATTCCTGCAGAAAGTCTGCGAGATGCTGGAGAATCCGGTTCTGATGCTCGCCTGAGTATAAACCCTGTGTCACGCAGTGGGGAACCGCTGCGTGACATATTTGATTGAATGCATTTGAAAGAAGGATAACTATAATGGCTATTGAAGTCCTGATGCCGAAACTGGGTCTGACCATGGAGGAAGGCACCATTGAGGAGTGGAAGGTTAAAGTAGGCGACACCGTCCACAAAGGCGATATTATTTTCTCCGTTGCTACCGATAAACTGACCAATGACATCGAAGCAGAAGACGATGGCGTTCTGATTCAGATCGTTGTGCCGGAAGGCGAAACCGTTCCCTGCAAGACTGTTATCGGTTATTTGGGCGCTGCCGGTGAGCAGGCACCTTCTGCAGGCGCTGCTGCACCTGCCGCTGCACCCGCACCCGCCGCAGCTCCCGCTGCCGCTCCTGCTGCACCCACCGGTCCCGCTGCACATGAAGTGCTGATGCCGAAACTGGGTCTGACCATGGAAGAAGGCACCATCGAGGAGTGGAAGGTCAAAGAGGGCGACACCATCCATAAAGGCGACATCATTTTCTCTGTCGCTACCGATAAGCTGACCAATGACATCGAGGCAGAAGACGATGGTACTCTGCTGAAAATCGTTGTTAAGGAAGGCGAGACCGTTCCCTGCAAAACCGTAATTGGCTACATCGGCAATCCCGGTGATGCTTGCGGCGCTGCTCCCGCAGCAGCTGCCGCTCCCGCCGCTGCTGCTGCTCCTGCAGCTGCACCCGCCGGTGATAACACTGTGACTGTGATCGGCGGCGGCCCCGGCGGCTATGTTGCTGCGATCCGTGCTGCTCAGCTGGGCGCAAAGGTCACTCTGATTGAAAAAGACCGCGTGGGCGGCACCTGCCTGAACCGCGGCTGCATTCCCACCAAGTCTCTGATGCATTGCGCCGAGACCTACGAAACTGTGAAGAACGCAGCAAAGTATGGTGTCAACAGCGAGAATCTGAGCTTTGACTGGGCAAAGATTCAGGACTTCCGTCAGGGCATCAGCGATAAGCTGGTGGGCGGCGTACAGGGTCTGCTGAAGATGAACAAGGTCAAGCTGATTTCCGGCGAGGCCAAGTTCTCCGGCAACAAGACCGTGACCGTGACCAAGGCTGACGGCAGCACTGAGACCATTACCTCCGATAAGGTGATTATTGCAAGCGGTTCCGAGCCTGCAATGCCTCCTATTCCCGGTATCGACAATCCTGCCTGCATCAACTCCACGCAGGCTCTGACCATGGACCATGTGCCCGAGTCTCTGCTGGTTATCGGCGGCGGCGTTATCGGTCTGGAGTTGGGCTCTGTGTACAACACCTTCGGCACCAAAGTGACCGTGGTGGAGATGCAGCCCGCAATCCTGCCCACCATGGACAGCGAACTGACCAAGATTGTTCAGAAACAGCTGACCGGTGCCGGTGTGGAAATTATGACCGGTACTTCCGTTGAGAAGATTGAGAACGGCACAAAGGGCGCAAAAGTGACCGTGAAGGGCGCAAACGGCGAGCAGACCATCGAGGCTGAAAAGGTTCTGGTGGCAGTTGGCCGTAAGATTAACCCGGAGGCACTGAACGTTGCTGCAACCGGTCTGACCAATCTGGAGGCAAACGATAAGATGGAGACACCTGTTGCAGGTATCTACTCCATCGGCGATGCAAACGGCAAGTGGATGCTGGCTTACACCGCAATGACCATGGGCGAGATTGCTGCAGCAAATGCTTGCGGCGGCAACGAAGTGTTCGATCGTAAGACCGTTCCTTCCGTGATCTTCCTGGGACCGGAGTTTGCTTGCGTCGGTATGACCGAGGACGAGGCTAAGGCTAAGGGCATCAGCTACAAGGTCGGCAAGTTCTCTATGTCCGGCAACGGCCGCAGCCTGATTATGGGCGAGACCGACGGCATGATTAAGGTCATTGCCGATACCAAGTACAACGAGATTCTGGGCGTACACATGGTTGGTCCTCGCGCCTGCGATATGATCGGCGAGGCATCTCTGGCTCTGCGTCTGGAGTGCACTGTGGACGAGTGGATTGAAACCGTCCATGCACATCCCACTGTGACCGAGGCTATGCGTGAGGCTATGCTGGCAGTCAATAAGAAGTGCCTGCACGGTGCAAACCGCTAAGATTCGGAATCAGTATTCCTAAAATATTATCAGCCCCATGGGAGTTTTCCCGTGGGGCTGATTTTTGTTTGTCTTTTTTGTCCTATTGAATCCCCATTTTTCGGAACAGAGTTTCACGATTGGCAGAGAAAGAGCGGTTGAATCGGCCCAACGTGATGGGGAGATTCTCCGAGGGACTGAGGTGATTCACCACTTCATCGCAGGTCAGTAAAATCTGATACCCCCGCTGAGACAAAACCGATTTTGCGTCTTTGGAGTAAATGCCGAACGGATAGGCGAATGTGGTAGGGACGAACCCCAACTGTTCCGAAAATCGGCGCTCAATTTGCCCCAAATCCTCGCATAGCGCACGTTGATAGTCCTCGGAAGATTCTCCCGGCAGACTGCCGCAGCCCCGCCGCCCTTTCAGATGATGCATATCGTAGGTGTGAACTGCGAGCTCCACATGGGGATTTTGGGATAGTGCTTGCAGCGCCGGCCAAGAAAGATAGGCGTACTTCACGTTGGTGTCGCCGTTTTCCGTATAGTCATCGGAAAATTTTCCCACAATGGCCAAAACGGCGCTCATGTCATATTGCTCCAACAAGGGCAGCGCGTAGGCGGCAAAGCTGGCTTGCCCGTCATCAAAGGTGATGAGCACCGGTTTTTCCGGCAGGGTGCCGTGTCCTTCTGCATAGGCAATCAGCTGCTCGGTGCGGACGCTTTCGTAACCATGGGCTTGCAGATATTGCAGGTCCTGCTCAAAGGTTTCCGGAAGAATCACGTAGTCTCCGCAAGCAGCTCTGTCGGTGCGGATATGATGATACATCAGCACCGGAAGAGAGACGGTTTCCGGGGTGTCTTGCGCAGTAACAGCCACAGCGGTCAGCAAGGAGAGCCCTGCCAAGCCAATCAGACACCGCAGCACGTATTTTTTCAAGTCCGACACCTCCCGTTTGCACATAGTTTTTGCCGCGAATCAACTGCATATTCCGGGAAAAATCGGAAAATGCCCCGGACAGAATGTCCGAGGCATTTGATTTTTTGTGAATTAAGCTTTCGCTTGTTTGGTACCAAACTGATGCTGTTCAATTTTTTTGAGTACTACGAAATATGACGGTACCAACAGGGAAGTCGCACCAATCCAAGCCAGAGGCGTTGCAAAGCAGACACCGCCGTAACCGATGACACGGACCAGACCCAATGCAGCCACCGAGCGCATGACCAACTCAATGATACAGGCGAGGAAAGGAATCAGCGCGTTGCCGACGCTTTGAATGGCGGCGCGGTAAATAATCAGAGCGCCCAAAACCAAGTAAAACGGCACAACGGTGATGAGATACTGGCTGGAGTATTGAATGATTTCCTGGGTCGGCTGGTCGATAAAAATCGGCACAACGGCATTTCGGCACAGCAGCAGGAAAACACCCATGAGCACGTTGGCGATTTCCAACTGAATCAGGCAAGCGGTAACGCCTTGACGAATCCGACTGAATCGGTCGGCACCGTAATTCTGGGCCACATAGGAAGAAACTGCCGTGGCGAAAGCGGTATTCACCTGAATGGAAAGCTGGTCCACCTTAATGGCTGCGGTGAAACCGGCGATAGCTTCCGGTCCCAGCTTATTCACGGCAACCTGCATGGCAAGCTGTCCGATGCACATAACAGCCATTTGGAATCCCATGGGGAAACCGATGGCCAATAGGGACTTTGCGCTTTTCGTCCATTCCTTCCAAAGCGCCACGGGACGGAGAATGGGGAAACGCACCAAACCGATGATGGTGCACAGCAGAGCGGAGACAAACTGGGAAAGCACCGTTGCCCATGCTGCGCCGCCGACGCCCATCTGCAAGGGAACAATGAATACCACGTCCAGCACAATATTCAGCAGCGCGGAGAATACCAATAGGAAAAAGGGCGTCCGGCTGTCTCCCAAGGCGCGAAGAATGTTGGAAATCATATTGTAAAAAACCGTTGCACCGGTGCCCAACAGAATGACGAACAAATACTCATAGGCGGCCTGATAAATGCGATCCGGTGTTTTTAACGCAGTCAGAATCTGATGAATGCAGCCGCAGGAAACAGCGGTAATGGCAACCAGAAAAATTCCGGACAAAATCCAGGACGCCCCCAGATTCCGCTGCAGACCTTCCGTATCTCCGGCTCCGTAGCGCTGCCCCAAACAGATGCCGAAACCGCCGGTAACGCCCTGCACAAACAGCAGAACCAAGGTGACAACTGTGCCGGTTGCGCCCACGGCAGACAATGCGTCAGGACCCAGCGTACGGCCGACAATAATGGTATCTGCCAACGTATACAGCAGTTGAAACAGATTGCCCCCCATCACCGGGAGTGCGAAGAAAAATATGGTCCGAAAAGGGGAACCAACAGTCAAATCTTTTTCCAAGACAACTGAAACCTCACTTTGAAATAAAACGTGTTTCGACGATTCTCGAAACACGGTATATTGTAGTGATTTTTTGTAAGCTTTCCATTCTCAAAATGAACAAATTTTCGGAAAATTCGGAAAGAAACCATGCAGCGATATGACGGTTTGCCGAGTACCTCTCGGCGGGAAGAAAAAGCAACTCTTTTTCGCTTGACTATTTTCAACGATGGGGATTTGTGGTATAATATTTCGATATGTTTTGAACCCGGAGGAGGGAAGAAAATGAGTCAGTTTCATGTGCTCAGTGAATATCAGCCCTCAGGCGACCAACCGGAGGCCATTCAGACCTTGGTAGACGGTCTGAATCACGGGATTGATGAGCAGGTGCTGTTGGGCGTGACCGGCAGCGGCAAGACCTATACCATGGCGAAAGTCATTGAGCAGGTACAGCGCCCCACGTTGGTGTTGGCTCATAATAAAACTCTGGCAGCACAGCTGTGCGCGGAGTTCAAGGAGTTTTTCCCGGACAATGCGGTGGAGTATTTCGTTTCCTATTACGATTACTATCAGCCGGAGGCATATATCCCTCATACGGACACTTATATTGAAAAAGAATCGTCTATCAACGATGAAATTGAGCGCCTGCGCCACAGCGCAACCTCTTCGCTGTTTGAACGGCGAGATGTGATTGTGGTATCGTCGGTTTCCTGCATTTACGGTTTGGGCGACCCCATTGATTACGCAAACATGGTCATTTCTCTGCGCACCGGTCAGACCAAAGAGCAGGAAGAGCTGATGCAAAAGCTGATTGAAATTCGCTATGAGCGAAACGACATTGCATTTGAGCGAAATATGTTCCGTGTGCGGGGAGACACCGTGGAGATTTTCCCGGTGTACTCTCATGATAAAGCCATTCGCGTGGAATTTTTCGGAGATGAAATCGAGCGCATTTCGGAAATCAATGTGGTTACCGGCACCCCCACCCGCATTTTGAACCACGTGGCAATTTATCCTGCCAGTCACTATGTGACCACTCGGGAGAAAATGGACCGGGCTGTGGGAGAGATTCGCAAGGAATGCGACGCGCGGGTGCAGTATTTCCAAGAGCAGGGCAAGTTGATTGAGGCGCAGCGCATTGCACAGCGGACGAATTACGATATTGAAATGATTCAGGAGTTGGGATATTGCTCCGGAATTGAGAACTATTCCCGGGTCATCAGCGGCAGACCCGCCGGCAGCGCGCCGATGACGCTGTTGGATTATTTCCCGGAGGACTTTGTTCTGTTTGTAGACGAAAGCCACGTAACATTGCCGCAGGTGCGCGCGATGTACAACGGAGACCGCGCCAGAAAGGACACGTTGGTGGAGTGCGGATTCCGTCTGCCCTCGGCTTATGATAACCGACCTTTGAAATTCGAGGAATTTCAGCAGCGGATTCATCAGGCAATTTACGTTTCCGCCACCCCCGGGGAATATGAGTACAGCAGAGCCGGACAGATTGCGGAGCAAATCATTCGTCCCACCGGACTTTTGGACCCGAAAATTGACGTCCGACCCATTGAAGGTCAGATTGATGACCTGATTGGAGAAATCCAGAAACGGATTGCCGTGGGCGAACGGACCTTGGTGACAACGCTGACGAAGAAAATGGCGGAGGATTTGTCTGCATTCCTCATCGGCGCGGGAATCAAAACCCGGTATTTGCACCACGATATTACAGCCACGGAGCGTATGGAAATCATTCGCGATTTGCGGCTTGGAAACTTTGATGTTCTGGTGGGCATCAACCTGCTGCGGGAAGGCTTGGATATTCCGGAGGTATCCTTGGTAGCAATCATTGATGCGGATAAAGAGGGCTTTTTGCGCAGCACAACCAGTTTGATTCAGACCATCGGCCGGGCGGCGCGAAATGCCAACGGCACGGTGATTATGTATGCAGACCGGGTAACGCCTTCTATGCGGGCGGCCATCGATGAAACCGAACGCAGAAGAGAAAAACAAGATGCATATAATAAAGCAAACGGAATTATTCCGAAAACAATCATCAAAGGTGTTCGCGATGTTCTGGAAATTTCTCAGGACGTGGACAGCGCTGCGGTCAGCAAGCGGGCTGACGGCATTAAGATGACTGAAAAGGAACGGAAGAAAGAAATCGAGCGATTGGAGCAGGCGATGGCCAAAGCCTCCAAGATGCTGGAATTTGAATACGCGGCAGTTCTCCGTGACCGAATTATTGAGCTGCGTGGGGAGAGCGGAAAATGAGTAAATTTATGATATTGGACGGCAACAGCATCATCAACCGGGCTTATTACGGGGTTCGGCCACTGAATGCCCCGGACGGAACGCCCACCAACGCGGTGTTCGGATTCGTGAACATTCTGCAGCGGTTGGTTGACAGCTATCAGCCGGACGCATTGGCGGTGGCTTTTGACGTGCATGCGCCTACATTCCGTCACGAGCAGTTTGACGGATATAAGGCCAAACGGAAAGGCATGCCGGAGGATTTGGCAGCGCAAATGCCGGTGTTGAAGGAACTGCTGGATACCATGCAGATTCACCGGTATGAATGTGCCGGATATGAGGCAGACGATATTCTGGGCACCGCCGGACGGATTTGCGAGGCGCAGGGCATCGAGTGCTTGATTGTCACCGGTGATAAGGATTCCTTCCAACTGATTACGGATACGACCCATATCATTCATATCAAAACCCGTATGGGGCAGACGGAAACCACAGACTATACCCGCGCAGTATTTTGTGAAGAATACGGCTTTGAACCGCCGAAAATGGTGGATTTGAAGGCGCTGATGGGCGATGCCTCGGATAACATTCCCGGAGTGCCCGGCATCGGCGAGAAAACCGCCATGCAGCTGATTCAGAGATTCGGCTCGCTGGAGGGTGTATATGAAAATCTGGAGTCTCCGGAAATCAAAGCCGGTGCCCGCAAAAAACTGACGGAGGGCAGAGCGTCTGCCCAACTGTCTTATGAATTGGCAACCATTACGCGGCAGGTGCCTTTGGAAATTTCTCCGGCGGATTGCACTTGGTCCGGCTTTGGCGAAAAAGACGGTCTTTATGCCTTGCTGAAACGATTGGGATTCCAGAAGTTTATTGACCGGTGGAACATTCAGCCGGCAGGCGAGCCGGTAGAGGAAACCACGTTTTCCGGCGCCGGAGAGCGGGTGGATTTGCTGACGGCAGGAGATGTTGCTGCGGCGGTGCAGGCGATGAAAAACGGCTGCAGCGTGTGGTGCACGGATTTGGATTTGTGCGTCTTTTCCGTGCCGGAGGGAAATGCGTATGTGCTTTGCCGGGAAACCTATACCGATGCATACGAAGACGCGCTGCGGCAATTGTTTGCGGCGGAGCTCCCGAAAACCGGCCATAACATTAAGGATTTGCAGACAAAACTGCTGGCATACGGCATCGAGCCTCTGGGCTGGCAGTTTGATACGGCCTTGGCTGCCTATCTGTTGGATGCAACAGCCAGCGGCTATGAGTTGGATTGGCTTTGCCAGAAATATTGCGGCTTTGATTTGACCCTTTCCGGGCAGACAGAAGAGCAGATGTCTCTGCTTGCGGAATCGAAAGACCTTGCGGGCGATGCCATGCAGAATGCCGCGGCGGTGGGTCGATTGGAGCCGGCTTTGCGGCAGAAATTGACGGAATTCCAAATGGATTCCTTGTATTTTGACGTGGAGCTGCCGCTGTGCGGCGTTTTGGCACACATGGAGCGGGCAGGAGTGCTGATTGACCGGCAAGCCCTTGCACAATACGGCGAAGAATTGGCAGATGCCATTGATTTGCTCCAAAACCGCATTTATCAGCTTGCCGGTGAGGAGTTCAATATCAACTCTCCGAAACAACTGGGCAACATTCTGTTTGACAAACTGATGCTCCCGGCGGGAAAGAAAACCAAAACCGGTTGGAGCACCAATGCAGACGTACTGGAGAAACTCCGGGGCAAGCACCCCATTATTCAGGAGGTTTTGGATTACCGCACGGTGACCAAACTGAAATCCACCTATGCCGACGGCTTGCTGAAAGTGATTTCCGAAGACGGTCGGATTCATTCCAACTTTACCATGACGGTTACGGCAACGGGGCGGCTTTCCTCTGTGGAGCCGAATCTGCAGAATATTCCGGTTCGGAAGGAAGAGGGCAGCCAGATTCGCAGAATGTTTGTGGCGGCTCCGGGTAACGTACTGGTTGACGCGGATTACAGCCAAATTGAGCTGCGGCTGCTGGCGCATATTTCCGGAGACGAGACCATGCAGAACGCGTTCCGCAATGGAGAGGATATTCACGCGGTGACAGCGTCGCAGGTGTTCGGTGTGCCTTTGACGGAGGTAACCCCGGCTATGCGTTCCCATGCAAAAGCCGTGAACTTCGGCATTGTGTACGGAATTTCCGCATTTTCTCTGGCGCAGGACATCGGTGTGTTCCAGAAAGAGGCAAAAGCCTATATCGACGCATATTTTGCAAAATACCACGGTGTGCAGGAGTATATGACGGCCATCATTGAGCAGGCAAAGCGGGACGGATATGTTTCCACAATTTTCGGACGTCGGCGGTATTTGCCGGAGCTGAAGGTTTCCAATTTCAATACCCGCAATTTCGGCGAACGGGTCGCCCGGAATATGCCCATTCAGGGGTCGGCAGCGGATATTATGAAATTGGCCATGGTCCGGGTGGAGCAGCGGTTGCATGCAGAGGGCCTTTCCGGTAAGCTGATTTTGCAGGTGCACGATGAACTGATTGTAGAGTGCCCGGAGGCGGAGGCGGCGCAGACTGCGGAGTTGCTGAAACAGGAAATGGAGCAGGTGGTTCAGTTGCAGGTGCCCTTGACGGTAGATGTCCACGTGGGACAAAACTGGATGGAGGCCAAAGCATGATTGCAGTTGTAGATGCAACCGAGGCTATGGTTCCGGCCATTGCAGCCATTGAGCAGGAGTGCTTTTCCGACCCGTGG
>CAKTAK010000026.1:0-25572 GCA_934527315.1 uncultured Oscillospiraceae bacterium
CGTTGAACGCCCACACAGCATTGCGCGGCGCACCCACAAGCATGGGCCGAGGTGAAATTCCTGTGGAGCTGATGCCATCAGCCGTCCGTTTTATGCCCATCTCCCTTATTCTGTAATAATATTGAACAAGCAGTATCGCATACGCTGTTTTGAAAGGGGCGATGTCGATGCAAGAACAAAATTCTACACAGCCGGTTCAGCAGACGTGTCAAAGTGTTTTCAAAAGCGGCGAAAGCACAACGACCAAAAATCAATTCACGCGCAAGTGGATTGAACTGATTAACCAGCTTGAAAAAAATAAAAGGATAGGCGCCGAAAATCGGCAATGACAAGCTATTGACTTACATGGTATAATTCATGTATGTGAATAGCTTGTTTTTATCTCTACGGAGATGTGAATATGAAAGTAGCTATTTATTGCCGCTTATCCGAAGAAGATCGGAACAAGCAATTTGAAACCGACGACAGCAACAGCATCCAGAACCAGAAAGCCATGCTGCTGCAATATGCTATGGAACAGGGGTGGGAAGTATATAACATTTACAGTGACGATGATTACACAGGTTCTGACCGCAGACGCCCTGAATTTAACCGTCTGTTAGCAGACGCGGAGGCCCGCCGATTTAACATTGTCCTCTGCAAAACGCAATCCCGTTTTACCCGTGAATTGGAATTGGTTGAAAAATACATACACGGCCTATTCCCGATTTGGGGCATCCGATTTGTCAGCATCGTAGACAACGCCGATACTGCCAATAAGGGAAACAAAAAGTCCCGCCAGATCAACGGCCTTGTGAACGAGTGGTACTTAGAGGATATGTCTGATAATATCCGAAGTGTTCTCACCAACCGCCGACAGAACGGTTTTCACATCGGTGCTTTTGCTCTTTATGGGTACAAGAAAGACCCGGAACAAAAAGGGCATCTGATCATTGATGAAGAAGCCGCTGCAATCGTCCGGGAAGTGTTCACCCTCTTTTCGCAGGGCTATGGCAAAACCGCTATTGCGCGGATGCTGAACGACAGAGGCATCCCAAATCCCACGGAGTACAAAAGGCTTCACGGTCTGCGTTACCAGCAGCCCAAGAGGAAGAACAGCACGCTCTGGAAATACTTTGCTATCTCCGATATGCTGATAAATGAAATCTATATCGGAAACATGGTGCAAGGCAAATACGGCAGCGTTTCCTATAAGACGAAGCAAAACAAACCACGCCCGAAAAGCGAATGGTATGTCGTCGAGGGAACCCATGAGCCGATTATTGATCGGGATCTTTGGGATAAGGTGCAGGCCATGATTGCAGAACGTGCGAAACCCTTTGATACCGGCACCATTGGCCTGTTTGCCAGAAAAGCCCGCTGTGCCAACTGCGGCTATACAATGCGTTCCTCCAAAAACCGGGGCAAACATTATCTTCAATGCTCCAACCGCCATGTAGCCAAGGACGCCTGCATTGGCTCCTTTATCTCCGTGGATAAGCTGGAACAGATGGTGATTGCCGAACTGAACCGGCTGGCTGCGGAGTATCTGGACAAAGACGAGCTGGAACAGAACATTGAGTTTTGCGACAACTTACAGGGACAAAAAAAGCGGCTGCTTGCCGATATGTCGGCCTATGAAAAGAAGATTGCCGAGTACAGCAAGGGCATCCGGGAGCTGTATATGGATAAAGTCAAGGGCCTCATATCCGAGAGCAATTTTGTGGAATTGTCAAAGGACTTTACCACGGAAAAAGAACGCTTAGAGCGTGTGATGATCGACGGCCAGAAGCAGCTTGCAGAAATCGAAGAACGGATTGCTGTTGGTGATAATCGTCGTGAACTGATCGAACAGTACACCAATCTGGAACACCTGACACGGGAGATCGTTGAAATCCTGATTGACTACATCGTGATAGGCAAGCGGATTCCCGGAACAAAGGATGTTCCCATCGAAATTCACTGGAATTTCTGATAACTGTCCTAAAAATGGGACTGACACGAACCAATCAACCTAAAATGTTGTTCTTATATGATTGCAGCAGAGCAAAAAGCAAGAACAACCTACGATAATATTTTGCGGCTGTCTGATGACCCGGACGTAAACGATGTGATTCGCTTTTTGCGGGAGCGGGAAATCGTCCATTTTCAGCGGTTTGGGGAGGCGCTGCGCTTGGCAACAGACCGCATGAATCAGAAAAATGTATACGCATTCAATCCCGTATTCGATAAATAATAAAGAACCATAATCGTTCTTCCAATCCGGCAGTGTGATTCCTGCCGGATTTTCCTTGCTTAATAAGGCGAAATACAGTACAATAAAACAAGATGAGAGAGTCCGGGAACAGTTCTCGGAAAACTTGCAGCGCAAGGGTGAGGGAATATCCGAAAAGGAGATACACACATGAAATTTGCTTATTGGAACGGAAACATTCTGAACGGCACACAGGAAATGGAAGTGCAGACAGGTCTTGCCATTCTGACGGACGGAGAGAAAATCGTTGATTTGGTGCCGAACACCGAGATTCCGGCAGAGTACACGCCGGTGGATTTGGAGGGGAAGTACATTCTTCCGGGCTTGATGAACATGCACGTACATCTTGCCGGAAACGGAAAACCCCAGAAAAAGCAGAGAGACAATGAAAAACTGGTGCGCACACTTATGAGCAATCCGATTTCCCGTGGAATTGCTTACAAGATGGTTGCCAAGTATGCGGAAATTGAACTGATGAGCGGCGTAACCACCATTCGCACCATGGGCGGTTTGGGTGATTTCGATACGCGGCTGCGAGACGAAATTCAGAAGGGCAAAAAAATCGGTCCCCGGATTCTGGCGGCAAACGAAGGCATTTCTGTTCCCGGCGGACACATGGCAGGGTCTGTGGCGGTTGCAGCTGCAAATGTTTCTCAGGCATTGGCGCAGCTGGAGAAGTCCGAAAAGCAAGGCGTGGACCTTGTGAAACTGATGATTACCGGCGGCGTATTGGACGCAAAGGAAAAGGGTGTACCCGGTGAATTGAAAATGGCACCGAATATGGTGCGCGCTGTGTGCGAGCGGGCGCATGCAGCGGGATATACCGTGGCTGCCCATGCGGAATCCACCGAAGGTGTGCGGGTTGCATTGGAAAACGGCGTAGACTCCATCGAGCACGGCGCAAAACTGGATGATGCATTGATTCAGTTGTTCAAGGAGCGGGGTGCATATCTGTGCACGACCATTTCTCCGGCTCTGCCTTACGCACTGTTTGACCGAAGCATCACCAATGCGTCTGAAGTAGAACAGTACAACGGAAACGTGGTATTTGAAGGCGTCATTGATTGCGCAAAAGCTGCACTGGAGCATGATATTCCGGTGGTTCTGGGCAACGATGTGGGCTGCCCTTGGATTACGCAGTATGACTTCTGGAGAGAGCTGTACTATTTCCACAAGTATGTGGGTGTGTCCAATCGGTTTGCACTGTATACCGCAACCGGACGCAGTGCGGAAATTTGCGGCTTGGGAGACGTAACCGGTACCATCACGCCGGGCAAATGCGCGGATATGATTGTCACAGCCGAGAACCCCTTGGAGGACCTTCGCGCCCTGCGGAATGTGGACATGGTAATTGCCCGAGGCAACAAAATCGACCACCCGAAAGTAAAGGTGAACGAAGTTGTTGCTACGGAACTGGACAAATTTCTGAACTGATTTGAATGAGCCCATTCTCTGGAAACGGAGCGTGGGCTCATTTTTCTTCTATGGCGCTGAAGATTACCGCATGAACTTCGGGAAAATCTGTTGCAAACCGTCTTAAAATCTGTTAGTATATCTATATTATCTGTGTATGTCAGCTCCAAGGCTTTTTGGAGCTTTTTTGCTGATTCAGAGATTATTACAGAAGGAGTATCTATGTTCAAGCGTTTTGAAATTGAAGAACAGGGCAAAGCCAGACGTGGTGAGCTGGAAACCCCCCACGGCACGGTACAAACCCCTGTGTTTATGAATGTGGGCACACAGGCGGCTATCAAAGGCGCCTTGAGTGCAGAGGACTTGGAGACCATTCACTGTCAGGTGGAGCTGTCGAATACGTATCATCTTCATGTGCGTCCAGGCAGCGAACTGATTAAGGACATGGGCGGTCTGCACAAGTTTATGACTTGGGACAAACCCATTCTGACCGACAGCGGCGGATTCCAGATTTTCTCTCTGGCAAAGCTGCGGAAAATCAAAGAAGAGGGCGTCAGCTTTAATTCTCACGTGGACGGCCGGCACATTTTTATGGGACCGGAAGAGAGTATGCGAATCCAATCCAATCTGGGTTCGGATATTGCTATGGCATTTGATGAATGCATTAAAATTCCCTCTCCGAAACCCTATGTGCAGCAATCTGTGGAGCGGACTTATCGTTGGTTGGTGCGCTGCAAAAATGCATTGGAGCAGTACAACCGGGAAGAAGATGCGGTAAACCCCGGACAAATGCTGTTCGGTATCAATCAGGGCGCTACGTTCCATGACATTCGCGCTGCACATATGAAGCAGATTGCGGAGCTGGACCTGCCCGGATATGCCATCGGCGGTTTGGCTGTGGGCGAAAGCACCCAGGAAATGTACGATACCATTGAGGCTGTGGAAGAATATATGCCGAAGGACAAGCCCAGATATTTGATGGGTGTCGGAACCCCCGGCAATATCATTGAGGCAGTGTACCGCGGTGTGGACTTTTTTGATTGCGTAATGCCTGCGCGAAACGGCCGCCATGGTCATCTGTTCACTTGGGATGGCATCATTAATATCCGCAACGCGAAGTATGAGCGGGATGAGCGTCCCATTGCGCCCGGCTGTCAGTGCCCGGTGTGCCGCAGATACTCCCGTGCTTATGTCCGGCATTTGTTCAAATCCGAGGAAATGCTTGCCTTGCGTTTCTCTGTGATGCACAATCTGTATTTCTATAATGAGCTGATGCAGCGGATTCGGGATTCTTTGGAGGCCGGTACTTTTGAGGAGTTCCGTCAGCGCTACAGCACAATTTTGGACACCAGAATATAAATTTCCTTGCATTTCTTGCAGAACACAAGTATAATGCAATTTAGTTTCAGTAAAATTCCGGAGGTATACCTATGACAAATGAGACTATTTATTCTCTGATTATGATGGTTGCAGTGTTTGCAATCATGTACTTCATTTTGATCCGCCCCGAAAACAAGCGGAAAAAAGCAGCTGAGCAGATGCGTGACAATCTGTCTCTGGGTGATGAAATCGTGACCATCGGTGGCATGACCGGTAAGATCGTGCAGATCACCGAGGAAACCGTCACTTTTGAAACCGGTGAGGACCGCGTCCGCATCCAGATCAAAAAGTGGGCAATCCAGACCAACGAGCGCGCTGAGGCAAAAGCCAAAGAGCAGGCTGCTGAGAAAAAGTCCAAGAAGTAAATTTACGTGCCGGCGCAGTCAATCTGCGCCGGTTTTGTTCTTGTTTTGTCGAATACGAATGGAGTTCCCTCTGCGCCCATAGGATGTACCAATCCGAATGGGTATGGAGGGGATTTTTATGACATCGTGCAAAGTAAACGGAAAGCAACTGCTCTGCGCAGGAAAAGGTGTAGCTGCATCTGTGCTGTTTGGAACCGGCTTGCTGATTGTATTTGCGTGGCTGATCGGACAAGGGAAGATTCCGGAAGACTATTTCCGTCTTTGCGTGGGCATTGCTGTTTGCGGGGCAATGCTCTTCGGAAGTTTCTTTGCTGTGCGGAAACAAGAGCACCATGCGGCAATCACCGGATTCCTCAGCGGATTTTTCTCATGGCTGATGCTGACCGCAGGCGCTCTTCTGGAAAACGGTTCCGATATGGATACAACGTTTTATGTGCGCCTTGTGATAGGCGGATTCATCGGCACATTGCTGGGGAGTATGCTGGCGTCAGCGCACAGAAAAAGCCGTCCGAGACGGGGAAAAGCCCGTCGTTCCTAAGAAAACGCTATACAAATTCAACAAAAAATCATTCTCACACGATTTTTCCTTGCGAATCGCCGTAGCCTGTATTATATTTTTTTCTACTAAGAGTTTGCAATGATACCGGCATGGCAATTCCGCTGCAGAATAGGAGTTTGCTTTGCCCAGACGGTTGCATTGGAATTTGAACAGACGTTTTCCGGCAGAAAGACGTAGCCGAACCTATGTATTTGTCGGCTTACTAATCAGCTTTTTGCTTGGCAGCGCGATAGGCTGTTATACCGGCTCTTCCGCAGGCGGAGCAGGCATTGCATCAACAGACCTGCTGTATTACGCGTCGGAACCGTCCGGATTTTTCCCGGTTCTTTTGAAACTGAGTCGATTCCACATTGCGGCAATGCTGGCTGCAACATCGACGATTGGTCTGTTTGCGGTTTTTCTGATTTCATTGCTGCGCGGCTATGTATTGACCTGCACAATGGCTGTTATTCAATCTGCTTTACCGGACCATGGAATGGCAGCGGCGTGGCTGATTTGCGGAATTTCGGCTGTCATTACGATTCCCAGTTTGTTTCTGTTGGAATTGGACGCCTTTGCGGGTTCGGTCAATCTGCGCCGAAAGTCAGTTGCTTCGGACACCGCGGTAGACAATCAATTGCTGCACGGGTTGATTACTGCAGTGAGTCTGTTTCTTGCCGCTTGGGTTGAATATGCATGGATACCGACATTGGTGAACCGGTTATTATCTTGAAAGGGGGTGTCGCTCAATGACAAATGAATTGTGTATGCAGCAATTTGCTGCATATCTGAAAGAAGAAAAACAGGTGTCCGAAAACACATTACATTCCTATTTGCGCGACATCCGCCAAATGGCTGATGCACTGCTGCGAGAGAATACTGCGCTGACCGATGCGTCACCGGAGCAGCTGCAAGCTTATGTAGACACAATGAAAGAAAACGGGAAATCCAACGCAACAATTTCCCGCTGTGCTGCGTCTGCAAAATGCTTTTACGGGTATCTTGTTGCGCAGACGGTTTTGCGGTTGAACCCGGCGTCGCAGTTGAACGTGGAAAAGCCCAATCATAAGCTGCCGGAAATTCTGAGCAATGGGGAAGTGGAACTGCTTTTGGCGCAGCCGGAACCGATTGACTTGAAAGGCTATCGGGATAAAGCAATGCTGGAGGTGCTGTACGCAACCGGAATCCGCGTCAGTGAGCTAATTGCATTGAATGTGTCGGACGTAAATGTGGACGCGTCTCTTCTTCGGTGCTGCAGCCGCGGAAAAGAGCGGTATATCCCTCTTTATACCCGGGCGGTACAAGCCTTAACGGAATATATTGAATTTATCCGGGAGCAAATGATTGCGAAAGAAGACGAAAAAGCGCTGTTCGTAAACATCAACGGGGAGAGAATGTCTCGTCAGGGATTCTGGAAACTGATTAAGCACTATCAGCAGAAAGCCGGGATTGAGAAACCCATTACGCCGCAAATCCTGCGTCATAGCTTTGCAGCGCATTTGCTGGAAAACGGAGCAGATCTCCATTCCGTCCAGGAAATGCTGGGGCATTCTGATATTTCCACCACGCAGATGTATTCCAGAGTGGTCAAAAAACAGCTGAAAGAAGTCTATCAAAAGGCGCACCCCCGGGCATAAGCAGATAATCGGAACGGTTTTCCGATTGTCTGCTTTTTCGTTTTTTGGGAATCATACGTAAAAGACCGTTGCAGATATGCGTTATCGAAAGAAAAACGGATTGAAAACGGGTGTCTTGCGAAGTGATTTGGAATGTGTTAAACTACATCTATTGGAAATCGTTTGGGATGTGATTGTTTGAAGATTCTTGGGATTGACCCCGGGGTCGCGATTGTTGGATTCGGTCTGATTGAAACGGAGCGGGGCAAACAGCGATTGGTGCAGTGCGGAGTGATTACCACGCCGGCGCACACGCAGTTGTCCATTCGTCTGAACAGTATCTATATGGACTTAATGGAGCTGATTCAAAAATTTCAGCCGGATGCCATTGCAATCGAGGAGTTGTTTTTTAACACGAATATTACCACCGGTATTGCAGTTGCGCAGGCTCGCGGCGTAATTTTGCTGGCTTGCTATCAATCCGGCGTCCAGGTATTTGAATATACGCCGCTGCAGGTGAAACAGGCGGTGGTAGGATATGGCCGTGCGGAGAAGAAACAGGTGATGGATATGGTTAAACGAATCCTGAATCTGCAGGCTGTGCCCCGTCCGGACGATGCCGCTGATGCGGTGGCGATTGCGCTGTGCCACGCACGGAGCAGAACATCACTTTTAACGCAGAAAGGAGTCGATTCCCCTTGTTCAACTATTTAAACGGTGTGGTTGCGGAGCTGGAGTCTAATCTGGCTGTCATCGAGTGTGGCGGAGTCGGATTCTCTCTGAATGTTTCGCTGAATACGATTCAAGACCTCTCTCTCGGGAAAAAGGCAAAGCTGTATATTGTGGAATCGATTCGTGAAGATGCTTTTGAACTGTACGGATTTTCCACCAAAAACGAGAAAAAGTTCTTTGGCCTGTTAACGGCGGTGTCCGGTGTCGGACCGAAGGCTGCGTTGGCCATTCTCTCTACCACAACGCCGGACGGATTGGTTTCCGCAATTATGAACGGAAACGAAAAGGTCATTACCGCTGCGCCGGGTGTGGGTAAAAAGCTGGCGCAGCGTGTTCTCTTGGAATTGAAGGATAAAGTCGGCACATTGGAAGGTCTGGAGATTTCCGTTCAGGATTTCCAAGCACCGGTGTCTCCGGAAACCGATCGGAATTTGTCCGATGCAATTTCCGGTTTGTTGGTGCTCGGCTATGCACAGAGCGAAATTCAGTCGGCGCTGAAGCACATCGACACCAATCAGCTGACTTCGGAACAGATTATCAAAGCCGTTCTGCGGCAAATGATGACATAAGGAGGTGGACGGTAAATGAGTATTTCCTATTCGGAAGACGCGCAGGAGCAGGTCATTACCACGGCACGCACGTTGGATGAGGATACCAATGAGGGCTCTTTGCGCCCGAAAACTTTAGAGGAATATATCGGACAGCACAAAGTCAAGGAAAATCTGAACGTGTTTATTCAAGCGGCAAAGATGCGTCACGAATCCTTGGACCACGTTCTGCTGCACGGACCTCCCGGCTTGGGTAAAACGACCTTGGCGGCAATTATTGCCAACGAAATGGGCGTCAATATGCGGATTACCTCCGGCCCAGCGATTGAAAAACCGGGGGATTTGGTTGCAATGCTCACCAATTTGGGTGAGGGCGATATTTTGTTCGTGGACGAAATTCATCGTCTGAACCGTTCCTATGAGGAGATATTGTACCCGGCTATGGAGGATTATGCCATTGATATCATTCTGGGCAAGGGTCCGTCGGCCAACTCGCTCCATTTGGATTTGCCGCATTTCACGCTGATTGGCGCAACAACCCGCTCCGGACAGCTGACGGCGCCGCTGCGCGACCGATTCGGCGTGACACTGCGTCTGGAATTGTATACGCCGGAAGACCTGCAGAAAATTGTGACCCGGAGCGCCGGAATCATGGAAGTGGAAATCGATCCGGACGGAGCTTATGAAATTGCCAGACGCTCCCGCGGCACACCCCGTATTGCAAACCGTATGCTCCGGCGTGTGCGTGACTTTGCGCAGGTGAAAGCCGGCGGACGAATTACACAGGCTGTGGCAAATGAGGCGCTTTTGCAGCTGGAAGTAGACAATTTGGGATTTGATGCATTGGACCGTCGAATGCTCCGCGCAATCATTGAGTATTACGGCGGCGGTCCGGTTGGTCTGGATACCCTTGCGGCAACAATCAATGAAGAGTCGGTTACACTGGAAGATGTCTATGAGCCGTACTTACTGCAGCAGGGATTTTTAACCCGGACTCCCCGCGGACGGTGCGTCACAAGAAAAGCCTATGAACATCTTGGAATTCCGTTCCAAGGACAAGAACAGCTCGTTTTTTAAGCAGATTTTTTAATATCCAGTGATAAAATTTATCCAATTTTGTGAAATTTACAAGTATTCTCTTCGGGTTGTACTTGACTTTTGAGCAGAATGTTATATAATCAATGTAACTTGGGAGAAAAAAGTTCCATGAATCAGATGATGAATGTACCTGACAATGAATTGATTGCCCGCATCCGTGAGGGTGACGAATTGGCAGAGGACGTTCTTGCCACAAGATATGTACAGCTGGTCAAAAAATGTGCCCGGCCGTATTTTCTTGCAGGCGGCGACCATGAAGATCTGATTCAGGAGGGGATGTTCGGCTTGCTGAATGCAATCCGGCATTTCGACCCGGATATGGGTGTTGTTTTCCCGGTTTACGCAGAACAATGTATACGGAATAGACTCCTCACAGCAATTGAATCCGCCTCAAGGTTTAAGCATGCACCTTTGAATGATGGTATTTCATTTGAATATCTGTTGAGCGAAGAACCGAAGACACTCCAAACTCACTATGACGATTCGTTTCGACGGAATACAGAAGAAACGGTTCTTGCCAAGGAATGTGAAGAGGAGCTCCTCGTGCACAATGCAAAGCAACTCTCAAAGTTTGAGAAAGAAGTGCTTTCGCTGTATCTCAAGGGTGCTTCCTATAAGGAAATTGCCGATCGGGTAAAGAAACCGGAAAAGTCCATTGATAATGCGGTCCAGCGCATCCGGAAAAAAGTTGCGCGCAATTAGTTCTGGCGGTTTCAGATTCTCGGAATCTGACGCATATATAACCGAGAGGTAATTTTTTTCAAAAGAAGAGAGGATCTATCATGTTCGAAGACAAGACTTTAGTTTGCAAAGAGTGCGGTAAGGATTTCGTGTTTACTGCAGGTGAGCAGGAGTTCTACGCAGAGAAGGGTTTCCAGAATGAGCCCCAGCGCTGCAAGGCCTGCCGTGACGCTCGCAAGAATGCAACTCGCGGTCCCCGTGAGTACTTCACCGCAACTTGCGTTGCATGCGGCAAAGAGGCCAGAGTTCCTTTTGAGCCCAAATCTGACCGCCCCGTGTACTGCAGCGAGTGCTTTGCAAAGCTGAAAGAAGCAGAAGCATAATTAGATAGCACTTCAAAAGCGATTGGGTGAAATTACCACTCAATCGCTTTTTGTGACGAGAAATACTAACCCCGGAGGGAACGTCAATGATTATTAGCAAAAACACGAAAATTTCCACGATCGTGGAGAACGCACCGGAAGCAATGCCGATGTTTCAGGAAATCGGTATGCACTGCATGGGCTGCGCAATGGCCAGCGGTGAAACTGTGGAGCAGGCCTGCTACGCACACGGTGTTGACCCGGATTGGTTCGTTGCCGAACTGAAAGTGTACCTGATGATGGACGACTAAACGGTCGTTCCGCTGTCCGCTCCGGAGCTGATCCGGGGCGGATTTTTCTGATATGGAGTATGAAACTATGGAGCAAATCAAATTATCTCCCAGACTGCAGGCCATTGCGAACCGTGTACCGCTGCAATCCAGTGTGGTTGACGTTGGCACCGACCATGGATATATTCCAATCTGGTTGGCGCAAAAGGGCACGTACGGTGCGTTGGCGGCCAGTGACATTCATGAGGGACCGTTGGCAACTGCACGAAAAGATGCGGAACACTACGGTGTTGCCGATGAAATTCGTTTTTTCCGCTGCGACGGATTGACCTTTCTCGGAAGTGATGAGTTTCAGACGGTGCTGATTGCCGGTATGGGCGGAGAAACCATTCGCGGAATTCTGGAAAGTGCGCCGTGGACAAAGGACAATCGAACCCTGATTCTGCAGCCGAACAGTAAGATTGAATCCCTGCATGAATGGCTGGAACATTCCGGGTATACGATTCAAGATGTGCAGCTGGTGCGGGACAGCGGACGTATTTACCAGATTTTGGAGGTTGGTGCCGGGAATGTGCAGCGAAACCTGACTCTATCCCAGCGTATGGTGGATCCTATATATCTGGAAAAAAAGGACCCGTTACTGAATGAGTATCTGCAGATACTCATTGGAAAATATCAGAAAAGCTATTCCGGTATGCAGAAGGGAACCGGTAATGCTGCGGAGCTGCAGCAGACGGAGCAAATTCTGCAGGACTTGGATACCATGCGGAAGGAGTGCGCACAATGGCAACAGTAAATGAAATCTTCAATTATTTTGAAAAAATCGTTCCGACTTCTCTGAAAATGGAGTCGGATAATCCCGGTTTTTTGGCAGGTGACGGCAATCGAGACGTCAAAAAAGTGATGCTCGCCTTGGATATCACCGAGGAAGTGATTCAAGAGGCAAGGGAATATGGTGCTGAATTGATTTTGTCTCACCATCCTATGTTCTTTGACCTGAAAAATGTTTCGACCCGGGATTTGAATGGGCGGAAAGTGGTTGCGCTGTTGGAGAATCACATGGCTGCAATCTGCTTGCATACCAACCTTGATGCTGTACAGGGTGGTGTGAATGACACCTTACTGGAGTGCCTGGGTGCGCGGACAGAGGGGATTCTGGAGCCGTACGGAACCGCTCCGGACGGTCAGCCCTATGGTATGGGTCGGTACGGCACAGTGGAAGAGACAACCCTGCCGGAATTTTTGGCTTTTGTCAAAGAGGCGCTCCACGCAAACGGTCTGCGCTATATTGACGCGGGACGTCCGGTGCACCGGATTGCGGTGGTCGGCGGCTCCGGCGGCGGCATGGTAACAGATGCAGTGAATGCCGGCTGCGACACCTACGTGACCGCAGATATCAAACACAGCGTATTTCTGGAGGCAAAAGCCCGGGGCATCAATTTGATTGATGCCGGACATTATTCCACGGAAAATGTTGTAATTCCCGTTTTGGAAAAGCTGCTGAAAGCCGGATTCCCGGAATTGGAAACCAAAATTTCCACAGTACACCGGCAGCCGGAACAGTATTACGTATAAAATTAGAAATTCATTGGATACCGCTTATGAAGTACATTCGTAAGCGGTATTTTTGCAGGCATATCCCGGAAATGCATAACATATCCATATAGCAACCATTGGAAAACACTGAACAGCAATGCTGCTCAAATTGATTGCCGGAGGAATAGGGTATGAATACAAGCATTTATCAGGATATAGCATCGCGTACGGGCGGCGATATTTATATCGGCGTTGTGGGCCCGGTCCGCTCCGGAAAATCCACGTTCATCAAGCGATTCATGGAAACGCTGGTCATTCCGAACATTGAGAATGTTTATCTGAAAGAACGGGCAAAGGACGAATTACCCCAGAGCGGGTCCGGCAAAACCATTATGACGGCGGAACCGAAATTCGTGCCGGAGGAGGCTGTGCAAATCACGGTGGGCGATGATGCGGTGCTGTCTGTTCGACTCATCGATTGCGTGGGCTATATGGTGAACGGCTCCGCGGGGCGATTTGAGAACGGGGAAGAGCGTATGGTTTCAACTCCGTGGTTTGACCATGAGGTCAGTATGACAGAGGCCGCTGAAAAGGGAACGGAAAAGGTCATTGCGGAGCACTCTACCATCGGTTTGGTCATTACCACCGATGGTACCGTCTGTGACATTCCCAGAACGGATTACACGGAACCGGAGGCCAGAGTCATACATGAACTGCAAACCATCGGAAAACCGTTTGTGGTGCTGCTGAACAGCGCAAATCCGAAAGGGGAGCAGGCAATCGCAGCAAAGAAAAGCATTGAGAGTCAATATGGGGTGACATGTCTGACCGTCAACTGTTTGGAGCTGACCGAGCAGGACATTACGGAAATTCTTCACTCCGTGTTACTGGAATTTCCGTCGGAAGAATTGGGAATCAATCTGCCCACGTGGATTGAGGCAATGCCCAATGATATGCCGTTGGTGCAGAATCTAATCCAATGCATTCGGAAAAATGCCATGGAGATGAAACATATTCGAGATGCTTATACCATCGCAGAGCAAATTTCGGCAGAGGAAATGATTGAATCCGCCCGGGTCGCTTGTCTGAATATGGGAACCGGGCAGGTATTGGTGGAAATACAGTTGCCCAGACAGCTGTATTATGAGACCGTCAGCCAGCAAAGCGGTCTGCAAATTCGAGATGACGGGGATTTGATTTCGATTCTCACGGAATTAAGCCAAATTCAAAACGAATATAATCGGGTGAAAGATGCTTTGCAGGATGTTCGGACAACAGGGTATGGCGTTGTAATGCCCACAGCAGAGGATTTGACTCTTCAGGAACCGGAAATTGTGCAGCAGAACGGCAAATACAGCGTAAAATTGAAAGCAAGCGCGCCTGCCATTCACATGATTATGACCAATATTGAAACCGCCGTGTCTCCTGCGATTGGAGGCGAGTCCGCCTCGGAAGAAATTCTTGGATTTTTACTGCAGGGCTTTGACGGCGATGCCAGCCGCATTTGGGAATCCAATATTTTCGGGAAATCTCTTTATGATATTGCCGGGGAAAGTGTTTCGGCGAAAATCTCCGGTATGTCGGAAAGCACACGGGCAAAATTCCAAGAAACGCTGCAGCGCGTGATTAACGAGGGTGCAGGCGGCTTGATTTGCATTCTTCTGTGAAACAACCCCGGCAATCTGTCTTTTGCAGGTTGCCGGGACATCTGTTTGTTTCGTCCGCAGTCGATAGGAGTGCTTGAATCAAATGATGGGACGTGGTATACTTTTGGACAACGGAAACATAAATAACACACGAGGTGATAAAAATGAAAGTTTGCGATTTGCCCTATCAGCGGGTAACCATTGAGTATCTGACGGAAAATGTGCAGCAGATTGTTGCACAAATAGAGCAGGCACAGTGCGTAGAAGATGTTCTGGCTGCGAGAAAGAAATATATCAATTTGAGTAAGGAATACAGTACCGCAAGCGCATTGTCTTATATGCGGTACACCATCAATACGGTAGACCCGTTCTATCTGGCTGAAAAGGATTACTATGACGAAATCGGCCCGGAGGCAGCCAATCTGGATTTGGCCTATACGCAGGCGCTGATGAATTCCAAGTTCCGTCCGGAACTGGAGCAGCGTTTAAATCCGCTGTTGTTCCGCAGCATGGAAAATTCTCTGAAATCCATGTCTCCGGAAATTGTAGAGGATATGATTGAGGAAAATAAACTGGTTTCCGAATATTCTCAGCTGATGGCCGGAATGGAGTTCACATTCCGCGGGGAAACCATGTCCCGGGCCATGCTGATGAAATATGCCAGCGACGATGACCGGGAAAACAGAAAAGAATGCTATGACGTTCTGGGCGCGACCTTGGAGAAACACAGTGCGCAGTTGGATCGGATTTTTGATGATTTGGTTCATGTGCGGGATAGAATGGCAAAGAAACTGGGATATAAGAACTTCGTAGAATTGGGCTATTACCGTATGAACCGTCTGTGCTACGATCAGGAGATGGTTCGTTGCTTCCGGGAAAACGTCAAGAGAGACATTGTACCGGCGGTGGCTCGTTTGCGCACAGAGAATGCCAAACGTCTGGGCATTGACCGGTTTATGCTCTACGATTTGAATGTGATCATTCCCGGCGGCGACCCCAAGCCTTACGGAAAAGATGAGATTTTCGCAGCAGCCAAAGAGATGTATCACAAAATGAGCCCGGAAACCGGCGCTTTCATTGATATGATGCTGGAAAATGAGGCATTTGACGTAGATGCACGGACCAATAAATGGGGCGGCGGATACTGCACGGAGTTTGAGAAATACCATCAGCCGTTCATTCTGGCAAACTTCAACGGAACTGCTGATGATGTGGATACCGTAACCCACGAGGCAGGGCATGCACTGAATGACTATTTGTGCTTTGACAATGAGTATGCAACGGAATTGGGCTGCGGCGGCATGGAAACCGCAGAAACCCATTCTATGAGCATGGAATTCTTTGCTTGGCCGTATATGGAAAAATTCTTTGGAAAAAACGCAGGGAAGTACCGGTATCGCCACGCATTGGACGCATTTTCCTTTATTCCCTATGGCACGATGGTGGACGCTTTCCAGCATATTGTCTATGAAAATCCGGATATGACACCGGCAGAGCGTGACGCTGCATGGCTGGACTTGGAAAAACAGTTCCGTCCGTATTTGTCCATGGAGGGTATGCCTTACTTGGAGCGGGGCACACGTTGGCAGTATCAGATGCATATTTACGAAACACCGTTCTACTACATTGATTATTGCTTGGCGCAGACGGCGGCTTTCCAGTTCCTGCTGGCATCTCAGAAAGACTATGACCAGGCATTTGCAGCCTACATGCATTTTTCCAAGCAAGGCGGAGAAAAAGCATGGACTGAATTGCTGACCGAGGCAGGATTGCGTTCTCCCTTTGAAGACGGCGCGCTGCAGGACGTTGGGGTACAGGTTGAAAATTTGTTGGATAAGATTCGCGTCTGATTCAAAATTTCAATCGTATGATTTGAATTTTTGAGAATTCGGCCATTAAAATGAAAGTTTCTATATAAAAACTTTCAAAATTAGTTTTTTATGATTGTCAATTCAATAAGTCTGCGTTATAATACATTCAGATTATACCTTGGGAGGAAACTTGACTTATGAAACCACTTTCTTCAATTGCATCTGCTGTAAAGGCATCAACAACTCTGGCAATTGACGCCAAAGCAAAACAGATGAAGGCTGATGGCCTTGATGTTGTTGGGTTTGGTACCGGCGAACCGGATTTTGATACCCCCGAAAACATTAAGGAAGCCGGTATCCGTGCCATTCAGGAAGGAAAAACCAAATACACGCCTGCTGCCGGCATTATTCCTCTGCGGAAAGCAATTGCTGCCAGCTTGAAACGTGATTTGGATTTGGATTATGACTACACCCAGATTGTTGTTGCAAGCGGTGCAAAGCACAACGTATTCGCAGCACTGTCTGTTCTGGTAGAGCCCGGTGCAGGGGACGAGGTGATTCTGCCTGCTCCGTATTGGGTCAGCTACGATGAAATGATTCGTATGGTCGGCGGTGTGAGCGTGATTATCAATGCGCCGGAATCCCAGAATTTCAAAATCACACCGGAGCAGTTGGAAAAGGCAATTACGCCGAAAACCAAGGCTCTGATTCTGAACAACCCGTCCAACCCCACCGGTATGTTGTATAATAGGGAAGAGCTGATTGCGCTGACCGATATCTGCGTAAAGCACGATTTGTACATCATTTCCGATGAGATTTATTTCAAACTGCTGTATGATGGACGTACCTTCACCAGTGTGGCATCTTTGGGCGATGCGGTAAAAGAGAGAACCATTCTGATTAACGGTGTCTCCAAGTCCTATGCAATGACCGGTTGGCGCATCGGCTATGCAGCCGCTCCGGCAGCCATCGCAAAAGTGATGTCCAACTTCCTGAGCCATTCTACCGGCGCACCGTCTACAATCAGCCAGTGGGCTGCGGTAGAGGCTTATGACGGTCCTCAGGATACTGTGGAGTCTATGCGCGTTGTGTTCGAAGAGCGCCGGAACTATATTGTTCAGAGAATGAACGAAATTTCCGGTGTCAGCTGCATCAATCCGGAGGGCGCATTCTACGTCATGATGAACATTGAGCAGTTGAAGGGCAAAACCATTGCCGGTGTGAAAATTGAAGACAGCGACGATTTCGCCATGGCATTCCTGGAAAAAGAACTGGTTGCAGTTGTTCCTTGCTCCGGTTTTGGCAACCCCAATTTCGTTCGTTGGACCTATGCTACTAGCATGGAAAATATTAAAGAAGGCTTGAACCGTCTGGAGCATTTCCTGAGCCAGGTCGAGTAATTCAAACGTAAATAGAAATTAAGCGCATCATGCGTTCATCATTAAAGATGATTGCATGATGCGCTTGTTATTTTTACTTGGATTTAGAGTCTTCTTCGGAAGATTCTTCACCGGTATGAAACGATGCCAAGGGATTAGCCGCTGCGGCAACACGCAGACCGGAGTTGTCCACATGGGTGTAAATCTGCGTGGTATTCAGATTTTCATGACCAAGAACTTCCTGAAGTGTACGAACATCTACGCCGTTATTCAGCATCAGAGTTGCAGCTGTGTGGCGCAGCTTATGCGCAGAATATTTTTCCGGGTCCAATCCGGCTTGTTTCAGTGTCTTTTTTACCATTGCATGCACTGCATCGGTGGACATTCTGCTCCGACGATTGGAAAGAAAAAAGGCATTTCTGTCCACGGCAGCAATATTGCTGCGGACCACAAGATAATCTGCAATTGCATCAAGACATGCGTCATTCAAATACACAATGCGTTCCTTACTGCCTTTACCAAAAATTCTCAAATGGTCTGTTTGCAGGTCCGAGAGATTCAGCCCCACGATTTCTGATATACGCAATCCGCAGTTCAAAAACAGGCACAGAATACAATAATCACGTTCCTTGTTTTTTCCCTCAACCGCAGAAAGCAACCGCTTGGATTCTTCTAAGGTCAAATATGTGGGGAGCGTTTTGGGGATTTTCGGTGAATCCAAATCTGCCAGGGGATTCTCATCAAGAATGTGCGCTTTGCTGGTCAGATATTTAAAGAAACTGCGAATGGCTGCAATTTTTCTGGCGCGGGTTGACGCGCTCAATCCGTATTGCGCCTCTTCGGCGTTTCTGTTTTTCACACGATCCCGAGAGAGATATGCCAGATATTCATAGACCTCAATCAGTGTTACCTTTCGCAGGAATTCCGCATCAATATCCAGAATGTCTATGGTATCCAGTTCAGAGTCACGGGGAACCAGACCTCGGGAAATTTTCAGATAGCGCAGAAAATTTCGCAGGTCCAAATAATACTCATTGACCGTGGCTTTAGAATGACCGCGGATGGTTTCATGATAAATTAAAAAGTCGCGCAAGATTTGCGGGGATTCAGTGCGATAGTCATTCATGATAATTTCAATTTCCGAACACATAAAAATGCGTCAGAGCGAAAGCCTCCCGAATAGAATAATTGATTTTTAAAGTGAAATAGCTGGTTGGAGCGGCAATTCCGATTACGTTGGTATAGCCGGCCTGCGCAGCAAGCAGTTTTGCTCGATGGATATGATACTCACTGGACACAATACCAACCGTTGGATTGGCGCTGTCCGACTGAGATTCAATGATTTCTTTGGAAAACTTCAGATTTTCTTCCGTTGTGGTTGCCTTTGTTTCTCGGAGAATCCGGCTCCGGTCCACACCGTTGGAAATCAGCCAGTCATACATACATTCTGCCTCTGTAATGTCTTCACCGGGACCTTGTCCGCCGGAAACTACAGCAACCGTTTCCGGGTGACTTAAAAGATACTCACGAGTAATTTCCAATCGGTTCCGCAGGGAGAGGGAAGGGGTTGTCCCGTTCACACCGGCACCAAGCACAACAATGTAATCGGCAGTTGTGTGTTCATCTGTCTTCGCGTCTTTGGCAATCAGAATTTCCAGAAAGGAAAAATACAGACACCCAATGACCAAACATACGGATACAAGGATTTGCATTAACTTTGCAGGTTTCGTATGTCGACCGGAGCCTTTCAATCGATGTAAATAATCATAGAGAATAATCAGCGCTCCGACAAAGATACATGTATAACCGATGTAGTCATGACCGATCACAAAAACAGCGAGAATCAAACCCGCCAGAATGAAAAATGCGGCAATTGCAAGCAATATGATATCACAACGTCGTAATTTCATGAAACAACTCCTTTCAAAAAAGTTCGGCAGTTTTAAAGGGGAAGTACATAGAGAGCCGGAATTACTGCTATAGGCATAATTCAACAAAATAAAAATTTTGTTGAATTATAGAGGGGAGTAAACACGCATTTTGCCCAAAAAACCGTTCCCCGGGCATCTGACGCAATGAAATCTCAAATCAGATGCCAGAACTTCCGGAGCCTTTTATCTATGTATCAAACCTTATTTTGCCAACCGTGCTTTATTATACACGAAATTGCTTTCCAGATGTGAACTGCAGTTGAACGGATTGTGAATACCGTTTATTCAGAATCCGTCTTTGCTGCACGATATACAGCTTGAATTGCTTCGCGTACATTGTGTACTTTAATGAGCTGCAAGCCATCGGGGCTTTTTGTTGTTTCTTTTCCGCTGTGGTACGGAACAACGCATTTGGTAAATCCGAGACGCGCGGTTTCGGACAAGCGCTGATTCATATTCATGACACTGCGAATTTCTCCGGACAAGCCAACTTCGCCGATTGCAGCCAAATCCGTTCCCAGCGGCTTATCAAAATAGCTGGATGCAACAGCCAGAACGGTTGCCAAATCCGCGGCCGGCTCATCGATTGTTAAACCGCCGACAACGTTGATATACGAATCATATCCGCCAATGGGAACGCCGCCTCGTTTTTCCAGTACAGCCAACAGCATCATGGCACGGTTATGATCAATGCCATTGGAATTCCGCCGGGCTGCGTTGTACCCGGTATTCGATACCAATGCCTGAATTTCCGCCAGGATCGGTCTGGAGCCTTCCATGACGCACGTGACGCACGTACCCGGTGCATTGTCCGGACGGCCGTCCAACAGCATTTCAGACGGGTTCTCGACCTCGCGCAAACCATCGGTTTCCATTTCGAATACACCGATTTCATTGGTTGAACCAAAACGGTTTTTACCGGAACGGAGAATACGATACGATGTGTTGCGGTCGCCCTCAAAATACAGAATGCAATCCACCATGTGCTCCAATACTTTGGGCCCGGCAATATTGCCCTCTTTGTTGATATGACCTACAACAAAGGCCGTAAAATTATCGGACTTTGCCTGACGCATCAAGGTCATTGTGCATTCCCGAACCTGGGTAACGCTGCCCGGCGCAGAAGCTACTTCAGCATCATACATCGTCTGGATGGAGTCAATAATCACAACGGTGGGTGCAACATCTTCAATGCAGCTAATGACTTGATTCAAATCGGTTTCTGCCAAAACGTATAGATCTCCGGAGTTCACGCCTAAGCGCATGGCTCTCATTTTCAGCTGACGCTGACTTTCCTCACCGGTTACGTACAAAATCTTTTCCCGGTTTGCAATCATGCCGCAAATCTGCAGCAGCAAAGTCGATTTACCAATACCGGGCGCGCCGCCAACCAAGACAATGGAGCCTCGGACTGCCCCGCCGCCCAGTACACGATCCAATTCTTTCAGACCGGTGGAGAATCTTGACTCCGATTCCGTGGACAGCTCTGAAATCAGCCGGGGCTTGGAGCGCGTGATGCTCCCCCCTTTTACCTGTGCCTTGGTCACCTTCACATTGGGGGCTTCTTCGATGGTATTCCATGCGCCGCAGGCAGGGCATCTTCCAACCCATTTTGCAGTTTCATTCCCACATTCTGTGCAATAAAAAACGGTTTTTTGTTTCATATTGTTTCCTTACATTCCTTATTGTATATATTCTAAATAAGATGCAGCCAACACAGTGGCAAGCTCTTTCTGATATTCCTGCGTTTTTAATTGAGCTGTTTCTTCGGTATTGGATAAAAATCCGCATTCCACCAAAACAGCGGTACATTCTGCATGACGCAGCAAGTATATCGATGCATCGATTGGTGCTGCAACACGCCGATTTTCCGGGTTTAAGCAAACCAGAAGATTTGAATGAAGTAATTTACCGAATTGTTCGCTTGCTGCGGTGTGACCGTATAACACTTGCGCACCTTTTGGGCGAGCATCCGGATAAAAATTTTGATGAATACTAATCAGAATCCCATTGGGATACTGTGCAATCATGGCAGCCCGTTGCTGCTGGTCATATTTCTTTTTGGCGCTGATGGTATCGGCAGCGTCCGGATACTGAATTTCTTCGGAGTTCCGGGTCATTACGGTAGGAATTCCGTAAAACGATGCAATACCATTCAGCTTTTGTGCAATGGCTAAATTTAATGTGCTTTCGATGGTTCCGTCTTTCGACACGGCGCCCCCGTCTGTTCCGCCGTGACCGGGGTCGATTAAGAGAACCGGATACCAACCGGGTTCGGATACGGCAGATGTCGGACGAAAAGTCTGCAGCGGCATACATTCTTTTACCCAAACGGAAAGTAAAGCTATCAGGCAAATGAACCCGGTTATGAACAGCTTTTTCGGAATTGTCACAGTGATCACCTCTGTGCAATTTATGCGGAATCAGCTTGTTCGATTCTTGTAAATGCAGCAAACAGGTGTACGCTGTCTGTGACAACGCCACCTGTTTGCCAAAGAGCTTAGTGTTCTTTTTTTCTAAGATTCTGGAACGGTTTTTCGAAAAATGCCTGCGTGGAAAACACCTTTACAAGCAGAACCGCTACCAATTCCAGCAACGCGGAAAACCAAACGGTGGTCAATCCCGCTGCGGCAACAGTCAATAAAATTGCCTTCACGACGCAAATGAACCCTGCACTGATTTGATTCAGTTTCTTTGCAGACCGGGCAACACGGAATGCCTCTGCCAATGTTGCGGGGTGAATTCCGGGTAAAAAGATATCCCACTCCGTTGCATCAATGTTTTGTGCGCTGTCCATTACAGCGTCCAACGCAGCGGAAGAATGACATTTCGGCAATGTTTTGCCGTGGCGGAAGTACAGCAAAGGCTGATGGTTCTCCCCTTTGCAGGTCTCCACAAAATGCAGTCGCGCGTCTTCTCCACAATTGGCTTGATACGTCCGAATTCCGGATTTTTCTGCAATCTTCTCCGCTGTTGCCTCGGAATATGCTGTACAAAATGTTTCCCGGGTAGTTCCCTGCTCCTGCAATAACGGCAGAATGGTCTCACTGCTTTTCCGAATCGGGTCGGAAAGCGTCAATGTTCCCACCATTTCGTGTCCCACCATGAGGAACAGAACCTCTTGATCCTGCTCCGGTTTGGCAACACTGTTCCCTGCCGCAGCCAACAGCATCTGCGTTCCCAGAATAACCGGAACGCCGTCAAACAGAACCTTCACGCCGCAATTCGGAATCTCCGTGAAATCCTGAATGTGTTCCACGTAAATCGGACCGTGATATGCCTGAATAATAGACACTGCATCGGGATTTTTCGAAAATGCAACGGCATGTGCCGCAATTTTCAGAAACGTCTGAGAGTCCAGCTTGGAAGAATCCACCTGCACCACCTTTTGTTTTCCGGTGGTCAGAATTCCCTCCGCCGAGAAAACAACATCGGTGCAAGCCGCCGTTTCGGTCAAAACGTCATCGGACCGGAATGCCACTCCACGGGTCAGTGCACCGGCTCTGGCGGCATAACGGATATTACCGAATCCGCTGAACACCGGGAATGCACTGGACAACGTAAACAATACCAAAGCGCGATGAATTGCATCATAAGCATCGGCTTTTTTTGTTACGGCAATCACGATTGCAAAGACAATGGAAAGCGCCAAAATGGTCGGCGTAAACCAACGTTCAAATTTCCGGGGAATTCGTGCCGGCTCCGGCTGCTGAGAAAGCGTGTGCAGCAGTTTTGATGCGGTGTCTTCCCCTTTTTCGGTCAAAACCTCACATTGCAGTGTTTGACCGAGGTTCAAAGAACCGGCAGGAACGGTATCTCCCACAGAAACGGTTACTCCGGCAGAACGACCGTCGATTTTTGAACTGTCAATTTCAGAAGTTCCGGTAGCTACCATGCAGTCCAGCGGAAAATACTCACCGGACCGAATGATGATTTCATCTCCGGCATGTACCTCATTCAGAAACTTCTCCGCCGCGGTTCCATCGGATTTCAAAACGGTTGCAGTTTCAAAATCCAAATTCGTCATGTTTATGACCTGGTTTTTCGTCTGGTCTGTCACATAGCTGTTCAGAAGACCGCCGACCTGCACCAAAATCATCAGCCAGGCGCCTTCATAACCGAACCCAATACAGAAGGAGACAATGAAAATCAAAGTCATAATCGAGGTGCGGTCGAAATATCTTTCCTGCATGACGTTGTCAACGCCATCGATGATGATATTATACCCGGACAGAATTCCGGCACAGAGCAGCAAAATTACAGAAACAGGCGCACTCACCGACAATGCCCTTACGCAGATGCATATCACGCAGGATATGAAAATACGAATAAACAAATACGGTGAAAACTCTTTTCGTTCTTTCTGACTGCGAGCTCCCAAGCGACGGTTCAAATGCTTTAGCGATTCTGCGAATTTTGCATTTGAGTCGTTCATAAATCCCTCTCCCCTGTTACTGCTTATGCTTTGCCGTTGCAGCCCAGCACATCAACGATTTTGTGAGAAACCATATCTTTGATTGCGGTACGGCCGGGTTTCAGGTACTGACGGGGATCGAAGTGCTCCGGATGCTCGTTCAGATACTTCCGGACGCTTGCGGTCATAGCCAGACGCAGGTCGGAGTCAATGTTGATCTTGCACACAGCCATACGTGCAGCCTGACGCAGCTGCTCTTCGGGAATACCGATGGCACCGGGCATGTTGCCGCCGTTCTCGTTGATGATTCTCACAAATTCCTGAGGAACGGAAGAAGAACCATGGAGAACAATGGGGAATCCGGGCAGACGTTTCTGCACATCTTCCAGAATATCGAAACGCAGCTGGGGTTTCGTGCCGGGTTTGAACTTGAAAGCGCCGTGGCTGGTGCCGATGGCAATTGCCAGTGAGTCGCAGCCGGTGCGCTCCACAAACTCCTGCACATCTTCGGGACGGGTGTAGGAAGAATCCTCAGCGGAAACGTTGACCTCATCTTCAATGCCGGCCAGAGTACCCAATTCTGCCTCTACCACAACACCGTGGTCATGGGCATATTCCACGACCTGCTTGGTAATTGCAATATTTTCCTCAAAAGGCTTGCCGGACGCATCAATCATAACGGAGGAGAAACCGCCGTCAATGCAGGACTTGCAGAGTTCAAAGCTATCGCCGTGGTCCAGATGTACGCAGATAGGCAAATCAAAGCCGGCAGTCTGCTCGGCATCTTCGATTGCAGCCTCAATCAGTTTCATCAGATAAACGTGCTTTGCGTAAGCGCGAGCGCCCTTGGAAACCTGCAGAATCAGCGGAGCGCGCTGCTCGATTGCAGCCTCCGTGATACCCTGAATAATCTCCATGTTGTTGACGTTAAAGGCACCGATTGCATATCCGCCCTCATACGCTTTCTTGAACATCTCGGTTGTCGTTACAATGGCCATTGACAAAAATACCTCCTGGAAATAGAATAGAACTAATCAGTAGTTGATTTGTTCCTCTATATTACCATAAAACATCTGCAAAATATACTCTTTTTGGAAAAAATCAGGGATAATATTGGAATAAATTTACTACAATCGTTTGAAGTAGAAAATTCAAGGAGGCAAACAATATGGGTGAACATCTGACCGGAGCATGTATTTTCGGCCAATCCGGCGGTCCTACGGCCGTCATTAATGCCAGCGCTTACGGAGTGATTAAGGCTGCTCTGGAATCCCCCTATATCACGCGCGTACTGGGTGCGGCAAACGGCATTACAGGTGTGCTGAACGATCGTCTGTACGATATGGGCGAGGAAGATCCTTACGAACTGTCCCTGCTGCTGCATACCCCCTCTTCCGAGCTGGGCTCCTGCCGTTATAAAATCAAGGACCCGGATGAAGACGATACCGATTACCGCCGGATTCTGGACGTATTCAAGAAATACAACGTACGGTACTTCTTCTATAACGGCGGCAACGACTCCATGGATACCTGCAACAAAATCAGCCGGTACATGGAAAAGGTTGGATACGAGTGCCGCGTGATGGGTGTGCCTAAGAC
>CAKTAK010000027.1:0-24985 GCA_934527315.1 uncultured Oscillospiraceae bacterium
TTGAAATTATATAATATACCTGTCGAAACAGGCGGGAGGTGTGTCAATGTCATTTGAAGCGATCACTGTAATCAATCAGGCAGAAGAATCTGCCAAAAAAGGTCATGCACAGGTCCTTGCGGATGCAAAAACTGCAGAAGTCAATGCAGTTGCTGAAGGAAAAGCAACGGTAGAACGCGCAATTGCAGAGGCAAAGAAACAGGTGCAGGATCAGCAGGTCTTGCTGGACGCGGAGGCTGCAAAGGCTGCAGAGACTCTGGCGAAAGAGACCGAGCAAAACAAGGCCGCACTTCGGGCCGGCGCTGAGGGACGCCTTGATCAAGCTGCGTCGCTTATCGTGGAAAGGATCGTGAACGGCTGATGGCAATTGTAAAAATGAAGAAGCTGAGGCTTTTCGTAGCAACTCCTCAACGGAAAAAGCTGCTGCGTGAGCTGATGCTCCTGGGCTGTGTGGAGGTCTGTGAACCGCCAACGCCGGAAGAGGGGGAAACCGCTCTGCTGCGTCGGACGGAAACTCCGGATCTGGTACAGCTCAGAACCGATCAGACAGCGTTTACAAACTGTATTGCGCTGCTGAAAAAGTATGCACCGGAAAAAGGCGGTCTGCTCAAACCCCTGCCGGAAACGTCTGCGGCGCAGCTGCTGGATGAATCCCATCTGGAAGAGGATTTGGCACTGGCACGTAAGGTAATCGGTCTGGACGATCAGATTCGTCGTCTGACGGCAGAGGAAAGTGCAAAACGGACGGAGATTGAAGCACTCACGCCGTGGAAAGCATTGGATTTGCCTTTGGAGTGCGGCGGAACGGGAACAACGGCCTTGGTGCTGGGAACCTTCCCCGGATCTACGGATTTGGGTCAGGCGCAGGGCGCTTTGGCAGAGGCAACCGAGCTTGCAGAACTGTTTACCGTGTATCAGGAAAAAACGGTTCAGTATGCGGCGCTGGTGTGTTTCCGGGAGGATTTGGACGCGGCGCAGGCGGCTCTGCGGAGCTTTGGTTTCGCTGCGGTGAGTCTGAACGAGTTCCGCGGAACGGCTGAGGAGAATATCCGAAAAGACGAGGCGCGTCTGACGGAACTGGCTGCTGAAAAAGAAACCTGTGCCCAGCAGATTGTGGAATTGGCTGAGCACCGGAGAGAATTGGAATTGCGCGCCGACACCATGGCAACCAAGGTTGCCCGGGCAGAGGCGGAGGACAAACTGCTGTGCACCGATTGCGTTTCCGTACTGGAAGGCTGGGTGCCCGCAGAAAAGGAACCGGAACTGGAAAGCCTGCTGGAGCAGTATGACTGCGCATGGGAGACGCGAGATCCGGAAGAAGATGAATACCCCGAGGTTCCCGTTGAACTGAAAGACGGAAAGATTACCCGGTCGCTGAATACGGTGACCAATATGTACAGCCTTCCGGCTTACAACGGTGTGGACCCCAACCCGTGGATGACGCCGTTCTTCATTCTGTTCTACGGAATGATGCTGGCGGATATGGGCTACGGTTTGCTGATGATTATCGGCTGCGCCGTGGTGCTGAAGTTGAAGAAACCGAGAAACCGTGAATTCTTTGAATTGTTCTTCTGGTGCGGTATTTCCGCAACCATCTGGGGCGCGGTGACCGGCGGATTCTTCGGAGACTTCATTCCCCAGATTGCAAAGCTGATTAACCCCAATACCACGTTGACGGCGCTGCCGGCATTGTTCAATCCGTTGAACGATGCAATGCCCGTTCTGATCGGTGCTTTGGCACTGGGTCTGGCGCAGATTTTCACCGGTATGGCGGCAAGCATTATGATGAAGATCAAACGGGGCGAAGTGATGTCCGCCATTTGCGGCGAAGTCACTTGGTACGTAATTTTTATCATTCTGGGTGTTGGCCTTGCAATGGGCGCCATCAAACCGGCACTGATTGCCATTGTGGTCCTGATCGTTCTGACCCAGGGTTACGGCAAGGAAGGCATTATGGGAAAAGTGATGGGCATTTTCGGCTCGCTGTATAACAACATTACCGGTTATTTCAGTGACATTCTGTCCTACTCCCGTCTGATGGCTCTGATGCTGTCCGGTGCCGTAACGGCTCAGGTGTTTAACCAGCTGGGCGCTATGACCGGCAATATCATCGCATTCATTCTGATTTCCCTGATTGGCAACGCCATCAACTTCGGCTTGAACCTGTTGGGCTGCTACGTGCACGATATGCGTCTGCAGTGTCTGGAATTCTTCGGACGGTTCTACGAAGACGGCGGCAAAAAATTTGTTCCCCTGCGCACTGATACTACATACTACGACATTGTAAACGAATAAGGAGGATATTAAAAATGAGTTTCTTTGAAGCATTTGGTGGTCTTGCAATGGCTATGCTGGGCGCTGGTCTGGCAGTTGGACTTTCCTGCGTTGGTTCTGCAAAAGGTACCGGTATTGCCGGTGAAGCGGGCGCCGGTCTGCTGAGTGAAGATCCCAGCAAATCCGGTAAAGTCATGGTTCTGCAGCTGCTGCCCGGTACGCAGGGTCTGTACGGCATGGTGGTTTGGTTCTTCGCTCTGACCAAGATGGGTATTCTGGGCGGCGTTGCACCTGCAACCATTCAGGACGGCATGAACATCTTCGTGGCTTGCCTGCCCATGGCAATCGGCGGTCTGCTGTCTGCAATCGCACAGGGCCGCGTGGCTGCCGGCTCCATTAACATTCTGGCAAAGAAACCGGACGATTGGTCCAAGGGTCTGATCCTCTGCGGTATCGTTGAGTTCTACGCCATTTTGTCTCTGCTGGCTTCCATGCTGATGCTGATCAACCTGTAATCGCTCGAAAGGCGGTACAGCTATGAAAGGAATTGAAAAAATCACGGCCCGCATCGCCGCAGACGCTGAGGCGGAAGATTCCGTCGTTCGGAAAGAATCCGAAGAGCGCATTGCACAGATTCGCGCCGATTATGAAAAACAGGCACAGGAGGCTGCGGCAGCCATCTTGAAGGACGGCGCAAAGGAAAACGAGCAGCATGCCTCCCGCATTGAGCGCACCGCACAACTGGAGGCCAAACGGAATATTCTGGGCATGAAACAGGAGATGGTTTCCAAGGCATTTGAATTGGCCAAGGAAAAAATCGTCAATATGCCGCAGGAAGAGTACGTGGCATTTCTGGTTCGTCAGATCGGACAGGCTGCTTCCACCGGTCATGAAACGCTGATTCTGAATCAGACCGACCGGGAGCGCTGCGGCGCAGCGGTCATTGCTGCGGCCAATGCAGCGCTGACGGCTGCCGGAAAACCCGGCGCACTGACTCTGGCAGAAGAAACCCGGCCCATGTCCGGCGGATTCATTCTGAAACAGGGCGATGTGGAAGTAAACTGCACCGTGGACATTCTGCTGGAATTGGTCCGCGGAGATCTCGCCGCTCCGGTGGCGGGGGTGCTCTTTGAGGGCTGAATTGCGGCCCCTTGAGCAGGATATTTTCCCGGCGAGGAGGTAAGAAAGTGCCAAAAGTTAAAGATGTGGATTATCTGGGACTGACAGCAATGCTGCGGGCCAGAGAATCGAAAATGCTTGACCGGGACCGTATGGACCGTATGCTCGCAGCCCCCAGCTATGCCGATACGGCAAAGCTGCTGACGGACTGCGGATACGAGGATATGTCCGGAATGGACGCCAAAGGCGTGGACGCTGCATTGGGCGCTCACCGGGCTGAAATCTACGAAGAAATCAGCCGCATGGCACCGAATCCGGAGCTTGTCGATGTGTTCCGACTCAAATATGATTATCACAATGCGAAAACAGCGCTGAAGGCTGCGGCAATGGGCACCGATGGTGAGCATCTGCTCAGCGCAGCCGGCAGCATTCCCGCAGAAACCATTGTGCATGCGCTGGAAGAAGACAGTTATTCCGATGTGCCCAAAAAGCTGGCTGCTGCCATGCAGGAGGCGCGGAGTATTCTGGCGAAAACCGGCAACCCCCAGACGGCTGATTTTGTTCTGGACCGTGCATACTTTGCACAGCTCCATGAACTGGCGGAAACTGTGGGCAGCAAGTATCTGAAGGGTTATGTGGAAGTGCTGATTGATTCGGCCAACCTGCGGGCGGCGGTTCGTACGGTGCGGATGCACCACGGACAGGACTTCCTGATGCAGGCACTGGTGCCCGGCGGCAGTGTGTCGGTGGACGCACTGGTGCAGGCAACTGCCAGCGGCGACGGTCTGACGGCACTGTTCCATGCAACGGTTCTGGAAACGGCAGCCGTGTCCGGTACCGAGGCCATGAAGGGCGGCTCCATGACGCGCTTTGAGCTGGATTGCGACAACGCGGTAACGGCTTATCTGGGCAGCGCAAAGCTGGTCAGTTTCGGCAGCGAACCGGTGGTGCAGTATCTGGCCATGGTGGAAGCGGAAATTACTGCGGTGCGTATGATTCTGACCGGACGTCTGGCAGGCATCGACCCCAGTGTCATCCGGGAAAGGCTGCGTGATGTAAATGCTTAAAATTGCTGTGATGGGCGGACGCGAAACCGTTATGGGCTTTAAGGCTCTGGGCTTGGACGCGTTCCCCGTGGACAATGCGGCGGAGGCAAAGGAAACTCTGCGGCATCTGACCCGCGAGGCGGAGGACGAATACGCCATCATTTATCTGGAAGAAAATCTGGCGGAGCCTCTGGCGCGGGAAATCGATAAATTCAAGGACAAACCAACACCGGCAATCATTCTGATTCCCGGAAGAGAGGGTTCCCTGGGCCTGGGCCAGTCGGCTCTGAAGGCAGCAGTGGAACGCGCTGTTGGCTCGGACATCCTTTAAGAAGGAAGGTAAATAAATGAGCGGAACGATAGTAAAAGTTTCCGGCCCGCTGGTCGTGGCAAGCGGCATGGCTGACGCAAACGTGTCAGACGTGGTGCGTGTAGGTGAGCAGCGTCTGGTCGGTGAAATCCTGAATATGACCGGTGAAAATGCGTCCATTCAGGTTTATGAGGAAACTTCCGGCATTGGCCCCGGCGCAAAGGTTGAGGCTATGGGCATGCCCCTTTCCGTGGAATTGGGACCCGGTATGCTGGATAACATTTATGACGGTATTCAGCGCCCCCTGCCGGAAATCAAGGCCATTGCAGGCGACGTTATCGCAAGAGGCATGGACGTGCCCGCACTGAACCGCACCAAGAAGTGGGACTTCGTGGCAGTGGCAAAGGTCGGCGACGCGGTAAAGGCCGGCGATGTGCTGGGTACTGTTCAGGAAACCACGGCTATTCTGCATAAGATTATGGTGCCCAACGGCGTGTCCGGTACCGTGGAGAAGATTCTCCCCGGCGAGCACACTGTGGACGAAGTGGTTGCCGTAGTGAAAGACGAAAAGGGCAAGGAGCACGAGCTGACCATGATTCAGCGTTGGCCCGTCCGTGTGGCTCGTCCTTACGCTAAAAAATTCGTGCCTTCCCGTCCCATGAACTCCGGACAGCGTATCATTGATACTCTGTTCCCCATTGCAAAGGGCGGCACCGCTGCAGTTCCCGGCCCCTTCGGTTCCGGCAAAACCGTTGTGCAGCATCAGCTGGCAAAATGGTCTGACGTGGACATTGTGGTTTACATCGGCTGCGGCGAACGCGGCAACGAGATGACTGACGTTCTGATGGAGTTCCCCGAACTGAAGGACCCCCGGAACGGCGAACCTCTGATGAAACGTACCGTGCTGATTGCAAACACCTCCGATATGCCTGTGGCAGCCCGTGAGGCATCTATTTACACCGGTATTACCATTGCCGAGTACTTCCGTGACATGGGTTATGACGTAGCCGTTCTGGCTGACTCCACCTCCCGTTGGGCTGAGGCTCTGCGTGAGATGTCCGGTCGTCTGGAAGAAATGCCCGGCGAAGAAGGTTACCCCGCATATCTGGCCTCTCGTATTGCACAGTTCTACGAACGTGCAGGCTGCGTCCAGTGTCTGGGTGCTGACGAGCGTCAGGGCAGCGTTACCGCAATCGGCGCCGTATCTCCTCCGGGCGGTGATATTTCCGAGCCCGTTTCTCAGGCTACCATGCGTATTGTCAAGGTGTTCTGGGCACTGGACTCCAACCTGGCGTATGCCCGTCACTTCCCGGCGATCAACTGGCTGACCTCTTACTCTCTGTATGTGGATACGCTGGCTCCTTGGTACAACGAGCAGTTCGGCGACCGCTACATGAAGAACCGCGCCAGAACCATGAGCATTCTGCAGCAGGAAGACGAGCTGCAGGAAATCGTGCGCTTGGTTGGTCAGGACGCACTGTCTCCCGAAGACCGTCTGACCATGGAAACGGCAAAGAGTATCCGTGAGGACTTCCTGCAGCAGAACGCTTTCGTGGACGAAGACGCTTACTCTTCCTACGCAAAGCAGTTCAAACTGTTGGATACCATTCTGGTTTACGATGACCTGTGCAGAGCTGCGCTGAAACAGGGAGCAAACATGAACGCACTGTTCAAGATTCCCGCAAGAGAGAAACTGGGCTACGCAAAGATGACCGCTCCCGATCAGTTCGAGGCTGAATATGCCCAGATCGTGACGGATATGGAGGCACAGATCCAGGCTGTCATTGAGGGAGGTAATGAGGAATGATTAAAGAGTATAAGACAATCAAAGAGATTGCCAGCCCTCTGATGGTCGTGGAAGGCGTCGACGGCGTTACCTACGACGAACTGGCAGAAATTGAATTGCCCAACGGTGAAACCCGGCGCTGCAAAGTGCTGGAAGTGGACGGCGACCGCGCTGTGGTGCAGCTGTTTGAATCCGCACAGGGCATCAACCTGGCACAGTCTAAGGTCCGTTTCTTGGGTCACCCCTTGGAACTGGCAGTTTCCGAGGATATGCTGGGCCGCGTGTTCAACGGTATGGGTCAGCCCATCGACGGTGGTCCGGACATCATTGCCGAGGCACACATGGACATCAACGGTCTGCCGATGAACCCGGCAGCACGTGCATACCCCGCAGAGTTTATTCAGACCGGCGTTTCCGCAATTGACGGTCTGAACACTCTGGTTCGTGGTCAGAAACTGCCCATCTTCTCCGGCTCCGGTCTGCCCCATGCCGCACTGGCAGCACAGATTGCCCGTCAGGCTAAGGTTCTGGGTGACAACGAGACCTTCGCCGTTGTGTTTGCAGCCATCGGTATTACCTTTGAGGAATCCGAGTTCTTTATCAATGACTTCCGCCGCACCGGCGCTATCGACCGTACTGTGGTGTTCTCCAACCTGGCAAATGACCCGGCTGTTGAACGTATCGCAACGCCTCGTATGGCACTGACCTGCGCAGAGTATCTGGCATTCGAAAAAGGTATGCAGGTTCTGGTTATCATGACGGATATTACCAACTACGCAGAGGCTCTGCGTGAGGTTTCCGCCGCTAAGAAGGAAGTTCCCGGCCGCCGCGGCTACCCCGGCTACCTGTACACCGACTTGGCAACCATGTATGAACGTGCCGGCCGCCGTCAGGATAAGAGCGGTTCCATTACCATGATTCCCATTCTGACTATGCCCGAAGACGATAAGACCCACCCCATTCCCGACTTGACCGGCTACATCACCGAGGGTCAGATTATTCTGAGCCGTGAGCTGTACCGTAAGGGTCTGACGCCTCCCATTGACGTTCTGCCGTCTCTGAGCCGTCTGAAAGATAAGGGCATTGGCGAGGGCAAGACCCGTGAAGACCATTCCGGCACCATGAACCAGCTGTTTGCTGCATATTCCCGCGGCAAGGACGCAAAGGAATTGATGACCATTTTGGGCGAAGCGGCACTGTCCGATGACGATAAGCAGTTTGCAAAGTTTGCAGACGCTTTCGAGCAGGAATACGTAAGCCAGGGCAATACCACCGACCGCACGATTCAGGAAACTCTGGATTTGGGCTGGAAACTGCTGAAGTTGCTGCCCAGAACTGAGCTGAAGAGAATCAAGCCGGAAATGATCGATAAGTACATGCCCAAAGATTGATGCATTCATCGAAACGCAATTTGAGGTGATGATATGGCAAATGCCGTCGTAACTCCGACTCGAATGGTGCTGAATCAGCAGAAAAAACGTCTGAAAACAGCCCAGAAGGGTCACAAGCTCATGAAAGATAAATGCGACGAACTGATGCGTCAATTTATGGATATTGTGCGTCTGAATAAGGAGCTCCGGACGAAAGTGGAAGAAGGTCTGACCGCCGCATTCGGCTCTTTGACCGTTGCCTCCGCGATTATGTCTCCGGAAATGCTGGAGCAGGCGCTGCTGTATCCCAGACAGAGTGTGGAGCTGCAGGTAAAATACAAGAACATCATGAGCGTGAATGTTCCGCAGTACACATTCAAGACGAAAAACGACGACCCCAGTGAGATTTATCCCTACGGTTTTGCACAGACCAGCGGTGAATTGGACGACGCTCTGGACCAGATGGCTCGGGTGTTTGAAGATATGCTGGAGCTGGCGCAGGTGGAAAAAACCATGCAGCTGCTTGCCGAGGAAATCGAAAAGACGCGCCGTCGTGTGAACGCATTGGAGTACGTGATGATTCCCGAATTGGAGGGCAACATCAAGTATATTTCCATGAAACTGGAAGAAAACGACAATGCAACCAAGGTTCGTTTGCTGAAAGTGAAGGATATGGTTCTGGAAAAGAACCACGACTTCAAGTAAAAATGTTCAAAAAATCCACGCATCGGAATGTCCGGTGCGTGGATTTTTGCGCGTTTAAACGGAATTTTGTGGAAAACCGGCAGGAATGTGGAAAAGCAAAAGCTTACAGCCAAGTGACGTCGGCTTTCGGACGCCAAGGAATATTGGGGTAGGTTTCGTTTTCCGGATAGCCGCACAGCAAGCTGCAGGCGACATGGTATCCTGCGGGAATATGCAGATATTCCTGGAGCTGCTTGAGATTTTTGGACAGCCATGTGACATAGCCGCCCCAACAGCTGCCGATATCACATTTCCGCAGCAGCAGTTCCAATGTTGTAGTCGCGATAATGGCGTCGGTATCACCGTTGAAATTTTTGTCGGGCATCAGTGCGAAAATCAGCGCGGAGCAGCCGCAGGTTACGCTGTCCGGATTGCCTTTTTTTCGCTGATTGACCAGCTCCGGCAAAATATTGACTTCTGCACAGGTGTCTACCAGTTTGTTGTAAAATGCGTTGCAGCGGTCTGCGCCGTGGAGCACAATCCAACGGACTTCGTGAAGATTTTTTCCGCTGGGGGCCCACTGCGCCAAATCCAATGCCCAGTTGATGTCCTCGACCGGGGGCGCCTCTTTTTTGTAGTGGCGGTTGCTCCGCCGGGTCATAATCAGGCGCAAAGTTTCATCTTCCGGCATTTCGGGGTACTCCTCGTAGGCTGGAACATGGGAAAAATGAATGGCCTTTTTGGGGCAGGCTGCCGCGCAGTGCATACATTCCAGACAGGGCAGATTCTCCCGGACCACGGGACCCTCGCCGGGCTTGAAAAATAAATGGTGGGTGGGGCATATCCGTGCGCAGGTACCGCAGCGGATACAGCTTTCAGAAAATGTAATCATAGTGCATCTCTCCTTGACATGATTATAGCAAAGCGGGAGAGAACCTTCAATGAAATTTCTCTGAAATTGTCCATTTGACCGGGAAATTGACAGAAAAATAAAATTGGGAAACGCTTGACTTTTCCTGGGATTCCGGCAAGGAATCCGAATTTCTGTATTGTATTTGGTTCACGAATTTGATATAATATCTGACTATGTTGGATGACTATGGGCATTTATCTGCAGGAGGTATGAAAATGTTCAAAAAATTTGGCAGATCCGATCAGAAGAGCCCCAGATTGTACTTGATTTGTCTGGCGCTGTTTGCGGTCGCCTCGTTGGTAATCGGAGAATATTACCTTGCGGCCGGAGAGGCAGTGGTGCTGGTCATTCTGCTGATTTACGCATTTGTGGCCAATCGCAAGGGTCAAAAAGAATTGCTGAAAATGCTGGAATCGGTGTCCTATAATGCGGATACGGCAAGGAACAATACCTTGACGAATTTTCCGCTGCCGATGGCGGTGTTCAGTATTGAAAATACCCGGCTGATTTGGGCCAACCATATTTTCTTTGACATGTGCGGTTCGGAGGGTTTTAAGTACGATAAACCGATTTCCGAGTTTGTTCCGAATTTCAGCGGAAAGTGGCTGTTGGAGGGCAAAACGCAGTATCCCGGCTTGCTGGAAATCGACGGAAAAAAATATCGGGTGCACGGAAATATCGTCAATACCGACCGGGACGAGCAGAGCGGCGATTTTATGGGCATCACCTACTGGGTAGATGTGACGGAATATGACCGAATCCGGGAGGAATACGAGGCCTCAAAACCGGTGGCGGCCATCATTGTCATCGACAACTATGACGAACTGCTGAAGAATCAGTCGGACCGTGTGCGCGGCGAGCTGCGGGATTCCATTGAAGAGAAAATCATTCAGTGGACCGACGGTAAGCACGGCATGCTGCAGAAATATGACAGAGACCGGTATATGTTCCTGTTTGAGGAACGGTATCTGCCACAACTGATGGAGGATAAATTCTCCATTCTGGAAAAGGTTCATTCTGTGGTCAATCCCGTGGGCATTCATGCCAGCCTTAGTGTGGGCGTGGGTCGGGACGGCGGCAGCTTGGCGGAGAATTTCCACTTTGCCGGATTGGGCATTGAAATGGCCTTGTCCCGGGGCGGCGACCAGGCGGTCATCAAGAATCGGTTCAACTTTGAGTTTTACGGCGGTCGGGGCAGCGCTATGGAGACCCGGACCAAGGTGAAATCCCGGGTGATGGCCAATGCGCTGCGGAAACTGATTGTGGATTCCAGTATGGTGCTGGTCATGGGCCATAAGTTTGCGGATTTGGACGCGGTGGGCGCGGCAGTAGGCGTTTGCTGCGCGGCAAAGGTCTGCGGCGTAAAGGCGCATATCGTCATTGATAAGAATTGCCCGGCCAAGCCGCTGATTCAAAAACTGGAGCAGGACGAAAAGTGCAAGGATCTGTTCGTATCGGAACGGGAGGCCATGATTCGGGTGGATTCCCGGACGCTGCTGGTGGTTGTGGATACCAACTGTCCGGAGCAGGTGGAAAGCCTTGGATTGCTGCAAACCTGCAACCGGGTTGCGGTGGTGGACCATCATCGCCGGGGCGCGTCTTACATCGACCGGGCGGTGCTGAGTTTCCTGGAACCCAGCGCGTCGTCTGCCAGCGAATTGATGGCGGAATTGCTCCAGGAAATTGTGAAACCGGAGGAAATCTCCAAAATCGAGGCAGAATCTCTGCTGTCCGGTATTATGCTGGATACCAAGAGCTTTAATATTCGCACCGGTGAGCGCACCTTTGAATCCGCAGCATTCCTGCGGCGCGTAGGGGCGGACCCCACGGCGGTGAAACGGCTGATGCAAAACGATATGGCATGCAACGTGCAGAAATATCGAATTATGCAGTCGGCTAAGAATTACCGCGGTGTGATTATCGCGGCGCCCGAGACGCCCCAGAATCGTGTGGTGGCGGCGCAGGCGGCAGACGATTTGCTGAATATCGCCGGAGCGGAGGCATCGATTGTGATTTATCCCACCGCGGAGGGCAACGTGTTTGCATCGGCACGTTCCATTGGCGATATGAACGTGCAGCTGATTATGGAAAAGCTGGGTGGCGGCGGAAACCGCGCGGCGGCTGCGGCGCAGATGGACAACATCTCTCTTCCGGAGGCATTGGAGCAGCTGCGGAAAACCATTGATGCATATCTTGATGAATGATTCCCAATCTCATAAATTGGATCGAATAGAAAGGAATGACACAGATGAAAGTTATTTTTCTGGAAGACGTGAAAGGAAAAGGCAAACGGGGCGAGCTGAAGGAAGTTTCCGACGGCTACGCACGGAATTTCCTGCTGCCGAAGAAACTGGCCAAAGAGGCTACGGCAGACACGCTGAATACATTTAAATTGCAGGAGAAGGCTCGTCTGGCACAGATTGCCCGGGAAAAGGAAGAGGCAAATGCCAACGCAAAGAAATTGGAGAGCCTGGTGGTTCGGGTTTCTGCAAAGGCAGGGGCAAACGGCCGTCTGTTCGGCGCTGTGACCAGCAAGGAAATCAGCGACGCGCTGGAAAAGCAGCACGGTATGCAGATTGAAAAGAACAAAATCGTTCTGCCCGAGCCCATTAAAAACTACGGCAGCTACGAAGTGAAATGCAAGTTCGGCTATGAAATCAACGGAACGATTCACGTTGTGGTCAGCGAGGAAAAATAATCACATAGGAACGGTGAGGCGAGCTTATGGAAGAACTGTTAGGACGACAGGCACCCCATAATACGCAGGCGGAACAGGCCATTCTCGGTTCCATGCTCATTGACCCCCGGTGTATTCCGGACGTGGTGGATAAGGTGTCTGCGGCAGATTTCTTTATTACCGCCAACCGGGATATTTTTGAAACGGTTTACACCATGTTCGCTTACGGACAGACCATCGACCCCATTACAGTACTGGACCAGATGAAGGTCCGGGGCGTTTACCGGGAAAACGAGTCCGAGAAATATATTCGGGACTTGATGCAGTCCACCCCCACGGCGGCTAACGTACTGGAGTACTGCGCCATTGTACGGGATAAGGCGCTGCTCCGGGGCTTGTGCGATGTGGCAAGCGAAATCAATGACATGGTTTATGACGGTACCGGCGAGGCGGGCACCGTTTTGGAGGCTGCGGAGCGTAAGATTTACGCGCTGCGCCAAGGACGGAATACCGGCGGCTTGATGCCGGTGGCGCAGGTGGTGAACAATGCCTATGCCCAGATTCAGGAGGCTGCGGAAAGTCAGGACGCAATTCCCGGACTTTCCACCGGTTTGCCGGATATTGATAAGCGGATTCTGGGTCTGAACAGCGGCGAGTTGATTTTCATCGCTGCGCGACCGGGCATGGGTAAAACCAGTATTGCGCTGAACATCGCTTTGAGCGTTGCCAAGAATACGGATAAGGCTGTTGCCATCTTCTCTCTGGAAATGGCCCGGGAACAGATTGTGACCCGTATGCTGGCGTATGAGGGCCTTGTGAACGGCAAAAAGCTGCTGACCGGTAATCTGACGGAGGAGGACTGGCGGCGCATCGGCGCGGCAGCCACCACCATCAGCCGGACGAATATGTACGTGGACGACAACCCTGTTTTGTCCGTTGCGGATATGAACGCGGCTTGCCGGAGAATTGAAAATCTGGGACTGGTGGTCATCGACTATTTGCAGCTGATGACTTCTGCCGGCGGAAAACAGAAATATGCGTCCGAAAGCCGGACGCAGGTGGTCAGCGACATCAGCCGTATGCTGAAGATCATGGCCAAGGAACTGAATATTCCCGTGGTGTGTCTGTCTCAGCTGTCTCGTGCCAGCGAATCCCGTCAGGATAAGCGGCCGCAGCTGTCGGACCTGCGTGAATCCGGCTCTATCGAGCAGGACGCTGACGTGGTCATCGGCTTGTATCGCGACGGATATTATAACCAGGAAAGCGAAACGCCGAATCTGGCGGAGGCAATCATTCTGAAAAACCGTAAAGGCGAAGTGGGAACGGTGAACCTGTCCTGGCTGCCGGAATACACGGCATTTGCACAGTATGAGGGAAGGTATGACGACGAATACTGAGTGGATAGACCGCTATGAGATGCTGCCGGAGGGTACGAAAGTACTGGCGGCGGTGTCCGGCGGACGGGATTCGGTGTATTTGCTGCATTGGCTGCGGCAATTGCAGCGGGAACGGAATCTGACCATCGGGGCGGCGCACTTCAATCATCAGCTTCGGGGCGGCGAGGCCGACCGAGACGAACAATTTGTCCGGGAACTGTGCGGGCAGCTGGAAATTCCACTGTTTGTGGGCCGGGGCGATGTGAAAGCCTACGGCATGGAGAAAAATCTGGGGCTGGAAACCGCGGCCAGAGAAATGCGGTATGCGTTTCTGGAGCGGACCCGGCTGACCCAAGGGTACGACTGCATTGCCACGGCGCATCAGGCGGAGGACCAAGGGGAAACCGTGCTGCTGAATTGGATTCGCGGTGCCGGTGCCCTTGGACTTTCGGGAATTCCGCCGGTGCGGGGGAATATCATTCGACCGATTCTGAATGTTTCCCGGAAAGAGATTGACCGGTATTTGTTGGAGCATCAGCTTTCCTTTGTGGAAGACGGAACCAACGCTATGGAAATCTGCGGGCGGAACATTCTGCGGCATCAAGTGATGCCTACGTTGGAAAAACTGAATCCTCGGTTTACGGAGCATGTGTTCGCGTCTTCCCAGCTGTTGCGGGAGGACGAGCGCTGTTTGAATCAAATGGCGGAGCATTTTCTGGAAACCCACCGAACGGGAAATCGGATTGACGCAAACGCGCTGCGGGAGCTGCCCGAGGCGGTGAGCACACGGGTGCTGCGGCGTTTGGGGCAGGGAAACTATTCCCGACAGCATGTGGAGCAGCTGTTGGAGCTGTGCCGGGGAACCCAAAGAAAAACGGTGGATTTGCCCGGCGGTCCCGTTCGATATGAACAAGGCTGGCTGGAGTTTTCTCCGGTTGCAGCGGAGCCGATTCCGATGACGGAGTGCAAACCCGGCGAAACGATATGTGCCGGCGGGTGGCGCATTACGGTTGCGTTGGAGCCCGAAAACCGGGAAATTCACAATTCATTCACCAAATACCTGCTCAATTATGAGAGGATAAAGGGAAAAATTTACGTTTCTTCCTGGCAGGCGGGAGACCGAATCCGACTGGCGGGGCGAAACGGAACCAAAAAACTGAAACAGCTGTTTCAGGAGCGAAAAATGACGGAAGAGGAACGCAGCCATACGCCGGTGTTTCGCGATGACGAGGGAATTCTGGCGGTTTACGGATTCGGGACGGCGGAGCGTGTTCTTCCTGAAATTGGAACGCAGTCCATTTGCATTTTATGCGAAGAATATAAAGAGATAGGCGGAAAGTAATATGAGTATGAGAGACGACATCGAAGAGATTCTGTTCAGCAAGGAACAGTTGGAGCGCCGTGTGCAGGAGCTGGGTGCGCAGATTACCAAGGATTACGAAGGAAAACAGCCCATTTTCGTGGGTGTTCTGAAAGGCTGCTTTGTGTTTATGGCAGACTTGATGCGCGCTGTGGACCTGCATTGCCAGATTGATTTCATGGCAGTTTCTTCCTACGGCGGCGGCACAACCACTTCCGGTGCCGTGCAGATTCTGAAGGATTTGAGCGCAGACATTGCCGGACGTGATGTGGTCATTGTGGAAGACATTCTGGACAGCGGCGTGACGCTGAACTATCTGAAAGGCTATCTGGAGGCACGGAAACCCAATTCCATTAAAATTGTGACCTTGTTTGACAAGCCTGCTCGGAGAAAAGCTCCCATTTATGCAGATTATTTCGGATATGAAGTACCGGACGCCTTTATCGTGGGCTACGGTCTGGACTACGCGGAGAAATACCGCAATCTGCCGTATATCGGCGTTCTGAAACCGGAAATTTATCAGTAAGCCGGTTCGATTTCAGTAAGAAGGATGTGATAGAATGGACCCGAAAAACAAGCGGTCCAGGGACATGGCGTTTTCCGTGCTCTTGCTGGTGATTTTGGTGGCAACGGTGTTTATGCTGCTGCCTCGGAGCAACCAGACAAAGGAATATCAGTTCAGCGATATCGTTGATATGTTCCAGCAGGAAAAGGTCGAGTCCTTTGTAATCCGGGGTCAAGTGCTGACACTGGATTTGCGGGATTCCAAGGACCCCGTGACGTATGAGCTGTACGATGTGGACCTGTTCAACGAAAAGTTGGGCGCGCTCATCGACGAACAGAAAGCTGACGGCATTCTGACGGAGTATGATTACCAGAAGGGCTGGGTGGCTCCTTGGTGGATGCAGATGATCCCCTATGTGCTTATCATGGTGGCAATGATCGGCGTCTGGTATGTGATGATGAATAAAAGCGGCGGCGGTGCGCCCGGCGTGGGCAAGTTCGGCAAGGCTCGGACGAAAGCCGGTGTGGACGAGAATAAGCGCGTGACGTTCAAGGATGTGGCCGGTGCCGATGAAGAAAAGCAGGAGCTGGAAGAAATCGTGGATTTCCTGAAGAATCCCCGGGCATTTTCCAGTATGGGCGCAAGAGTGCCGAAAGGCGTTCTGTTGGAGGGCCCTCCGGGCACCGGTAAAACCTTGCTTGCTCGCGCAGTTGCCGGCGAGGCAAACGTGCAGTTCCTGTCCATTTCCGGTTCTGACTTTGTAGAGCTGTATGTGGGCGTGGGTGCATCTCGTGTCCGCGACTTGTTTGAGCAGGCCAAGAAAGTGGCGCCCTGCATTATCTTTATTGATGAGATTGACGCTGTGGGTCGTCAGCGCGGCTCCGGTTTGGGCGGCGGACATGACGAGCGGGAGCAGACATTGAACCAGTTGCTGGTGGAAATGGACGGCTTTGAGTCCAACTCCGGCGTGATTGTCATGGCTGCAACCAACCGTGCGGATATTCTGGATAACGCGTTGCTCCGTCCCGGCCGTTTTGACCGCCGCATTTATGTGGGCGCTCCGGACGTGAAGGGCCGTGAGGCAATTCTGAAGATTCATGCCAGAGGCAAGCCCTTGGCAGACGATGTGAATTTGAAGAGCATTGCGCGGGGTACCCCCGGATTCACCGGCGCAGATCTGGAAAACCTGCTGAACGAGGCAGCACTGCTGGCTGTTCGCAACAAGCGGAAGTTCATTGTGCAGGACGATATTGACCAAGCCATTCTGAAAGTGGAAATGGGTCCGGAGAAGAAGAGCCGGGTCATCACCGAGAAGGAAAAGAAACTGACGGCTTATCACGAGGCAGGTCATGCCATTGCCGGCAGATATCTGGCCCATACCGACCCGGTGCATTATATCACCATCATTCCTCGCGGCGGCGCCGGCGGTTTCACTCTGTTCCGCCCCGATGAGGATAAGAGCTTTACCTCCCGCAGTGAAATGTTCGAGAACATCGTCATGGCACTGGGCGGACGGATTTCTGAGCAGCTGTTCCTGGACGATATTTCCACCGGCGCTTCCGGTGATATCCATCAGGCAACCAGCATTGCACGGAACATGGTGACCGTTTACGGTATGAGCGAGCGCTTGGGACCCATCAGCTTTGATTCCTCCGACCACAGCATTTTCATCGGCCGTGATTTCGGTCAGACCAAGAGCTACTCCGAGGAAACTGCTGCGGTGATTGATGAAGAAGTGAAGAAAATCTTCGACGAGGCTTACGCAAAGTGCCGGGAGATTCTGCTGGCGCATGAAGATGAGCTGCGTATGGTGGCGGATTACCTGCTGGTCCATGAGAGCATGGAGGGTGCAGATTTTGCTTATGTCTGCGAGCACAAGCAGCTGCCCCCGGTGAAAGATGACGGTACGGTGGAACGGGCTGCAAAGCACATTGCCATGTTTGACGGCATTGACGCTCCGGCAGCACCCACAACGGAAGAAAAACCGGATTCCGACACGGAAGAAACGAAAAATCCCTCTGATTTGTAATCAAAAAATAAAAGCTGCCTGCACAGTGCGTGCGGGCAGCTTTTTTTCGTCCGCCGGAGAATTATCCATTCCCGGCGGACGTTTCGTATATTTCGTTGGTTTGTGTCTGCTTGGCGCACTGTTTCCGATATTCCGAGGGGAGCATACCCTGCTCGGTGCGGAAAGCGTCTGCAAATTTACTGGAGTTGTCATAACCCACTTTGGCGGAAATGTCGGCGATGGTATCCGTTGTTTCTCGGAGCAGCTGCGCGGCGTATTCCATGCGGCAGCCGCGGACAAAGGCATACACCGAATTCCCGTAAACCGCTTTGAAACAGGCTTTCATAGCGGTCAGTGGGATTTCAAACTGCTCTGACAGCTGCAGCAGGGTGGAATGATGGTCCAGCTGCCGGAGCATATAATCGTGAATGGCGCGCACGGTTTCCACTTGCTGGGCGGGGAAGTACCGCTTTTCGGTCATATCCTCCTCCGGCTCTAGATGATACAGCAGCACCAACAGCTCAAGCACTTTGAGTTTCAAATAGGGCAGCACCCCTGCGGCGGGCAGGTGATACAGCTGCTGAAAAACTTGTTCAATGGCGCTCCACTGCCGGACAACGAAACAATCTCTGCCCAGACAGAATTTATCCGCCAATTGGTACAAGTCCAAATCCAAGCTGCCAAGGCTGTTTTCCAGCGGGCGCAAGGTTTTTCGGAGCTGTTTCAGATTCACGGTGACGGAAATTCCCAGATAGCGCCCCAAGGGGAATGTAATTTCCTTTGCAGCTTGAGACAGACTGTGAATGGCCAAATCTCCGGCGCAGAGGTATTGAAAATCTCCGTTTTGGAATTCGCAGTTGAATCTGCCCTCCCGGCAGTAGGAAATCTCAATGGCGCCCGGCTGCGCCTCTTTGCACAGTGCGCTGCCGTCCCGCAGATTCAAATCCAGAAACGTGAGCGCAACACCGGGCAAAACCGAATAGACGGTTAACGCGCCCCGACCGGTATCATTTTCCAGCTGCGTGATTTTCCGGTTTTCCGGCTGCATGGGCTGCTGTTCTTCCAAGTCAAAAAAATTCGTTTGTTCAGGATTGTGCATCTGCATGGAAACTCCCTCCCAACTGCGTCTGTCACGAAAAGTGCCGAACAGACACGTTCAAATCAAGATAGAATCATTTTAACACGGCAGACAGGACCTTTCAAGGGATACGGCAAAGAAAAACCGGGCGCAGTCTGAATGAACTGCACCCGGTAAAGGTTTGAACTGAAATCAGACGTTGAAACGGAACAGCGTTACGTCACCGTCCTGCATCACGTACTCTTTGCCCTCGGAACGGACCAGACCCTTTTCCTTCGCGGCATTCATGCTGCCGCAGGTTTTCAGATCGTTGAATGCCACGATTTCTGCGCGGATAAAGCCGCGCTCGAAGTCGGAGTGAATTTTGCCGGCAGCCTGAGGTGCCTTGGTACCCTTTTTGATGGTCCATGCGCGGCACTCATCGGGACCGCAGGTCAGGAAACTAATCAGACCCAGCAGTGCATAAGAGCACTTAATCATACGGTCCAGACCGGACTCGGTCATACCCAGCTCCTCCAGGAACATTGCCTGCTCCTCCGGCTCCAGAGAGGCGAGTTCTTCTTCCATCTTTGCGCAGATGGGGAGAACCTGTGCGTTTTCCTCGGCGGCAATTTCCCGAACGGTGTGGTAATACGGATTATTTTCGAAATCGGAAACACCGTCCTCGTCCATATTGGCGGCGTAAATGATGGGTTTCAGCGTCAGCAGGTCGCTGGTGCGCAGCAGTTCGGCATCATCGTCATCGCAATCGTAGCTGCGGGCGGATTTGCCGTTGTTCAGATGCTCCAACAGACCTTTGAACACCTCTGCCTCGTGCAGGAATTTCTTGTCGCCGCCCTTTGCTGCCTTGGTTGCCTTGTCGATGCGGCGTTCCACCATTTCGGCATCTGCCATAATCAGCTCAAGGTCGATGGTTTCAATGTCCCGTCTGGGGTCGGTGGAACCGTCCACGTGAATGACGTTTTCATCATCAAAGCAGCGCACCACGTGCACAATGGCATCGGTGGAACGAATGTTGTCCAGAAATTTGTTGCCCAGACCTTCGCCCTTGCTTGCGCCTTTGACCAGACCGGCGATGTCCACGAATTCAATTACCGCGGGGGTCAGTTTTTTCGGCTGATACATGTCAGCCAGAAAATCCAGACGCTCATCGGGCACAGACACCATGCCTACGTTGGGCTCGATGGTGCAGAAGGGGTAGTTGGCGGATTCGGCGCCTGCGTTGGTAATTGCGTTAAACAGAGTGGACTTGCCCACGTTGGGCAGTCCCACGATACCTAATTTCATCTTTGATTCTTCTCCTTTATTTTTCGGGAAGAAAAGTGCCGGTTTTTACGCAAAATGTGCGGTTTTCCGAACTTTTCTTCGAATATTAACTTCCTGCTCAGTGATTGACTCACCCTTTACTCACCCTTTTGCAGTCCGGGCGGCTGAAATTGCTATACGATTTGGCGGATTCCCGCGCCAAATACCCACACTTCAGCAATTTTAGATTATAACAGATAAATTCATGCCTCTCAAGGTGTTTTTATAAATTATCTTTCGTGATCATGGTACCGGGAGGGGGAGAAGAAAGAGGAGAGCAAACCGCCCTCCTCTTATCCGTATTTACTTCTCGCTGCGATCGTGGAATGATTGTTTTATCCGGCCATTTGTTTTCCGGCAAAGTGGGATTCTTGTTTCCCCTACCGGCTGTGTTTTGCGTTTTGTTGTTATGGAAAGTCCAATTTAGATGCGAAAACACTTTTGCAGGGCTTTATACTCACCCAATGCCAAAATTGTAATATCATCGGACAATATGGTGTCCGGTGTAACGGAAACATCTGTTTTTCCGGCGCGTTTGATGCCAAGAATGTTGATGCCGAACTTTCTGCGGATATCCAGTTCTCCAACGCTTTTTCCAACCCAAGCTGCCGGTACCTGCACCTCAAAGATGGCATGCTGTTCATCGACTTCTATGTAATCGAAAATGTGGTCGGCGGTGTAACGGATTGCTGCCCACTTTGCTACCTGTTTTTCGGGATAGACCACGTTGTCAGCGCCGTTGCGGAGCAAAAATTTTGCCTGTACATCGCGTTCGGCGCGGGATACCACGCATTTGGCACCCAATTCTTTTAACAGTGAGGTGGTCTCCAGAGAGTTTTGAAAGTTGCTGCTGATGGTCACAATGCAAACGTCAAAATTCCGGATACCGAGAGAGCGCAAAAATTCTACATTGGTGCTGTCGCCAATCAGCGCGTTGGTGACAAACGGCAGTACGTTATCAATTCTCTCTTCGTTTGTATCAATTGCCATGACTTGATGACCCAGTTGGGAAAGCTGTACTGCGATATGCCACCCAAAACGACCTGCTCCAATCAATAAAATGTTTTTCATGAGATAGATGCTCCTTTATTATCCGATTGTGATTCGTTCCAACGGAAGTTTTGCATTGCCAATATTTTTGGCGGACAGCGTTGCATAAATGAGTGTCAGCCCGCCGACTCTGCCCAGATACATCAAAACAATCAATATCATTTGCGAGGGGATATGCAGCTGCGGTGTAATACCCAACGTCAGACCCACCGTTCCGACTGCTGATGCGGTTTCATACAAACAAGAGGACAGCGGAAGATCCTCGTATGTGCTGATAAAGACGGCAGCGCTAAAGAACAACACAAGGTACATGGTCAGAATGGTCGCAGCCGTTTTGACAGCGCTGTAATCGACTCTGCGCCCAAAGAATTGAGCGCTGTCTCGTTGACGAAAGGTCGCGGCGGCATTGGCAAGCAGAACAGCCAGTGTTGTGGTTTTCATGCCGCCTGCCGTGGAGCCGGGGGAACCGCCAATGAGCATCAAGAGAATCATCACACTCAACGACGCGCCGGACATGGCGGACAGATTGACCGTGTTGTAGCCTGCTGTTCTTGTCGTGACGGATTGAAACAGAGCTGCTTGAATCCGCGCGCCGAGGGGAAGTGTATCGAAGTCCAGGAAGAAGAAAAACAGTGCCGGAAAGACAATCAGTACGAATGTCGTGACAAGAATGACCTTGCTCTGCATTTGATAACGGCGGAAGTGCAGCTTGTGCGCGCGAATATCATCCCAGGTCAAGAACCCGATACCGCCGATGATAATCAGCAGCATGATCGTGATATTGATGATCGGGTTTTGCGCATAACCGGTGAGAGAAGGATACAAGTTGTCGGGCGTTCCAAGAATATCGAACCCGGCGTTGCAAAAAGCGGAAACGGAGTGAAACACCGCCATCCAAATGCCTTGCCACCCATAGTCGCGGCAGAACACCGGCAGCATGGCAAGCGCACCGAGCAGTTCAATCAGGACGGTTCCTTGTAAGATAAACCGTGTCAGCCGGACAATTCCACCGACTTTTGGTGCTGAAATGGCATCTTGCATGGTACTGCGTTGCATCAAAGAGAATTTTCGTCTGGATAGCAGCGCAAACGATGCTGCCACGGTGATAACACCAAGTCCGCCTATTTGAATCAACGCGAGAATCACTGCCTGCCCAAAAACTGACCAGTAGCTGCCGGTATCCTGCACCACAAGCCCCGTTACGCAAACAGCGGAGGTCGCGGTAAACAGCGCCTTATTGAATGGCGTTACGCATCCGGCTGTTGTGGAAAACGGCAGCATCAGCAGCAACGCACCCAACAGAATAACCCCGGCAAAGCCCAATATGATAATTTGAAAAGACGAAAGACGATGCTTTCGACCAATCATTCCTTCCGCCATTATCCTCACTCCTTGTGAATCGCACGATTGCTTTATTGTTCGCAGGTCAAACACACGTCGCATTGCCTGACTGTGATGAAGGATACCCTGTACGCACTCAGAACGGAGACCGTGATCTCCAAATTCTGAGCGGTAAAGGAATCGCCCTTGATGGGGACTCTATTCAGCTGCTCCATGACCCAGCCGCCAACGGAAACACTGTCCGATTCCAGCTTGACGTCAAAGAATTCCATAAAATCCTCCAAGCTGACGGAGCAGTCCACACGGTAGGTATTCTCGTCCAGCTTTTCAAAATCCTCTTCCACCTCGTCGTGTTCATCCCAAATTTCGCCGACCAGTTCTTCCAGAATATCCTCCATGGTAACAATGCCAAGCGTCCCGCCGAAATCATCTATGACCACGGCAACATGGGACTTCTGATGCTGGAGCATTTTCAAAATATCCCGGATTTTTGTGCGCTGATAGACAAACAGCGGCTCCGTCATAATTTCCGTAATGGGCTGATCCGTCATCTTGCCATTGATATAGAAGTCCTTCTGATGAAGAACGCCGACAATCTGATCAATGGTATCCCGGTAGACCAGCAGGCGGGAAAAGCGGGACTGTGTAAAGGCTCTGGCAATTTCCTCATGGCTCTCGTTGATGTCCACGGCCTCCAAGTCAATTCGATGGGTCAGAATTTCTGCTGCCGTCAGGTCGCGGAACTCAAGAGCGTTGCGCAGCAGCTCGCCCTCGTTTTCGTCAATGCCGCCGTCCTGCTCCACATCTTCCATGAAAAGGAGCAGTTCCTCGTGGGACATTTTTGCGTCGTCATCCGTCTTGAAGAAACGGGAGACCAGCTTTTTCCACTGAGAAAAGAGAAAATTCAGGGGCGTCAAGACCCAAATCCAAAGGCGGATAAACGGTGCGCTGAACAAAGCAAAACGTTCAGGCGTATCCTTTGCAATGCTCTTAGGTGTGATCTCACCGAAAATCAAAACAACGATTGTTACAACAACTGTAGAAACCGTCGCGCCAATATCACCGTAAAGATCTACGAACAGAAGTGTGCCGATGGATGCCACCATGATATTCACGATATTGTTGCCGATCAAGATGGTGGAAATCAGCTTGTCATAGTTTTCGGACAGCTTGAATGCCAGTGCTGCCCGCTTGTTTCCGTTGTCTGCCAACACCTTGAGGCGGTTCCTATTCAGGGAGGAGAACGCCGTTTCTGTGGCGCTGAAATAGGCGGACATGGCGATGCAGACCACCATTGCGAAAATGTTTCCAAAATAATTCATATGAAACTCCTTTAATTTCTGTTCGTATTATTGATCCAAGTAAAAAAGACACACCTATACCCGATACCGTAGCATGGGGCGTAGATCTGCTACATACGAATAGGTCATATCAGAGTTGCTGTTATTGTCGCTACTGTCATTTTCCACGGATTTCCCCCCTTTTTTTACTGTGTACTCATAACATAGCACTTCTCCGGTGTAGATTCGGTAAAGAAACAAGTGCGGGGCAATCTCCTCCAGTGAGAAATCTTGAAGCGCTTCCGCTTCTGCGGTATAATTATAATAATGTCGCAGTACAGCTCAGGAGAAATATGATGAAGAACCGTCAACGACAAAAGGATATTTTATTTTCGGTCATCGTTTTTTGCAGCACCTTTGCTGTCAATTTGCTGATTCAGAAACTCTTTACCACGCAGACGCTGGTGCCCATGATTTTTGTGTTCGGTGTGTTTTTGATTTCACTGAAAACCCATGGGTATTGCTATGGCATTGTCTCGGCAATTGTCAGCGTGTTTGCGGTGCATTTTGCCTTCACCTATCCCTATTATGTCTTTGACTTTTTCGTAGAGGAAAGCATCTTATCCGCCGTCATCATGCTCATCGTCGCCGTTTCCACCAGTACGCTGAACATCCGCATCCGCGATCAGGAAAAGCTGCGCTCAGAGAATGAAAAGGAGAGAATGCGGGGCAATCTGCTGCGGGCGATCTCCCATGATCTGCGTACACCGCTCACCTCTATATACGGGTCCTCCTCCACGCTGATTTCTAAGTATGACGCGCTGCCAAAGGAGCAGCAGCTCGAGCTGTTGGGAGAAATTCAGGAGGACAGCGAATGGCTCATCCGCATGGTTGAAAATCTTCTGTCTGTCACAAGAATCGACGGTGCGAAGGTGGAAGTTGTGAAGACACCCACGGTTCTGGATGAGCTGATCGACTCGGTTCTCATGAAGTTTTCCAAAAAGCATCCGAATCAGAAGGTCATCACGCAGATACCGGAGGAATTTGTGGACATTCCCATGGATTCGCTCCTGATTGAGCAGGTACTGCTGAATCTTCTGGAAAATGCCGTATTCCACGCAAAAGGCATGACGGAGCTGACACTTTCCGTTTCGCTCGTAGGGGACAAAGCGGTATTTGAGGTCGCCGACAACGGCTGCGGTATTCCGGAGGATGCACTTCAAAAGATTTTCACCGGAAGTTATGAAAAGTCCGCCGCACCGGTGGACGGAACCCGCAGCAATATGGGAATCGGACTATCTGTGTGCGCCGCCATCGTCAAGGCGCACGGCAGCGAGATTACTGCGGAAAATAGGAAGGGCGGCGGCGCGGTATTCCGCTTTGCTCTGGAAAGAGGGGGTGAGGACGATGGGCAATAACAAATTCAAGATCCTGATCGTAGAGGATGAGGCCAACATCCGAAGCTTTATCAAAGCCAATCTGGAAACCAGCGACTATCAGGTG
>CAKTAK010000028.1:0-24185 GCA_934527315.1 uncultured Oscillospiraceae bacterium
AAAGTACATAGCATCGCCTCCTTTCTGAATTTGAGCATGAAAAATGGGCGTCCATTTCTGAACGCCCATAGGTACGATATGGAATTTTGGTATGTGAAATAGCTTGTCCTATCTGTAATTTAGGTAGGTTGTCCTTTTACAAACGTAGCATGAAAAAACTTGTACAACAAAAAATCCTGTATTTTCAAGGGTTTTCAGCCACGTTGCTCTTGCACAGTCGTACCATCCGCGGCCATATCTTCCATCAAGTCTGTAATCACGTCGCCTTTGACAGCCATGGTTGCGGCACTCCACGGCGCACCCGAGGCTGCTTGGGGATAGACTCCCGTGGTATGGTCCACAAAATAATCGTCAAAGCCCTCTTTTTTGATTTCATCTATGGTCAGATTCCGCGTCAGCTGATACACAATGGTTCCAATCATTTCCAAGTGCCCTAACTCTTCTGTTCCGATATCTGTGAGAATTCCCTTTAATTCCGGGTATGGCATAGCATAGCGCTGACTCAGATACCGGAGAGAGGCGCCAAGCTCTCCGTCGGGACCGCCATACTGTGTAATGATGATTTTTGCCAGCTTGGCATTGGGATTTTTTATGCGCACCGGGTACTGCAGTTTCTTTTCATATACAAACATAGCTTAGTCCTCCATTGAATCACAATAATCCCAAGGCCACGGATCGCACAGCCAAGTAAAGGAATCCGCGCTTTCCAGGTCCGTAAAGACCAACGGGCCATACAGTTTGACGTATTTTTCCCGCCCCTCCCGGAACAGCTTGATTGTCGATTTCAATGTCTCAAATGCCTCTCGGTCTGTTTTATGTGTGTCCAAATAGAGTTTTAGTTCCTGAATCACAAAATCCAAGCCCATCAACTCGCCCAACGGGGTTCCTTCATACGTTCCCTTGTTCACCAGATTCATAAACGGCAGATCCAACCCCGGGAACAAGGTGCCCCGAACAAGTGCCTGCGGCGCCTCGTATGCCGGCTGCGCGGATGTCTGCATAGGAACGTATGCCATAACCAACGGTGCGCAGGAATTCAAGCCGCCTTCTCGGAACGAGCAAACAGCCCCTTCTGCTTTATTTTCCAATTCAATCCCTCCAGATGGTTTTTGCAGGTCATTTCGCCTGCGCTGTATTCTATGTTCCATTGAAGTTCCCGGTGACACGGTATTGCGAATTTCCGCAAAATTCGATATACTGTATTTTATTCTCAATAATCAGGAGAAACTCTATGAACTTGAAATTCCATTTCCATAAATTGAATTATAAGCTCGGTGCAGCGCTCGTTCTGTCCGCAAGCCTGCTTTGCAATCCATTCACGGGATTCACCTGCCGGGCGTATGAATCATCAGATACCGGATATCTGGTTCGTCTGAAACCGGACGTTTCTGTCAGTACCGCTGCCCTCTCTCCGATTTCCGAATCGGACTGCATGTATTACACCACCGATGCCGCATTGGTGCGGAAACTGCAGCAGGAACATGCTGTGGTTTATACCGAGCGGGATACTGCGGTTACATTAAACAGCGAAGTGATTGATTTTCCGTTGGAGATTGATTGGAATCTGCAATCCGATGCATACGGAATTGATGCCAAAAGCGCATGGAATCAGCAAATGACCGGTTCCGGCGTCCGAATTGCGGTGATTGATTCCGGAATTTACCGGGAGCATGAGGATTTTCAAAACGTCGCCATTGAAACCGGCTGCAACGAAATCGGCAATAATGCAAACACCAATGACACCTACGGGCATGGTACGCAAATTGCGGGCATCATTGCCGCAAATGCAGAAAACAATCTGGGGATTCGCGGCTTGTGCGACCGGGTCACCATTGTGCCGATTAAAGCCTTTGATTCCGCCACCAGCAGCATCAAGCACGTTGTTTCCGGAATTTACAAAGCCGTAGACAGCTACAACTGCGACGTTATCAATCTGAGTTTGGGCGTTACCACGAATTCCCGGTCTTTGAAAGAGGCAATTGATTATGCTGCGCAAAAAAATGTGATTGTTGTGGCTGCCGTCGGCAATAACGGTGAGCGTGATGCCTCGCAGCTGCTCTACCCTGCCGCGTATTCTTCGGTTATCGGCGTTGGCGCTTACGGTCAAAACGGTAACATTTGCAAATTTTCCCACATCAACAACAGCGTGTTTGTCACTGCACCGGGAGAAAACATTACCACATTGGATTGCAAGGCACCCGACAGCTATTGCCGTGTCAGCGGCACAAGCTTTGCAGCTGCACAGGTTTCTGCATTGGCTATCATGGCAAAGCAGTATGATTTGGATGTGACCGTTGCGGAATTTCAGTCCTATCTGCAAGAAAGCGCACGGGATGCCGGTGTGCCCGGTTACGATACAGCCTATGGCTACGGCAGGGTTTCTATCTCCGAATTGCTGAACCGGTTTCAGAATCAGCCCCTCTATCCGGATATTCAAAATCACTGGGCGCGGGAGAAGATTGAATATTGTTCCGCGCAAAAGCTATTGTTCGGCTCTACCGATGGATTGTTCCACCCCAATGACACCTTGACCCGGGCAATGGTTGTTTCCGTACTGTGGCACATGGCGGGCACTCCCGACGCGCAAAGTGCGGAATTTACAGATGTTCCCGCAAACAGTTGGTATGAAAAGGCCGTAAATTGGGCCGCAGAACATAAAATCGTCTCCGGTTATGATGAAATGCATTTTGCACCGGACGCTCCGGTCACCAGAGAACAGCTCGCCACCATGCTGTATCACTATGCGCAATGGGCGCAGCAGGATACAACGGCAAACCAACCGACACAATTTGATGATTGGAATCAAGTATCCGGATATGCCGTTGATGCGCTTTCTTGGGCGGTTGAATGGCATATTATCAATGGTAAAACCGCTGTAACGGTTGCACCGAAAGATTCCGCAACCCGCGCTGAATTTGCCGCTATGCTGTATCAATACCTGCATCACTAAGAAAAAGGACGCTCTCACCCATGGAAAATTCGAAAAAAACGTATTTATTTGAAGAATCCCCCGTTCCAAAAGCCATTTTCACCTTGGCAATCCCGACCATTATCAGCTCTCTGGTTATGGTCATTTATAATCTGGCAGATACTTACTTTGTCGGCATGCTGAATGACCCCATTCAAAATGCTGCCGTTACGCTGTCTGCGCCGGTACTGCTTGCTTTCAATGCCATCAACAATCTGTTTGGCGTGGGCGCCTCGAGTATGATGAGCCGGGCATTGGGTCGAAAAGACTATGAAACCGTTGCGCACAGCTCTGCATTCGGTTTTTATTGTTCTTTGGCCTGCGGTATTTTGTTTTCTCTGTGCGTATTTGCCTTTCATGAACCGCTGCTGGCATTGTTGGGTACCGCTCCGGACAATTTGGAGGCTACCGGAAATTATTTGATGTGGACGGCCGGATTTGGCGCAGTGCCTGCCATCTTGAACGTTGTGATGGCATATCTGTTCCGCTCGGAGGGGTCCAGTCTCCATGCCAGTATCGGCACCATGAGCGGGTGTCTGCTGAATATCATTCTGGACCCCTTCTTCATTCTTCCCTTTGGCTTGAATATGGGCGCAGCCGGTGCCGGATGCGCGACTTTCCTATCCAACTGCGTTGCGCTCGTGTACTTTATGGTACTCCGTTTTGTAAAACGCAACAGCACTTATGTTTGCATTTCTCCGGCCAAATTCCGCTGCGGGAAAGCTACGGTTCTGGGAATTTGCGCTGTGGGAATTCCCGCCTCGGTGCAGAATCTGCTGAACGTGACCGGTATGACGTTTCTGAACAACTTCACGGCAAGCTATGGCTCCGATGCGGTGGCTGCAATGGGTATTGCCCAGAAAATCAATATGATTCCCCTGTATGTCGCTCTCGGTTTCTCCCAAGGCATTATGCCGTTGGTCAGCTACAACTATTCCAGTGGAAACAGTAGCCGCACCAAAGAAACCATTCTGTTTGCGTATAAAATTTCCATTGCATTCATTCTGGTCATTGCAGCTTTGATTTATCTCAATGCAGGCGCATTGATTGGTTTGTTCATGAAAAACGAAATTATCATCGCGTACGGTGCCAAATTCCTCCACGGTTTGAGCCTGTCGCTCCCGTTTTTGTGTGCGGATTTCTTGGCGGTTGGTATTTTTCAAGCCTGCGGCATGGGTGGACGGTCCTTTGTGTTTGCGATTCTCAGAAAGATTATTCTGGAAATCCCTGCAATGTTCATTTTGAATATGCTCTTCCCGTTGTATGGTCTGGCATACGCTCAGTTTGCGGCAGAGTTTGTGTTGGCGATTGCAGCTGCGCTGATGATTCGGAAGATTTTCCGGTCTCTTCCGGAACATTCGCTGAGCTGAAACAACTATATAAAAAGACTCCCTTACGCAAAATTACACGCGCAAGGGAGTCAACTTTTTATTCTGTTTCTTTGGAGAGAATGAATTCTTCCAATTCTTCCGTAGTTTTTACTACTGCAACCGCACCGGCATCTTTCAGCTCATTGGGCTGAGCATAGCCGAAAAATTCCACGCCTACACAATCAATGCCGCATTCTTTTGCACCCAGAACATCAAACTTCCGGTCTCCGATCATCAGCACCTGAGGCTTGTCCTGCTCGGTAAGGTTCAAGCGACGTAAGGTCTCGCGAATGATGTCCGCCTTGGTCCAATCGCTCTCCGGGGGACTTCCCGTGAGCACCTTGAAAGACGGTGTATAGCCGAAACGCTCACAAATCGGAACGCACAGCGACTCCGGCTTGGAAGATGCCAATGCCAGCACATAGCCGCGTTTCTGCAGCTTCGCGCACAGCTCCGGCAAGCCCGGCGCCGGTTTGTTTTCGAATTTGCCGATGGGAACATAGCGCTCCCGAAACAGTTCAATGGCTCGAATCGCCTTTTCCCGGCTGTATCCGCAAAAGTTCATAAAGGAATCCTCCAACGGAGGTCCGATAAACTTCAAAAGACGGGATTCCTCGGGAACCGGCTCCCCTAATTTTTCAAATGCATATTGCAAGCTTTTAATGATTCCTTCCTTGGAATCGGTCAATGTTCCATCAAGGTCAAACAAGAGATACTGATACATAACTGTCCTCCTCATTCAATGGACAACCAAATGGTTGAAAAATGATGATAGCATAGAGTTTACTAAAAAGCAATCATAATCGTGAAGAAAACACCGAGAAAATGCGAAAAACGGTCGACAACGATGCCGACCGTTTTCAGAATATTAAGTGCCCAGATATGCTTTCTTCACCGATTCGTTTGCCAGCAATTCCTTGCCGGTGCCCCGGAGCGTAATGCGTCCGGTTTCCAGTACGTATGCCTGATGCGCAATTTTCAATGCCATATTTGCGTTCTGTTCAATCAGCAAAACCGTCACACCCCGGCGGTTAACCTCTTGAATGATGTCAAATATGCCTTTCACCACAAGGGGCGCCAAACCCAAAGACGGTTCGTCCATCATCATGATTTTCGGACGGCTCATCAATGCCCGGCCCACAGCCAACATCTGCTGCTCGCCGCCGGAAAGGGTTCCGCCTGCCTGCCATTCCCGTTCCTTCAAACGGGGAAACAATTCATACACCCAATTCAGATCATCGGTGATGTCGTCTTTTCGGATATACGCACCCAACTTCAGATTTTCCTTTACCGTCAAATCCGGGAAAATCCGTCGGCCTTCGGGAACCAACGTAATACCGCGGGTTACAATGGCGGTTGGGTCTTTTCCCGCAAGCTCCTCCCCTTTGTACTGGATACTGCCGCTTTTGGGTTTGACCAATCCGGAAATGGCGCGGAGCGTGGAACTTTTACCGGCGCCGTTGGCACCAATCAGAGAAACAATCTGTCCCTCTTCAATGTCAAAGCTGATGCCTTTTACGGCCTCAATGCCGCCGTAATTGACTTTCAAATCTTTGACGCTCAGTAATACGTCACTCATCGTCTGCCACCCCCAAATACGCGTCAATCACCCGCTGATTGCTCTGAATTTCCGCCGGAACACCTTCCGCAATCAGGCTGCCGAAATCCAGAACGTAAATACGGTCCGAAATATTCATGACCAAATCCATGTGATGTTCAATCAGCAAAATGCTCAGGTTATATTTGTCCCGAATATCATGAATGAATGCCGCAAGCTCCAAGGTCTCCTGCGGGTTCATACCGGCTGCCGGTTCGTCCAACAGCAGAAGTTTCGGGTCCGTTGCCAGTGCACGGGCAATTTCCAGACGGCGCTGTTTGCCGTAAGGCAGACTGGTTGCCAACTCATCCCGCACGTCCCAAAGGTCCTGTTCCTTCAAAAGCGTTTCGGTTTCCTCCCGCATCCGCAGCTCTTCCTTTTTGCTGGTGCGGAATGCAGCGGAAAAGACGTTCTGTTTTGCCCGCATATGTTTTGCAATCAAAACATTTTCAAATACGGTCATGCTCTTCCACAGCCGGATATTCTGGAACGTTCTGGCTACGCCCATTTTCGTAATAATGTCCGGGGTAGGCGCCAAAACCTTCTCGTTGACGTACTTCTCTGCATTTTTTCCGGCATATTCTTTTTTCATTTTGCCTTGCGGGTGATTGACCACAATGGGGCTGTCTTCAAATCGGACAATGCCATTGGTGGGCTGATACACCCCGGTGATGCAGTTGAACGCGGTGGTTTTACCGGCACCGTTCGGGCCGATGAGCGCCACGATTTCTCCCCGATTGACTTCCAAAGAGAGATTGTTGACGGCAACCACGCCGCCGAACTGCATCGTAACATTTTCTACCTGCAATACATGGTCGCGGTTCATTCTCACTCGCCCCCTTCTGCCTTTGCAGCCCTTGCTGCTTTTCGTTTTTGCCGCCGTTCTCGCATACCTTTGAACGTCAGCTCTTTATCGCCCATAATGCCATGGGAGAAGAACAGCACAATGACCATGATGATGACCGAGAACACGACTTTCCGGAAACCATCCCGGAAGAACGGAACATCAACAAGTCCGAAGAGCGAGCCGCTGTCCAGAAAACGCAGCCACCATTCATTGCAGGCAATGTACAAAAATGCTGCAATGCAGCTGCCGGAAACAGAGCCGATGCCGCCGATGACCACCATCAGCAGAATTTCGTACGTCATAGCGCTCTTGAAGGGCGCTGCCTGAACCGTTGTCTGGTACATTGCCAACAGCGCACCGCCGACGCCGGCGAAAAAACTGGAGATGATAAATGCCTGCATTTTGTGCTTGAAAAGATTGATGCCCATAGCCTCTGCGGCAATCTCATCGTCTCGGATTGCCTTGTAGGCACGTCCGTAGGAAGAGTTAATCAGCAGCAGAATAAAGATAATGCAGAGCATTGCAATCAAAAATACAAATGCCGTTCCGAATTTCACGGTTGTGTCACCCAGCACCAGTTTCATATCGCTGAACGCAACATATTTTCGGAGCAGGTTGGAGCCGTTGGTGATTTTTCCAAGACCGTCCCACATGAAGAATGCGCGAATAATTTCTGCAAATCCCAATGTTGCGATAGCCAGATAGTCGCTCTTAAAGCGCAGGCACGGAATACCAATCAGTGCTGCGAAAACAGCCGTAACGCAGCCGGCCAAAAGGATGCACAAAATTGCGCCGAGGAAATTACCCGCCGTGTTGCCCAGAACGTGCGTCAGCGCCTCCGGAATGGAGAACTGAATGCTGCCGCCGTCAAAGTACTGGTACACAGAGGCATGTGCCTCAACGGGAATGGAGAAAATGGCATAGGTATATGCGCCGATGAGCATAAAGCCTGCCTGTCCCAAGCTGAACAAACCGGTAAAGCCGTTCAGCAGGTTCATGGATACGCAAAGCAACGCATAAATTGCGCCTTTTCTCAAAACCGGAATCAGCATGGAAATCGTTTTGCCCATGGTAGATGCCGGCGCCATTTTCAAATTATCAAGGACCAAAAGTACTATGTACAGCAATGCAATCAGAATCACTGCTGCGAATTTGCCCGATTTATTTTCCGTTTCGGTGGAACGATTTTTCAATGTTCTATCCATTTCGCTACCTCACACCTTGTCAGTTGCTTTCTCACCGAAAATACCAGTGGGCTTAATCAGCAGAACCAGAATCAGCAGAACGAACGTGAATGCGTCCGAGAACGTCGTCCAGCCCAATGCTTTAATGATGTTTTCGCAAATACCGATGATGAACGCGCCAATCACCGCACCGGGAATGGAACCGATACCGCCGAACACTGCTGCCACAAAGGCTTTCAAGCCGGGCATGGAGCCGGAGGTCGGAATCACGGACTGATAGTTTGTGAAATACAGCAGCGATGCAACGGCAGCCAAAAAGCAGCCGATGACAAAAGTCATGCTGATAACAGAGTTGATTTTAATACCCATCAGCTGCGCCGTTTCAAAGTCCTTGGAAACAGCGCGCATCGCCATGCCGATTTTCGTATATCGAATTACAAGACTCAGAACGACAACCAGAACAAGGGTCAGAATCGGAGTCACAATTGTCACCATTTTTGTTGTTGCACCCAGAATATGAACCGACTTTGCCAATGTGGGAATGGCAGGATAGTTCTGCGGCAGACCGCCGGTAATATACAATGCACAGTTCTGGAGCAAATAAGACACACCGATGGCCGAAATCATAACGGACATACGGGGCGCGGAACGCAGGGGCTTGTATGCCACGCGCTCAATGACAAATCCCAAAATGACGGTTGCCACCAGTACGATAGGAACGGAAATATACAGCGGAAAGGCTGCACTGGCATAGACCATGACCAAACCGGCAACCATAAATACATCGCCATGGGCGAAGTTAATCAATCGAAGAATACCGTAAACCATGGTATAACCGATTGCAATCAGTGCGTATTGACCGCCGACGGAAATGCCCGTCAGCAAGGTCGGCACGAATTTTAAAACAAACTTAGCAAACACGAGGAGCTCCCCTCTCCATTTTCTTTTACCTCAGATGATTTCAGCGCTTAAAATTCAATCATGGCGGGAGCATGAGCTCCCGCCACTTTTTTGAACTGTCTGGAATCTTTTATAAAGCCTTATAAATCGACTCAGGCAACGCTCTGAACGGTCACGAAGTCCCAAGCACCGGTTTCGGTGTTGACGGTCTTGATGAATGCGTTGTTGCGGATTGCATCGCCGGTATCATCAAACTTGATGTCGCCGGTCACACCGGTCAGGGTCACATCGGGCAGAGCAGCCATCACATCAGCAGGGCTGGTGCTGCCGGCAGCTTTCAGTGCCTCCAGAGCGGTCATGTATGCGTCGTAGCCCATCACGGACACAGCTGCAATCATATCGTTGCCGCCGTTGTTGCTCAGGTTCTTGGAGTCGCTGTTGATGAATTCCTTAAAGCCTTTTTCAAATTCGGGGTCGCCGCCTTCTGCGTAGAAGGTGGAGCAGTAAACGTCAACGTCTTTGCCCTGTGCAGCTGCAACCACAACGTTGGAGTCCCAAGTATCCGGTCCGATCAGAGGCAGGCCCAGATTCTGAGCGGTTGCCTGCTCAACAATCAGCTGTGCATAGCTGATAGAGGTAGGAGCGAAGATTGCCTCAGCGCCTTCGGTTTTTGCGGTAGTCAGATAGGAGTTAAAGTCGGAGTTGCCTTCGGGGAAAGATGCGGTAATCACTTTCATGCCCAAGGAATCAGCAGCCTGCTTGAAGTAGTTAATCAGACCCTGGTCATAGTCGTTGCCCAACTGACCCAGGCAATACACAGTCTCTGCGCCCAGCTGGTCATGTGCAAAGTTTGCAAGGACGGTGCCCTGGAAGGGGTCCAGGAATGCGATACGGAAGTAGTGGCTGTTGCCCTCGGTAACCTGCGGGTTGGTGCAGGTCACGCCGATGGCGGGAACACCGGCTTCTTTGAACGTATCAGATGCAGCAATGGAAACACCGGAGCCGTAAGAACCCAGAACCACAGATGCACCGGCAGAAATCAACTCGTTTGCTGCGGAAACAGCTTTATCGGAAGAAGACTCGTTATCGGAAACGACCAGCTTTACATCGTAGGTCTCGCCGCCGATTTCAACGGTAGGATACAGAGAGTTTGCATACTGCATACCCAGAACTTCCTGCTTGCCGCCGGCACCGTTATCGCCGGACAACGGCTCGAAAACACCGACTACCACGGTTTTATTTCCGCCTTCAGCAGAATCGCCGCTGCCATCACCGGAACCGCAAGCGCACAGCGTCAATGCCAAAGACAAAACCATACCAAATGCAAGAATCCTTTTTTTCATCTTTTATTTCCTCCTTTTAATTCGCGTCTACAAAATGTCCATGTAACAAATACATTTGTATTCCGCTAAATTATGGAAATGATTATAATCCCTTGCGTACGATTTTGCAACATTTTTTTACGTAAATTTCAAATTATTTTTCTGGTCGGATATACGGAGAGGTTTTCCAGTCTGCGCTGCCTGCATAATTCCCTGCATCTTTGTACGATAAAACATAGAAATCATGGCCCCGGGAAGTGCAATCAAAGATGTGCTGCGCCTCCGGTCCGAGCTTGTGAATGGCAGCCGGTTTGCTGATAATATCAATGTTTCCCTGCATTTTTGCTGCCCGAAGAATTTCTGTTCCCCTTGAATTTGCTGCAAGAACTCTTGCATAATTGGGAGCCTTTTTAAAATCGCTTTTCTGAATCCCCAAAGCAGCAAACAGAACCATTCGCCGTACCCTTGCATAGGTGTACCGTTTGCTTTTCACTGCCGTACAGATTGCATCGATACCGGATTCTGTTCGGCAAGCCGCATACAACTTGTGCTCCAATCCCTCGCTTGCATCAGGCAAATCCACAAAATCTGCCTCCTTGAGAAACCGCAGCCGGGACATCATCATCGGCTCCATACGCGCCATTGTAATCGGTCCCCGTCCGGCTTGCACCTCTCGATTCCAGATGTCCCAAACCGGTTTGGGAAACAAATGCGCGCACAAGTCGATATGATTATATGTTTCTTCGCATTCTGTTAGAATCTTCCGCAATTCCGAGCCGGATTTCATCAGCCGGTCCGTTTCCCGGTCATGGGCTGCACCTACACGCTGAATGGGCATGGGGCAAATGGAGCTATTTTTACGATTCAATGCTTTCAGATACTCAATGCCAAGCAAATCGTTTGGGGTTGCAAGGCAATTTGCAGCAGCTCCCGCTATTTCCTGCAATGCTTGCTGCCGCGCCGTGGGAAAAGATACGCCCTGCTGCAATTTTTCACTTAGAACGGCGGAATATTCCGGCGAATCTTCCACCCGGGCAATTTTCTGCATATCCGCAAGATTTCCAGACTCGCTGCCAAAACATAAATAATCGACGACCTGCAGCCGATTCAGAATTTCTATCGCCCCGCCGGCAAAAAACTCCGCAGAGCCAATGCACCACGGCAGCGGTAGCTCCAGCACAAGGTCCGCCCCGCCGGCCAATGCGGCCTCCGCTCGGGCATACTTATTAAATATTGCAGGCTCTCCCCGCTGGACAAAATCTCCCGACATCACACAGACGATTCCCGTTTCCTGACCTAAAATCTCCCGAATTTTCTGAATTTGATAGGCATGACCCATGTGAAAAGGGTTATATTCGGCCACAATTCCGGTAATCTGCATAGAAAACACCTCTTTCTTCGAAAAAGTACTTGCCTTTTTCAGGAAAAGACACTAAAATAGATTGTTGTTATGGTTTATTTTACATGGTAATCCAATACATTTCAATTAAGAAAGGACAATTCAACTATGAAAATCCTCGTTATCAACGCCGGCAGTTCTTCTCTGAAGTATCAGCTCATGGACCCGGATACCAATACTGTATTTGCAAAGGGCCTGTGCGAGCGTATCGGCATCGACGGCCGTCTGACCCACAAAATCCCCGCAAAGGATTTCAAGCAGGAGTTTGAGATTCCCATGCCCACCCATGCCGAGGCAATCGCAGCTGTTATCGACAAGCTGACCTGCGCTGAGTGCGGTGTTGTTTCCAGCATGAAGGAAATCGACGCTGTCGGTCACCGCGTGGTGCACGGCGGCGAGGCATTTGCCTCTTCCGTGCTGATTACTGATGACGTGATGAAGGCTCTGGAGGATTGCATCCCCCTGGCTCCTCTGCACAACCCCGCAAACATCACCGGCATCAATGCATGCAAGGCTGTTATGGGCGACGACGTCCCCATGGTCGGCGTGTTTGATACCGCTTTCCATCAGACCATGCCCGCAAAGGCATTCACCTATGCAGTTCCTTATGAGTACTACACGAATGACAAAGTTCGTCGTTACGGTTTCCACGGCACTTCTCACCGTTACGTGTCCGCTCGCGCTGCTGAGCTGCTGGGCAAGGACATCAAGGATCTGAAGATCATCTCCTGCCACATGGGCAACGGCTCCTCCATTGCTGCGATTAAAGGCGGCGAGTGCGTTGACACCTCTATGGGCTTTACTCCTCTGGTTGGTCTGCCTATGGGTACCCGCTGCGGCGATCTGGACTCCGGCGTTCTGCAGTACCTGATGAACAAGTACGGCTACAGCATTGACGAGATGCTGAACATTCTGAACAAGAAGTCCGGCGTGTTGGGTGTTTCCGGCGTGTCCTCCGACTTCCGCGATCTGGAGCAGGCTGCTGATCAGGGCAACGAGCGCGCAAGACTGGCTCTGGATATGTTCGCATACTGGGTTGCTAAGGTTGTTGGCTCCTACGTTGCTGCTATGAACGGCGTTGACGTGATTGTCTTCACCGCAGGCGTGGGCGAGAACAGCGCTACCACCCGTGCTGAAATCGCTGAATACCTGACCTATCTGGGCACCAAGATGGACGATGCTGAGAACGCAAAGCGCGGCGAGCACGTGATCTCCACCCCCGACTCCAAGGTCACCATGATGGTCATCCCCACCGACGAGGAGCTGGTCATCGCTCAGGATACCAAGGCTATCGTTTCCAACATGTAATTTGTTGGTGATTGAACTCTCAATTGAAATGTTTACAAGGGCGCTGCTGCGGCAGCGCCCTTGTTTTTGCGTAAAAAGTGCGGAAGACAAAATCTTGTCCTCCGCACTTTTTATGTCTGATATTCTTATCGAATCACTTCCGGGTAGACCGCACGTACGCCGCCGATGAGTTTCGGCCGGGTCTTTGCAGCGGAAATCGGTGCCTCGCCCACTTTCTTCGTCTGCAAACGCAGAGGAACGGCCACTTCTTTCAGATGCATGCCAATCAGCGTTCCGCCGATGTCCAGACCTGCTTTTGCGCGAACATGCTCCACAGGCGTGGGTTCCTCCATCATGTCATACACAGCCGTTGCAAAAGAACCGCCGGCTTTCGGCTGCGGACGAACGCAAACCGGTTCATATCCGAACTTCTCAGCTGCCTCACGTTCTACAATCAGCGCCCGATTCAGATGTTCGCAGCACTGAGCAGCAAGGTACACACCCCGTTCCCGGCAAGCGGTCAGAATCGTCTGCGCAATCACCTTTCCCGTTTCGGGAGAAGATGCATGGCCGATTGTACCGCCGCAAACCTCACTGGAAGAGCAGCCGACCACCAGCAAATCTCCGGCTTTCATACCGGCTGCGTCCAGAAGTTCCTCCACCGCACTGCGGGTTTCCAAAGCAATTTGTTCCAAGGTATCCATTGAATTCATCTCCAAAATGCTAATGATTTTAAATTATATCACCTTTACTTTACATTGGCAACGATTTATAATAGGAATAAAGTATCGCAAGGAGGAAATCCAATGAAACGATTTTTAACCTGTATGTTATCATTGTCTTTACTGCTTTGTACGGCTTGCGGAAGCTCCGCAAAAGAAGATCCGTTTGACGTTGATCCCGAGGCACCTAATGTGAATCAGGACGCACCGGAGCAGATTGAAACGAACGTCGGGTCCCCGTATACCAATCCATTGACCGGTGAGGGCATGGACGAGGATATCAGCATGAATCGTCCGGTCACGGTTATGATTAACAATATCAAGCAGGCACAGCCCCAGTGCGGTGTGTCCAATGCAGATATTATGTTTGAACTGCCCGCCGAGGGCGGCGTTACCCGTATGCTGGCTGTCTTTCAGAATCTGAAGGATATTGAGTCCATTGGCAGTATCCGCAGTCTTCGCGCTTACTACCTGACCCTTTCCCAATCCCTTGATGCCATTCAGGTGCATGCCGGTGGCAGCGATGAGGCTTACGGAGATTTGCGTTCCTCCGGTTGGGACCACATTGACGGTGTAAACGGCAGCTACTCCCCTTCTCCCTTCTATCGGGATAAATCCAGAATGCAGTACGGTACCGAGCACTCCATGTTCGCCACCGGAAACGGCTTGCTGGAGTGCATTGAGGCAAAAGGATTCCGCACGGAACACAAGGACGGCTTTGAATATGGTTACACCTTCTCCGAAACCGCCGGTGAGCAATGCACTGATGATGCAGCCTATGCAAAGGTCACGTTCAACAGCGGAAAGAATACCAGTTTCAAATATGACCCGGAAACCGAATTGTATACCGGTTATCAGTTCGGCAGCGTCTATCAGGACGGCAGTACCAAAGAAGATATGAAGTTCAAAAATCTGATTTTCATGTCTACCGGTATGAATGTCTATGACGGAAAGGGCCGTTTGACCGTTGATTTGACTTCCGGCGGTTCTGGCTACTTTGTTTGTGATGGCAAAGCCACCGAAATCACTTGGTCTCGTCAAGCCGGACAAGGATTTAAATTCAAGCTGCCCAACGGACAGGCTTTGGATCTGGGGATCGGCAAGAGCTACATCGCAATCTACGACAAGAATGCCGGTAATGTAAGCTTTACGGAAACCTAATTTTATACGTTAATATTAAAGTAAGCCCCCGAATCTGATTGAGATTCGGGGGCTTGCACTCTTTATTATTCCCATTGAGACCAGACTTCCGGTGCATATCCCACCGTTGCCTGTTTGCCATTACGCACCACTGGGGTGCGAATCAGCTTTGGTTCTTCAAATAGCTTTTCGAATTTATCCGCATCATACGCCAGATACTGAACCAAGGGGTAATCCGTGGCCTTTTCATTCAGCAGCGCGTCCAATCCTACGGCATTTTTTACAGCGGTCAGTTCTCCCCTGCTCATGCCGTAGCGGTCAATATCAATCAGCTGATACTTAATCCGCCGTTCCTTAAACCAACGTTCCGCTTTTTTGGTATCAAAACATTTACTGCGTCCAAAGATTTGAATATTCACAATGCTCTCTCCAATATGTTCCGTAAATTCCGGTAAAACAAGTCCTGCACCAGCTGCTCCGGGTAATTTCTTCGCAGCAGCGCTTCATACAGCAGGTCCATTCGTTCTACCCCGGTCAGTTCCTTCGGCGTACGTTCAATACCGTCAAAGTCTGTGCCCAAAAACACAGCCTTTTCGCCGCCCAGTGCCCAGAAATGCTCGATATGGGCAACCACTGCATCAATATCCCGCGTCAAGCCGAGAAAATCCGCATACAAATTGATGCCGGCTCCGCCGCCGCATCGCGCAAGCGCACAAAACTGCGCATCGGTGAGATTTCTGACTGCCGGGGTCAGTGCCTTTGCATCCGAGTGACTGGCATAAACCGGACGTTTGATAATCTCCATGGTATCCCAAAATGCACGTTCCGAGGCGTGAGACAGGTCAATAATGACACCCAATTCCTGCGCCAAGCACACAAACTGCCGCCCCAAATCCGTCAATCCGCTCCCGGAACCCACCGCTGCGCCGGACAGCGCATTATCGTAATTCCAAGTTAAATTGACCGAACGTACGCCCAGTTCATACGCCCGCTGCAAACCCTCCAAAGAGCAACCCAGGTGTTCGCCGCCCTCTACCGCAATCAATGCAGCGATTTTTCCGGTGTCCGCCGCCTTGCGAATATCCGCTCCGCTGCGGCACAGCATCACCCGGTCTTCATTTTCCGTCAACTCCTTCAAGAGTATAGGCAAATATTTTTGGTACCCCGGGAGAAACTCCGGTTCTGCGCAAATCGCAAAAATCTGCCCAACCGGTGCGTATTGCTCCAATCGGTTCAAGTCCACATGCCCCGTTGTGCTGCCGATTCTGCCGCAGGCGGTAATCGTATCGCAATGGGCATCGAAATACGGAATCTTCATGGGTTACATTTTATGAATCACCGTGACCACCATGGGGCTGCGGCGAATGGTTTTATACAGATAACCGGAATAGTTTGCTTTCAGTTTCGTCTTGATGGTTGCCGGGTTGGTGATGTGTTTTTTATCGCAATAGCTGAGCGTTTCGTATACGATTCGTTTCAGATTGCTTTCCACCATAGCGGAATCAGCTGCATCGGAGAAACCGCGGGTGGTAATTTCCGGCGGCGCCATCAGAGAACCGTCTTCCTCGGACAGCACCAGAGAGGTAATCACGATGCCCTCATCTGCCAGATGTTTCCGGTCGCTGAGCACATCGCTGCCGATTTCATTGGTGCCGGAGCCGTCTACCAGAATATCGCCGGCTTTCACCGTGCCATTTTTCCGAATGCTCCGCTGGGTCACCTCAATCACACTGCCGTTTTCGGCAATCACAACACTGTTGGGGCGCACACCCATTTCCTTAGCCAGTTCTGCATGCTTGCACAGCATACGGTACTCACCGTGAACGGGAATGAAGTATTTGGGTTTGGTCAGCGCCAGCATCATGCGCAATTCCTCGCGAGATGCGTGTCCGGAAACATGCAGACCGGCCTCTTTATCATAGACCACCTTTGCGCCGCGCTGGAACAGCATATCAATAACCTTGCCGATGGTAATCTCATTGCCGGGAATGGCAGATGCTGAGATAATCACCATGTCGTGGGCATCGATAGAAACCTGTTTATGCACAGAATGGGCCATACGGTACAACGCAGACATATTTTCGCCCTGGCTGCCGGTGCAGATAATCACCAGTTTATTTTTCGGAACGGAGTTGATATGGTCCATATCCACCAGAATACCTTCCGGGATATCCATCTTTCCGATTTCCGAGCAAACCTTCAGAATATTTTCCAAGCTGCGGCCCGTAAATGCAACCTTCCGTTTGTACTTATGAGCCACATTGATAATCTGCTGAATACGGTCCACATTCGATGCGAAGGTGGTGATAATAATCCGCTTATCGCAGCCGTCGAACAGTTTTTCAAAGTTCATACCCACCGTGCGCTCCGTGGGGGTATAACCGGGTCTTTCCGCGTTGGTAGAATCCATCATCAATGCCAGAACACCGTTGCGTCCCAGCTCGCTGAACCGCGCCAAATCCGTCATTTCACCCTGCAGCGGCGTCAAGTCCACCTTAAAGTCACCGGTATGCACAATGGTACCGATGGGAGTCTTAATTGCCAAGCCCACAGAATCCGCAATGGAGTGGTTCACATGAATCATTTCCACTTCAAAGCAGCCCAGCCGGAATTTATCGCCGGGTTTCTTGACGAATACCTGGGTATTTGTCAGCTGGTCGTGCTCTTCCAACTTCAGCTCAATCAATGCCGCAGTCAGCTCCGTTGCATAAATCGGCACTTCGATTTCACGCAGCAGGAACGGAATACCGCCGATATGGTCTTCATGACCATGGGTAATCACCAGACCGCGAATGCGGGATTTATTCGATTTCAGATAGCTAAAGTCCGGAATGACCACGTCAACGCCGTACATATCGTCTTCCGGGAAACCCATGCCGCAGTCAATCAGCAGGATATCTTTTCCGTACTCAATGGCGGTAATGTTTTTTCCGATTTCACCCAAACCGCCCAGAGGGATAATTTTCAATTTTGATGCCATAAATACACTCCTTTTCTCAGACAATTCGCTGCATTTTCCTAAAAAAGCGCAACAAACAAAACCGGCATCTCAGCCAGCCAATTTTCGTTCTTTTCCTTGTGCTGTTTTTGCAGCACGGATATGTATCCGTATTTTCATACCATACGGACCCTTTTAATTTATAAACAGTATTGGTCAATCCGGCGGATTCTATACCGCCGAATCCATCGACCAATCTGCGAAATTACATTTCCACGCGGCCGTTCAACGCCCGCATAATCGTTGCATCGTCCACAAATTCAATATTGGAACCCACGGGGATACCGTAAGCCAGACGACTCACCTTTACATCAAAAGGTTTCAGCAAACGAGAAATATACATTGCTGTGGTGTCGCCCTCCGTATCCGGATTGGTTGCCATAATCACTTCCGCAACATTTCCCTTTGCCACCCGTGCCACCAACTCCGAAATCCGAAGATCGTCCGGACCGATATGATTCATCGGTGAAATCACACCGTGCAGCACGTGATATACTCCATTATATTCGTGACCGCGCTCCACAGATAACACATCTTTCGGCTCGGACACCACGCAAATGACAGACTGGTCCCGTTTTGCACTGGCGCAAATCGGGCACAAGTCCGTATCCGTCAGATTCTGGCAAACAGGGCAAAAATGCACCTTCCGTTTGGCCTCCAAAATAGCCTCGGCAAAGGACTCTGCCTCCCCTTCCGGCATTGACAGCACAAAGAATGCAAGTCTTGATGCACTTTTCTTTCCCACTCCCGGCAGGGCTGCAAACTTGTCAATTAAATTTTCTACCGTTGCGGGAAAGAACGAATTCATAAAACCAGTACACTCCGAATGAATTTTGAATAAACTTTACGCCTCGCGAATCAGGCGAATTGCTTCTGCACGGTCCTCTTTTTTGAAGACAGCGCTGCCGGCTACCAGAACATTTGCGCCGGCTTGCTTGCACAAAGCCGAGGTCACGGGATCCACGCCGCCGTCAACTTCCAGCTCGCAGTCGGGATTCATTTCCTGAATCATCTGACGCAGTTCCTGCACTTTGGGCATCATATCTGCCATAAACTTCTGTCCGCCGAAACCGGGCTCCACCGTCATTACCAGTGCCAGGTCCAACAGTTTCAAGTACGGGAGCAGAACACTTGCAGGGGTTTTCGGTTTCACAGCTAAACCGACCTTTTTGCCGCAGTCTTTTACCGTCTGAATGGCCGCAAACAAATCCTGCGGCTCCGCAGCCTCCACATGGAACACAACCAAATCCGCACCGGCATTGCAGAACTGCGCCACATAACGGTGAGGACGGTCAATCATCAGATGCACGTCCAGAAAACCATCGCAAGCCTTTCGCAGGGATTGCACTACGGGAATACCGATGGAAATATTTGGAACGAAAATGCCGTCCATGACATCAACATGCACATAGTCTGCTCCACCCTGCAGAATTGATTCTACATCTGCACCCAATTTACAAAAGTCAGCAGACAAAATAGACGGGGAAACCTTAATCATAACAGCCTCCAAATGATGCCAATTCTGCCACATTGCAGAATCTCCCGTTCAGTCGGGACGGCAGTAGTTTTCTTTCTGTTCACGGTATTATACTACATTTCAGGCATTGAAATCAATATTCATTCTCTTTTTTCTTCCATTTTCTGAAAAAACAGGTCTATGAACTTTTGAATCTGCAGCTGTCACACTCTTGACCTATCATTCGGTTCGTTGTAAAATGTATCCTGTAATTCTGTATAAATCACGTACTTTTTGCAGTACTGGAGGGTATCCCATTGTCGAAACAAGAAAAGAAAGCGAAAAAGCAGCCCCGCGTCCGCGGCTTTTATTTTGCGATGATTATCTGGCTGATTGCCAGCAATTTCATGCCGATGTACCGAATTTCCGGTATTCTCGGCTGCGCAGCCATTACCGCCGCTTTGTCCGTTATTTTGAGCAAAGTGTTCAAAGGAAAGCAAGCGGAAGATGAGGAACCGGAAATCGAATTTACGCCGAAGAAAGAACCGGAACAGCAGAAATTCAAGCAGCCCGAGAAAAGCTATGGTCCCGAAATTGATTCCATCATTGCCGACGGAAATCGTGCAATGTCCGAAATGGGCCGGCTCTATGCCTCCATCGAGAATCCGGAGATTAAAAATAAAATAAACGAGTTGATGCGGGTTTCCGATAAAATCGTGCAGGATGCCATTCATGACCCATCCGATGTTCCTCAAATTCGGAAGTTTTTGGACTATTACCTGCCCACAACCATTAAACTGCTGAATGCCTATGACCGAATGGACGAGCAGGGCATCAGCGGAGACAATATTGACAAAACCAAGCAGAGTATTTCGGAGATGCTGGATACCGCCATTGAGGCGTTCAAGAAACAATTGGATTCCCTGTTCGGAAATCAAGCGCTGGACATTGAAACCGATATTGACGTTATGAACACCATGCTCAAGCGCGAGGGTCTTTCCGGCGGTACCGCAAACGATTTCAAATTGAACTGATGCAACTTTTTTAATAGAAAGGATAGTATGATTATGAGTGACGAATATGTTCCTTCCCTGACACTGGACCCCAATGCAGGCGATGCCGCCGCAGCTGCAATCCCCGCGGTTGAAGAGGCTCCGAAGGCAGAAACAGAAAAAATTCCCGTGGAAAAACTGGAATTGAATAAATTCAGCGAGCAAGAGCAGGCTGCCATCAAGCAGTTCTCTTCCACCATTGATGTGACCAACAGCGAGCAGATTATGAATTACGGCGCCGCTGCTCAGAAGAATATCTCCGAGTTCTCCGGTGCTGCGCTGAGCACAGTGCGTACCAAAGATTTGGGCGAGATGGGCGATACTCTGTCCGACTTGGTGGTTCAGCTGAAGAGCATGGACTTCGGCGAAAAAGAGCAGAAAGGCTTTTTGGGTCTTTTCAAAAAAGCAAAGAATAACATTGAAAGCCTGAAAGCGCAGTACGACAAAGTGGAAGTCAATGTAGATAAAATTTCCAATTCTCTGTCCACCCATGAGCGCACTCTGCTGAAAGACGTTGCCATGCTGGACAAGATGTACGAGAAAAACCAGGCTTACTACAAAGAACTGACCATGTACATTCTGGCCGGTAAGCTCCGGGTGGAGCAGCTGCGCAACGAAGAACTGCCTAAGTTGCAGGCCAAAGCATTGGAAACCGGTCTGCCGGAAGATGCTCAGGCTGCCAATGACTTTGCAAATATGATTGGCCGCTTTGAAAAGCGTCTGTATGACCTGGAGCTGACCCGTGTGATTTCTCTGCAGATGGCACCGCAGATTCGCATGATTCAGAACAATGACACGCTGATGGCAGAAAAGATTCAGACCTCTCTGGTCAACACGATTCCTCTGTGGAAGAGCCAGATGGTGCTGGCGCTGACCATGCATCATTCCAAACAGGCTATGGAGGCACAGCGTGAGGTATCCGATGTGACAAACAGCCTGCTGAAGAAGAACGCCGAAGCGCTGCATCAGGGCAGTGTAGAAATTGCCAAGGAATCCGAGCGTGGTATCGTGGAAATTGATACGCTGAAGAAGACCAACCAGGAACTGATTGCCTCTCTGGAAGAGGTCCGTCAGATTCAAGAGGACGGTCGTGCAAAACGCGCCGCTGCCGAAGAGGAACTGGGCCGCATCGAAGGCGAACTGAAACAGAAACTGTTGGAAATCAAAGGCTGATTTCCCAATAAGGAGATTATATGAATTTACTGAAAAAGCCCATTGTGGCGGTATGTCTCTTGGCAGCCGTGGTGTGCACCACCACGTATACTAAGGGAACATCGCAAATCAGCGAGAAAGCCAGCGATGTTAAAAGTGAATTTTTCTATTCCTACAGCTCCGGCACAAAAACCATTTTTGAACGGCTGGAGGCGCGTTCTGATGCTGCCAACGGCACCGTAACCATCGCAAATAATTACCCCAATGTTTCCGCGGAAACACAGGCACTGAAGTTTGCGCAGACAGAAATGGCAAACACCATAGAGCAGTACAAGTGGATTCCCATCAGTGAATACTACGACAGAAACGAGGAACTGGACGCAGCTTATCAGGCATTGATTCAAGCTTTGTCTCAGGAGACTGTTTCCGATGATGACCGGAGCAAACTGGATTATTACACCACCAACTTCAACGGCGCCCAGAAAATGATTGAAAAATCCACGTACAATCAAGAGGTTTCCGAGTTCTTTGCAAAGTACGGCTCCAGTCCGTTTTTGAAGTTCGTGGACGACTATGATATGCCCGGCTATTATGCAAGCAGCTCCGCCGACGCAACGGAAGGATGATGACTGCATGAAGAAAACCCATCGGTTATTTTCCCTGCTGCTGACGGTTTTGATGCTGTGCGCTTTGACAGTACCCACTTTCGCGTTGGTTGACCCGCCGGAAAATGAGTATGTAGCAGACTATGCAAATGTGCTTTCCAGCAAAACCGAGCAGATGATTATTGATGAAAACGGTGAGCTGGACTATTATTGCGGCGGCGCGCAAATTGTCGTTGTTACGATTGATTATCTGGAAGACGGCTATGATGCTCAGCAATATGCAAACCAGTTGTTCAACGATTGGGGCGTTGGAAACGCCGAAAAGGACAACAACGGTATGCTTTTGCTGCTGGTTACCCAAGAGTATAAGGGTTGGCTGGTGCAAGGCGCCGGAATTACCTCCAGTTTGTCCAACAAAGAAATCAACAACATGATGGACCGGTATTTCTGGGACTACGTGGACAATAACCAGTACGAAGAAGCCGTCACTTCCCTGTTTGAACAGTTGATTCGTTGGTACGAAAGCGAATACAATGTGCAGATTCCCCGGTCCGCAAACAATACAAGCTACAATAATAATTACAACGGAAACTACAACAACGGTTATTATGAAAACCGATTGACACTGGGTGACATCATTAAATTTCTGATTATCTTCATTCTTGTTGTCAATTTCCTTTCCGCGTTTATGCGTCCGTTGGTGCGCCGGAGACGGGGCAGTGATATTCCCTTCTGGCTCATGTGGATGTTCTGTAATGACCGCGGTCCAAGAGGTCCGCGCGGTCCCATGGGCCCCGGTCCCGGCGGCTTCGGCGGCGGTGGCTTTGGCGGAGGCGGATTCTCCGGTGGCGGCGGTCATTCCGGAGGAGGTTTCGGCGGAGGCTTTTCCGGCGGTGGCGGCGGCGGTCGCAGATAATTTAGACAGAAGGAGTTTGTTATGTCCATAGAAAAAGCCAGAGCACATCTGGCAAAGTATCATCTGGAAGATAAAATTCTGGAATTTGACGTTTCCAGTGCAACCGTGGAGCTGGCAGCACAGGCAGTGGGCGTTGAGGGTGCGAGAATTGCCAAAACACTCTCTTTCAGGCTTGATGACGGCTGTATTCTGATTGTTGCTGCGGGAGATGCCCGGATTGACAATCACAAGTACAAAGATTACTTTCACAAGAAAGCCTCTATGCCCTCTCCGGAAGAGGTTTTGGAGAAAGTCGGTCACCCGGTGGGCGGCGTTTGCCCCTTCGGCGTGAACCCCGGTGTGCGGGTCTATCTGGACGAAAGCTTGAAACGGTTTGAAACCGTTTTTCCGGCTGCAGGATCGGCAAACAGTGCCATCGAACTGACGATTGACGAGCTTTATCAATGCTCTGAGGCAATCGGTTGGGTAGATGTCTGTAAGATTCCCGAAGCCGTGCAGGAAGAATCCTGACATTGTTCTTCACAATAAAATGAGTGCAAAAAACAGCGGTATGAGGTTCATGGACCTTATACCGCTGTTTCTCATCGTGTATTTACTTTACTTCAATCAGTTCATAAGCCTGCTGACCTAAGCCCAACTGCTCTGCGTGTTCCACGCAGGAACGCCAGTTTGTCTCCGGGTGATTGATGTGGAAATGGTCGCCGTCGGTATGCTCGGCATGCATGTGCTCGTCCAAGCAGCTGCCAACCATCACCGGCATCTGATTCACCGCATCTGCGCAAGCAACATCCAACGCCACCGGGTCAAAAGAGGCAAACATGCCAACGTCGGGAACAATGGGAACATCATTTTCGGCATGGCAATCGCAGTTGGGAGAAACATTCATTACCAAGCTGATATGGAAATTAGGACGTCCGTCCACAACGGCTTTTGCATATTCCGCAATCTTGCAGTTCAAAATATCATTGCTTTCATCGTTTGCCGGGCGTACTGCATCTTTGGGGCAAACACCGATGCAGCGGCCGCAGCCAACACATTTGTCATGGTCGATGTGTGCCTTGTGGTCTTCAATCACCGGTGCGCCATGGGCACAGATTCTCTGGCAAGCACCGCAGCCGATACAGCGATCCTGACGGACCCACGGCTTTCCGGCAGAGTGCATTTCCATCTTACCGGCGCGGGAGCCGCAGCCCATGCCCAAATTCTTCAGCGCGCCGCCGAATCCGGTGGATTCATGGCCTTTGAAATGATTCAAGGAAATGACAATATC
>CAKTAK010000029.1:0-22804 GCA_934527315.1 uncultured Oscillospiraceae bacterium
GGCAGGGGCAGCACCTTGTGCCCCGTTGCCTCAATGGCGCCGGTTTCATGGCAATTGATGTGACCGGTATCTGCACACAAAGCACCCTGATAGGGCCGCAGAATGGACGCAATCACCGTAGTATTCGTCTGCGTTCCCCCCACCAGAAAATGCACGTCCGCCTCCGGCTGACCGCAAGCCTCCCGAATCATCTGCCGGGCATGGCTGCAATGGCCGTCCATGCCGTATCCCGGGGTCTGCTCCAGATTTGTCCGCGTCAGCGCCTCCAGAATTTTCGGGTGGCAGCCCTCGGCATAATCGCACTGAAAATAAATCATAGGAATTCGCTCCTGTTCTTTTATATTTCTTCCATTTTAACAAATCTTCTCCGGGAAAACAAGGGCCGGAGTAAAAAGGAAAACCCGGACTGCACCAAATGCAATCCGGGTTCGCTGATTTCACTTTATTTACGATTGTCGTCAATGACTTCGCCGTCGGTTTCAATGGCCGTTGCCTCGGTGTACGCATCGTTCACCGCTTTTTTCACCCGTTTGGCTACCAGATGTACATAGGAAATGGAAACCAAATCCAGTACACCGTCGGCAATCAGCACCACGCCCAGAAACGTCATCAGCGTTACCATGGTCTCAAAGGGGCGGAACAGCACCAGCAGACCCAACGCAATCATAACCAATGCCACAACCAGCACAGACCACCATGCCTTTGCCTGCATACGATACAAGTCCATGGCATACTGCAATTTCAGCACACCGTCCGCTACCAGGAAAATCCCGCAGACCGCAGTGAGAATTCCGTACAAAAACTGAGGACGGAACAGAATATACACACCGCACAGCAGCATTGCCGCGCCAATGACCAAATCAAAGGAACCGACCCGCTGCGCCGCGTCTCCGGTGAAATAAATTACCAGCCGCACAATGCCATACAGACACAGCAAAATTCCCACCAGATAGCAAATCATAACGCCGGAAGTATCCGGTTTCGCCACAAACAGCACACCGATGGCAATCACAATCAGCGACAGCACCACCAGACGCACTTTCACGTTTCGAATGATTGATTTCAGTTCTTCCATCAGAATCCGTCCTTTCCCTTGCCTTTAGAATACCAGTCCGGTCAGCAAACCGCCGAATGCACCGCACACATACACAATGGCAAGAATCATCAGGTTTTCTTTTATATGCCGGTTGGTCCGGAACAGCACCAACAGACCCACACCGGAGCCGGACAGCAATCCGGCCAGCATCGCGCTGGTTCCCAGCATACCGTTCAAATACAGCTCCGTCAGCGCCACAGACACCGCGCAGTTGGGAATCAATCCCACCAATGCCGCCACAAAGCAGGACAGCACAGGGTTCTCCATGGAAACCTGCTGCAGCAGGTCAGCGCCGCCAAAATGAATCACCAGATTCAGCACCAGATTCACAATCAGGACAAACAACACAATTTCCCCTGTATGAATCAGCGCCGGTTTCACAATGCCGTGGTGCTCTCCGCAGGAGCAATGGCTGTGCTCGCACAGCTCCTCGATTCGCTCCTCGTTCTCCTCCCGCATTTCATGGTTCCGCCGGACGAAGAGCATGTTCAGAATCACACCGGCAATGGCAGCCACAACAACCTTCGTTCCCAAAATCTTGGCAATGGTTCCAAACGGCACCTGCTCGGAAATCAGAATGGGGAGCATTTCATCACTGGTTGCCAAAAATACCGCCACCAAGGTTCCCACCGTCAGTGTACCGGCAGAAAACAAGCTTGCCGCCGCTGCGGAAAATCCGCATTCCGGCACGATGCCCACAATGGCGCCCACAATGGGGTCGAACCACCGGGTGTTTCCCACCAGACGGGTCATTCTGCCGCTCAAGTGCCCCTCTACCGACTCCAAAAACAAATACGTCAGAAACAAAATGGGAATCAGCAGGATTGTATCCTTCAATGCATCTAAGATTACTTCGCTCATAGTACCTATCTTTCTTTACAATATTTTCCGTTATAAACACTTTATTATACCATAGTTGTCAAGTAGTTTATCCCGATTTTCCGGCCGTTTCTTGGAAATTTTTCGATTTTATTTCGATTTTATTTTTTTGATGCCACACAAATTCCGTTTTTACTTGCAATTCGCGGTTTTTCCCAGTATACTGTCAAGAGACTTCCGCATCAGTTTCGATGCATTTCAATCAGTATTTTCAAAAGTAAGAGGTTTTTTCAATGAATATCATCAACATTCCCAGAGGATATCGTCCTCCGCTGGATACTTACGATCTGCAGCGCGCCATTGAGTTCATCAAAGGCGAATTCCAGGTACAATTGGGCAAGCAGATGCATCTGAAACGGGTTTCCGCCCCGCTGTTTGTAACCACCGCCTCCGGTCTGAATGATAACCTGAGCGGCATTGAACATCCGGTAACGTTCACCATTCCTGCACTGGGTACTCAGGTGGAAATCGTGCAGTCTCTGGCAAAATGGAAACGTCTGGCGTTGAAACGGTATGACTTCCATGTGGGCAACGGTCTGTACTGCGATATGAACGCAATCCGCCCGGAGGAATCCCCCTTTGACAACCTGCACTCCGCTTACGTGGACCAGTGGGACTGGGAAAAGGTGATTACCCGGGAAGAGCGGAATCTGGATACACTGAAAGACTCCGTGCAGCGCATTATTCACGCTGTGTCCGATACCCACGAGGCACTGAAAAAAGAATTCCCCACCATTTCCACGGAAATTGACCGTGACGTGGTATTCGTAACCAGTCAAGAGCTGGAAGACCGCTATGCCGGAAAGGGCTACACCTCTTCCCAGAAAGAAACCCAGTTCATGAAAGACACCGGCGCAAAGAGCGTGTTTCTGATGCAAATCGGCGGCAAGCTGAAATCCGGTCAGCCCCATGACGGTCGGGCACCCGACTATGACGACTGGGCGCTGAACGGCGATATTCTGATTTGGGACGAAATTCTGGGCCGTTCCGTGGAGCTGAGCTCTATGGGTATCCGCGTAGACGCAGAATCCATGAGCCGTCAGCTGTCTCTGGCCGGCTGCGATGCCCGCCGGGAGCTGCCGTTCCACAAGATGGTGCTGAATGACGAGCTACCCTTGACCATGGGCGGCGGCATCGGTCAGAGCCGTCTGTGCATGCTACTCATCGGCACCTGCCACATTGGCGAGGTGCAGGCAAGCGTGTGGAATCAGTCTACCTATGACGCTTTTGCAGAGGCCGGCATTACCTTGCTGTAATCCACAGAATTCTGACAACAAAAAGCTTTGGCATATCATTTCGATTGATGCCAAAGCTTTTTTCTTTTACAGAAGTGAAATTGTGCTGTCCGCGTATTCCTGCACCGTAAACATGAGATTCCATTCCACATCGCAGGTCATCGGTTCAAAATGCAGGGCTGAGCAGGCAGTATGCACCTGCTCTGTGGATTGATTCAACGCAAGCACAGTGGGTCCATCTGCCCCGCCGATGATACCGACGCAGTTTTCTGCATCGGGTGCAAATCTGTCTTTCGGTGCGAACAGTCTAAGCGGTTTGTCTCCCCCATCGCTGTCCATCAGAAAAACATGCTCCGTCGGTTCCGGAGAAAGCGTATAGGTCATAGCCGTATAATGGGTTGGATACAGCCAATCCTTCGACGCAAATGCCCCTTCCGGAACGGTTTGCCGTTCCAAACTCTGCATCGTCAACGTATATTTTTCTCCGGAAACCGGGTGGATGCCATGAAACACCTCGCCGGGGGCATGGGCTGTAAATTGCATTCCCGGAACCGTTTGGGAACTCTGCACCATGGTCACGGAAAGGGTTTTCACCGTGGGGCGGCGCTTGGTTGCCCAAGGAAATGCATACCGGAAAATCATCCACCCGTATGCCGGGTCCAAGGCATAGTGTTCCATCACCCATTGTGTTTCCCGGTCCCAGTATGCAGCGGACACGCATGGATTGAACGCGATTCCGCAGCCTTGGGCGGTATGCAGAACTTTCCCGTTGCACAGCAATTGCGGATCGAAATCCAACAAAAGGGGATTCTCCCGCTCTATTTGCATTTCCTGTATCCGGGTCAAATTCTCCCTGCTGTCATGCTCCGGGTCCAAGTTCCATCGTTCCATGTACTGCCGCAGTTTTGCCTCGTCTGCCCGCATACAGAAATCTACCACTAAGCCTTTGCTGCAGGCATACGCCGCGGGAATCTGCCACACATGCCCCGCCCATTCAAATCGGCTGTCCAGCGGAATCTCCGTTCCTGCCCGGTCTCTGCCCCGGTATCCCCGGAAATTTCCCTCAAAGTATACTTTCCACTCCGGTGGGGCTTGCTCGGCTTCCGGGTTCAAGTCCATATCGTAGAATTCTTCCGTATACTTGATCTTGCTATAATCAAAAGATGTTTGCAGTTCTTTGATATAATGCCACGGCCGCTCCATAGGGCGCAGCTTCAGTTTCTCCCCAAGGTCCGACAACACGCGCTGCTGTTCTTCCGTTGGGGGATTATCCCGGAGAAACCGTTCAAATTGTGTCTCATCCCATTGCCACGCCTGCTCCGGTCCCGCCGCATCGCCGCAGGCAAGAATCAGCCGCAGGAACTCCTCGAAATTGTACGCAATCGGGTGAACAAAGTCCGGCGCGGAATTCATAGGGCTCACCGCAAACACCATATTGCCAAAGCCCCGAATGAAACAGAAGTGGATACCGTCCACCCCTGCCCAACCGAATACCGACGCGCCCTTCGGCGTACAGAAATACAGGCTCTGTTCCTCCCGACGCTCTATTCCCACAGCCGACAAGTCCAACCCGCTGCGCAAAAATTTTTGAAACATTTGATCCATTGTTCCAATCCGCCTTCCGTTGTTTGCCCCGTTTGTGCAGAAAAAGGTCCTTATCTCCTGCGCATTCGCCTTGAGATACGGACCTTCCGCTGTTCATTTTTCATTCCTCGGAGGGCAGCTTTACAATCTGCACCGCTTTCGGCTGTTTCACCCGGGCAATCAGCTCCGGAATGGCGCCGCCCACAGTCAGCACCAGATGTTCATCTGTCTTTTCCAGGGTCACCCGAGGAATCGTTGACAGAATCAGGCCGACTCCCAGGAATATCGTGCTCAGTTTTTTCATAATCTTCCTCCGTGCCCGTTCCGGGCTGCATGATTCTGTTCATTATATACTATATGCGCAGGAAAAAGTCAACAAACTGTCCGTTCTTTTCGGTCCAAATGAAAAATTTGCAAAATTTCTTTCAAAAAAGATACCAAATTCACTGTTTTTGTGCTATTCTTTTTTTATCAAATATGTTATATTATCGGGTGAAATACAAGAACGACTTACATAGGCTGCGGTAAAGGTGCCGCAAAAGTTTATATAGGAGGTCATTTTCAAAGATGGAAACATACGGAATCGAAACACTGGGTATTGTAAATCCCACGGCTGTGTACAGAAACCTGACGCCCGCTCAGCTGACGGAGCATGCGCTGCGCCGGGGCGAGGGTTCTCTGAGCAACAAAGGCGCTCTGGTGGTAAAAACCGGTAAATACACCGGCCGCAGCGCCAACGATAAGTTCATTGTGGACTCTCAGGGCGTACACGACGACATTGCATGGGGCAAGGTCAACAAGCCCATTTCTCAGGAGCGCTTTGACGCACTGTACGAGAAAGTGGTGGCTTACCTGCAGAATCGGGAAGTATTCCTGTTCGACGGTTTTGCCGGCGCTGACCCCAAATACACCAAGTCCTTCCGCATCGTGAACGAGCTGGCAAGCCAGAATCTGTTCATTCGCAACCTGCTGCGCCGCCCCAACGCCGAGCAGCTGGAAGGCTTTGCACCGGATTACACCATCATTGCCGCTCCCGGCTTTAAGTGCGTTCCCGAGCGGGACGGCACCCACTCCGAGGCTGCAATTCTTCTGGACTACGAAAAGCACATCGCAATTATCTGCGGTACTCAGTACGCCGGTGAAATCAAGAAAACCGTGTTCTCCATCATGAACTATATCCTGCCCAAGCAGGGCGTGTTCCCCATGCACTGCTCCGCAAACATCGGCAAGGACGGCGATTCCGCTGTGTTCTTCGGTCTGTCCGGTACCGGTAAGACCACCTTGTCCGCAGACCCCAACCGCAAGCTCATCGGCGATGACGAGCATGGCTGGGCAGACGATTCCGTGTTCAACTTCGAGGGCGGCTGCTACGCAAAGTGCATCAACCTCTCCCCGGAAGGCGAGCCGGAAATCTACAACGCAATTAAGTTCGGTTCTCTGGTGGAAAATGTGGTCATGGACCCCGAAACCCGCGAATTCGACTTCGATGACGATTCTCTGGCTGTCAACAGCCGCGTGGGCTACCCCATTGAGTACATTCCCAACGCAGAGCTGAGCGGCATGAGCCCCAGCGTTCCCAAAACGGTGATTTTCCTCACCGCTGACGCTTACGGTGTTCTGCCTCCCATCTCAAAGCTGGATTTGAATCAGGCCATGTACTACTTCGTGTCCGGTTTCACCTCCAAGCTGGCCGGTACGGAAATCGGCGTGAAAGAACCGGTTCCCACCTTCTCCACCTGCTTCGGCGCACCCTTCCTGCCTCTGGACCCCTCCGTTTACGCAGGCATGCTGTCCGATAAGGTGCAGAAAGCCGGCGCAAGCGTTTATCTGATTAACACCGGTTGGAACGGCACCGGCAAGCGTATGAAACTGGGTTACACCCGCGCCATGGTCACCGCTGCGCTCACCGGCGAAATTCTGAAGAGCGATTTTGTGGAAGACCCCATCTTCGGTGTTTCCGTTCCCACTTCCTGCCCCGGTGTGCCCGAGGAACTGATGATTCCCGCAAACACTTGGGAAGACAAAGCAAAATACGAGGAAACCGCAAAGAAACTGGCTGCCTCTTTCATCGAAAACTTCAAGCAGTACACCAAGATGAGCCCCGAAGTTGTGGCAGCAGGCCCGAAACTCTAAGTCCGGACGACCAAACATCTTACATCGCGACATTTTACACGGACAGGGAGGTCTCTATTCTCCCTGTCCGTGCGTCGTAATATAGACATGAGGAGGTAATGGAATATGCCGAAAGTGCAATTCACCGAAACAGTCCTGCGGGACGCCAATCAGTCTCTGATTGCAACGCGTATGCCCATTGATGTAATGAAACCCGTTCTTGCCCAGATGGATCGGGCGGGATATTATTCCATAGAATGTTGGGGCGGCGCCACATTTGACTCTTGTCTCCGTTATTTGGACGAAGACCCTTGGCAGCGGCTGCGGACGTTCCGGAAGGAAATGCCCCATGCCAAGCTGCAGATGCTCCTGCGCGGTCAGAACCTGCTGGGTTATAAGCATTATCCCGATGACGTGGTGGTGCGCTTTATTGAGCGCAGCGTAGCCAACGGCATCGATATTATCCGCATTTTTGACGCGCTGAATGACCTGCGGAATATCAAACTGGCTGTGGAAACCACCGTCAAAGCCGGTGCATTGGCCTCCGGTGCCATTTCCTACACCACCAGCCCCGTACATACCTTGGAAAAATACGTGGAGCTGTGCAAGGAAATGACCCAGATGGGCTGCGGTACCATTTGTATTAAGGATATGGCCGGCGTCATTACCCCCAAAGAGGCCTATGATTTGGTCAGCGCCATCAAAGACGCCCTCCCGGAAACTCCCTTGGTGCTGCACACCCACTGCACCACCGGCATGGCCTATCTGTCCGTGCTGAAAGCCGTTGAGGCAGGGTGCGATGTCATCGACACCGCCTCCTCTTGTTTCTCCGGCGGTACCTCTCAGCCCGCAACGGAAACGCTGTATGACGCATTCTCCCAGATGGGCTATGAGTGCGGTTTGGACCGTTCTGCCCTGAAAACCATCAACGACCATTTCAAGGGCTACCGGGACGAGTGCCTCAAGTCCGGTCTGCTCAAGCCGAAAGCCATGGCAACGGATACCGACGCGCTGACCTACAAGGTTCCCGGCGGTATGCTGTCCAACCTGATGGCGCAGCTGGAAACCATGCACGCACTGGACCGTCTGGAAGAAGTTCTGGAAGAAACCCCTCGGGTGCGGAAAGACCTGGGCTATCCCCCGCTGGTTACTCCCATGAGCCAGATGGTGGGCGTGCAGGCCGTGAACAATGTGTTGGCCGGTGAGCGGTACAAAAACGTTTCCAAGGAAGTGAAGGCATATCTCCGCGGCGAATACGGCCGGGCCCCCGGTCCCGTGGACGCAGACCTGCAGAAACAGATTCTGGGTGACGAACAGCCTTTGACCTGCCGCTATGCCGATACGTTGGAGCCCGCCTTTGAGAAAACCAAGGCAGAATTGGGCGAAACCGCACGGTGCGATGAAGATGTGCTCAGCTACATTGCCTTCCCGCAGGTGGCCGAAACCTTCTTCCAGCATCGGAAAGAAAAAGAAGAAAAAACCGTTCGATTCACCATCGAAAAACTGTAAGGAGGTCCGGCAATGCAGCTGTTTCACTCTGATCTCCCTTTGTCCACCGCCTTTGGCCATTCCATTTTGGGAATGCTCATCGTCTTTGCGGTTCTGGCCGTTTTGATGCTGTTGGTGCAGCTGATGGCAAAGCTCCAGTCCGGCCGCGATGACGCTGCGGCTCCGGACGCACAGACGGCCGCTGCGCCGTCTGCCGCGCCCGCAGCGGCGGAGCCGGTTTCTGCCCCGCCTGCACCGGGTACCGCCGGTACGCTGAAGCTGTATAACGTCAGCGAGCGGGACGCCGCCATGATTATGGCCATTGTTGCCGATTCCCTCGGCAAGCCTTTGAACGAACTGCGTTTCATTTCCATCCGGGAGGTTACTGAATCATGAAATACAAAGTCACCCTGAACTCCAAAGTCTACGAGGTGGAAGTCGAAGAAGGCACCGCCATGCTCATTGACGAATACGAGGCTTATGTGCCCGCCCCTGCCGCTCCGGCAGCTCCGGCACCCGCACCCGCAGCCGCTCCCGTGGCTGCTGCCCCTGCCGCTCCGGCTCCCACCGCCGCCGGCGAGACCATTCCCGCGCCGCTGCCCGGCACCGTGCTGGCTGTCAAGGTTGCAGCCGGTGAGTCCGTAAAAGCCGGTCAGGTGTTGGTGGTCATTGAGGCCATGAAGATGGAAAACGAAATTTTGGCGCCTCATGACGGCACGGTTGCCCAGGTTGTAACCGCAAAAGGCGCCGCTGTGGACACCGGAGCACCCTTGGTCGTGCTCAGCTGAGAGGTGCGCCTATGACAAATATTCTGAAAACCATCTGGCTGGACTCCGGTTTTTCCCAGATGAGCTGGCAGACCGCAGTGATGCTGATATTGGCTTGCGTGCTGCTGTATCTGGGCATTGTAAAGAAATATGAGCCGCTGCTCATGATTGGCATTGCCTTCGGCATGCTGCTGACCAATCTCCCCGGAGCGAATCTGTATCACCCGGAGCTGTGGGACCGGTTTCTGGCCGGTGAAATCGGCTACGGCACCATTCTCCATGACGGCGGATTGCTGGATATTCTGTACATCGGCGTGAAATCCGGTGTGTATCCGTCTCTGATTTTCTTGGGTGTGGGCGCTATGACGGACTTCGGCCCGCTGATTGCCAACCCCAAAAGTCTGCTGTTGGGCTCCGCTGCGCAGCTGGGCGTGTATGCCGCATTCCTGCTGGCAATCGTTCTGGGCTTTTCCGGTCCGGAGGCCGCGTCTATCGGTATTGTAGGCGGTGCTGACGGCCCCACGGCGCTGTATCTGGCCTCGAAACTGGCTCCCCATCTGTTGGGCGCCATCGCCATTGCAGCCTACTCTTACATGGCGCTGATTCCCATGATTCAGCCCCCCATTATGCGCCTGCTCACCACCGAGGAAGAGCGCAGCATTAAGATGGAGCAGCTCCGCCCCGTTTCCAAAAAGGAAAAAATTCTCTTCCCCATTGTGGTTGCCGCTTTCGTAATTCTGCTGCTGCCCTCCACCGCACCGCTGATTGGCTGCTTGATGCTGGGCAATCTGTGGCGGGAGTGCGGCTGCGCCGACCGTCTGTCCGACACCGCCCAAAACGGTCTGATGAACATCGTGACCATTTTCCTGGGTGTTAGTGTTGGCGCCACCACCGTGGCCGACCGATTCTTGAATTTCCAGACCCTGTCCATTATCGTTCTGGGTCTGCTGGCATTCTCCTTCTCCACCGTGGGCGGTCTGCTGTTTGGTAAACTGATGTGCCGTCTGACCCACGGCCGTATCAATCCTCTGATTGGCTCCGCCGGCGTTTCCGCCGTGCCCATGGCTGCCCGCGTGGCGCAGACCGAGGGTCAGAAAGCCAATCCGTCCAACTTCCTGCTGATGCATGCAATGGGCCCCAATGTGGCCGGCGTCATCGGCTCCGCCGTGGCTGCCGGTTTCCTGCTGGCAGTATTCGGCTGACTTCCAACACCATCGGACCGGCAGCTGAATCTTCGGCTGCCGGTTCCATACGCTTGAAACGAGGTTTCTATGATGACCGTTCCCTTTTCCTGCCCGGTGTGCGGCGAGGCGCTCTCCGGCGAACAGACCGTCCGCTGCCCGGCAGGACATAGCTTTGACCGCAATAAATACGGATACTGGAATCTGCTGCTTTCCAATCAATCCGGCAAAAAACGTCACGGTGACGACCGGCAGATGGTCCTTTCCCGCAGCCAATTTCTGGAAAAAGGCTATTATGCCCCGGTGCGTCAGGCGCTTTTGGAAGGATTGCAGCTGCGCACCCGGCAGGGCATGACAATTCTCGATGCCGGCTGCGGCGAGGGCTGGTATACCGCATGGCTGGACCGTCAGCTGCAAGCCCTGCAGCCGGTCACCGTGGGTGTGGATATTTCCCGGGACGCCCTGCGGCAGGCAGCCAAGCGGGGGCTGAACCATCTGGCAGTTGCCAGCACGGCCCACATTCCCATGGCAGACGGCAGCTGCGACAGTGTGCTGAACGTATTCTCCCCGGAAGAATTGGCGGAGTTTCATCGGGTGCTCGCTCCGGGCGGGCTGCTCATTCGGGCGCTGCCGTTGGAAAAGCATCTGTGGCAGCTGAAAACCGCGGTGTATGACACACCCTATGAGAATCCCGCCCCGGTCACGGAGCTGCCCGGATTCCGTCTGCTCCGCCGGCAGGACGTCACATATTCCATTCATCTGCCTTGCCAGGAAGATATTTGGAGCTTGTTTACCATGACCCCCTATTACTACAAAACCGGACGCGCCGACCAAGAAAAGCTGCAAGCGCTTACCTCTTTGGACACCGATGTTGCCATCGGGGTGCTGACCTACGAAAAGGTATAAAAATCGCGGGAAGTGTGTGTCATACTTCCCGCGATTTTCTTTTATTTTGCTGCGACTTGTTTCGTCCGGAACGTCACAAAGTCCAGATGCTTGTCCATCTGCTCGCCAATCCAGCCAATCACTTTTCCCATGGTGAATGCCGCCAGCACCGTTCCGATTCCCAAACCGTCAATGTGCCCCAGCAGCAGGCCGGTCAGCAGGCACGTCACAAGTAGGCAGGTTACATCAAACGTAATTTTGATTTTGGAATACGCAATGCCCGTCACATCTGCCAGTTCCCGCGGAAACAAATCCGTGGGGATAATGGGCATACCGCACCGATTGGACAACGCAATTCCGATGCAAATCAAAACATAGCTGATTACAAAATACAGCACCTGCAAAGGCATCGTCTGCGGCAGCAGATTGACCCAAGCCTCATGAAAATCCACAAACTCGCCGAACACAAAGCCTACCAAAAAGCTGAGCAGATACGGCAATACGATTCGTTTTCTGGCAGCAAACAGCGTCAGCACCAGCAACCCTTGAAACAAGTAGGTCCATGTTCCCAAAGACAATTTCGGCCAGACGTCCGAGAATGCATAAGGCACACTGGAAATTGCCGAAATGCCCGCACCGGAGTGCAGCATCAGTACAACGCCCAAGCTGTTGATCACCACAATCACAATCAGCGCAAGCTCTCCCCGCATGGTTATCCGATGATTTTCTTCCATTCTAAATTCCCCCTGCGTATATTTCTTCCAATTGGGTATCATAGACCTTTTATTTCCAAGATGCAAGCTATTTAAGTACATGCTATAATAAATTTTGTCTATAAAAATAGCCTGACCCGTAAAAAAGGGTCAGGCTGTTTTTCACACATTCGGATTCAGTTTTCGGGAATTTTGCCTTGCTCTTTCCACTTCCGGGCGATATACACCACAGGCGTATCCAGCAGGCTGGTGAAAATGTAAATCACATAACCCGCCGCAATGATGCTGAACAGCGTCGGTGCGTCGTAGGTGCCCCAGAATGCCAGCAAATTGAACACCACCGTATTCACCAGCTGAGAAACCAACGTGGAGCCGTTATTCCGCAGCCAGAGGAATCTTCTCTTGTCTCCGGTTTTCGTTTCCGTCAGATTCCACCATTTGTGATACAGCCACACGTCAAAAATCTGAGACAGGGCATACACAGCCAGACTGGAAAACAGCATCCGGGGGGTATTGCTGAACAGCGTCTGGAATGCGGGGCTTGCCCAGTCGGATTCCGCCGGCTGATACAGCAGCCAAGACTGGGAAATCACAAGGAAGAACAGCGACGCCGCCACACCGATGAACACGGCGCGGTTTGCCGCCTGCTTGCCCTCGTTTTCCGAGAGGATATCCGTAATCAGGAACGTAACTGCAAACAGCACATTGCCCAGAGTTTGCTCCATACCGAATGCCTGAATTACAATCAGCACTTCGATATTCGCCATGACGGTTGCCAGTGCGCTCAAGGCATACAGACCCTTGGTGCCGTAAAAACGGTACGCAAGCAGCGCGCTGCCGAAGATGACCACCAGAGACATGGCCAACAACAATTCATTTCTCATATCTTTCTCCTTCTTGTGCCATCCAGAGAACAAAAAAAGACGCCTTACGGCGCCCAAAATCACAGACTCCCCGGAAATATAAATCTCCGCTGTCTGTAATTGCCCGTAGTTTTGTTTAGAGACAGGATGGTCACGAACTGTCTTATTTGATTTTCAAAAGAAAACCGACAGAAATGATACCACATCACTGTCGGTTTTGCAAGCATTATCTTTCGTTTTGGGGAATATAAGGCATATTTTTGAGGGCGGCGCGGTAAGCCGGACGCATAATCCGATTGCAGGTCAGCACCTCTTCCATGCGGTTTGCACACCAACCGGCAATTCTGGCAATGGCAAACAGCGGCGTATACAATTCCGCAGGAATTCCCAGCATATCGTACACCAAGCCGGAGTACATATCCACATTGGCGCACAAAGGCATACCGTCCTTCCGGCGCTCCAGAATCAACTCCTTACCGATTCTTTCAATGGACTGCATCAGCTGCAAATCCGCCATACGACCCTTGCTCTCCGCCAGGGTTCCGGCTTTTGCCTTAATCAACTCAGCGCGGGGGTCGGAAATGGTGTAAACCGCATGACCCAAACCGTAAATTTTGCCGGAGTGGTCTCCCGCCTGCTTGTTCAGCAGCTTGGTCAGGTATTCCCGCAGTTCGTTTTCGTCATCGGGATACCGCACATTCGCCTTAATGTCCGCAAACTGGCTCATTACCTTGGCATTGGCGCCACCGTGGAGCGGACCTTTCAGCGAACCGATGGCCGCGGAAATGGCGGAATAGGTATCCGTTCCCGTGGAGGAGGCTGCGCGGCAGACAAAGGTGGAGTTGTTGCCGCCGCCGTGCTCTGCATGGATAATCAGCATCAAATCCAACAGCGCCGCCTCTTCCGGGGTATAGCTCTTATCCTTCCGCACCATACGCAGGAAGTTTTCCGCCACAGACAGCGAGCTCTTGGGATTGTGGATATACAGCGATTTATTGGCCAAATAGTGGCGGTTCACCGCATAGGCGTTTGCCACAATCAGCGGGAGCCGCGCAGTCAGCTCAATGGATTGGCGCAGCAGATTTTCCGGAGACAAATCGTCCGGCATGGGGTCATAGGCATACAGCGCCAGCACACTCCGCGCCAGCTGATTCATCACGTTGCCGCTGGGCGCTTTGAAAATCACATCTTCATTGAATCCGCTGGGCAGCTGGCAGGAGCTTGCCAGAATGGATTTGAACATCTGGAATTCCGTGTTGGTTGGCAGTTTGCCCAACAGCAGCAGATATGCAACCTCTTCATAACCGAATGTTCCGGCCTGATAATGGGATTCTGCAATTTCTGTGGCGTCAATGCCCCGATAGGTCAGTTTGCCGGGCATGGGAACACGTTCGCCGTCTTCCATCACATAACCCTGTACGCTGCCGATTCCGGTTGTGCCGATGAGAACACCGGTGCCGTCTGCATTTCTCAAGCCATGCTTAATCAGAACATTGTCCCGGTCATTGATTGAATAAGCTGCGTCAATCTGCGTACGAAATCCCTGCAGGTACCCCTGCACCACGGGATTGAGCGTTTCCATACGGAATTCCTCCTTCCAAAATTCAAAAAACTTAATGACATATTACTCCATACCCTCTATAAATTGCAAGACAATTCTCATTTTCGTGCAATTCGCGTGGTTAAAAAACGGAGTTTCGGCATTTTATTGTGATTTTAGTGCAAGCTGTTTATATTTTCTTGCACTTTTCCTATTTTGTTTCCCTTTCCGATTGTGCTATAATGAGGCAACCTCAGAGAAAAGGCAGGGATTCAACATGATTTCACTTCACTCCAACGGTGTTCTCTGGAAAAACGGACAGCCCGTTGACGCTCCCGCAGCGGATTTGGCCGCCAGAGAAAAGACCATGGCTTACAAAATTCTTCGCGCCCACGATTCCGGAAAAGACCCGGCGGCAATGCAAATCAAGTTTGACAGCCTGATTTCCCACGATATTACCTATGTGGGCATTATCCAGACCGCCAAAGCCTCCGGATTGAAGGAATTTCCCGTTCCCTATGTGATGACCAACTGTCACAACAGCCTTTGTGCCGTGGGCGGCACCATCAATGAAGACGACCATATTTTCGGTCTGTCCGCCGCAAAGAAATACGGCGGCATTTACGTTCCTGCCAATCAGGCGGTCATTCACCAGTATGCCCGTGAAATGATGAGCGGCTGCGGCAAAATGATTCTCGGCTCCGACAGCCACACCCGTTACGGTGCCATCGGCACCATGGGCGTGGGCGAGGGCGGCCCGGAAATCGTAAAGCAGCTGCTGAAAAACACGTATGACGTGGCTGCACCGCAGGTTGTCCTGGTGTATCTCACCGGCACCCCGAAACAGGGCGTCGGCCCCCATGACGTTGCCATTGCACTGTGCGGCGCGGTGTATAAAAACGGCTTTGTGAAAAACAAGGTTCTGGAATTCGCCGGTCCCGGTGTCAAGCACCTGCCCATGGACTTCCGCATCGGCATTGACGTCATGACCACGGAAACCACCTGCCTCAGCTCCATCTGGGAAACCGATGAGGCTGTGGAAGAATATCTGGCCCTCCACGGCCGGCCGGAGGAATACAAACAACTCCGTCCGGAAGAGGGCGCTTACTATGACAGCATGATTACCATTGACCTTGGGGCGGTGGAGCCGATGATTGCCCTGCCCTTCCACCCCTCCGAGGCATATACCATTCACGAATTGCAGGAAAATGCCGGAGATATTCTCCGCGCCTGCGAGCACCGGGCTGCTGACCAATTCGGCGGCAAGGTGACGCTGCATCTGACGGACAAGCTGGTAAACGGTCAGCTGTATGTGGACCAAGGCGTGATTGCCGGCTGCTCCGGCGGTATGTATGACAACATTGCCGAGGCTGCCGCCATTCTGGACGGCCATGACATCGGCAGCGGATACTTCTCTTTGTCGGTATATCCCCCGTCTACGCCCGTTAATCTGGAGCTGATGCGCAGCGGTGTGCAGCAAAAGCTGATGGAATCCGGTGCGCTGTTCAAGTCTTGTTTCTGCGGCCCCTGCTTTGGCGCCGGAGACGTTCCCGGAAATAACGGTCTGTCCATTCGTCATACCACCCGAAACTTCCCCAACCGGGAGGGTTCCAAGCCCTCTGATGGGCAGCTGTCCGGCGTGGCGCTGATGGACGCCCGCTCCATTGCAGCCACCGCCCGGAATCACGGACGGCTCACCGCCGCAACAGACGTGGACTACACCGCCCCCGCACCCGTTACCCGGACCTTTGACCGGGGTGTGTATGAAAAACGGGTCTACTTCGGATTCGGCAATCCCCAGCCGGATGAAGCCCTCCGTTTGGGACCCAATATTACGGAATGGCCCCAGATTCCCCCGCTGTCCGAGCACTTGCTGCTCCGTTTGGCTGCGGTGCTCCATGACCCGGTAACCACCACCGATGAGCTGATTCCCTCCGGTGAAACCTCCTCTTATCGCTCCAACCCGCTGAAATTGGCCACCTTTGCCCTGTCCCGCAGGGAACCGGCATACGTGGGTCGGGCAAAAGCCGTGCAGGTACTGGAGTCGGACCGTGCCGCGGGACGAATTGCCCCGGAAGTTGCGGCAGCTGCCAAAGCCGCCGGAATTTCCGACGCCATGCTGCATGACGCCACCATCGGCTCCGTGGTATTCGCCAACAAGCCCGGCGACGGCTCCGCCCGGGAGCAGGCAGCCTCTTGTCAGCGCGTACTGGGCGGCGGTGCCAATATCTGCTACGAATATGCCACCAAGCGGTATCGCTCCAACTGCATCAACTGGGGCATGATGCCCTTCCACATCGACCCGGAGACAGCCTTCGATTATCAGCCCGGCGATTGGGTCTGGGTTCCGGAGATCCGGAAAGCCATTGAAACCGGCGCAGACCGGGTTGCGGCTCTGGTCATTACCGACAATGGGGTGACTCCCATTTCCCTGCGTCTGCCGCCGTTGACGGAAGACGAGCGGGCCATTCTGCTGGCAGGCTGCCTGATGAACTGGTACGCCGGGCAGAACCAGTGATTTCACGGAAACGAGGTGTCTCCTATGGAAAAAATTCAAATGCGTCTGCCCATCGTTGAAATGGACGGAGATGAAATGACCCGCGTACTGTGGGCCATGATTAAAGACGAGCTGATTCTCCCCTTTGTGGACCTGAAAACCGAGTACTACGATTTGGGTCTGCCCCACCGGGACGAAACCGATGACGCAGTCACCGTGCAGGCTGCCCAAGCCATCAAGAAATATCATGTGGGCGTGAAATGCGCCACCATTACCCCCAATGCCCAGCGCATGGAGGAATATCATCTGAAGAAGATGTGGAAAAGCCCCAACGGCACCATTCGCGCTATTTTGGACGGCACCGTATTCCGCACCCCCATTCTGACCCCCAGTATTCACCCCTTTGTCCGCACTTGGGTCAAGCCCATTACCATTGCCCGTCATGCCTTCGGGGATTTGTATAAGGCCACGGAATACAAGGTTCCGGGTCCCGGCAAGGCGGAGCTGGTATTCACCGACGAAAACGGCACGGAGGAATCCCGTCAGACCGTTTATTCGTTCGACGGGCCCGGTGTGCTGCAAGGCTCCTTTAATACCGACAAGTCCATTCGTTCCTTTGCCCATTCCTGTTTCAGCTTTGCGCTGCAAACCAAGCAGGACCTGTGGTTCGCCGCCAAGGACACCATTTCCAAGCAGTATGACGGCCGATTCCGGGATATTTTCCAGGAAGTTTATGACACGGAGTACAAAGCAGAATTCGAAAAGGCCGGCATTACCTATCTGTATACGCTGATTGACGATGCCGTTGCCCGGGTCATTCGCAGCGAGGGCGGCTTTGTCTGGGCTTGCAAGAACTATGACGGCGACGTGATGAGCGACATGGTCTCCACCGCATTCGGCTCTCTTGCCATGATGACCAGCGTGTTGGTCTCCCCGGAGGGCAATTACGAGTATGAGGCCGCCCACGGCACCATTACCCGGCACTACTACCGCTGGAAAAACGGCGAAGAAGTTTCTTCCAACCCCATTGCCACCATCTATGCGTGGACCGGCGCTCTGCGGAAACGGGGCGAGTTGGACGGAAATGATGCGCTGATACACTTTGCGGACGCACTGGACAAGGCTTGTCTGGACACCATTGAAGACGGAATTATGACCGGAGATTTGGTTGCCGTGTGTGCAAAGCCCGCAGAAAAGGTCAATAGCAAAGATTTCCTGCAGGCAATCCGGGTCCGTTTGGAAAGAAACCTTGCATAAACAAGGAAAAAGCATTATAATGTAGGCTGATGCTGGATGATTTGTTCTGCCGGCAACCAACTCTCTTAAAGGAGCTGAGTTTTTATCAGCCGCGAAAAGAAAACAATGATAGGCCGTATGATTCACGTTTATGACGTGGTCTGCGGTGCGGGAGATTTGCAGATTAGTGCCTTTGCTGCCTCTTCTGCTTTTTTCCTATTTGTGTCTCTGGTTCCTATCATTTTACTGATATTTTCCATTGTTCCGTACACCCGATTGTCCCAAAGCATGGTGATGGGGATTCTGACTGAATCTCTGGACCAAGTGGTGCCGGCGAATATTACCGCCTTTCTGGGCGGTGTGGTCAGTGATATTTACAGCGGCGGCGTGTTAACGCTGTCCTTGTCCGCATTGGCAACCGTTTGGTCTGCCGGAAAGGCTTTTCTGGCCTTGATTCGCGGATTGGACGCCATTCACCGCTGCGGCAATCAGAATTATTTCATTGCCCGGTTTAAAGCCTGCCTTTACACCATTGTGATGATGGTTGTGATTGTCTTTATGCTGATTGTGGTGGTGTTCGGTTCCAAATTGGTCGCATTGGCCACCCGATATGTGCCGGAAATCTCCCCGTTTCTGTACTGGATTCTGGACAGACGATTTCTTTTTTCCATTCTGGGTCTGATTGTGGTCTTTACCGTAATCTATACCTATGTGCCGAAAGTCAAGCTGAAACTGCGGCATCAGATTCCCGGAGCGGTGTTCTCCGCTGCCGTGTGGATGGCCTTTTCTTGGCTGTTTTCTGCCTATATTTCCCGCACGGATACCTTTGGTGCTTACGGCAATCTGGCAACCATCGTCATTGCCATGCTGTGGATGTACTACTGTATGTATATTCTGCTGCTGGGCGCGTATTTAAATGTCCGGTTGGAAAACCGGCGGAACGAAATGATTTGAAGGAGTGATTGACCATGAATGACGCAGTAGATACCTTAACCGAAAATGCAGAACAGACCGTTACAACCGTCACAAACAGCCTGCAGCACATGACGTGGGAAAAACTCATGGGCCTCGTCGCATTTCTGATTCGTCCCCTGCTGCTGTTTTTGCTGTGCCGGATTGCCGCAAAGATTATCATGCACATTGTGGACAGACTGTTCGCCCATTCCAAGCTGGAGGCCGGCATTCAGGGCTTTCTCCGGTCCGCCCTGCGCATCGGTCTGTGGGTTCTGACGGTGATTTTCGTCATGGACGCATTGAATATTCCCACCGCCTCTCTGGTGGCATTGCTGTCTGTGGCATCTTTGGCACTGTCTCTTTCCATGCAGAACATTCTGACCAACGCATTCTCCGGAATTACCGTGCTCATGTCCAAGCCCTTTGTGGTGGGCGACTTCGTGGAAATCACCGGCGTGTCCGGCACCATCAAGGAAATCACTTTGATGCGCACCACGTTGGATACGGTGGATAACCGGATTATTCAGATTCCGAACTCCGATGTTGCTACAGCAAAAATCATAAACTACTCCACGGAGCCTTTGCGCCGGGTGGATTTGAAATTCAGCGCGTCTTACGATGCGCCCACAGAGTTGGTAAAAAAGGCGCTGATGGAAGCCATTCAGTCCGACCCCCGGATTCATACCGACCCGGCTCCCTTTGTGGCGCTGAATCAATACAATGCCAACGATATTGAATACGTCACCCGTTCTTGGGTGGATTCCGCAGATTACTGGGGCGTGTATTATCAGCTGAACGAAACCGTACGGGAAGTGTTCGCAAAATACGGAATCGAATTCAGCTATCCCCATACTGTGGTGCATCTCAATCAGTAAATTCCCGCGCGGGCGGAAATCTCATAGAAAATGAAATAAGGAGAAAACAAACATGGCAAATTATCAGGAACTGTACGCTGCAAAGCGTATGACCATGGAAGATGTGGCAAAACAGGTGCAGTCCGGCTGGATGCTGGGTATGGACGCAGGTCCCACTCATGCTGACGGTCTGATGAACGCCATTGCCGAGAAGATTGCACAGACGGATACCAAAGACGTCAAAGTGCAGATGATGTTGGATACCTATTCTTACCCGTTCTTGGAGAGCGACGCATTCAAGGGCAAAATGACCGCTTACTCCTGGTTCTCCTCCGGCGGACTGCGGAAAGCAATCAACGGCGGTTGGGCTGACGTAATCCCCTCCTACTACCGTGATATCCCCGGTCACATTCTCCGGGAGTACGAGTATGACGCATACTGCGTTTCCGTTTCCCCCATGGACAGCCACGGCTACTTCAGCATGGCAACCAGCAACTCCTACTCCATGTCCATGATTAAAAAGGCAAAGCGCGTGTTCGTGGAAGTGAACAAGCATCAGCCCCGCGCGCTGAACAACATGCAGATTCATGTTTCTCAGGTCGACGCCATTGTGGAAAATGATCACCCCCTGCCCGAGCTGCCCCCCGTGCAGCTGGACGAGAAGAGCATCATCATCGGCAACCTGATTGCCGAGCAGATTGCTGACGGCTCCTGCATTCAGCTGGGTATCGGCGCAATCCCCGATGCAACCGGCGCTGCGCTGATGGTGAAACACGATCTGGGCATTCACACCGAGATGTTCACCAGCTCCATGGTGGACCTGATTGCCTGCGGCGCTGTCAACAACAGCAAAAAGCAGATTCACCCCGGCAAAACCGTGACCACCTTCGCTTACGGCTCTCAGAAGATTTACGACTTCATCAATGACAACCCCGCCATTGAGATTCTGCCCGTGGAGTACGTCAACGACCCCAATGTGATTTGCCAGAACGACAACATGATTTCCATCAACGCTGCTCTGGAAGTGGACTTCTTCGGTCAGGTGTGCGCAGAATCTGTGGGCACCAAGCACATGTCCGGTTCCGGCGGTCAGGTGGACTATGTCCGCGGCGCCTGCCAGTCCAAGGGCGGCAAGAGCTTTATTGCCTTCACCTCTACCGCAAAGGACGATACCATCAGCAAGATTAAGCCCATTCTGACCCCGGGCGCAATCGTCACCACCTCCAAGAACGATGTGGACTACATCGTTACCGAGTACGGTATTGCACATCTCCGCGGTCACAGCCTGGGCGAGCGCACCAAGCAGCTGATTGCCATTGCACACCCCAACTTCCGCGACGAGTTGACCTTCGAGGCCAAAAAACGCGGTATTCTGATCTGATTCTGTCTATGTTCCCTGCACATTTTTTCTTGTGCAGGGAACTTTTTACAAATTTTATCGTCTAAAAAGTAACGTCATATAAGGAGGAATTACGCCATGAAAAAGAAATTTGCCCGCTGCTGTCTGCTGCTGGCATTGCTGCTGACAGTCTGTACCTTGCCCGCCGCTGCATTGGATATGGGGCCCAAACCCAGCGTTGTCATTGACTTTCCCGCCTTTGACAGCGGTCGTACCTACTATGTGACCCTGCTCTCCCAAGAGGAACAATACGGTCCGTGGAGCACTTCTTACGTCACCCAAAGCGACGAAGCCGAGGACCGCGCCGCATTTCAGGCATTTCAGGACTATACCGACCCGGACGGATTTCACTTTATCGGCTATTTCGACAACTGTACGGAATCCAACCAGTTCCGTTGGGGATACTACCCTCCGAAAGAGTTCAAGGTACTGGTCTATTTCCCGGATACCGGGGAATTCATTGCCTCTCCGGGCAGCTTTACCCGCTATGCCTTTGACAGCTACTTCACCGCAATGGTGTCCGCAAACACGATTCTTCTGAAAAAGGATTACCAGATGACTTGGGAAATCATCTCGTTCCTCTGCCGCTGTGTGATTACCATTGCCATTGAAATCGGTATCGGCTGGCTGTTCATGTTCCGGAGCAAAGAGCTGATGCGGCTGATTGTGATTACCAACACCGTCACCCAAATTCTGTTGAATGTTCTGCTGAACATCACCAATTATCAATCCGGCCCCTTGGTATTCCAATTCCGGTATGCGTGGCTGGAGCTGTGCGTGTTCGCGATTGAGGCTGTGCTGTACACGGTGTATCTCCGCCGCAGACCTCAGGAAACGAAATTGCACCCGGTCAGCTATGCGTTTTGCTCCAATCTGGTCTCGTTCATTGCCGGTATGCTGGTGGCAAAAATCGTACCCGGAATTTTCTGATCTCTCCTATCAAAACGGCAGTCTTTCCTCGGAAAGACTGCCGTTTTTCGGTTCCGTCATTTGCCGGAATCCCCCTTGTATTTCTTCCGCGTTGCCATACCGCCCCGAATGTGCCGCTCCGCTTTGTTCACGTCCAGAATCTCCCGCACTTGTGCATACAGCCCGGGATTGATTTCCTCCAGACGTTCTGTCATGTCTTTGTGGACGGTGGACTTGGAAATCCCGAATTGCTTGGCCGCGGCGCGGACGGTTCCTTTTTCTGCAATCAGATACGCGGCGATGTCGCAGGCACGTTGTTCGATGTCTTCCCGCACAGCATCACGTCCCTTCTTTTACGCTGTGGGATATGTATATGCCCCGGCGGGGAATGCTATGCGGTTTTCTGCGATATTGCGCGTGTGATATAAAACAACCGGCTGCGGAAATCCGCAGCCGGTTTTGCTATGTTTAGTTTTTGCGTTCAGCGATGCATCACTTTGCCAAGTCGTTGTACAGGAACGTCACAATCTGGGCGCGGGTGCAATCGTTTTCGGGGCTAAAGGTGTTGTTGCCGGTGCCGCTGGTAATCTTCTGTGCAGCAGCCCAACCAAT
>CAKTAK010000030.1:0-22792 GCA_934527315.1 uncultured Oscillospiraceae bacterium
GAAATCAACACCACAACCGATCCCGCCGTAGCGGGCTAAGCCCGCTACACACCCTTTCGACAGTGTGTTTTCCTAATAGGAAACATTCATATGTAATTGATGTCTGTGTTCTTCATTCTGATCCCACCAATTCCGAAATTCACTTTGTATTTGTTAAGATCAATCTTCTTAAAGGTTAGCTCCGGATATTCCTCGCCGTCTTCTGGCTTCATATCGGAAAAGTCCTCACCAAGTTCTGATGGCCAAGAAATCCGGGTACGTCCCGACGCATCGGCACCCTTGTCAACATAAGCGTCGTATGGGGTATCGTCAAAGATCAATTCAATCGTTTTCTTTTCACCACCAGCCATGTCCTCCGCGTCAAAGAACCAACGTATATCTGTCGGAATTCCGGATCCCTTATATTCAAAGAATGACTTGTCGCATTTCTTTATTGCTGTAACCTCATCGACAATCGTCCATGAATCAAATTTTCCGTAAGTGTGTGTTTGGGTAGGAAGTGTGGAAAGATATGCTTTCACCGAATCAGGAAGATGCACAGGTCCCATCGGTGGCTGAAAACCATGCTTCATCAGTTCATCTCTGGTATAAGCAGTACCAGAAAATTCCTCAATAAGCTCCAATTCCATATATCGGCCTTTGTGGCCATCGTATTCGCCGGAAATATTGAACTTCTGGTTGTCAATGTTCGGTTTCTTGATGTCTACTTTATTAGCCCTACACTTAAAACGCAGTTCCTTGACGTCGCCGGATACATAGATGTACACGATATCACCAGCAACAATATTCGCGCTTTGCGTCCAGTCTATTTTTTTCAGTTCTCGGAAAGCCCCAATAATGTCGTATTTCTTTGGGTTTCCGGAAACGATCCATTCTGACATACTGATCACTTCCTTACCTTGATTCGGATACACTCCCCCAAATTGTAATTATATCCTTAGCCCTCCACTTTTGCAATAAACTGTTCATTCTGTTCATTTGCTCGTTTGTAGGACTACAATACATACTGGATAAGTGAATAAAAAAGTATGAGGAATATAGTCTCATGGGTTATAGTTAAGTTACCACACAAAACCAGCCCGAAAGGAGACTATATCCCTCATGAGCAAGAGTATAACACAAGACATGGCCTATCGGCATATTCTAAGATTTTGTCCGCAGCCCCGTCCCGTGGCTATACCGAACACTTTTTGTGAACGAGTATTGCGACCTTTTTGCGCGCTGCACAAGGCAAAATGGTATGAAAAAACCGCCTTGCTCTCGCTTGGCGGCTTAAGTTTTCAGTTTCTCGCTGATTTCATTCAGCGTGTGTCCGTTGATGAACGGCTCGTTCATAGCGGCATCGATGGAGTTCACCGTTACTTCGTTCTCGTCGTAGCAAAGTGATATACACTTACGGCTGAACGGGCATATTGAACCCCATATCCCATTGTACTCGAACTCGATGTCATCGGTCAGACTATCAATCCAGTCACGCAGTTCCTGTGCTTTCATGGTATATCGGCGTTCTCCTCTCGTTCCTGATCAGTCAGATCGCGGACACGGCGTTCCGCGATCTTGCCGAACGGGTGCTGCTTGCGGTTACCGTGGTCGTTGTTCGTCACCTGCAGGACCCACCGGTGGCTGTCTTCGTAGTCTTCTTTGCTCTCATTATGAGCTGACCCTCGGCATTTGTCAACGTGTTCTTGCGGACGTCACCAGCGCCGCTGAACAGATACCAAAGGACGCAAGGGGGGGCGCTTCATCACTGGGGATGGCATAGTGTGCCAAGCCTATCTGTTTGATGAGGAATAGTTATAATGGGGTGATACCATGCCACGCAAGAAGAAAACCAATGACTATGGCACGGGAATACCCTACCACGAGGTAGAAGCCCTCGCCCGTGTCCTGCTCCCGGAGATACAGGCGTTTTTTGAGAGTGAAGAAGGACAGAGAGAGTTTGCCGAGTGGAAAAAGAAACATGCTATAAACAAATCTATGTGAGAAAGTGGAACAAACGCAGGAGTGTATATCAGTCCTGCGTTTGTTTCTATTTCTTAAAGAGCCACGAATTGAAAATTCTTATATTGTTACTGAAATATTCAAGCAAAACAAAAAGTTAATGTTCACAAACATAGGGGTGCTCATTGTTGAAATTATAGGACAATAGTGATAAACTACCCACAGGGTATTGCAGCACAAAATCAAACTAAAGAGAGGCTGAGATTTATGGGTGTGTATTTAGGTGAAATAACCATCAAAAATGATTTCGTGAACTTTAAACCTTACTATGAATATGCAGATAACAAGTTTACTCCATTGCAGCGTGTTGAACGCCAAGCATTACTTCCAGAATCCGAATATGAGAACATAAATTTTTACAGTAGTAATCCAAATGTGATTGTAAACGATCTCTTCTATAACCATGAGTATTGTCTTTTCGAATTTGAACTTGAAGAATTAGAGCCCAACGAAAATCCCTATACACATGAACGGAATAAAACTGGCTATAAGGTTGATATTTCTAACTTGCCTAATGGTACGCTGCGTTCTCTTTCCGATGTGGGGTTTTATCGCCTGATTAAAGCAAGTCAAATTGAAGGTGATTATAAAAGAAATCCTATTTTAAAAATTAAAGATGATTTTGTATTTGTTGATCAGAAGATTGTTATTGAGCTGGATGATAACTCCGATTATTTGCTTGGCCCATTTTCAGTTGCATATCGCTCATTTGATAACGCATTTATCGTGAACACAAATGATGCCAAAAACAAGTATATAATTCCGGCATTATCTTTTACTGGTGGATATTCACACTGCATCCAGTCCTTCGGTACATACAGCAATGAACAACAATATGTCCAAGTCACTGATCGGTTTTGTGAAAAACAATATGTTGATGTTCTACCGAAAGAGTTGCTAATTAAGAGTTTTTTGGATACGCTCTCTTCTGATGTGTTTGAAGATGGTCGCTTAAATCTCACGAATGTTGAATGTGCTGTCCAGTTGTATACTTCTTCTGTTCTTGCTGGATCTGGAATTCCACAGTCCATACAGCAAAAGAGATCAGAAGATTTACTTACATTTCTAACCGATGAAGAAAATCTAAATGAAACATTTGGGTTTATTGGCGACACTATTGCAGCATTATTACTTAAATACAAGGATTCTGATGCATTTGCTTCTGTCATACAGCGGTTAGCTGATGATGCAGGATTTATGAGCCAAATCCAACGATTTGATATCATTAACAACAAAATCGCCGAAAAGCAAGATGAGCTACGTGATTGTAGTCAGCAGCTTGAATCTCTTCGTCAACAGAAATCGGAAGAAGAAGTTTCTGTTCCTGCACAAAAGATTATTGAGGGTTATGAAGAAGAAATAGACAGAAAAAAGCAAGAGTTGGATACTCTACAAGCTGAAATTGACTCACTGTGCACAACACTCTCTGTTGCTCAAAAAGGCACTGCATTGCAAGACCGTTTGTCTCAGTTGGAAGAGGACGTTGACTATAAGGAAAAAAGAGAGCGAGAGCTAGACTCTAAGTTAAAAATTATTGATGAAAAACTAGATGACATTTTTGCAAACAGCACCGAAAAAGCTGTGTCATTTGCATTTGATGAGATGCTTTCCTCAAGAATGCTTCAAACAGCTGCACTTTGGGAGAGTAAACAAAAAAAGTTAAACTATACTGACGTAGTCAAACGAGTTGGAGAACTAGAAACCGATAAAATGAATAGAGAAGAAATAATTGAATATCTCTATTCTCAAGTTAGCAAATATCGTCCGTCATATGGAAAAAATGCTATATTAAATGCATTTATCTGTATTGCTCAAGGTTTTTTAACAGTTTTTTCGGGAGAACCCGGTACAGGTAAAACGTCTATGTGTAATATTATTGCAAACACATTGGGGTTGACTTTGCCTAGCACGAAATTAGTCGGTCTTAGCAATGAAGTTAATCCCAATCGGTATGTATCAGTATCTATTGAGCGTGGCTGGACGAGCAAGCGCGATTTCATCGGTTACTACAATCCGCTATCGAAACAATTTGACAGAAATAATAGCCTACTATTTGACGCTATTAATATTTTAAATATCGAATCAAATAATAGTCATTCTGGACTACCGTATTTAATTTTGCTTGATGAGGCAAATTTGAGTCCAATGGAGTATTACTGGGCTGACTTTATGAATATCTGCGACGATTTGGGCTCAAACAGCTCTATCAACCTTGGCGATGAGTATTGTTTTCAAATTCCGGAACATTTGCGTTTTGTTGCAACCATTAACAATGATCATACTACTGAATCACTATCACCAAGACTTATTGACCGTGCTTGGATTATCAAACTTCCTATGGTAAGAAGCGGAATGTCAAACGGGACAAAACTTACCCTTGATGGCGTAAAGCTTATTCCCTGGGAATCTTTCGTCAGTGCGTTATCTGTTGATTCCAACAACACTATTCAACTTTCGAGCGTTGTAAAAGAAATCTATGATGCAGTTCTTGGACAGTTGAAATTCGCACATATTACCATAAGTCCCCGCGCTGATTTCGCAGTTAGGCGATATTGGTCTGTTGCACAAGCTGTATTTGAAGATGAACTTGAGTATGGTGCTGATGCCTCAATCGTTGCACTTGACTACGCTATTGCTCAGAGAATTCTTCCGCACATTAGTGGCAGTGGCAACGTATTCGGCGATGCACTTCGTACTTTGGCCAAACTATGTAATGACCGCAATCTCCGTATCTCTGCAGATGTGATAAATGAGATAATCCGTAAAGGCGATGATAATATGTCTTACTATCAGTATTTTGCTTAATTTTTTGGGGGTATATCAATGGAGGTAAGTAAACTTTTGTTGTACCCTTATAGTAAAGGACCTCAGGAATTTGATTTATATCCACATAGATTAGAATCTTCAATTGTAGACACTTTACAGACGACTGAAGATTATGTTTTCAACAACTACGAGTATTGTGCCAAGTTACAATGTGATAATCCTCAGATGATCACCAATTTCAAGTTCTATCTAAACAACACATTGCTCGCTACGGAATATAATCCCGATGATGGCAATATTACATTTTGCGATGCAAGCTATGGTAGTAAACCATTTTTGGAGTGTTATGGATATGTTCAACTAACTGTTATGTTCTCTGCGGAAGGGAAAAATTTCCATTACAATACGAACTACATACCTGTGCTGGTTCGTAAAGGGAAACAAAATGATTCTGTACAGCGAATGACAGAGTATGTGTACAGACATGACGAATCGCTACTTTTCAGTAACGATCAACTGCCAAAAAATGCAGCTGGAATTAAAGAAAATTCTAGAAAGACAGTTGAATCGCACATTCTCCTGTTAAAAGAAATCAGCTGTACATTTGAGATGAATTACGCGTATTTTCAAGCAAATAGCCGATTTCGGACAGCGCAAGGAGAATGCATTGATCGGTTCGAGAAACTACAATATATTTCTGCTAGCACAATTCAATACATCTCTCAACACCCTGCAGAGCTGAAGCAAATCAGTACATCTGTCGGTATCAAGATAGGAAATCGACACTATCAGCCAGATAGGACTCTCATTACGAACAACATTCAATCCTTTGATATATACGAAAATCGACAAATCATTGGCTTTTTAGAAACTTTGCTTGGTGAAATTAAAAAGATACAGTGTGAGATTAATAGGCTTATTGAGGGTGTTCCCACATCTCCGATTGAACATGGAGATTATGTTGTTTCGACTTATTTTCTTTTTGTAAGTACAGTTGAAGTTTTAAAGAGCATGCTTTCCGATTTAGATGCGCTTAATAATCGCTTTGTGTCCTTATTATCAGCGTATTCAAAAGCGTTTAAAATCGAAGGCGACAGAGTGATGTCTGTTCCATATCCAACCGCTGTATTTCTTTCAATCCCTCCATATCGACAACTATATGACTGTATGAACAACTGGTTTAAAATGGGTGTCGTAAACCTAGAGGAAGAAAGATTTATGCTTTCATTTTTGAAAATTAGTTCTCTATATGAAACATTTGTCCTTTTGAAGTTGATTAACTACATCAAGGATAACGGTTTTATCCTTCAAGATGCTAATAAGATAACTTATCATTTTACCTACAGCACCTTTTATGAGAACACGCGCTGTAATAACAAGTTTGTATTTCAGCAAGATGAAACAATCATCACATTGTATTATCAACCTGTAATCTATAATGTAGACCGGAGTGATAAAACAGGTATTGGTCTTTACAGAAATACATCAATATCATTTCCACGTTGGTTGGGAAATGATAGTACTGGTAGCTATTATACGCCTGACTATCTTATCAAGATAGAAACGCCGAGTGAGTATACGCGTTATGTTATTGCAGATGCAAAATTTATGACTACCTTGAATGTCAAGAAATTTCAAGTGGCGGCATTAGCCTACAAATACTTATTTTCTATTTCACCTATCGATTATAGAGATAAAGTTGTGGCTCTTTACATTATCAATGGCCAGTCTGATGAGGATATAGATTCTGTAACAGACATTTATGATCACAGCTTGGCTCACGGATCAATCACCCCACGCGCTGAAATCATTACCATTACAGGAAATAGTGTAAATACAGAAGAAACTCATTTTGAATTATTTAAAGAAACTATAGGTCAACATTTTTAGGGGATTGAAGAAGATATCTCGGTTACAGATATAAACGGACACTATCGCGTTAAAAATAAAAATCGGACAGAGGTACTCCTTCTGCCCGATTTTATTTCATAGTGTTGTTATTATCAAATTACATTCTCAATAGAAATGATAAATCCGAACACATTACCCACTTGGATAATGTAGTTCGGATTATCATTGTTTGGTCCGAGTGACAGGATTCGAACCTGCGGCATCCTGCTCCCAAAGCAGGCGCGCTACCAACTGCGCTACACCCGGATATGTATTTTCAAACAAATGCTCAGATAGTTTAGCATAATTTCCCCGTTTTCGCAACGTTTTTATTTGATGTTTTTTCTCTGATGTGCTATGATAAGCTGAAATTATATGGTTCGGCCGTATTTGACGGTCTGAGAAAGGATACGACATTTATGAGAATGCGCAAAAAGCCAAATTTGATCCCCCGTATGGAAAAATGTGCTGCGGTTCAGCTGCAGACGCCGGAAGATCTGAAAGGCAGCTGGAAATCCGCATTCCCGGGTTATACACAACTGCACGTGGAGCTGGGTTGCGGCAAAGGCCGGTTCACCGCTGATACTGCCGCCGCGAATCCCGATGTATTTCTGGTTGCTGTGGAAAAGGTGCCCGATGCTATGGTAGTTGCCATGGAGCGGGTCTGCGATCAGGGACTTTCCAACGTCCGGTTCATGGACCGGGACGTGGTAAAACTGCCGGAAATTTTCGAAAAGAGCGAAGTGGACCGCATTTACATCAACTTCTGCGACCCTTGGCCGAAAAGCCGGGACGCAAAATATCGTCTGACTGCGCCGGACTTCCTGCGGAAATATGCAGACGTTCTGCCCATTGGCGGTCAGATTCACTTCAAAACCGATAACACGCCGCTGTTCACTTGGTCTGTGGAGCAGATGGAGGCGGAAGGTTGGGCATTGAGCGAAGTGACCAATAATCTGCACGAAAACGGTCCTGTGGGCATTATGACCGACTATGAGGCCAAGTTCTACGGAGAAGGTCTGCCCATCAACCGTCTGGTGGCTACCCGGGTAGAGGGCACCAAAACCAGTGCCGACGGCAGCGCCGGTCGGCTGCGGAACGCTTATCTGTCTGATGCCAAGGGCCATCAGGAGGAGAACGAATGCGACTGATTTCTTGGAACGTAAACGGTCTCCGGGCTGTGGTCAAGAAAGGCTTTACCGATATTTTCTGGGGTCTGGACGCAGATTTCTTCTGCTTGCAGGAAACCAAGCTGCAGGCAGGTCAGATTGAGCTGGACCTCCCTGGCTATCATCAGTACTGGTGCTACGCAGAAAAGAAAGGCTACTCCGGCACGGCTATTTTCGCCAAGGAAGAGCCGTTAAGCGTTGCCTACAACATGGGTCTGCCGGAGCATGACACCGAGGGCCGCATGATTACCTTGGAGTACCCGGAATTTTATCTGGTCTGCGTCTATACGCCCAACGCCCAGGACGGTCTGAAACGGCTGGACTACCGCATGAGCTGGGACGACGCATTCCGGGAGTATCTGACGGAATTGGACCGGAAAAAGCCGGTGATTATCTGCGGCGACATGAACTGCGCCCACGAAGAAATTGACTTGAAAAATCCCGGCCCCAACCGGGGCAATCCCGGCTTTTCCGACGAGGAGCGGGCCAAATTCACGCAGCTGCTGGACGCAGGCTTTACGGACACCTTCCGGCACCTCTACCCCGACCTGACCGGGGCATATTCCTGGTGGAGCTACCGCGGCAATGCCCGAGCCAACAACACCGGCTGGCGCATTGACTATTTCCTTTGCTCCGACCGGCTGCAAAACGCCATTGAAAAAGCATATATTTGTCCGGAAATTACAGGCAGCGACCACTGCCCCGTTGGTCTGGACATAGATCGGACTTTATTATGAACATCGGAACTATTTCTATTCCCGGTTCTCTGGCGCTGGCGCCCATGGCGGGCGTCACCGACGCTGCGTTCCGGGAAATTTGCCGGGAGCAAGGCGCCGCCATGACCTACACTGAAATGGTCAGTGCAAAGGCGTTGGTTTACGGCGACCAGAAAACCAAACAGCTGCTTTATATTCCGGAGCATGACCACCCGGTGGCCGCGCAGATTTTCGGTCACGAACCGGAGGTGATGGCCGAGGCGGCTAAAATCGCCATCGACGTATCCGGAGCCGACATACTGGACATCAACATGGGCTGCCCGGTAGGCAAGGTGATCAAATCCGGTGACGGCAGCGCATTGATGAAAACCCCGGAGCTGGCGGAAGCAATCATTTCCGCCGTGGCCGGCGCCGTATCCGTACCGGTTACGGTAAAATTCCGGAAGGGCTGGGACAGCGGCAGCGTAAATGCCGTGGACTTTGCAAAAATGTGTCAGCGCGCCGGAGCCTCCGCCATTGCCGTTCACGGCCGCACACGGGTGCAGATGTACGCCGGCAGAGCGGATTGGGACATTATTCGGGACGTAAAGCAGGCCGTTACCATACCCGTTTGGGCCAACGGCGATGTGTTTTCCGGTGAAGACGCCGTTCACATTCTCCGGTATACCGGTGCCGACGGCGTGATGATCGGCCGCGGCTCTTTCGGCGACCCTTGGCTGTTTGCCCGGGCAAATGCCGCATTGAACGGGCAGCCGGAGCCGGAACTGCCCCCCATTCCCCAACGCATGGAAACCGCACGGCGGCAGATTCAGACCGCTGCGGAATACAAAGGCGAGCGGTTGGCCTGCATTGAGGCGAGAAAACATCTGGCATGGTACCTGAAGGGCGTTCCCCACGGGGCCTATTACAAACAGAAACTGATGGCAACGGAGTCATTTCACGATTTGGAACTGGTAATCCGGGAGATTAAACTGGAACTGAGGTAATCCTGTCATGCTGACAAACGAAGAGGAACAGCGCATTATTCAAAAGGTGCTTGCCGGTCACACGGAGGCCTTTGAATTATTGGTTTTGGACCAAAGTAAAATTGTATACAATCTGGCGCTGCGCATGGTGGGAAACGAGGAAGACGCTGCCGATTTGGCGCAGGAGGCGTTTCTGAAAGCCTATGTGAACCTGCCGAACTTCCGGGGAGACAGCAAGTTTTCTTCCTGGCTGTACCGTTTGACCACAAATCTGTGCCTGGATTTTCTTCGGAAACGAAACCGTCAGAAAACCGTCCCCCTGATTTACGAAAATGACGACGGCGACGAGGAATTCATGGAAATTCCAGACGATTCCTTTTCCCCGGAAACGGAGGCCGAGCGCCGGGAGCTGCAAATCCACGTCCGGGAGGGCTTGGCGGAGTTGAGCCCGGAAATGCGGGAAATTCTGGTGCTCCGGGAAATCGGCGGCATGAGCTATGATGAAATCAGCCGGCAGCTGCGGTTGGAAGAAGGTACGGTGAAATCCCGTATTTTCCGCGCCCGAAAAAAACTCTGCAATATTTTAATCCAAAAAGGGAACTTTTCGGACAGCAGTGCGTCTAAACAGCAGAAGAAACAGAAAAGGGGGCGGCATATTCATGTGCTGTGATGAAGTCCGTGAAAAAATCAGCACCATGGCAGACGGTGAATTGAGCGAATCCGACCGCGCCCAAGTGATGGAACATCTGGCAGCCTGCCCGGAATGTCTGGCAGTTTATGATGCATTTTCGGCTCTGTCCCAGGTCATATCCGATTTGGAGCCGGTTCCGGATGGCTTTACCGAATCTGTCATGCGCAAGGTAAATGGGCAGGCGGCAAAACCGAAAAAGAGACAATGGCTCTCCCGCATTACCGCCGTTGCGGCATGCGTAGCGCTGATTCTGCTGTGCGGAAAATCCATGGGCGGTCTTCCCTTCCCCGGCGCACGGTCAATGCCCGCAATGTTTTCCGCAGATGCCGATGATCGTTCTCTTATCTCCGCAATGGACGACGATGGTGACGATTCCACGGCTCTTGAGGAGGATTCTGTGGAAATGGCAGCCAGTCTGATGGAATACAGCTACGTGTCTGTCACAGCGGTTGACGCCGATTCGTCCGAGGATCAGAAACAAAACATAGAATCGGCAAGCGTTGAGGCCGGTAAAACCCAATCCGTTTTATCCGATGCCACAGCAAACACGCCGGGTCTGCAAAGTATTCTGCAAGTTGCCATCGTTGCTGCACCGGGGCAGTATACAACCTCGCCGGATTGCACATTGCTTTTTTATAATGATGACGGCAGCAGCTGCACACTGAACATCTGGATTGACGGCGAGCGTCTGTACTGCGAAAAGTCCGATGGCTCCGCCGCCTACTATGCGGCAGGTACGGCAGACGAATTCCGCGCCGCCTTTCTGACCGATTGACGCAGCTTGACACGATCTGTAAAAATTCCGTTGTGGGGTTCCCACAGCGGAATTTTTTCCAAATATTTTTTGCATGGTAACCAATAAAAAAGCCATGGAAAAACCGCAAGATTTGGAGGATTTGCCGCGTACACGGTATTGAATTTACCATGAAGATGTGGTATCATACTGCGTATAATAATTATTTCACAAAGACAGCCGAGTTTGCAGTGCATACACTTCCCTGCATTCTTCGTGCTATTTGCACATACAGGAGTGATATATTTTGAGTAATATGAAAAAAATCAAGGTTTCCAATAACGTGATTCGTCGTCTGCCTCGCTATCTGCGAAAGCTGGACGATTTGAGCAGCGCCGGTGTGGACCGTATTTCCTCCGGTGAATTGGGCCGTCAGATGGGTCTGACCCCTTCTCAGATTCGTCAGGACTTCAGCTGTTTCGGCGAGTTCGGTCAGCAGGGCTACGGCTACAATGTAGTTGCGCTCCGGGCGGAAATCGCAAAGATTTTGGGCATGGACCGGAAGTTTACCGCCGTTCTGGTGGGTGTCGGCAACATCGGTCACGCGCTGATTGACCACTTCAGCTTTAGCTATTACGGCTTTGAGTTGGTTTCCGCATTCGACGTGAAGAAAGAAGTCATCGGCACTCAGATTGCCGGCGTGGAAATTCACGATATGTCTCAGCTGCGGGAAAAAATCACCGATTTGCACCCCGACGTTGCCGTGCTGTGCGTACCCATGGCTTTTGCAGACAATGCCGCGCATACTCTGGTTGACGCCGGTGTTAAGGGCATCTGGAACTTCACCAATGTGGAACTGGACGTGCCGGAAGACCAGGTGGTTGTGGAAAACATCTACTTCTCCGACAGTCTGCTGGCTCTGGGATATTATCTGGCTGAAAATCAGGACGAAATCGAGGCGAAAGCCGCAAGACACAGTTTCTGAGTCCGGAAAACCGGAACATTCGGTCAGGAGCATTTATGAAAAAACTCTTTCTTTCCCTGCTTTTGGTTCTGAGTCTGTTGGCGGGCGCAACGGTAGCATTGGCCGGTGCCGGTGGTTCCGATGACCCGTTGGTTTCTTTGAGTCAGGCAAAAAGCTGGGCATCTTCTCTGGTGTCCAAAGCGGAAACCCAAGCCAAAACCGATTTGAACGGTTTCGGCTCCGGTGTCTTGCAGGCCGCGAAAAAGCAAACCGTGGTCTACCCCGCTGTGCACACCCTCACCAAAGGCGGCACCATGACCTTGGAAACCGGCAGCAGCGTTGTGCTGACTTCCGGTGCCGCAAGCGTTTCCGTTTCCAGAGGCAATCTGGTCAATGCCAGTGTGGGCGCTGCCGCCTCCAACGGTGCGCTGAATAAAAATCATCAATATATTGTCTGTGAAAATTCCTCCGTTACCATTACCGCCGGGGAAACCTCCTCTTTTCTGGTCACCGGCAGTGTAAAAACCACCGGCGGTGTTTCCGCCGGGTTTGCCGATGTGGCTGCGGGCATCTGGTATGAAAGCTATGTCAATCGCGGTGTGGAGCTGGGTCTGATTCACGGCTCTGTGGACAGCAAAACCGGCAAATCCGTTTATAATCCGGACAGCAACCTCTCCGTGGCAGAGGCGATTACCCTGGCTGCGCAGATTCATTGTCTGAACAAAAACGGAAACAGCAACATTGCAAGCAGCGGAAATATGTGGTATGATAAATTCCGCACCTATTGCATCACAAACGGCATCATCGACTCCAAATACGGCAGCTATACCGATGCCCAGATGCAGGCGCCCATCAGCCGCGGCGAATTCGTGCATATCTTCTATCATGCGCTCCCCGCCGAACAGTATTCCGCTAAGAATCAGATTACAGACAATGCCATTCCGGATGTGAAATCCGGCAGCACCTATGCCAGCGAGATTTACACCTTCTATCGCGCCGGTATTCTGGGCGGCTTTACCAATACGCCCGGTTATGCCGACCATAGTTTCGGATTCTCTACGGACATTCGGCGCAGTGAAGTTGCCGTCATTGTGGTACACATGATGGATGCGGATACGCGAATCAGCTTCACGTTAACATAACTGTTTGATTCCAAAAACGGCTGAATCCGGGATTCAGCCGTTTTTTATTTCAAAAGGACAAAGGAGATTCTTTCATGTCTGATACCATTGCAGCCATTGCCACCGGCGGTGTTGTGGCAGCCATCGGCATCGTCCGGGTTTCCGGCAGCGATACGTTGGAAATCATCGACCGGGTGTTTCAGCCCGCCTCCGGACGGAAAATGTCCTCTTATCCCAACCGGCAGCTGGTTTACGGTTCTATGATTGACGCCGACGGCGCCGTACTGGATTTGTGCCTGTGCACCATCAGCCGGGGTCCCGGCAGCTACACCGGGGAAGACACCGCAGAATTGCAGTGCCACGGCTCCCCCACCGTATTGCGGCAGGGCTTGGAGGCGCTGTTTGCCGCCGGAGCTCGGCAAGCCCGGGCCGGTGAATTTTCCAAACGGGCTTTTTTGAACGGCCGTATGGACTTGACCCAAGCCGAGGCTGTCATTGATATCATTCATTCCGAAACCGTTGAGGCGGCAAAAAATGCCGTCGGTCAGCTGTCCGGCGCAATTCTTCGGAAAACCGACCGGATTTATGACCGGCTTGTGGATATTTGCTCCCATTACCACGCGGTGTTGGATTATCCAGATGAGGATATTGAGGATTTTCAGCTGCAGGACTACGAATCCACCTTGGACGAAGCCATTGCAGAGCTGCAGCGTCTGCGCAGCAGCTTTGACCGGGGGCGGATTATGACGGAGGGCGTCCGCGCTGCCATTGTGGGCCGCCCCAATGCCGGAAAATCCTCTCTGCTCAACGCGCTGCTTGGATATGACCGCGCCATTGTTACGGACATTGCCGGAACCACCCGGGATACCATTGAAGAGCGGGTCAAGCTGGGCGGTGTTCTCGTCCGTCTGACGGATACCGCCGGTATTCGGGAAACCGCCGACAGTGTGGAAAAAATCGGTGTGGACCGGGCTATGCAGGCCGCCCAAGGCGCAGATTTGGTGCTGACCGTGTTGGACGGCTCCTCTCCTCTCACGCAAGAGGATCAAGACGCCATTGCCGCCGCTAAGCACTGCGAAAAGCGGATTGCCGTCATCAATAAATCCGATAAAGAGCAGGTGTTGGACCCGGAGCGCTTACAGGCTGATTTTTCGGCCGTATGCGTCATTTCCGCAAAAGAAAATACCGGATTGGAGCAGTTGGAGCAGACCGTAGCCGCACTGTTCCCCAACCCGGACGCACCCGTAGGCGAGATTTTGACCAATGCCCGGCAGGCAGACGCCGTGGGCCGTGCGTTGGACGCGCTGTATGCTGCAAAAGAGGCCATGCTGCTGGGCATTACCCCGGACGCTGTGCTGACCGAGGCGGAAGAGGCCATGGCCGCCTTGGGCGAATTAACCGGTAAAACCATTCGGGAGGACGTTACCAATCGAATTTTCTCCCGTTTTTGCGTTGGAAAATAAAATATCACGAAAGGACCAATGAATATGAAAGGTACCATGAAATGCGTTGTCATGACCAAGCCGGAGCCCAACTCTCTGGAGCTGTGGGAAAAGCCCATTCCGGAACCCGCCGCCAATGAAGTGTTGGTCAAGGTACGCGCCGCCGCCATCTGCGGTACGGACGTGCACATTCGCGCTTGGAACGAGTGGACCCAGAAACGTATGAAACCGCCGGTTACCATCGGCCATGAGTTCACCGGAGAAGTTGTGGAAATCGGCAAAGACGTGAAGGGTGTTCAAGTAGGCGACATTGTTTCCGCCGAATCCCATATTCCCTGCAACGTCTGCCCGGATTGCCGCCGGGGCAATCGTCACGTCTGTCAGCATACCGGTCTGATGGGCATCACCCGGGACGGTGGATTTGCAGAATATGTCACCGTGCCTGCGGACATCATTTACGTGGCGCCGAAAGATGTTTCCTATAAAACCTTGGCCATTCTGGAGCCCTTTGGTCAGGCAGTTCATGCGGTGATGGACTTCCCCGTCTGCGGCAAAAATATCGCCATTGTGGGCTGCGGTCCCATCGGCATTATGTGCGTCATGGTGGCAAAGCTTATGGGCGCTGCAAAAATTATCGCCGTGGAGCTGAATCCGGAGCGGGGCAAGCTGGCTCTGGAAAACGGTGCCGATGTGCTGGTGAATCCCACGGAGTGCGACCCCGTGGAAACCATCAAGGGCTTGACCGACGGCGTGGGCGTGGATATTGCCATTGATATGTCCGGCAGCGTGATTGCAGAAGAGCAAGCCACCCGGTATATCCGGTCCGAAGGCAAATTTGTGGTTGCCGGTCTGCCCTCTCAGCCGTTTACCTTCGATTTGTCCGAGTTCGCTTATAAAGGCGGTACCCTCCACGGTGCAGCCGCCCGTCTGCTGTTTGAAACCTGGGAGCAGATTGACGGTCTGCTGAAACAAGGTCTGCGTCTGGACAACATCGTCACCCATGAGCTGCCGCTGGAGCAGTTCAACGAGGCCATCGACCTGATGGAGCAGGGCAAATGCGGCAAGTGCCTGCTGATTCCCTGACAGCTCGTTGCAATCGTTCAATGATGCACAGTCCCCTGCCCCACTCGGCGGGGGACTGTTTCCGTTTCGCGTTTTTGCTGCATTTCCCGGGGTGATCGTTGATACAAGTGCAGAATCACTTGCATTTCCGGGAAAGGTCTTGTATACTGTTGGAAAACGTCATAAACTTGCTGAAAAAATGGCAGGAAAGAGGATAAAAGTATGAATTTTCTGGAAGAACGCATCGCCCGAGACGGCGTAGTAAAAGAAGGCAATGTGCTGAAGGTTGACAGCTTTCTGAACCATCAGATGGACGTCAAGCTCTTTCATCAGATGGGTGAAGAGTTCCGCCGCCGCTTTGCCGGTAAGAACATCAATAAGATTCTGACCATTGAATCCTCCGGTATCGGCATCGCCTGCATTGTAGCCGAGTGCTTTGACGTGCCCGTGGTGTTTGCAAAGAAAACCCAGAGCATCAACATCGACGGCGATGTGTACCAGGCAGAAGTGGTTTCCTTTACCCACCAGTGCAAAAATCAGGTGATTGTTTCCAAGAAGTTTTTGGGTCCCGAGGACCACGTGCTGATTATCGATGATTTTCTGGCCAACGGCTGCGCTCTGCAGGGTCTGATTTCCATTCTGCAGCAGGCCGGCGCAACGGTTGAAGGCATCGGTATTGCCGTGGAAAAAGGTTTCCAGACCGGCGGACAGGTGATTCGCAATCTGGGTTACCAGCTGGAATCTCTGGCCATTGTGGAGAGCATGGACCCGGCTACCGGCGCCATTGTCTTCCGTTCTCAGGACTAAACCGCAGATTGTCCGAGAAAAATCAAAAAAGGTCTTGAAGAAACTTCAAACCTATGATAGAATACTATGCACTTAAATTGCAAACGAAGGGAATGAATATATAAATGTTGCAGTTGATTCTGACCATCATTCAGGTTCTGTCCGGTATCGCAGTGACTGTTGTCGTGCTGATGCAGTCCGGTAAGTCCGCAGGTCTGTCCGGTGCTATCTCCGGCGGTGCCGATACGTTCCTGTCCACCGGTAAGGCAAAAACTCTGGACGCGACTCTGGCAAGATTGACCAAGTGGTTCGCTCTGGCTTTTGTCATTCTGACTCTGATTCTGAACCTGATCTGATTTCCATCGAAATCACTTATAAAACGGCGCTGAGAGAAGATGCTCTTTCTTTTCCCGGCGCCGTTTTATTTGTCTCCCCCGCCTCTATTAAATGTCACCTTATATTTCAAAAGTAGTTGACATTTCCGCAAAGTGTGCTATGATACTGACCAACACAACGTGCAAGGAGGCACTTTTTATGGAAACAAGCGCAGAGAAGAAATCGATTTTTTCCGTCCGGGAGCTGGCCTATATGGGTATTTTTGCGGCATTGATTGCCGTTTGCTCCTGGATTTCCGTTCCGACCCCGTGGGATATTTCTTTTACCCTGCAAACCTTTGCGGTCTGTTTGACCATCGCTCTGCTGGGCACCAAACGGGGCACTCTAACCGTGCTGATTTACATTCTGCTGGGTCTGGTGGGCCTTCCGGTCTTTTCCGGATTCCGCTCCGGCGTGGGCGCATTGTTCGGTGCAACCGGCGGATACATCATCGGATTCCTGTTCATGGGTCAGATAACCGGTCTGCTGCTGGACCGTTTCGGAAAAAGCATTCCCATGCTGGCGATTGCCATGGTTGTCGGTCTTGCCGTTTGCTATCTGTTCGGAACCATTTGGTTCGTAAAAGTATACGTCAGCCCCACCGGTCCCGTGGGCTTTGCAGCCGCATTCGGTATGTGTGTACTCCCCTATCTGATTCCCGACTGCGTGAAAATCGCACTGGCCATTCTGCTCACCAAGCGTCTGGCTCCTCATCTGAAACTGGATACTTAACGGAAAGGAGTGTCTTTCGTGGCATTGAAAGACCAAGTTCTGACCTTGTTGGAACAGCATAAAGGCAGTTATCTCTCCGGAGAAGAAATGGCCGAGCAGCTGGGCGTCAGCCGGAATTCCGTCTGGAAAGCCATTAAGCAGCTGCAAACGGAAGGCCATCAAATCACCGGCGTCAATCGTCTTGGGTATACTTTGGACAGCCGAAACAATGTGCTTTCCGCCCCGGGCATTCAGAAATATCTGAAAGACCCCGCCCTGCAAATCACGGTGCAATCCTCCGTAACGTCCACGAATACCCTGCTGAAACAAGCCGCAGAAAACGGTGCGCCGGAAGGAACTGTTTTGGTGGCAGAAGAGCAAACCGCCGGTCGTGGGCGTTTGGGCAGAAGTTTTTACTCCCCTGCCGGTACCGGTGTGTACTTCAGTCTTGTGCTCCGCCCCGCTTTCTCCGCCGCGGAAAGTTCTCTGATTACCACCTGCGCTGCGGTGGCAGCTGCCGGCGCCATGGAAGAAATCTCCGGACACCCCACGCAGATTAAGTGGGTCAATGACATTTACACCGCCGGACGAAAGGTCTGCGGAATTCTCACCGAGGCTGCCATTGATATGGAAAGCGGCGGCTTGCAGTATGCCGTGCTGGGCATTGGCATCAACCTGCTGAAACCGGAAAACGATTTCCCGGAAGAGATTCGGGACCGCGCCGGGGCGCTGTTTACCGATGATGCCGACGGTGATTTCCGCTGCCGGTTGGTTGCGGAAATTCTGAATCGGTTTATGGCAGATTACCGGAACCTGACGGAAAAACGGTTTCTGGAGGAATATCGCCGGCGCTCTATGCTCACCGGGCAAGAGGTGGAAATTCTCCGCGGCGGCACCGTTGTTCCCGCAAAAGCACTGGGCATTGACGATGATTTCGGTCTGATTGTGGAATATCCCGACGGTCGGCAGGAGCATCTCGGTTCCGGCGACGTGTCTGTTCGGAAAACTCAGACAAAGTGACGAAATTTCTTGATTTTTTCTGTGAATTCTGATTGACAAGCCTTTGGAAATATGATACCATACTAAGGCCGCATTGAATGGGTTTTCAAGGGGGTTCCCCACCCATGAGAGCGAGACCTGCAGAAAGGAAGATATCATAGTGAAACATGCCATTATCGTAACCGGCGGCAAGCAGTACCGCGTCGCAGAAGGTGACGTTCTGTTCATTGAAAAGCTGAATGCTGAAGCCGGCGAGACCGTGGAGTTCGACCAGGTGCTGGCAGTCATCGACGAAGGCGCTGCAAAGTTCGGCACCCCGGTTTTGGAAGGCGCAACCGTTTCCGCAAGCGTCGTGAAAAACGGCCGCGGCAAGAAGGTTCGCGTGTTCAAGATGAAGCCCAAAAAAGGCTATCGTCGTACTCAGGGTCACAGACAGCCCTACACGAAGGTCGAAATCAAGACCATCAACGCTTAAGTTTAGTTTTCAATGACCAAGACACATGGAGGTGTAAAGCATGGCTCATAAAAAAGGTATGGGTTCCACCAAGAACGGCCGCGACAGCGAGTCTAAACGTCTTGGACCCAAAAAGGCCGACGGTCAGCACGTTCTGGCCGGCAACATCCTTGTCAGACAGCGCGGAACCAAAATCCATCCGGGCACTAACGTCGGTAAGGGTAGCGATGACACCCTGTTCGCAAAGGTTGACGGCGTCGTCAAGTTCGAGCGTATGGGTAAGGATCGCAAGAAGGTCTCCGTTTACGAGATCACTCAGTAAATGTCTTCGGCGGGCAGGTACTTATGTACCTGCTCGTTTTCTATCCCCAAAATTCGGTGAATTTCGGGGAAACGCAACGGAATTCGCCCTGCCCTTTCGGCAGGTACAACACAGGAGGAAACATGGCCTCATCTTTTGTAGATAAAGTAACCATTACCGTGGCTGCCGGCAAGGGCGGCAACGGAGCGGTGGCATTCCACCGTGAAAAATATATTGCTGCCGGCGGACCGGACGGTGGTGACGGCGGCAAGGGCGGCGACGTGGTTTTCCGCGTGGACGACAATATGTCTACCCTGATGGATTTCCGTTATAAACGGAAATATGTGGCTCCCAACGGTGCTGACGGTCAGGGCAAACGCTGCACGGGCAAGGGCGGCGAGGCTTTGATTGTCCGCGTTCCCCGGGGCACCGTGATTCGTGATAAAGAAAGCGGCGCCGTGATGCACGATATGTCCGACGGTCAGGATTGGACCGTGGTCAAAGGCGGTCGCGGCGGCTGGGGCAATAAGCATTTTGCCACCCCCACCCGTCAGGTGCCTCGTTTTGCAAAGCCGGGTCTGCCCGGCGAGCGTCGGGACGTGGTTTTGGAGCTGAAATTGCTGGCAGACGTGGGTCTGGTTGGTTTCCCCAACGTGGGCAAGTCCACCCTGCTGAGCGTGGTGTCCAATGCGCACCCGAAAATCGCAAACTACCACTTCACCACCTTGTACCCCAATCTGGGCGTAGTGTATGTCACCGAGGGTGTGTCCTTTGTCATGGCAGATATCCCCGGTATCATTGAAGGTGCCAGCGACGGCGCCGGTTTGGGACACGATTTCCTACGGCATATCGACCGCTGCCGCCTGCTGCTCCACATCATTGATGTGTCCGGTCAGGAAGGCAGAGACCCCGTGGAGGATTTCGAGGCAATCAATGCGGAGCTGCGCCAGTACAGTGATTTTCTGGCAGACCGTCCTCAAATCGTTGTTGCCAACAAGTGCGACCTGTTGGACGAGGAAAACGACAATCTGGAACGGCTGAGAGCCCATGTAGAGGCTGCCGGCTATGAGTTCTATGAAATGTCCGCCGCCACCCACAGCGGCACCGACGAGCTGATGCGCATGACCGCCGGCAAGCTGGCAAAGCTGCCCCCGGTGATCACCTTTGAGCCGGATTACGTCCCCCCCGCCGCCGATGCCATCACTGCCGACGATGTGATCATTCATCAGTACGGCGATGTGTGGACCGTGGACGGTGTCTGGATCGACCGTCTGGTCAGCAGCATCAACTTCAGCGACTACGAAAGCCGGATTTACTTTGACCGCGTTATGCGTGAGGCCGGTATTTTCCAGCGCATGGAAGATATGGGCGTCAAAGACGGCGATACCGTCTGTCTGGGCGATTTGGAATTCGAATATCAGCACTAAACCTGCACACCGCGGAAAGATTTTTCCGCGGTGTTTTTCTCTCTTGACAAATTGCCAAATTCCGTCTATCATATTTGACAATTTCCCCAAAGAGGAGTGAATCCCAGCTATGAAACAAAAAGCCTTCCGTGCCGCCTTTCCCTATACCCTGCCGATTTGCGTCGGGTTTCTGTTTTTGGGAATATCCTATGGATTTATGATGCGCAGCAAAGGTTTTTCCCTAATTTATCCCATTGTCATGAGTACGTGCATTTTCGCAGGCTCCATGGAATTTGTGACAGCCAATCTGTTGCTGTCCGCCTTTGCACCCTTTCATGCGTTTCTGCTGACATTGATGGTCAATGCCCGGCATCTGTTTTACGGAATTTCCATGCTGGACAAGTACCGGGATACCGGTTGGAAGAAATTCTATCTGATTTTCGGCATGTGCGATGAATCCTTTTCCATCAACTGCACCGTGACGCCCCCGGAAGACGTGGACCGGGGCTGGTTCATGTTTTTCGTGAACCTGCTGAACCAGATTTACTGGGTTGCCGGTGCCACATTGGGCGCCCTTCTGGGATACGTGATTCACTTCAATACCACCGGGATTGAGTTCGTCATGACCGCATTGTTCGTAGTCATGTTCGTAAATCAGTGGGAGGAATGTAAGGACCATCGCCCCGCACTGGTGGGTGTCGTGTGCTCCGTGATTTGCCTGCTGCTGTTCGGCAGCGGGAGCTTTATCATTCCGGCGATGGCACTGATTATTCTCTGCTTTGCCATTCCCATGCCGAAAAAACGTGGGCAGGAGGTGACGCCATGATGACCATGACAACTGCCCAAGCAGCCATTACCATTGGCGCTGTGGTACTGGGTACCATGCTGACCCGTTTTCTTCCCTTTCTGATTTTCCCGGAGGGAAAAACGCCCCCGGCTTTCATTCAGCGGTTGGGTGCTGTTCTCCCCTATGCGGTCATTGGTCTATTAGTCGTTTACTGTCTGAAGGACGTTCCCGGTTCCTATTGGAAGGGTCTGCCGGAGCTAATCGCCATCGGAGCCATTGTACTGCTCCACAAATGGAAAAAGAACACGCTGCTGAGCATTGCCGGCGGAACCGTGCTGTATATGATATTGGTGCAAACCATATTTGCATAAAGGAAACTCCCGCGGATTGAATCCACGGGAGTTTTCGCCTTAATAGCTGGGCCGATGGGTCAGATAGCGCCAAGCCTCAATATATTTTTGCGGAGACCGGGGATATGCGCTTTCCAAATCCAGATAGCAATCCCCGGTTACAATCAGCAAGGATTGCCGGGAAACATAATCCAGCTTTTCCACGTCTCCTATGGCATACACCAAATCCGTGCCCGGCCAATGAATTTCCAGTCGGTCATAATACAATGCAACCGTGCCGGTCTCGCTCACCTGCTTTTTCTCATTGCCCTCTACCCGCCGAACAATTTGCCGGTCGTCTATGAAAATCGGGTCCGTGAAATTTCTGGAAAATCCGTCAATATAGCTGCGGATTGCCGTTTTCTGCCAATGGTCCCAATCCCGGATATTGTCATAAATCAGCCCCGCGCCGCAATCGTGGAAGAATCCGTCCTCCTGCAATTCCACCTTGTAGCCGCAATCGCAAAACAGAAAATTTCCCATGCTGCGGAGGGTGGCAACGCCATGACATTTCGGACATTCATACAGCACCGTTTCGCAGTTTTCCGCCAAATTCTCCCCAACATAACGTTGGGGATTTTTTCGTTGCTCCTCATAGGCATTGACGTACAAATCCCGGCACACCGCCTGATAAATTTCCTCTTCCGTCATCTGCCGCAATTCTTCCCGGGTGTAGGTATGGACCACGCCGCCCCGCAGCGGTCCTTTCCGTTTCTTCACCGCCCAACGGGGAGAGCGGAGATACCCGCCCACCATGCGGTAGGTAATCACATCGCAGTCCGCGTCTTTGATGAGTTTTCCGGTGTTGGGTGAAATGTATCGGGATTCCCCATTGACGGACATTCCCCCCTCCGCATGCAAGCCCACGCACACTCCGTTTTTCAGCGTGTCCTGAATGTTCTGCACCAATTCGGAAGAGGGGCAGTCCCGGTGTTTCACAATCGGGGTTGCAAAAAAGTTGATGAGCTTTCCCAAAATGCCGCTGCGCACCACATGGTCGCTGGCTACATAGCGGATATACCGCCCCAAATGCACCATTTCGTAAATCGGGTCCAGCTTGTCAT
>CAKTAK010000031.1:0-20027 GCA_934527315.1 uncultured Oscillospiraceae bacterium
CGGTTTATGTGGATTATATCCTTGACTGCCGTAAAGATTACAGTTGGCTTATCCGTTAAAACAGAATATCAAATACAACGGTATGACCGCAGAACAAAAGAAGGAATGTGCTTATGAAACATCAGAACGATCAGAATACGGATGACGGAATGTCTTACGGTCTTGCCATTGGCTTGAGTCTCGGCACCATGGCAGGCGTTCTGATGGACAATATCGGTCTTGGATTGATGATGGGCGTTATGCTGGGCATTTCCGTCGGTCCGGCAATGGGTGTGCTGAGAAAAGGCAAAAAATCGGGGGAGCAAAAGGACGATGAAAAACAATAACGGATTTCGGAAATATGTGCCGTCTTTGCTGCTGTTTCTGCTGTTCGGAACGGTAGCGGTTGTGCTGTGGCTTGCAAAGAATAATCTGTTCTATCTGCTGAATTTCAGCTATATCGGGAGCTGCGTGGCTTTGGGAACTGCACTTTTTACGGCCGGGAAACGGTATGCCCGGCATTTTGTGCAGCTTGCGGTGGGCAGCTATATGCTGCTCTATCTGGGCGTGATTTCCCGCGAAAATATGCAGATTGAGGGATTCTGGTACTACCTGTTTCTGGGTGTTTTTGAGGCGGCAACCATTCACTACGCAGTGGCAAAAATCTTCGGGCCGCTGCTGTTTGGTCGGGGTTGGTGCGGCTATGCTTGCTGGACTGCGATGGTTTTGGATTTCCTGCCCTATCAGCAGCCCCGGCAGCCTCGAAAAGAAAAGCTGGGGGTGCTGCGCTATGTTATGTTTGCTTTGTCTTTGGCGCTGGTGTCCGGGCTGTTTCTCATGAAAGTCGCCCATTTGGAAACCGTTATGTTCTGGTTGTTTCTTGGCGGAAATGCCTTTTATTACATCGCGGGAATTGCCTTGGCGTTTGCATTCAAGGACAACCGCGCGTTCTGCAAATATCTTTGCCCGGTTACGGCGTTTCTGAAACCCATGAGCTATTTCTCCTTGTTGCGGGTGCATTGCGATGAAAGCAAGTGTATTCACTGCGGAAAGTGCCTGCAGGTTTGTCCTATGAACGTGGAGGTCAACAAGGAATCCCGGAAACGGAAAAACGGAACAGAGTGCATTCTCTGCTACGAATGTACGAAAAACTGCCCCGTCAAGGCGCTGCATTAAACTGTATCAATGAAAAAGCCGGAACACGTATCGGTTTAGGTACGTGTTCCGGCAATTTTTATGCGCCGAGGGATCGTTTTATGGGCTGCAGCTTACTGCGCTGCGGGGGTGGTGCTGACCTCCGGGGTGGGAGTTGCGTCAGCGCCCTCCGTGGGAGCTGCGTTGGGGTCCGCGGTGGTTTCCGCGTCCGGGTCTGCGGTTTCCACAGGGGCCAAAGTAATGGCCGGGGTGGGCGTTGTAGTTTCTTTCGCGCCGGTATAGACCGCGCCGCCGTTGCAGGAGGCGAAAATCAGGCACAGCACGACAACAGCCAGACAAAGGTATATGCTCAACCCCCAGACCGTGCCGCTGCTTTTTTCAGCGGTTCCGGATTTCTTCTCCGGGCGCTGTTTTCCGGCGGATTTGGGCCGATTGGCATTCTGGGACGGTGCATTTTTTTGACGTTTGGTGGGTTTCTCCATCAGAAAAGACTCCTGTTCATTTTCATCATCAGTGAACATAGTTTACAGCAAAATCCTACAGCTGTCAACGAATGGCGGGGATTTCACAGGTCAAACAGGCTCATTTGGGTCGATTTTTCCGGAAATGTTTGCAAATAGTGGAAAATTTCTTCCGGCCGGTGCAGGATTCCGTAGGATTCGCAGGTGTTGTGGAAAAGCTGCATCAGCTGCTTGCTCCGGGGACTGGAAATTTGATATTGATTCCCGTAGCGGCGCTGATATTGCGCCTTCAGGCCGGGGAATTTGCGGTCCAGTTGGGCGTAAAAATACTCCCGATTGCCCTCCCGCAGGGTCAAACCCATATCAAAGCAAATCACGCCCTGCACCCCGGCAGCGCGGCAGTATTCCAGAATTCCCATGAGATTGGTCTCCGTATCATTGAGAAAGGGCAAAATGGGGGTGAGCCAGACCACCGTGGGAATTCCGGCGTCTCGCAGAGTTTCCAAAGTCTGAAATCGTTGGGAAGTGGGGCAGACGTTGGGCTCAATCAGTTGGCAGAGTTTGTCGTCATAGGTGGTCAGGGTCATTTGAATGACGCATTTTGCGTTGCGGTGAATGGTTTGGAAGAGGTCCAGATCCCGGAGCACCCGATTGGATTTTGTGATGAGGGTGGCGCCGAATCCGTATTTTGCAATCAGCTCCAACGCGCCCCGGGTATGGCCCAATTCCAGCTCCAAGGGAATATAGGGGTCTGTCATGGCACCCATACCAATCATACATTTTTGCCGTTTCCGCCGCAGGGCTTGCTCCAACAGCTCCAATGCATTTTCTTTCACGGCCACATCTTCAAACGGGTGGTCCATTTGATAGCATTTGCTCCGGGAATCACAGTAAATGCAGCCGTGCTGACAGCCCCGGTAGAGATTCATACCGTTTTGCGGAGAGAGAATGGATTTGACTTGAATGGTATGCACAATACCCGCCCTTTCTGTTAATCTTGGTAGGGAATCCGGAAGTAGTCGAGATAGGTTTTGAATCGGTCCTGCGCGGTCAGACAGGTATCCCGCAGATATCCCTGCTCGCGCTCCCATTCCGCCAGACCGCGGTAATAAAACATCTTTAAATCATCTTCAATGATGAACGGAACGATTTGATTTCGCAGACATTCCTTGAAAAGAATCAATCTTCCGACGCGGCCGTTTCCGTCTTGAAAGGGGTGTATGCGCTCAAAACGGTAGTGAAACTCCAACAAATCGTCCAATGTTTTTTCCTTCGTAGCATTGTAATCGGCAATCAGACATTTCATTTCGCTGCCTACATTTTCCGGCAAGGCGGTGGGCATTCCGCCGACCTCATTGGGGAGTTTTTTGTAGTCACCCACGGAGAACCAATCCAACCGAGAATCCGTGGTGCCGTTTTTCAGTACGGCATGGAGCTGCTTGATGAATGACTCGCTGATGGGGTAAGCGGCATTTTCGATGACCATATCAACGCATTGAAAATGGTTCGCGGTTTCCACAACATCGTCCACTTTTACGGAAGTGTTTGAGACGCCGATGGTGTTTGTTTCAAAAATGTAGCGGGTTTGGTCGTGGGTTAATTGACTGCCCTCCATGTGATTGGAGTTGTAAGTCAAATCAATTTGAATTTTGTGATAAATACCGCCGTGGATTTTTGCCGCTTTCTCTGCTTTCAAAAGCGCCAAAAGCGTTTTGGGCATTTCATGGTGTTGATTTTTTCGCGCAGGTTTTTGGGCGGTTTCCGGAATATTCCAGGTTTTTCCCGTGAGAAAAGCCTCCGGAATTCGCCCTGCTGCGCAATAATTCCGCACACTGCGCTCCGACAATCCCCATTGTTTTGCTGCCTCGGCAACAGAGATATAGTTCATAGCGTTCCCTCACTTTCAGATGAGAATAGTATAGCATTTTATCGGCAAAATATCAATCGAAACATATCTAACAAAATGCGCAATATTGCCGATGACGGAAAGAAAAGGAGCTGTTACAAAAATGCAACAGCTCCTTTGAGTCAGTTTAACGGAACGGATTAGCCTTCGCTTTCCTTTGCCTCTGCGATGACCTTCTGCTGTACGTTCTGAGGTGCCTCCTCATAACGAACGAACTCCAGCGTGAAGGAACCGCGTGCCTGCGTCATGGAACGCAGGTCGATGGTGTAGGTGGTCATTTCAGCCATGGGAACTTCAGCCTCAACGGTCTGCATGCCGTCTTCTGCATTCATACCCAGAACGGTGCCGCGGCGCTTGGAAGAAATATCGGACATGATATCGCCCAGGTTGGAGTCGGGAATGGTGACCTTCAGCAGGCCGATGGGCTCCAGAATGGTGGGCTTTGCATTGGGAATGCCTTCCTTATAAGCCAGCTGTGCAGCGGTCTTAAATGCCATTTCGTTGGAGTCCACGGGGTGGTAGCTGCCATCGTACAGAACAGCCTTCAGACCAACCAGAGGATAGCCGGCCAGAACGCCCTTGTTCACAGCCTCACGCAGTCCCTTTTCCACAGCGGGGAAGAAGTTCTTCGGCACGGAGCCGCCGAACACTTCGTCTGCGAAAATCATATCGTCCTGCTCATGCTGCGGCTCGAAACGAATCCACACGTCACCGAACTGACCGGAACCGCCGGTCTGTTTCTTATGACGGCCATGTGCCTCGACCTTTGCCTTAATGGTTTCGCGGTATGCCACCTTTGCGGGTTTCAACACGCTCTCCACGCCGAAACGGGATTTCAGTTTGCTGCACAGAACGTCCAGCTGCATATCGCCGGCGCCGGACAGAACCATCTGCTTGGTTTCTGCATTGTTGACCACGGTGAAGGAGGGATCTTCCTCGTTCAGACGGGTCAGACCGGCAGCAACTTTATCTTCCTGACCCTTGGTCTTGGGAGAAATTGCCATGGAATAGTTGGGAGCTGCATAGGGAATTCCCTTCAGAGAGACGACCTTACGAGGATCGCACAGGGTATCGCCGGTTTTGACCTTTTCCATCTTGCCGATGGCGCCGATATCGCCGCAGGTCAGCTCTTTCACTTCCGTAGCCTTTTTGCCGCACATGGTATACAGACGGCCCAGCTTTTCGGTTTCGCCGGTACGGGCATTGACCAGTGTGGTATCCGGAGTAATGGAGCCGGACAGCACCTTGACGAAGGAATACTTGCCGTACTGGTCGGAAACGGTTTTGAACACGTATGCAGAGGGAACGCCGCCGGGGGAGACCACGAATTCTTCGGTTTCGCCGTCAGCCTTGGTCGCCTTGTGATAGTTGCCCTCGGTGGGATCGGGGAACAGGTCCACGATGTTGTCCATGAGCATCAGAGAGCCCATGCAGTTGATGCCGGAACCGCACAGCACGGGGAACAGACTCAGCTCCCGAACGCCCTGACGCAGGCCCTTAATCATTTCCGCGTAAGTAAAGTCCTCACCGGAGAAGAACTTATCCATAAACTCTTCGCTGGTTTCGGCCACGGATTCTTTCAGTGCATTGTTAAATTCGGTAATGACGGTGTCCTTGCCTTCGGGAACTTCGATTTCCACCCGTTTCAGGTCCTGCATCTCGTATGCGCGCTTGTTCAGCACGTCAATCAGACCGGTGACCTTTTTCTGTTCGTCCCAAATGGGAACGACCAGAGGAGCGATACGGTTGCCGTATTTCTCGCGCAGTGCCTCAAAGGTTGCATTGTAGTCGCTGTTGTCTTCGTCGATTTTGGAGATGTACAGGAAACGGGGCATATCCCGTTCTTCGCAGTACTTCCATGCCCGTTCCAGACCGGCGGTAATGCCGTCTTTTGCGGAGCAGACAATGACAGCTGCGTCTGCGGCGCGCAGGGCCTCCATCACAGCGCCGGAGAAGTCCACGCTGCCCGGGGTATCCAGGACATTAATTTTACAGCCTTTATATTCCAGAGGCGCCACCGAAGCGGAAATGGAAATCTGGCGGCGAATCTCTTCGGGATCGTAGTCACAAACAGTGTTGCCGTCGGCAGGTCTGCCGATACGGTCGATTGCGCCGGTCATGTAGAGCAGACTCTCCGTCAGCGCAGTTTTGCCGCTGCCGGCGTGACCCAGCAGGCAGATGTTGCGGATGCTGTTGGTTGCATAGCTCATAGTGGTTGTTTCCTTTCTCATGGATGTGTAACTAGACTAAATTAATTCTGGAAAAATTAATTATCTTTGTATAGTATACATGATTGATGAAAACTTATCAATAGCAACTTTCACAGAATGGTCCTGCAAAATTGCACAAACTATCTCCCGAATATTTTATATGTAAATGGTTTTTCCTTGCCAGCAAACCAAAAAAGCACCCCGAAAGCAATGGACTTTCGGGGCGCTTACAGCACTTGAAGGTTTGCGTTATTTCGTCATGTACACGGACACGATGACCACGGGCACCAGCCACAGCAGCATGAACAGCAGCAGGTTTCCTGCGGAGGCAGAGGCGAAAGAGCCGGTGCAGCACAGGAAGAACATGAGAATCACACCGGCTAAGGTGGAAATCATGGAAAAGACCGTGGATAGGCAGACAGTGGAATACAGTTTCCGCGCTCTGGTGACAACGTTGGCGAAGGGGAACAGAGATTTCCGTTTGACCACAGCCACCGGCAGACTTTCTTCCAGATTCTGGGAATCGGTGATACGGAACCGCTCAGCAAAGGTGGGGAAATTCAAAGAGTCGGAGGGCAGCTTGAATTTCTGGGTAATCAGCAGGGGGGTCACGTTGAAGTCCCGGGCCGCGAACACCACGTCCGCCTTGTTCTGCAGCAGGGCTGCCAGACCTTTCTGCACCGGAACAATGGGCTTGTAGGTCACGGTGATGATGCCCACCAGCTTGCTGTTGATGGCCAAGAACACGGAATTTTTGGAGGACAATTTCTGGGGCAGGTGAATGCCCATCAATTTAATAAAGGAAGAACTGCCCACCAAGACCTCGGAGCCGTCAATCATGGCGGTCAGACCGCCGGCTTCGTGGCATTTGAATTCCTCCACTTTCCGGAGAATGCAGTTGTTTTTCCGCACCAACTCCGTGAACACCGGGGCAAGGCAGCTGCCGGAGGCGGAAATCACGCTGGCAACATAGGACACGGCGGTTTCCGGGTCCACACCTTCCAGAATCCGAACGCTCTCAATGGAGACGGTTTCTGCCGGGAACAGGTCCTGGTCGGTCACCAGAACGGAATTGGCGGTGCCCAGCTCCCGGATACCGGTCCAACCGGCAATGGCGCTGCCGTTGCGGCTCAGCTCCTGAGACACCAGGAAGTAGGGCAGGGGGAAGGACAGCAAAGCGGAGAACGAGGCCGCCGCGGCATACAATGCGGAAAGAATGTGGAAGAAAGATGTAATGTTCTTGGACAGCAGGGCTGCCAGCAGAGACAGCACCGGAATGGCCAACAGCAGGAAGGGCGCGGCGGCGCTGTAAGCGGCCTCGCTGACGTCCTCTTCTTCACTGGAATGAATGAACTCGTCGGGGTAACCGGGAGTCCGGGTGATGCACATCCCCTCGTTCACCAGATTTTTCTGCACGGTGATACTGGTGGGATTCCGCATCTGGTCCAATACGCGGAGATTGAACCGCTGACCACGGCAGTACAGCATGGAACTGTAAATGGCAAAGCACATGGACACGGCGGGTACCGCGCAGAAAGGCAGGTAGCCCTGACTTCCGTGGGTCAGAATGATGACCAATGCGTCCACGGCGGCTGCAATGCAGGAAACCGTAAGCAAACTCTGCGCGTCCGGCTTTTTCCGCAGCATGGCCAGAAAACCGGCGGTAAAAATATCCACACCCAGCAGGGTAACGGTGAGCATCAGAATCAAGCACATGGCGGCGCACACGGCAGGGTTCTTCAGAGAACCGGCCACCGGAAAACCGAAAGACAGCCATGCCAGAATCACGCTCAGCACAGCGCCGATGCGCAGACGGGAGCGGTACAGCTCCACCCGGCTGCCGTAATGGCGGGCAGCGCTTTTCGGGTCCACTTCCGGACCCAAATCCTCTTCTTGCTCCACCTTGGCTTTCCCGGATTTTTCCTTAGCTGCATGGAATGCGGAGAAAATGGGGGCAGCCGCCTTGGAGAAAGAGGGCCGTTTCATGCCCTGTGCATCGTCTTCGTCAGCGGGGGCGTCGGCATCGCTGCTGTCGGACAATCCGAAGTCCGCCATGAAATCATGGCCGGGTTCCATGCCGGTGTCTTTTTCTGCGCTCTCGCCGAACCCGGCATACAGCGCCTCGCCGGCATCGCTGTCGGTAAATTCCGTCCGGAAAACGGCATCGGCATCGGATTCCGCCTTGGTCTCCTCCGACTGGGCGGAACGGACGGATGGTTGTGCCTGCCCGGTCTTTTTCGTATGTTTTTTCTTTTTGTTCAGCAAGCCGGCAACGGCCTTAAAGCTGACAGTGGGGGCATCGCTTTCTCCCTCGTTCAAAGGAGAAACCGGCGGGGGCGTTTGCTGACGGCCCGCGAAAGCGGGGGTATAGACCTTGACCCCCTCATCGTCTTCATAGACGCTGCCCTTCGGCTCTGTCTGCCGCACGGCGGGCTCGGGCTTACTGGAAAATTCTTCCAGAATATCCCCCAACTGAAAGGGGTCGCCCTTTGCAGTTTCCGAGGGGACGGAGACCTGTGCGGCGGAAATATCCTGTTTGTCCGTCTCCATTCGCACCGGCTCCGTAGGAAAAATCGGCGTTTCGGGAGCAGGACGGGAATTCACCGACGGGGTTTTGTATTCTTCCAGAATGTCGTCCAGAGAATAGTCAAAGCCCTCCGGCAAATCACCGGTCAAGTCCAGACCTTCGATGATATCCATAACTACTCAATCCTTAATATTCAAAAATCTTCAAGCTTCAGCGTTCATTCTTTGATGCAGCACTTCGTACATCAGCACGGCGGCTGCGGCAGATGCGTTCAGAGAAGAGACTTTGCCGCGCAGGGGAATGCTCACGGTGAAATCGCAGCTTTCTGCCACCAGACGGCTCATGCCTTCGCCCTCGGAACCGATGACCAGACCGATGGGACCGGAAAAATCGGTGCTCCACAGCTGAGAGCTGCCCTCGGCGGCGGTGCCGTAAATCCACAGACCGGCCTCTTTCAGTTCCTTGATGGCGGCGGTGATGTTTGGCACCCGAGCCACAGCCATGTGTTCGGCGGCACCGGCGCTGGCTTTGCCCACAATGGCGGTCAGACCGGCGCTGCGGCGCTTGGGAATAATCACGCCGTGTGCGCCCACGCACTCTGCGGTACGGATGATAGCACCCAGATTGTGGGGGTCGCTGATTTCATCGCAGATAATCACAAACGGCGCCTCATTCCGCTCTTTTGCGATTTCCAGAATATCGTCTACGGTGACGTATTCCCGAACTGCGCAGACAGCCACCACACCCTGATGTGCGCCGGTGAAACTCATGGCGTCCAGTTTGTGGCGGTCGGTTTCCACCACAACGGTGCCAGCGGCCCGGGCGGTGGAGGCAATATGACCCAATGCTTTATCGGTTTCGCCTTTGGCCAGATAAATCTTATCAATGGCGCGGCCGGCGCGCAGCGCCTCAATCACGGCATTGCGGCCTTCAATAATATCCTGACGTTCTTCTTTTATTTCTTCGTTTTTCACGGTATTTCCTCATGTTTCTTAAAATTTCTAATGATACAGATTCAATATAACATATTTCGCGGAAAAACAAAAGAATAAAATGGTGTATTTCTCAAGAAATTATGATACAATACTTGGAAATGACCTATGCAGGAGGTTTTGCCTTGAAAAAATTGATGGATCGAATTGATCGGTTTTGCTGGAGCCACCCGAATTTCGGGATTCCACGGCTGATGCTGGTGATTGTCATCGGCAATCTGGCGGTGTGGCTGTTTTCTATGATGGATACCACCAACAGCCTGACCTATATGCTGGCATTCTCCCCGGAAATGGTGTTTAGACACGGACAGATTTGGCGGTTGGTTACATTCCTGTTTGTGCCGGAAACCTTTGGGTGGAATTTCGTGTTCTGGCTGTATATGTACTACTTCATCGGCAATACGCTGGAAGATACATGGGGCGCCGGAAAGTTCTCGATATACTTCTTCAGCGGCGCGGTGCTGTCTATTGTGTACAGCACACTGATGTGGCTGATCACGTCCAAAAGCGCGGTTGTTTCCATGCACTATGTGTATTTGTCCATGTTCTTCGCTTATGCCACCCTCTATCCGGATACGTATTTGCTGCTGTTCTTCTTGATTCCGGTGAAAATCAAATGGCTTGCGATCATTGACGCGGTGCTGTTCGGCTTGGGCGTTCTGTTCGGAACCTTCCCCACCAACCTGCTGCCTCTGGTGGCGCTGCTGAACTACTTCCTGTTCTGCGGACAGTGGATTGGCGATTTGCTGGGACGGAGCAAGGTACAGCGGCAGAAAAACGTCATTGATTTTCAGCGGGAATCCCGGCGCATCAACCGGGAGATGCGGGATAAGCCTTACAACCACAAGTGTGAAATCTGCGGACGAACGGACGCGGAGTACCCGGATTTGGAATTCCGGTATTGTTCCCGGTGCAGCGGCTATCATTGCTACTGTCAGGATCATATCAACAATCACGTGCATCACACGGATTGATTGGTGGAGCAAGCCAACTCAAAATCGGCAGGAATTGCCAATTCTGTGGAGGATAAGATGAGAAAGAGACGAGAAAACCACGGCAAAAGTGGGAGTGTTGCAGCATTTGTGGGACAGTATCTGCTGATGCTTGTCCTTGTGGGCGTTCTGGCGGGATTGGTGACCAAATCTGCCATGCTCCATTGGGCGGACAAGGCGGAAAATCCGGCGCAGCCGGATGAAAACGGCGCGCAGACGGAGGTTCTGCCCGGGGGAGAAACCGAAAAAGAGGACCCGGCAGACCCGGAGCTGATTCAGCCGGACTTGACGGCTTATGCCGCGGAGTCCTCCAAGCCGGAGAATTTCCTCACCGAAACGGCGGTGCAGGTAAACGATACGGTGGTGGAAAGCTACAGCCCCAGCCGGGAAATTACCTTCGGCAAGGGTAGTGAATATACGGATTTGAAGGGCATTATTACCTTCCGGGGCAACAACTACCGGGATTGCGCGGAATACGGCACCCACACGCTGACCAATGAAAAGTTCGGCAGCAAGTGGGTGGTGAATACCGGCTCTTTGCAGGCACCGGACGGCAACGTCTGGACCGGCAGCGGTTGGACCGGTCAGCCGCTGATTGTGGAGTGGGAGCCGGAGCTGCGGCAGCAGATGAATCTGTATGAATCTGCAAAGAATAAGGAACATCTCCGGGAAGTGATTTACGCCTGCATGGACGGATACATTTACTTCCTGGACATGGACACCGGCGCGAAAACCCGGGACCCGCTGAATGTGGGATACACGTTCAAGGGAACGGCGTCTTTGGATCCCCGGGGCTATCCGCTGCTGTATGTGGGCGCGGGCTATCACAGCATGGCGGGAAATTCCCGGGCATTCGTCATCAGCCTGATTGACGGAAAGATTCTGTATACCTTCGGCAACGGCGATGAATTTGCCAAACGGCAGTGGCCGATGTTTGACGGCTCGGCACTGGTCGATGCGGAAACGGATACGCTGATTTACCCCGGCGAAAACGGAATTCTGTATCTGATTCATCTGAATACTACATACGACAGCAAAGCCGGCACAGTTTCTATCGACCCGGACGAAGTGGTGAAATGGCGGTATGCCACCAACCGCAACGACAGATACTGGTTGGGTATGGAAAGCAGCCCGGTGGTCTGGAACGGTTATGTCATTCTGGCGGACAACGGCGGCAACCTGATGTGCGTGGATCTGAACACCTTGGAAACCATTTGGGTGCAGGATACCTTGGACGATACCAACTGCACTCCGGTGCTGGAGGTGGAGGACGGTCACCCCTATGTATATGTGAGCACGTCCTTCCATTTGGGTTGGCGGAGCAGCACCACGGCAACCATTCCCGTTTGGAAAATCGATGCGGTGAACGGGGAAGTGATTTGGCACACGGACTATACCTGCTACTCTGTCAGCGGTGTTTCCGGCGGTACGCAGGGCACCATTGCTCTTGGCAAAAACAGTCTGTCCGACCGGATTTTCGTGGCGGTTTCCCGTACGCCGGATGCAGGCACCGGAATTCTGGCGGCGCTGGATAAGAACACCGGCGAGACCATCTGGCAGTTTCATTCCAAAGTATACAGCTGGTCCTCTCCCGTGGATTTCTACGATTCCGAAACCGGAAAGGGCTATCTGATTTACACCACTTCCGGCGGATATATCTATCTGTTGGACGGCGAAACCGGCGAGATTCTGGACAGCATGGATTTGGAAGGCAACATCGAGGCTTCCCCGGTGGTGTATGACAACAAGGTGGTTGTGGGCCATCGGAAATGCAAGATTTTCGGCATTGACCTGACCTAAGAGAGAAGGAACGATATGTTTCAAGGATTTACGGAAAAAGCCTCGGATTTTCTCTGGGGCGTGCGATTCAATAATTACCGGGATTGGTTTCTGGAACACAAGGCGGAATATCTCCGAGAGGTGCAGACACCGCTGAAAGAGCTGGGCATGGAAGTGTTCGATGCGCTGATGGAGTGCTATCCCGAATCGGACTTGGAACTCCACGTTTCCCGGATTTACCGGGACGCCCGGCGGCTCCATGATAAAGGCCCTTACAAGGACCATTTGTGGTTTTCCATTCGCCCGGAGGGGTCGGACCATTGGACCCGGCGGCCGGTATTCTGGTTTGAACTGCGGCCGGAGGGCTACGGCTACGGTATGGGTATTTATGAGGCAAAGCCGGTGACCATGGCGCTGTTTCGGAAAGAACTGGACTGCAAATCCCCGGAGCTGCTCAAGCTGCTGAAGCAGTTGGATTCCCAGACGGAGCTGGTGTTGGACGCACCGGAGTATAAGCGGCCGAAAGGCACCGCGGAGCCGCCGCTGGATAAGTGGTACAACCGAAAGGGCTTGAACTTGAGCTGTGAGCGGGGCTGGGATGAAATCATCGGCAGCCGCGCCATTGTGGACGAACTGAACCGTGCATACCGGTTTTTGATGCCGTTCCATCAGTATGTGATGGACCTGTGTATTCGCTCGGAACTGAATTACGAAGGATGAAACAATCCCCCCGGTCATGCACCGGGGGATTGTTCTATATGGGAGAAAAAGGTGCGGAAAAACTTTTGCTATTTTCCTGTTGACAAACCTATTGCACCGCTGTATAATTCAAACCGTTCTAAAAAGAACGTTCTAATTCGAACGGTTTGAAAACGGAAGAACTCGCAAAGAATTTCCCTTGGATTCCGTAAGCAAGACTGAGAAAGGACGATTGTACGATGAATCAAGAAACATATAAACCCCAGATGCCGGATGTGATGGAGGCGATCTTTGACACGGCATATTTGTTGTTTGACCTGATTGCCGGCTTTGTGTTTCTGGCGCAGGCGCATGGCAGAACCCTGTTTGTGCTGTACGGCATTTTGACCCTGACCCTTTGCGGCGGTGACGCATTCCACTTGGTGCCCAGAATGATCAGAGCATTCCGGGGCAGCAGCGATAAAATCAAGAGACAGCTGGGCATTGGCTTGCAGGTCTCTTCCATTACCATGACGGTGTTTTACATCATTCTGCTGTTTATCTGGAAGTTTACCTTCCCGGAGCTCACCGCGCCTGTTGCAGTGGAGGCAATGATTTGGATTTCCGCTGTGATTCGCATTGTGGTGTGCTTTTTGCCTCAGAATAACTGGTGCTCCGATGAGGGCAACCCGAAACTGTCCATTCTCAGAAATGCGGTGTTTGCAGTAACCGGTATCGGCGTGATCATTCTGTACGCCATTTCCGGCAATGCCAACGGATACCACATGACTAGAATGGTGGCGGCAATCTTGATTTCTTTCGGCTGCTATCTGCCCGTGACCATACTCAGCAAGACAAAACCGAAGGTGGGTCTGCTGATGATTCCGAAAACCTGCGCGTATATGTGGGTGATTGTCATGGGCTTGCAGCTGCTCAGCGCAATGTAAGTTCATATAAAAAAGACCGTACAGCAGTGCGGTCTTTTTTGATGCCAAGGAAAAGCCAAAGGCAGCCCGGGGAAACCGGGCTGCCTTTGGTGCGTGAGATAGGAAATATGCGAAAGAAGGAAATCGGATGATTGTCAAGAGAAGTTACTCGCCGATGGGATAACCGGCGGCTTTCAAAGCGGCCGAAACCTCTTCGGCATGCTCCGGGCTGACGCGGACAACCAACTCGCCATTATTATACATCGCCAAGTGGGTGATATTTCCGCCGTTATCCCGAATGATTTTGGTCACATCGGAAATGCTGCCGGTGCGGTCTTCCAACTGCAGGTCCAGACGAACGCCGGGGGCGCGCAGACCCATAATATCAATGAATGCGTCGAAAATATCCGACTCGGTAATGATGCCCACCAGACGGTCGCCGTGCATAACCGGCAAAGCGCCCACCTTATTAGCGCGCATCAGCAAAGCGGCTTTTTCAATCAAATCATCGTCCTGCACGGTAATGGGTTCCCGGGACATGGCCTCTTTGATGGTGGTTTTTTCCAACAGATAATTCAGCTCAAACACGCTCAGCGTGGTCGCTTTGGAGGGGGAAACCTGCTCCAACTCCCGTTCTGTGACGATGCCCACCAATTTGCCGCCCTGCACCACGGGCAGACGGCGGAACGTATGCTCCTTCATGATGGAAAACGCCTCCGAGATGCTGACATCGGGGGTTACGGTGATGGGATTCCGGGTCATTCTATTTTTTACGAGCATGAAAACCCCTCCTTCGGGCATTTGATACAATTTTTATGGGAAATTCATTCCTTTCCTTAAGTAAATTATATAACAATCCGATGTAAAGTCAATACAGAATTATAGAATTTTCACAAAGAAAGACGTAGAAAATCGCGGCGGAACAGAATAGATGTTGACAAAACAACATCTATCGGGTATGCTGAAAGCAATGTGATCATTGACGGAAGGAATGGGGCTTATGCGGAATCGATTTGAATCCTTCGCCGGGGATATTATTGAGCTGAACCGGTGTCTGCAAAAAATCAAAGAGCAGGAAATGAAACGGTTTGGTCTGAAAGCCGGACACACCATGTGTCTGTATTATCTGGGCAAGCACCCGGAGGGATTGACCGCCAGTCAGCTGACGGAGCTGTGCAAGGAAGATAAGGCTGCCATTTCCCGCTGCCTTGGTCAGCTGATGGAGCGGGAGCTGGTATCCTGCCGTCTGCCGGAAAACAAGCGGTCTTACCGCACTCTCCATTTTCTGACCGAGCAGGGGCAGGACATTGTCCGGAAGATGAACGACCGTATTGAATACGCGGTGTTTCACGGTGGCAACGGCTTGAGCGATGGGGAACGGGAGAATTTTTATGAATCCTTGGAGCGAATTTTGAGGAATCTCACCCAGTATCTGGAAGAGAATGAGAAAGCCGGGGGAGAATCAGATGGAACGCAATGAGATGGAAGAACTGCTGAAACGGCAGAAAGCATTTTTCTGGACCGGAGCCACCCGCCCGGTGGCGGCGCGAAAGCAGGCGCTGAACAAGCTGTTGGATACTCTGGAACGGCGGGAAACGGAATTGCTGGACGCGCTGCATACGGATTTGGGAAAAAGCGTTCCGGAAAGTTATATGTGCGAAGTGGGGTTGGTGAAGAGTGAGATTCGGTATCTGCTGAAACACCTGAACGGTTATGCAAAACCCAAGCGGGTACGGACACCGCTGAGCCAGTTTGCGGCGAAAAGCTTTGTGCAGCCGGTGCCCTATGGCTCGGTGCTGATTTTAAGCCCTTGGAACTATCCCATTCTGCTGGCGCTGGAACCGTTGGTAGATGCCATTGCTGCGGGCAATACGGCCATTGTCAAGCCCAGCGCCTATGCCCCCCGGTCTGCCGCGGTGTTGGAGCAGGTGATTGGGGAAACCTTTGCCCCGGAGTACGTTGCCGTGGTGCAGGGCGGACGGCAGGAAAACAATGCCCTGTTGGATTTGGATTTTGACTATATCTTCTTCACCGGCAGCAAAAATGTGGGCCGGGAAGTGATGCGCCGGGCGGCGGAGCGGCTGATTCCCGTGACCTTGGAATTGGGCGGCAAAAGCCCCTGCATTGTGGACGAAACGGCGAATATTCCGCTGGCGGCGAAACGCATTGTGTTCGGCAAGCTCATCAACTGCGGTCAGACCTGCGTGGCGCCGGATTATATTTATTGCGCGGAGTCCGTGCGGGAGGAACTGATTGGGGAACTGGTGCGGCAGATTCATTTGCAGTACGGAGAGCGGCCCTTGGAAAATCCCAATTACGGAAAAATCGTGAATCAAAAGCATTTTGACCGGGTATGCCGGCTGCTGAATCCGGAGAAAACCGTCATCGGGGGAGAAGTCCGCCCGGAGACCCTGCAAATTGCACCTACGGTGCTGCGTGATGTGACCTGGGAAGACGCTGTGATGCAGGAGGAAATTTTCGGACCTATTTTCCCGGTGCTGTCCTTCCGGACGTTGGAGGAAATCGTTCCCGTGATTCGCGGAAAGGACACCCCCTTGGCCATGTACCACTTCTCTTCCGATGAAGAAAAAGTCCGCTGGTTCCGGGAGCAGATTCCCTTTGGCGGCGGCTGCGTAAACGATACGCTGATTCACCTTGCCACCAGTGAAATGGGATTCGGCGGCATGGGAGAAAGCGGTATGGGCAGCTATCACGGAAAACGGGGCTTTGATACCTTTACCCATGAAATCAGCTTGGTGGACAAAAAGACATGGATGGACCTGCCCATGCGCTATGCGCCCTACAAGCCGTTTTATGAAAAACTGGTTCAGTTGTTTTTGCACTGAGCCGGAAAATAAGCAAATTAAGCAAATAGCAAGGAGATTCTATGACAAAGCAAACACACAAAGGACTGAAAGTATTCAGCGCGGTACTGCTGGGACTGCTGCTGATTCTGCTGTTGGTGGTGGCCGGATTGTGGGGCCACGAAATCATTTCCGTGGCGTCGATTCGGCAGCTCACGGAGGCAAACCCGGAGCACAATGACGGCGCAACCTATGAAATGTACGTTTCCGGAGATTACTACTTCGACGACTTTCTGGAGCAGGGCGGCGCCTCGACCGACAGTCAGCTGATTTCCTTTATCACCGGGAAAATCACCAAAGGCATCATTCCCATGAACATCAAAACCACGGACATCAGCTGCTCCGCCTTTACGGCAACGACCGAAGAGGGCGACCGGGTGTTCGGCCGAAACTATGATTTCAGCAAGACCAATACTGCCATTGTGTATACCAATCCCGGTCATGGGCGCCATGCCTCCGTGTCTACGGTGGATTTGTCCTTCATCAGCGTGGATAAGGAGCAGGGCATTACCGGCATGGTGGATAAAATCCTCTGTCTGGCAGCGCCTTATGTGCCTTTGGACGGTGTGAATGACGCGGGCTTGAGCTGCGGCATTTTCATGTCCTATCAGGGCGGCGGAAAGGGCATCGGCACGGACCAGCAGACGGAGAAACCGGACCTGACCTCCACCACCATGCTGCGTATGATTCTGGACTATGCCGCTACCGTGGACGAGGCAGTGGCATTGGTGGAGCAGTATGACCTCCACGATTCGGCCAATTCCTCTTTCCACTACATGATTGCCGATGCCCAAGGCAACAGCGCCATTCTGGAATGGGTGGGCACCGATGCAGGCACTGATACCGACGGCAGCCGGCGGACACTGAATGTCATTCGGAATACGGACAATTTCCAGTGCATTACCAACTTCATTCTGGCTGACGGCTATTATCGGGAGGGCGATTCCCAACCCGGTTTGGACCGGTACGACTATCTGACGGAGCATCTGACGGAAAGCAACGGCACCGTGGCAGACGAAGAGGCTGCGATGGAGCTGCTGGCAGGTGTGGGTCGGAGAAACTGGCAGGAGACGCACCCGGATTCCAACGGAACCACCATTCATAGCGTGGTGTACAATCTGACGGACTGCACCAGCTATTGGGTGGGCAATGAGCATTACGGCGAGGCGGCATATTCGTTCCATTGCGCCCCGGAGAAATAATCATAGTCATTCATTATAATAAATACAGTAGGCTGCAAACCTTGCGAAAAAACTGACATTCCTGCAAAAAAAATGACGAATGGCCGCTGATCTCTGTGATTTGATTGTTTTTCTCATACGGATAAACTGTTTTGTCCGGCAAACCGCCAAAATTACGGCGGAAGTATGGATTATCATGCTTTTTGACTTGACAGAACCGGCAATTATGAAGATAATATGCAAGGACCTATAAAATATGTATGAACGATATAACTTAAGGAGAGCATCGTATCATGAGTATGAGAAATATTTGGCATGAAATCAAGCCGTCCAGAATCAAACCGGACGATTTCGAAGTTGTAATTGAGATTCCCAAGGGAAGCAAGAAAAAATATGAGATGGATAAGGAAACCGGCCTGATTAAGCTGGACCGTATTCTGTACACCTCCACCCACTATCCCGCTAACTACGGTTTCATTCCCCGTACCTACGGCGATGACGGCGACCCTCTGGACGCTCTGGTCATCTGCTCCGAGGATATTGACCCCATGGTTCTGGTGCATTGCTACCCCATCGGTGTAATCACCATGAAGGACGGCGGCAAGAACGATGAGAAGATTATCGCTGTGCCGTTCAACGACCCCAACTACAACATCGTGAAGGACATCTTTGAGCTGCCCGCTCACATGTTCGAGGAGATCAAGCACTTCTTCCAGATTTACAAGAACCTGGAAGGCAAAGAGACCGTGGTGGACGAAGTCCGGAACCGCGCTGCCGCCGAAGAAGTGGTGCAGGCTTGCATGGACAACTATGTCCGTACGTTCCAGATGTAATCTGGCTGCGTAGAACAGAACAACACGAACGAAGGGCGCCTGCGGGCGCCTTTCTTTTTTGGAGGAACTGAGTTTTGGAATACAGCTTTGCCCCAATGGAAGGCATTACCGGCTACGTGTTCCGCCGGGCGCATCATCAGGTGTTTCCCGACACGGACGCCTACTACTTACCCTTTGCCATGCCCAACGAAAACCGCTGCTTTTCCGATAAAGAACTGCGGGATCTGGCGCCGGAGCATAACGCGGGGATGCAGGTGATTCCGCAATTGATGGGAAAGAACGGAGAGGTGGTTCTCCGGGCAATTCGGGAATTGGCGGAAATGGGCTACAAAGAAGTGAATCTGAATTTCGGCTGCCCCTCTCAAACGGTTGTGACCAAGGGAAAAGGCGCGGGGATTCTGAAAGACCCGGCGGAAATGGACCGATTTCTGGATACGATTTTCTCTGGCAGCCCCATTCCCGTGTCCGTGAAATCCCGGTTGGGCATTGCCGAGCCTGAGGAATTTGACAACATTATGCAGGTGTACCGGAAATATCCGCTGAAACGGCTGATTCTCCACCCCCGGGTGCAGAAGGACCAATATCGGCTGCCGGTGCGCCCGGAGGCTTTCGCGGCGGCTTATGCCCAACGAAAATGGCCCATGGTATACAACGGCGACCTGAAAACTCCGGAAAAATGTGCAGAAATCCGGGAACAATTTCCGGAACTGGATGGTCTAATGATTGGACGGGGACTATTGCGCAACCCCGGACTGATTCACACCTGTAAAACCGGAGAGCCTGTGACCAAGGAACAGATTCGGGAATTCCATGATCGGTATTACACCGATTGGGGAGAGTTGGCCTACGGAGACAAGCAGCTGCTTGCCAAAATGAAGGAGCTGTGGGCCTTTCTCATTACTTCTTTCCCGGGCATGGAAGACGCGTTCAAACGCATCAAGAAATGCAATCGGGCAGGGGAGTACGAATCCATTGTTGCAGGAATTTTCCGGGACGGTAAATTTTCCCCTTAAGAGATAGGAGACAGAACTATGCTGAAAAAATTAAAATGTATCAATGCCCTGGAACTGAAAGTGCTGGCAATGGCACTGATGCTGTGCGACCACATGTGGGCCACCGTGCTGCCGGATATCGGTTGGATTTCCAATCTGGGCCGTCTGGCGTTCCCCATTTTTGCGTTCCAGATTGTAGAGGGCTTTTATCAGACCCATGACCGGAAAAAGTATATCCGGCGCATGCTGGTGTTTGCACTGATTTCGGAAATTCCCTTTGACCTGATGACCAGCGGCGTCTGGTTCTATCCCTTCCACCAGAACGTAATGATGACGTTTCTGATTGGTCTGCTCATGCTGAGCTGGATGGAGCGGGTGCGCGGAACACTCTGGAAATATCTGTTGGTGTCCGCAGCCTGCGCTGCATTGAGCATCGTATTGGGTAGTATTGTGATGGCGGACTACTTCCAGTTCGGTCTGCTGACGGTGCTGCTGTTCTACTGGACCCGGGACTGGAAATACGGCTGGGTAATTCAGCTGGCGGGTATGATT
>CAKTAK010000032.1:0-20001 GCA_934527315.1 uncultured Oscillospiraceae bacterium
GCCCACAGCCGCCCCCACACCTACCCCGGAGCCGACGCCCGAGCCTACCCCGGATACCGCCGCCCCGGAAGAAATTCCTCAGGCGCTGCTGGATTTCAAGAAAACCTACCCGGAAACCTCGGAGTTTGTGAACAACTATCCCAATCGGAAACATTACGATACCATTGACATCACCGATGACGTTGAGAACGGCACCATTCCCTTGTTCCTGCAATGGGACGAGCGTTGGGGATATGAAACCTACGGCAATAACTTTTTGGCCATCAACGGCTGTGGTCCTACCTGCCTTTCCATGGTGGTCTGCGGTCTGACCGGCAGCACGGAATGGAATCCTCTGGCGATGGCGCAATTCTCCGAAACGCAGGGATATTATCTGCCCGGTCACGGCACCTCATGGGCGCTGATGTCCAGCGGCGCGCAAACATTGGGATTGAATATCAGCTATCTGCCCATCAGCACCGACGCAATCCGGCAGGCTCTGACCAACGGTCAGCCGCTGATTTGCTCCGTGGTTCCCGGTGATTTCACATACGTGGGGCATTTCATCGTGCTCACCGGATTGGACAACGAGGGCCGGGTCCTGCTCAACGATCCCAACAGCCCGCTGCACAGTGCAAAGCACTGGGAAATGGACACTTTGCTGCCGCAAATCAGCCAGATTTGGGCCTATTCCGCCGCATAAAGTACAAATCCGCAAGGGAAAAACCGACAGAATGACGATTCTGTCGGTTTTTGTACGTATTGCATAGTTTTTTCTTTCACAACCCTTGACTTTTTCGCCTTATTGGCATATATTGAAAGCGGATAAAGGGTTCAAAGGCGGACTGTTTATCACAAAGGACCATTGCCGTGATATTTCAAAGGGGGAATCGTTATGGCATTTTTCGTGTTGGGAACCATGGTATATCTGGGCGTCATTTCTGTGATGTTCTATCAAGGTGTACACGAGCACTGAGGGCTCCGTAATTTTACTGAAAAAGGATTGCCGGTACAATGGCGTACCGGCAATCCTTTTTTATTCTTCCTCTAAATCCTCCGGCGACAGAATCAGCTTGCTGGCCCAAACCGGAACCTTCGGGTCCGACACACCGTCATCCAAAAAGACAAATGCTGTGGGATACTGCGGCGGCTGCGCAGGAAACGCGCCCTTGCCGTCGGTGAAGTAAATCAGTCCGCCCAGATTGGTCAGCTCTTTCTGTGCAATCAGCTCGTCCACATATCGGAACACCGGTCGAAAGTCCGTACCGCCGAAACCGTGCAACTGCATGGTTTCCAGATAGCGGTCAAATTCTTCCGTATCGGTGATTTTTTCATCTTCCTGAATCTCCGCGTCGCACTGAATGATATGGATATTCACCCGGGAGGCAAAGCTCTCCGCACTTTTCAGCAGGTTGTAGGTTTTCGTCATAAACTGCTGCACCGTTTTTCCGGATACCGAGCCGGACGTATCAATGGCAATCACAAACTCCCGCACCTGATAAATATCCTGATACTCCAAGGGTTCAATCAGCGGAAGATTGTCATACAGCTCCAGACCATAGGTGTAGTAAATATAATCAAACTCCTGGTCATTCAGTTTCAGACACTCATTCAGCGCAGAAAACTGCCGCAGAAACGTCCGGTAATCGTATTTTTCCCGATTCACCGCGCCAAGATTCTGCACCAGACTTCCCGCCCGTTCGCCCCATTGGCGGTTGGCGGTTTCCAAATCCACCTGCGTCCGGCGGCTGATTTCATTCCAATCCTGCTCGGTTTCCTCCCGGTCTCCCTGCCGCCCGGCCAAACGGCTGGTATCGTCGGAATTGGGGCTGCCGCTGCCGGTCTGGTCCGGTGCTCGGCGGGTATCGCTGCCGCTTTCTTCTCCCTCGCCCTCCGGAGCGCTTTTTCCCCGGATATACCAGATGTCATGGTCATCTGCCAGAAAGGATTCCCGCAGAGCGTGAATTTCGGCTTTGGAGAGATTTCGGTCCAGAAAATAGCGGTAAATTTTTTCCGCATTCAGAACGGTCAGTTCCTCTTTCAGCTGTCCAATCAGCGCCGTCTGCGCCGCCGCCCGGGTAGTCTGTGTGTCCGGTAAGGCTAACTCGTTGATTACATTTTCCACCGCGATGTCGCAGGACAAATCCCACAAATCCATATCCACCAAGGTATGGATAAACGGGTGGTGAAAAATGCAGTGCAGCGTGGTATGAAGATAATCCCGCACCGGCACCTCTCGCCCTTGACGATACAAGGTCAGCACATGGCGGGTATTGTAATACAGATTCTGCCCATCGGTGGCAATGGTATCCGTAATTTTCACCGGCGTCTGCACAAATTTACACAGCGCCGCGTCCAAAAAACGAAGATTCACCAGCAGCACATTCCGAGAAAGGTTCAGAATGTCCTTTGCCAGCTGTTCCGCTTGTTGTTTTTGATACGTTGATTCATCTATCATTACAATTCAAATTCCTTGTCAATGTCGTTCCAAGCATCGTCTTCTGCATGGGGTCGGGCAAATTTATACTCCAGCAGAAATGCCACCGCCTCGGTATTTTTTGCCGCCTGCGCCTGTTCCAGATAATCCGTCAGCCCTTCCTCGGTCAACAGACCCCGCTGTGCAAAATAGCGCAGCGGCTCCGAAAACCGGCAGCGAATGGATTGTTCCATCAATTCCGATACGTGTTCCGCGGCGTATGCCTCATATTCTCCGGCGGTTTTCCCGTACAATTCCGGGAAGGAGCAATATCCCAAGGCACCGTTTATCTGCATCTGTTTGGATTCCAGCTGTTCCATAGGCACCAAAGGCAAGATGCATCGAGCGGTTCGGTCGATAATCGGGTCTTCTACCTCCCGCACGCCCATCGCCCGCACTTCCCGCAGCGAGTCGCAGCCGTAAAACGCGTGGAATTCGATTTTTTCCACCCGGTCCGGAATTTCTACCTTCCGCAGGCTGCTGCAATGGATAAAGGTGCTGTCCCGCAGAATTTTCATTTTCCCCGGCAGCCGCACCTCCGGCAGACTTTCGCACCCGGAAAAGGCATACATATCAATCCGGAGAATGCTGTCCGGCAGCACTACCCGGGTCAAGCCGGAGCAGCCGCTGAACGCGCCGTATCCCACATCAATAGCGCCGTCGGGAATGGTCACGCTCCGCACCCGGGTCTGGTTGCGGAACACATAACCGCCCACGTCATAGATAAAGTCCGGCAGCACCACGTCTCCACCTTCGCCGTAATAGCCCCGGAGAACGCCGCCGTCTAACCACAAACTGCTGCCCATGGCTTACAGCTCCAACCGGTCCAGCTGAGAGAGAATCTCCTGCTGACGCTCGTAAAACAGCAGTTCTTTGTTGTGGGCAAAGTATTCCTTGCAGCCGTAGCGGCCGATAAATGCCGCGCAATTTCCGCTGACCGTCAGCTCCGTGACCAAAATCAGAATTTCCTGTCCCTCCGGGAAAACCTCCTCGCAGAATCGGAAGAGATTGCTCATTTGCGTGGAAACATGCTTTGCCTCGGACTTCATAGCCGCTACCCGGCTGTCAAAATCCGCTTTCAGTGCGGCAAATTCCGGGTTGGTCTGCAAAATTCCCCGGTACTGCTCCAGAATCCGAATCACCTGCAACTTTGCTGTCAGGTCTCCATGAGACAATGCACCGGATTTCTTGCCGTTCTGAATTTCTTCCCGCAGGGTCTGCATCTGCGCTTGCAGCCGGGAATCCAATTGGTCTGCCGGCTGAGATTTCAGTTCTTTCAGAATGGTCAGCACCTGCTTAAGCTGCGATTCCGTTTCCATGCTCTCCCCGGTTTTCCAGTTCATTGCGTCCATCAGCAGACCAAGCAGGGACAGCCGCTCGTCAAATCTTGCGTCCAACGCGCGGTGCTTGATATCCGCCGTTGCCCGACCCTCCAGAATTTCATCAACCTGATAATCGCTCTGGTACTTTTGATACAAGTCATAGTAAATCGCAAAATCCTTTGCAATTTTGGGGCTCTGCAAATACTGTCCGACCAACAGCTCGTCCACGGCAATGCCGTGTTCCTCATACAGCTGAATCATTTTGGACAGGTCTTCCCAACCACGGGCCGTCACAAATCGTTTTCCCTCCGGAGTGGTCTCCACCAGATAGAAATCGTCCTTTTTGATGGCCAGATAGGTCAAAATCGCCGGGTGAATGTTCTCGCTGTATGCGTAGGCTTTCCAGCTGTCAAAATCCGGCTCGATGTCGATGCGTTTCAGACGGTCCCAAGTGACCAAATCAAATGGGCGGACGGATCGGTTGTATTCCGGCGGGTTGCCGGCAGTGACTACAATCCAACCGTCGGGCACCCGATGGCGGCCAAAGGTTTTATACTGCAAAAATTGCAGCATTGCCGGGGCAAGGGTTTCGGAAACGCAGTTGATTTCGTCCAAGAAGAGAATGCCCTCTTTGACCCCGGTTTCCTCCATCATATCGTACACCGAGGCAATAATTTCGCTCATGGTATACTCGGAAACCTCATATTCCTGACCGCCGTAGGTTTTATGCACAATCAGCGGCAATCCCAAGGCGCTCTGGCGGGTATGGTGCGTCATGGAGTAAGACACCAGACCCACGCCCAATTCCGATGCGACCTGCTCCATAATGGCGGTTTTGCCAATGCCCGGAGGGCCCATCAAAAACACCGGGCGCTGTTTCTCAATGGGAATTTTATAAGAACCAAACTCATCTTTGGTGAAATATGCCGTCATGGCATTTTTAATCTGTTCCTTTGCTTGACTGATATTCAATCCGTTCACCGTCCTGTCGTACTTGTCATTGCTAACGACATATTATACTATACTTCTCGGAAAAAGGAAACAAAAAAGCCCGAAGTGCAAAATGCACTTCGGGCTTTCGGAAAAATCTTTGTTAAAGTGAGATTACTTAATCTCGACTTTAGCGCCGACAGCTTCCAGCTGAGCCTTCATAGCCTCAGCCTCTTCCTTGCTGACGCCTTCCTTGATAGCCTTGGGAGCAGCCTCGACCACTGCCTTAGCCTCTGCCAGGCCCAGGCCGGTGATGCCGCGGACTTCCTTGATGACCTTGATCTTCTCAGCGCCGACTTCTGCCAGCACAACGTCGAACTCGGTCTTCTCTTCAGCAGCAGGAGCAGCAGCGCCGCCAGCAGCGGGAGCAGCGACAGCAGCGGCGGAAACGCCGAACTCTTCCTCCAGAGCATGTACCAGTTCAGCCAGTTCCAGAACGGACAGAACTTTGATTTCTTCCATAACAGCAGTTACTTTTTCGCTTGCCATTTTAGTTTTCCTCCAATTTTAGTAAATTCGTTTCTGCTTATTCAGCAGCGGATTCGGTCTCTGCGGATTCCAGAGAACCGCCCTTCTGTTCCACGATCTGACCCAGAACAACGGCCAGACTGGTAATGGGTGCCAGCATGGTGCCCAGGACCTTTGCGTACAGAGCGTCCTTAGAGGGCAGTGCTGCGATTTCGGTGACCTCGCTCTCAGACAGCATCTTGCCGTCCATGAAAGCAGCTTTGATCACGAACTTGGGTTCTTCCGTCTTGGGCAGCTTTGCAGTAAAGTCTTTCACAATACGGAACGGAGCGATGGGATCGCTATTGGTGGTAGCCAGAGAAGTGGTGCCGTTCAGAACGGAATCCAATTCACTCAGACCGGCGTTGTCGCAAGCAAAGCGCAGCAGAGTGTTTTTCACAACACTGTACTCCACTTCGTTCGTGCGCAGCGCGGAACGCAGCTCGGTATCCTGAGAAACAGTAATACCCTTGTAGTCGATAACCAGACCTGCAGTTGCGTTCTGCAGACGCTCGGTCAGAGACTCCACGATAGCCTTCTTCTCGCTGAGAACTTTTGCGTTAGGCATTTGATTTTCACCTCCGTGAAGATTCTCGCGCCCATAAGAAAAAATCCCCCTATGCACAAGCATACGGAGATAAGTCAGCAAATGAATTTGCTTCCTCGGCAGGAATTACGGTAAGCCATTGCTTAACACCTGCTGTCTCCGGAGCGCCATAACATAGTAACAGATTCCCATTGCCCTGTCAAGCACTTTTTCAAATATTTTTCGGATTTTTCCAACGGCGGAACCGCGCCGTTCCCCTTGACAAAAACCTTAGCCGGGGTTAAAATCAAACAATCAATTTCACATTTGTGAGGGAGTAGGGGCGCAAGTCATTGCGTGACAAGTCAACATACTGACTGAACGTTCGTTCCGTCTGGCTTGTCTTAAATCACGAGACTCATGTATTACCGCTTTTCGGCTGTACATGGGCCCATTTCTGTCCTGAGTATTGCCGCGGCGATGCTTGGGATTTTCTTTTTTGCCTACACTCTGGAAGTATGGAGGAGACAAATTATGGCACAATTTGTAACGCTGTTTCTCATCGGCGTGGGGCTTTCCATGGACGCATTCGCAGTTTCCATCTGCAAGGGTCTGGCGATGCGAAACAAGGTATCCGTTGGGCAGGCTGCGGTCATCGCGCTGTTCTTCGGCGGATTTCAGGCGCTGATGCCCGCTGTGGGCTGGCTATTGGGCAAACAGTTTGAGCAGTATATCACCAGCATTGACCACTGGATTGCATTCATTCTTCTGGGCTTTATCGGCAGCAAAATGATTCTGGAGGCTATGAAACCGGAAGATGCCGCGGCAGATTCCTGCGCCGAATTCGTTCTGGATTTCAAAGAACTGCTGATTCTTGCCGTGGCTACCAGTATAGACGCACTGGCTGTGGGCATTACCTTTGCATTTCTCAGCTATCCTCTGGTGGAAGCCGTGACCATCATCGGTGTGACCACCTTTGTCATCAGCCTTGCCGGTGTGTATATCGGGCATTACTTCGGCACCAGATACGAGAAAAAAGCCGAACTGGTGGGCGGCGGAATTCTGATTCTCATCGGTCTGAAGATTTTGCTGGAGCATCTGGGGATTCTGACATTTTAAGAACCGCTGTTTTTCTCTTTCCGCCCCTTGACAAACGGTACCCTGTTCTTTATAATGCCGTTTGTAAAACCTTTGCGTGGATTTTTCCTGATGATTAACGTCACCTTTTCGCCACACAGCCTTTCCGGCTGTGTGGCTTTTTTGCGCGCAAGAAGAACATTTTTACAACAAGGAGGAAACATGAGCGATACTTTTATGAAAGACAAACCGGTGCTGCCGCTGCTGCTTTCCATGGCGCTGCCCATGGTGCTCTCCATGCTGGTCAACTCCCTATATAATATTGTAGACAGTTATTTTGTGTCCAAAATCAGCGAAGACGCAATGACCGCCCTTTCTCTGGTTTACCCCATTCAGAATCTGATTCTGGCGGTAGCCGTGGGATTCGGTGTGGGCATCAACGCAGTGATTGACTTTTATCTGGGTGCCGGAGACAAGGATACCGCCGACAAAGCCGCCACCCAAGGTATGACCTTGACCGTGGTACACAGCGTTGTGTTCTCTCTGTGCAGCATTCTCATCATGCCCACATTTCTCCGGCTGTTTACCGATTCCGAAACCGTGATTGCGCTGGGGCTGCGGTACTCGAACATCGTATTTCTGTTCGGTATTATGCAGATTTTGGGCATTGCCTTTGAAAAGATTTATCAAGCCGTGGGCAGCATGAACATTTCCGTGCTCAGCCTCACCGCAGGCGGCATTGCAAACATCATTCTGGACCCTCTGCTGATTTTCGGCATCGGACCGTTCCCCGAAATGGGCATCGAGGGTGCCGCATTGGCAACCGGCTTGGGGCAGACCCTTTCTCTGGCGATTTATCTGGTGGTCTACCGATTCAAAACCATTCCCGTCCGGTTTCGGAAAGAATACATCAAGCCGGAGCGCACCATGGTCGGCAAGCTCTATGCCATCGGCATTCCCGCAGCCTTGAATCTGGCGCTGCCCTCTCTGCTGATTTCCGCATTGAATGCCATTCTGGCCGCCTATTCTCAGGTTTACACATTGGTGCTGGGCATTTACTATAAGCTGCAATCTTTCCTGTACCTCCCCGCAGGCGGAATTGTGCAGGGTATGCGGCCGTTGATTGGATACAACTACGGTGCCGGAGAGCATCAGCGGGTGCGCAGCATCTTCAACATTGTGCTGGTCATGTCCGGTATCATCATGCTGATTGGCACTGCCATTTGTCAGCTGGTTCCCCAACCGCTGATGGAGCTGTTCACGCAGACCCCTGAGGCGATTTCCGCCGGAACCCAAGCGCTGCGGATTATCAGCATCGGCTTTGTGCTTTCGGCAGTCTCCGTAACCGCCTCCGGTGCATTGGAGGGATTGAGCATGGGCGTCTCTTCTCTGATTATTTCCCTGCTCCGGTACATTGTTATCATCATTCCCGCTGCATTCCTGCTCAGCCGCCTGCTGGGCGCTGCCGGTGTGTGGCATGCATTCTGGATTACCGAAGCCGTTTCTGCGGCCGCCTCTCTCATCATCTACCGCCGGGCGATTCATCGCCCGGAAATGGGCTGAACTCAAAACCACGCGATGAACGCGTGGTTTTCTTTTTTGCGCAGAAAAGGGCATTGCCGCGTAACACGGCAATGCCCAAAAAATTATGGAGAATGTCAGTTGCTGATCAGATTACTGTGCGTATTGCAGCCAATCCGGGTCCGGGCGCAGACCTGCCCACCGTTCCGTTTTTCCGTCAGACTTTACGGTATACCGATGGCTGACGGTTGCCTCCTGCACCGCCAGATAATACCATGCCTCCGGATTCTGATTGTCCGGCCAGATATGCATATCCCCGTCCAAATCTGCGGCGCTTTCCGGTAGGCGGCCCAACACGTGATTGATGAGCGTAATCGCCTCTGCCCGGGTGATGTTCCGGTCCGGTCGGAATGTGCCGTCCGGGTAGCCGCTGACCCAGCCCAGTCCGGCAGCCCGCTCCACAAAGGGCGCAGACCAATGCCCTGCCAAATCCGAGAACATCGTTTTGGACGCGTTGGAGCTGTCAAATTTTGCCGCAATGGTAGCCAGTTCTCCCCGGGTAATCCGCTGATTCGGGCCAAAGCTGCCATCGGGATAGCCGCTGACAATGCCCAGTTTTGCCATAGTTGCCACCGCCGTGGCATACCATGCCCCCGGCTCCACATCGGTAAAGTCACAGACATTGGTCAAATTTGCCTGCCGGGTGTTTTCCTCCAACAAGCGGAAGAAAATCACCGCCACCTCTGCCCGGCTGATATCTGCCTCCGGTTTCACCGGCCAATACCGGCTGTCCGCGGTAAATTCCCCGGTTCGATAATCCTCCGGGTAGCCTACAATGTACATGGTGTGGTCCTTGGTATTCAGACGGGGCGGCTCATAGGTGCCCACACTTCCCCCGGAAACGGTATAGGACACCGTTGGGCGATAGAAGTTTTCCGGAACACCCGCTGCGCCGTCGGAATCCACGGGATACAAGGTTGCAGCGATATTGGTGTACAAACCGGCATAGCCTTTGCTGCCGTCAGCATCATAAGCTCCGTAGGTTCCCGGCGCGGTTTTTGGGTCGGTCAGCGCTACGGTATAGGTCAGCTGCACCGGGCAGAATTGGCTCACCGGAACATGAATTTCCCAGGAAATCTGCTCGGTATCCTGCAAATTCCCGGGGAGATAGGTCAGCGTGTAATCATATTCCGTTTCGCCGTCCCGTTCCCGCTTTCCAAAGCCGAATCGATTCTCTCCAATCACTTCCGCCTGCAAGATAGTCTCTCCCACTTTCATGGACATGGCGTCGATTTTCGGAATGAAATCGAAGTTGTATGCCCCGTCTGCATAGCCCATGGTGTCCAGCACCGAGCTGCCGCCGGCAATAAGATAGTAAATCTCATCGTGAATGTCATCAAAGCTGACCTGCTTGCCGTCAGAGAGGAATTCCATAAAATCGGGGCCCCACGGATACTCCGTGCTGCCGCCGCTTTCCGCCGGGAGCGCATAGCAGTGATACCCGGCCGTTTGCGCCTCGTGATAGACCGCATAGGCCGCATACAGCGCCGCATCTACGGAGTTTGCATAGTCCCTGGCTTGCGCCGCCGGGGTGCAGTTCTCCGGCTCCGTGCCGTAAGGATAGTCATAGTCGGTGCCCTGCCGCTCCAGCTGCTGTTTTACGGTAGTCAGCCACGCGCTCCAGCTTTTCGGTGCTGCGGACGTGCCGTATTTCGACGCCCAGTTGTCCGGACCGCACCAATGCTTTTCCCCATCACCCATAAAGGACCATGCCACCGCCGTAGGCTCCGCACCGTGGAGATACGTGATTCCGTCGCTGACGGCAATCAGATACTTCCGATTGGCCGGGGTTTCCAAATCACCGTCCAACAGCGCCTTGCCTGCCAGCAACCCGGCATGGAGATTGGTTCCGCTGCCCGCTGTCTGCTCCACCGCCGCCTGAATGGACCCATACTCCGTTGCCAAATCAAAAAAAGCGCCTTCATTGGCCACATTGGCCTGCTGATTGAAAATCACCACGCCTACCTGAATGCGTCCGGCAGTATTCTCCAACCGTTCTTTCAGCTGCCGCAGCATTTCCATTGCCTGCCGCTCCATGGCAGCGCTGGTAGATTTATCCAGCACCAACACCACATCGGTGGTCAGTGGTTCTTCCTTTGCTGGCAACGCCAAAGTGATTTGAGACCGATACGCTCCGTCCAGATTCGTTGCTGTTTTAGACTTGGAAACCGTCCAATTCTGACCGGGGCTGTCCGGGTCCACGGGAACAAAGGGCGCGCCGTGGGCGGCTTTCAGCGCCAACGTGCTGTCGTCATCGGATTTCGGTGGATACACCGCATAGTAGCCGCTTTCTGTTTCCGGGATGGGTTCGCCCCACCGGTAACGGATTTCCGCCGTTTCAAAGCCGTCATAATACCAATCGGTGATTTTCCGCTGGGTGCTGCTCAAGATCCGCTTGCCGGACATGGTTTCCGCAGCAGGCAGCGTCACCGCATTGTTTGTGCTGCCACCGGCATACACATCGTCTCCCAAGCTGCCGGCTGCATTGTTATACAGTCCGCTCCCCGGAGAAACCGCAAGGGTAACGCCGTCTTTTACCGCGATTCCGCCACCGTTTTTCCCTGCCGTATTGCCGGTCACGGACACGGCGGTGCCGAGAATCACGTTTTCCTGCTCCCGGGGGTTGTCCCGCAGATTGACATTCCGGGCAAAAATGCCGCCGCCGTTTTCTCCCGCATCGTTGTCCGCAACGGTACCTCCATGCAGTTCAATGCCCCGCCAGTTGGTGCTGAAAATCCCGCCGCCGCAGCCGTTTGGTGCTCTGTTTCCGGAAATCTCTCCGCTTTCCATCACAAACCGGGAGCCGTTTCCTGCCAGATACACCCCACCGCCGCCATACATTGCAAGGCTCGTTTCGGCGCAATTCCCCGTTACCCGGGAATTTTCCAGAATGTATGTTGCCGTGATTCCGCTGGTGAACTGGATTCCGTCTGCCCGGGAGACATAGTTGGCTGCCCCGGCAGCAAGACCGCCGCCGTTGGATTTCGACCGATTCTGCGCCACAACGCTGTTTGTCAGACGGCAGGTCACGCTGCTTTCCTGATACCCGGACGTTGCCATATAAATTCCGCCGCCGGAGTGATCGGCGGTATTCCCGGAAATCTCGCAATCGGTCAGGGTAACATTGCCCGATAGAATGGACAAGCCACCGCCGCTTTGCGCCGCATTTCCGGTCACGGTCAAACGATCCAGTTTCACCGGCAGCGCCTGCTGCAAGGTATCGTCGGCATGATTTTCCGACGGCTGATAGGTGCCGGAAACTGCTCGGCTAATGTTGATTCCGCCGTTGGTGCCCCCGGTAATGGCGCCGTTGCAAACGGCAATTTCCGCCGCTGCGTCCGCTGCCAGAACGGAAATCTGCACCACCGGCGCCCACTTTCCTGCGCCGCGCAGGGTAAATCCGTTCAGATTCAATGTCACCGGCTTGCCAATGGTAATGCTTTCTTCCACATCACGCAGCAGCTCCACCGTTTCTCCCGGCTGCGCCGCAGACAGTGCCGCCATTAGGGTTGCATACTCTGCCGTGCCGATGCGGCAAGCCGCCGGGTCTGCCGACGATTCCTCCGCAAACGCTCCGGTGGGCAGCAAGGAAAGGAGCATCACACATGACAGCAGAATACTCAAAATTTTTCTGCACTTCATTTCATCGCCTCCATCATCTGGTGATTCAATCCGTCAGCCGCTGTTCCGCTGAGGCGCTGAGCTTTCCCACCTCCGTGAAACCGCCGGACCGACGTTGTTTTCGGGTTCTTCCCGCGCAGACCGGACACCCGCATTTTTGCTGTCCGGTGCGGGAATAGATTGCAGCTTTCCAAACGTGCCCCTCTTTACAAATCCACCAAACTTTTCGATGACTGCCTGCAGTGACCATCTCCGGCGTGACCGCACCGTTCAGCGGCGCATACCATTGTGCGCTGACCTCCGGCTCTGTGGTTGCCAAATCATTGAATCCCGGCAGAACCTTCCGCCCGCTGCAATAAGGGCAGCCGGTTTCCGAAATGGTCCGGGAGGCAATGATCGCCTGCCAGTGATGCCCCCGGCTGCATTGCCACCAGACTTTCCGATTGCTGTACGCAGAAACGGTTTCCGGCGTCAGCGCGCCGTTTCGCTCCCCGGACCATTCTGCCGCCACCAACGGAAATTGGCTTTGCAAATCCGTTTTTCCGGGAATCACCCGCTTGCCGGCGCAATAGGGGCAGCCCGCGCCCCCTTGGGTCCGCGCCGACACCCGCGCCTGCCACGCATGCCCCTCCGGGCAGAGCCACCAAACCTTGCGGTGGGTTCCCGCCATCACATCTTCCGGCGTCAGCGCTCCGTTTTTCTCCGGGTGCCATTCCTCCGCCAACAGCGGATACAACGTGCCCAAGGTGTTCACCCCCGGCGCTGCCTGCCGGTTGCTGCAAACCGGGCAATCATATCCCATGGTTCTGGATTTCACCCGCGCCTGCCATTCATGTCCTTTCGGACACCGCCACCAGACCTTGCGGTTGCTCCCGCCGGAAACATCGTCCGGCTGCACCGGAAGGTTTTTCTCCGGTATCCACTGCGCCAGCAGCTGCTCATTGCCCGTCCGCAGACAATATTCCCGAAACGTTTCCTGCATCTTCTCACCCCCTTTTCTCCGCCGGGTCTGTCTGGCGAAGGATTCGGCCCGCAGACGTTCCTGCAGCCGCATTCATTGTACGTGCCGTCCGCTGCGAAAAAGGGCGAAAAAGCACGAACCCGTCAAAAAATCAGAGTCCGTGCCGCAGTGAATCAAAAAATACCGATGAGCAGACCTGCCGCTCATCGGTATTGCTTTTGCGCTGTTCAATTGTGATTTCAGGCTGTTTCGCCGTATTTCTTAAAGGAAATGTTCAGGTCCACCCGGCCGGAAATTCCCGGAATGTTGGCGCTGTCGGAATATTGCCAGATTTGGAATTCATAATAGCAAGACGGCTGACTGCTGTACTCCGCAAACCAGAAGTCATAGTCTGCCAGTGCCCCCAGATGATACCGCCGATAGCCCAGATATTTGGTAAAATACACCGCCGGAGTATATCCCGCCGCTGCAACGGTATCGCAGAATTGCGTGGCGCAGGCGGTCACTTCGTCTGCGGTCATACCGTCGGTGCGGGCGGTGCTCACGCCGATGATTTCCCAATCGAACACCACCGGGTAATCAATTTGATAGCCCCGGATATTTTTCAGCACCAGTTGTGCCTCTTCCTCCGCCTCTTCCGTGGAAATCGCCTGGGAGAAGAAGTAAATGCCGATTTTCAATCCTACCGCCGAGGCGCCGTCTATGTATTCCTTGAATTTCGGGTCAATCACCAGCTTGCCGCTGCCATACCCCCGGTATCCCAGACGGATAATCACAAACGAAACGCCGGAATCCTTGACCTGCTGCCAATCCACGTCGCCTTGATAATAGGAAACGTCAATGCCCACTTCCGTATCCATGCCCTGGTAGGACAGAAAATTATTGTGATTGCGGAAATTCCTTGCCACATAGGGATTTCGATTCAGATTTTCCGCAATGGGAATCCAATGGGAGCCGTACTGAAATTTTCCCTGCGTGAATTTCTGAAACAGCAGCGAACACATTTCTGCCCGGGTCAACGTGCCCTCCGGCTGAAATTGCAGTCCGTTTTCCGTTTCATAGCCCGCTGCCAGACCGGCATGATACAGAGAAACAGCATAGATATCCGCTGTATCCGTAAAGGGATTGTCCTCGGTTTTCAGCTCCAATCCCAGCGCCTTCACCAGCCACCGGGCGGCCGTGCCCCGGGTCACCGGTTCGTCCAACGCAACCGTTTCCCCGGCAGCAATGACTCCCCGCTGTTTTCCATAGGTCAAATATCCCTCGGCCCAGTGCGCCCCGGCAGAGGTCTGCTTGCCGCTGCCGGCAGCCTGCAGCACCAATGTCAGACATTCTCCCTGGGTCAGTGTATCATTCGGGCGAAAGGTTCCGTCCGGATCCCCGGACACAACACCCTCATTAGCCATTGTTGTCACCGCCGCGTAGTACCAATCGGCCCGTTCTACATCTTCAAATCGATTGGCCGCCGCAGCCGGCAGCGCCATTGTCAGCAGCATGGTCAATGCCATTGCGCCTGACAGAATCCGTTGAATTACTTTTCTGAAAATCGGAAATCCCCCCTTGTTCTATTGTTTCAGACAGTTTAACAGACATTTTGTTCCCTGTACAGCGGAAATTTCCGGTAAAAAACCGTGGGCAGCCGCCCACGGTTTCCGATTATCATCAAAGTTCCATTGTTTTCATTGCCGTAAGGGTCTTCTCGATGAGGGTATCCAAATCCATTCCCAACATCTCCGCTCCTTGATTGATTACATCACGGGAGCAGCCGGCAGCAAACTTTTTGTCCTTAAATTTCTTTTTCACCGACTTCACTTCCATGTCGCTGATGCCGTTGGGCCGCATCAATGCAACGGCGCCAATCAGACCGGTCAGCTCATCGGTGGCAAACAGCAGCTTTTCCATATAGGATTCCGGCGCCACATCAATGCAAATGCCGTAGCCGTGGGAAATCACGCCGTGAATCACTTCCTCGTCGATCTCCAGTTCCTGCAGCAGCTCCCGGGCTTTCACGCAATGCTGCTCCGGCCACTGCTCAAAGTCAATATCATGGAGCGTACCCACGGTTTTCCAGAATTCCACCCGTTCCGGGTCGTATTCCTTTGCCAGTTCTCCCAGAACATGGCCCACCGTTTTGGCATGGGTAATATGAAATTCATCTTGATTATACCGCTGAACCAGTTCCAGCGCTTGCTCCGGTGTGGGAATATAGGACATCGCTGCTGCCTCCGTTTTCTTATTATTGTTTTTTGATTATAGGCCCATTTGCAGTAAAAAACAAGTCCCCGGATAGGTTTATCCGGGGACTTGCAAAAAAATATTTTTATTCCTCGTCCAGCTTTTCGCCGCACTTGCCGCAGAACATCGCGTCCGCAGCAACTTCTGCCCCGCAATGCTTGCAGGTCCGAACAGGCGCAGCCGGTTCTTCTTCCTGTGCAACCGGCTCAAACGGCAAATCAAAGAACTCTGCCGATGCCTCCTCCGGTGCTGCCGTTTTCAAATCCTGCAGTTCTTCCTGCAGCTCCGCAATGGTGGCTTTCGCCAAATCAATGGCCACGCAGTAGGAGTCCACTTCCGGGTCCAAAGCCACACCGGCGCATCTCTGCTGATAGTAGTACTCGCCGATTTTCCGGTACTGCTCCTCAATGCCGTACTCTTCTTTTTTAATCTTCACCGTGATTTTTCCGGTGCCGATTGCCTCGTTTGCCTTATCCGTTGCCGTTTTCGCAACCTGATTCAGCTTATCGAAAAATGCCATATCGTTCCTCCGTTCTGCCGATTCGGCCGGGTTTACTCCTCCGTGTAATGGACGTGGAGCAGTTCGTGGGCGCGGCCCTCCAGCAATTCATTGTATACGTAATCCAATGCCGGGTTCTGCTGGGACAGCTTCAGCGTGCAGGCTGCGTCTGCCTCAAACAGACCGCGGTACCGGGATTCTTTCTTCCGCAGATTGGCTGTGGGCTGTCCGCCGCCGCCGATGCAGCCGTTGGGGCAGGCCATAACTTCCACAAAGTCCAGTTTTACCGCGCCGCTCTTGATTTTCGCAATCAGATTGTCCGCGTTTTTCAGACCGCTGACCACGCCGATATGCAGAGTGGTATCTCCCGCCGTAACGTCGAAAATCTTCGTGCCTTCCAAACCGCGGACACCACAGTTTGCGATCGCCTGCAAAGTTTCCTCAGAATCATTTGCCAGCACCCGGCGAATCACAGCCTCGGTCACGCCGCCGGTCACACCGAAAATCACACCGCCGCCGGTAAAGCTGCCCAGAGGATTATCCGGTTCGGAATCCGGCAGATTCTTGAAATCAATCAAGCATTCCTGAATCATGCGAATCAGCTCCACCGTGGTAATGACCAAATCAACCACCGGCATGCCGTCTTTATCCAGCTGCTCCCGCTTGCACTCATATTTCTTCGCCGTGCAGGGCATAATTGCCACGGAGAAAACCCGTTCATTCTTGAACTGTTTCCGGATCAATGCACCCATCATTTCCATAGGACTGCCGCAGGTGGAAATATTCGGCAGCAACTCCGGATATTTGTGCTCCGCATGCTGAATCCAACCGGGGCAGCAGGAAGTGAACAGGGGCATATTCTCGCCGCTTTCCAACCGTTCCATGAATTCCTTGGATTCTTCCATAATGGTCAAGTCCGCCGCCAGATTGGTATCATAAACCACATCCACACCCAAGCGATGCAGCGCCGTAACCAGTTTTCCCATCACCGGTGCGCCGTCCGGCAGACCGAATGCCTCGCCGATGCCCACACGGACCGCAGGGGCTACCTGCACAACCACCTTATGTTTCGGGTCGTGAATCATCTTCCAGAATTCGTCGATGTTGTTCTTCACTACCAAAGCGCCCGTGGGGCAAATGGAGGCGCACTGACCGCAGCCTACACAGTTGGTAGCGGACAAGAGCTTGTTATCCACCGGCGCCACAAAGGAGTGGGAGCCCCGGTGATAAATCGCCAGCGCTTTCACGTTCTGCACTTCCTCGCACATACGTACGCATTTTCCGCACAGTACGCACTTACTGGGGTCACGAACCACGCACACAGACGAATCGTCAATGGGCGGCACGGTATGGGGGTTATCCACCCGGGCGCCGCTGACCCGATACCGGGTGCAGTACTCCAACAGCTTGCAGGTGCCCGCCTTGTCGCAGATGGTACACTCCGTCCGGTGAGACCCCAGCATCAGTTCCAGAATCATACGGCGGCTCTTCTGCACACGGGGGGTATTGGTATACACCACCATGCCTTCTTCCGGGGCAAAGGAGCAGGACGTATCGATTTTTCCGTCTTCTTTTTCTACGATGCACAGCCGGCAGCCTTCATAGACCGACAGGCTCTCGCAATAACACATATAGGGAATGTCAATTCCGTTGTGATGGGCAACTTCCAAGACGTTCCGTTCATCTGTAAACGGGCATTTAATGCCGTCAATGATCATGAATTTGTCGGCCATGGGTTATTCTCCTTTACTGCATGCTTCGGACAACCGCGGAAACAAGTTCCGCACTTGATGCATTTCGTATGATCAATTTCATGGGGCTGTCTGATGGTGCCTTTGATTGCACCCACCGGGCAGTTACGAGCGCATTTTGTGCAGCCTACGCAAACTGTCTTGTCGATTTCATAGGACTCCACACCGGTGCAGGTTTCAAAGCACAGTGCAGAATCCTGAATCAGCGTTGCCAGCTCAATCAGCTCTTCCATATCCGCCTTGGTGCCCTCGCCCTTTGCCATTTTCTCCAGCAACACCGTCACGCGGGGCATACCCTCGCGGCAGGGGGTGCAACGTCCGCAGGACCCCCGGGCAGCAAACCGCAGCAGATATTTGGACGTTTCCATAATACTTGCCTTGGTATCCATAACTTCCAAGCCGCCGGTGCCCATGTGTTCACCCAGCTCTTCCAGATTTTCAAAGGTAATGGGGAAATCCAGATACTCTGCCGTCAGCAGAACCCGACCGCCCAGCATCATTGCCTTAAAGGGTTTCCCCGGCTCCATGCCGCCGCCTACATTTCCCACCACTTCCCGCACGGTGGTGCCGAAAGGAATCTCAATCATACCGGTGTGATTCACATCACCGGTCAGCATAAACAATTTTGTACCGGGGCTCTGCTCCGTGCCGCAGGAACGGAACCACTGCGCTCCCCGGAAAATGATATCCGGCACGTTGGCAATGGTCTCCACGTTGTTATCCACGGTCGCCGGCTTGATTTCCCCGTTTGCGTCCATATAGCTATTGGCATACCAGGTTTTCTTGTTGCTGTGGACGCTATTGGCAGACATTTTCAAAAATTCCCGTTCCGGCAGCGTCCGCATACCGGCATTGACGTGCAGATGGAAATTCTTGCCACTGCCCAGAATGTTATCTCCCAGCAAGCCGGCAGCCTCTGCCTGCTCTTTTGCCTTTTTCAGACGGAACTCCGCCACCTGATACTGCGGGTGCACATAGGCATATCCCTCTTCAATTCCGCAAGCCAATGCCACAATGGCCATGCCTTCAATCAAACGGTGAGGGTCACCCTCCACAACGGTACGGTCCATGTAGGAACCCACGTCCAACTGACCGTCATTGACCAGCAGGGTTTTCTGCGCATCGGTGCAGGCGGCCGCTTTTCTCCACTTCTCCGCGGAGATATTGCCCGGACCGCCTCTGCCACGCAGACCTGCCTCTGCCACGGTATCCAGAATCTGCTCCGGGGTCATATCAAACAAAGCCTTCACAAAGCCGGAATATTCGTCCCGCGCCACAGCCTCTTCAATGTTTTCCGCATCAATTTCGCCGCAGTTCCGCAGAACCCGACGGGTCTGTCCGTCAAAAAACTTCAGGTCCTTTCGGGTTTTGCAGACCTCGGTGCCGTTGCCCAGACCCAAACGGTCGATATATTCTCCGCCGAGAATCGTTTTCTGTACGATTTCTTCTACGTCATCTGTGGAAACCTTGCGGTACAGCCATCCCTCCGGTTCGATTCGCACCAACGGACCGTTATCACACATACCGGAGCAGCCGGTTTTTTCCAATGCAAATCCGGGAGCGCCATCTTCCAGATGCGTTCCCAACACAACATCGCACAGCAAACCTTCCCGCTGCAGCGATTCTTTCAGTTTTGAGTAAATCTTCATAGCGCCTTCCGCAAGGCACACCGACCCGCAGCAGACAAAAATTTTTCGGTTCTGCGCCGCAAACCGTTTTTTACATGCGTCTTGCCACGCCTCGAATTCCGCGCGGCTTTCCAATTTCTTCAATTCCATAAGCTCGCTCCATTTTTCTTTGTAGTCATGCATTGTTAAAGAATTATCACTCTTTGAATTTTATCATAGCACAGTACTTTTCAAATAGCAATGAATTTATGAAAGTTCTGAGAAAAAATGCAGACAAATTGATTTCCGCCTGCGAATTTCTCCTGCGCGGACAGTTTTCCCGCCGCAATTTGCGGAGCACCGCAAGCGGCTGCATAGAGCAGATTTCCTCAAATTCATTGCATTATGCTGAAATTGTGATAATTTCCTGCAATTTCACCTGTTTTTCCTATTTCCGCGATATATTATATATCTCTTTTCAGGCGATGTAAAGACTTTTATTTTATCCAATTAAGCGAATCTGTCCATTGCATTTCCAATATTTGTATAGTATACTTGTGTAAATATAAATGAAGGAGATGTGACGAAGTGAATGATTTAGGCCGTACAATTGCAAAATTAAGAGAACGCGCCGGATTGTCTCAAAAGGACTTGGCGACTAAAATGTGTCTCCACGGCGCGCAAATCACCAACCAAGCCGTCAGCAAATGGGAAAATGGCACCACACAGCCCAGCGCCTCCCAGTTTCTGATTCTGTGTCACATTCTGGGCATTTCCGATATTCTCCGCACCTTCGCAAGCGACGAAGACCATTCCCCTTTCTCCGGCTTGAACGCAGAGGGGCAAAAAAAGGCCCGGGAATATATTGA
>CAKTAK010000033.1:0-19886 GCA_934527315.1 uncultured Oscillospiraceae bacterium
TTTGGGCGGTACTTTGTGTAAGATTGGCAGTCCATTATTAAGTTTTTTATTATGTTCCCTTTGTACACCGTTGCAAACATCGGTAAAATGACAGCCGGCTTCATGCAAACACGATGCATTGAGCCGGCTGTTTGTGAAATTCTCATACCTTGAGATAAGACCATTGAACATATTTCATAAATCTGAACCAACGGTATGATATATATATATATATCATATCGACTGAAAAGATAGGTAAAGAATAGTTACAGTATTGAAATTATTATGAAACAATGCTAAAATATCAGTAAGGCTTGCAAAACTTGCCATAAAAATAACAAATATAAAAATCGTGAAGAAGGGGGCAGTCGGGTGAATTACGCAAGCAAACAGAACAAGCGAAACAATCGCGGCTTTACGCTGGCTGAAATGCTGATTGGCGTGGCCATTTTGGTCGTTCTGATGAGTATTGCAATCCCCGGTGCAGTGGCATTTCAGAGAAAGCTGCACATGGCAGAATTGGACGATTACGCCCGCCAGATTTTTATGGCTGCGCAATCGGAAATGACTAATATGAAAGCCTCCGGTCGATTGGACGTATTTAATAAAACTATTGACGAAACGCATGAACTGAAGCAGCGACCCAAGGATTACCCCGGGGATGAGAGTGATAGAAGTTGGGAAAATCTGTTCTGGGTTTCCTCCGATGAGAAAACAACCCAAGAATACCTGATGAAGACCAATACCTCGCTGACGGAGGCAACTGCCAAGGGCGGGCATTTTCTGCTGCTGTTGAACCCGCTCAGCGGCGATGTGTACGGAGCGTTCTATTCCGAAGAGAAAATTACGATTGATACCGTAATGAAACTGGATAACTGGACCCGTGCAATCCGCAGCAAAGCAACGCCGAAAATCGGCTATTACGGCAGCACGGAAAACGGTACAGTCGGCGAGCAAATCGAATACGGTACGGTAGGTCTGCCGAAAACTTTCGCGCCCAAGCTGGAAATCGTGAATGGGGAAGAGCTGTATGTGAAAATCTCCTGCAACGGTATGCGGGCGCTCCGCTGGACCCAGAATAAACTGAAACTGACATTGACTGTGACAGACGCCCATAATAAATCAATGCAACTGACTTATACGGGCGGCAGCGAGGATTTATTTATCATAAATGACAGCATCACCGTGACAAAAATTCTGGATAGTCTGGAATCGGAAAATTCCTTTGAAAAGGTTTGCAAAAACTTGACGCCCGGCGATGATCTGACGATAAAAGTCGAGTTGAATTATTCTGACGATAAGAATAATACGCTAATCACCGGTTCGGCTGTGAAAACGGTAAACAGCTTGTTTGGCTCGGTTGAAAAGAATTCAGACGGGAAAATTACGGAAATCAACGTTTTCAAGGTACGGCATCTGAATAATCTGCGCAGCAGCATCTACAACGGAGTGAATTGGAAATCCGGCGCTAAAATCGTACAGACGGGGAATATTTCCTTTGATTGGGTTGATTGGGAAAGCAAGGATTACGTTTCCGATTGGACAAAAAAACCCATGGAGAATTTCCCGGCCATTGATTGCGGCGGTTTGCTCAATGGCGGCGGGTATAGCGGCGACGGAAATGTGCTGAAAGGGTTTGCGTTTACCGGCACAAACAGCGGGTTGTTTAGTTCTCTGGAGAGCGCAACGCTGACCAAAATGCGCTTTGCGGATTGCAGCTCTAACGGCAAAAATGCGGGAATTCTGGCAGGTTCGCTGACCAATTGCACCGTGACCGATTGCGGTGCTTACTTGAATACCAAGAACAAGGACAACGCACGGTATGAAGATATGGATACCCGGCGGAAAACCTATTCCGTCAAGGGAACCAGTTCGGCAGGCGGTTTGGCGGCCCAAATTTTCGGTGGCAGCTTGAAGTACTGCTTTGCTGCTGTGGATGTCAGCGGCGACAATCTGGGCGGCCGCAATCTGGGCGGCTTGGCGGGTATTGTTTCCGATGGCGCTACCATTGAAAATTCCTATGCGTCCGGTAACCTGTCCAGCAGCGGCCAAAATATGGGCGGTCTGATTGGCAGAATGTCCGGCGGCAGCGTCAGCAACTGTTATGCCACCGGAAAAGTTTACTGCACCGGCAGCGTAGCCGGCGGCTTGATTGGTGTAGGCAGTGGCGGCAACGTCCGCGATTCCGTCTCCTATGGTATTGTTGCCAAAAGCGAGGAAGACACCGTTGCAAAGTCTTCCGGCGGCTTTATAGGCCAAAATAACGGCATCTCATTCTCCGGATGTAAATTTTTGAAGCAAGCCAATTATAATAGTTCGTACACCACATCGAGTAATGTGGAGGGGTGTGGCTACAATAGCTTGCGTGAGAGCAGCACGGTGGACAATAAGTCTAACAGCGATCCCTATTCCTCTGCGCTGCGAGGTCAGGCATTCCCGTTTAAGCTGATTGCAAACGAAACGGGCGGCAAAATGACCCATTACGGCGATTGGCCGGAACCGTACAAGCTGGAAAACTCGCTGGTATACTACGAGCGCTACAGTGACGGTAGTTATGGCTACTACGCAAAAACATCTCTGCAGAACAGTGATGGTCAGGCTAACGGCAACTGGGTTCTGGACACGCTGAAGAACGAAGTTTGCGTGGAAGACGGCTATGCGCTGCTGACTGTTTACAAACTGGGATCGTTTGATTATACCTTGTATACCGGTGACGATAGTGTCTCCATCAAAACGGTTAAAGGCATAAAAATAGCTGAGAATTTGAATTCTGCGACAGCCGGTCAAGCAGCTTTGTTGTTGGAAAACGTGAGTCTGCAATTCAAGGACTACAGCGTCGATGAAAACGGAACCGGCTACGCAGAAACGACCATCAGCAACGCAAAGATGTATCGTCTGCCCTTTGATTTGCAGGTAACTACCCGTACGGCAGCAAAAACGTTCTGGGAAACACTGACGATTACCGGTTACTCCGCATCGACAAAAGCAAAAGTGATTGACAATGCAGTATTCTATTACTGCCCGGACTTTGCGAAAAACGCCGTGAACCCTGTGGGCGGCAGCACAACAAAACCGACGGAACCGGGTTTGGGAGAACAGCCGAAAGACACTCCGATTTACGTTCGTTCTGCGCGACAGCTGAATGCGCTGTCACGGTCTGTTTATTACTGGAACCAGCACGTGGAGCACGGCGGCAAAAAGTTGTATTTCCTGCAGGAAACGGATATTGATTTCGGAACGTATGCCAGATATTGGATCGATGATAAGACTTCGTTTACATCTTACTGTGGCCAAACATTCGATTTGATGGATACATCTAAGACGAATCCATATCGAAATGTTCCGATTGGTACACCGAACAAGACGAGCGACTCGTCACGCCCATCGAACTTCCAAAACATCTATGATGGTCAGGGGCACAAGATTATTGACTATTGCCAACTGAATACCCAGTGGCAGTTTGCCGGATTGTTTGGCGAGGTTGAGTATGCAACGCTGAAGAACATCGTTATGACAGCCTCTAACCCGGACAAAGAGAGCGCTTACATTAAGAGCAGCTATGCTGTTGACGGGTATAAAGGCGGCGTTGGCGCATTGGCAGGATTGCTATATGAAAGACCTACAGGAGATGGTCTTGATACCAAAAAAGCCCGTGCTCAGATTGTAAACTGCTCGGTCAGCGGCTACCGTGTGGAATATATTGGCGGCGACAACATGAATTATGCGGTTGGCGGTTTGGTTGGATTCAACTTTGGTTCTGTCTCCAATTCCTCTGCGGTGTGCAATGTGTATGGCTCCGACAAGAGCGGCACGGACGGTCGCATCGGCGGTTTGGTCGGTTCTATGAACGGTAAGTCTACTGTAAGCAACAGCTATTCTGGTGGAACCATCTATGCAAGCAAAAGCGCCCAAGTGGGCGGCATCAGCGGCGGCATTTATAACATTTACGGTTATAATCATGACCAATGGGCAGGCTACCGCACGGTAAAGGTGTCTAATTGTTACTCCTACTGCACATTGAACAAGAACAATCTTACAGGAACGTACGCATACAACGTTTATCCCGTTGCGGTTGCATCGAGTGAATACAAATTGACTGTCGAAAATTGCTATTATCTGACAGACACCATGACAGATTTCAACACCCAATATATGAACGGTGTATTCGGTAAGTCGTATGATGAATTGAGCAATCTAAATCTACCCTTTACAGATGTCGACGGCAAGACCATTAGCGGTAAGCTTGATGGATACCCATTCCCGGCATTCGTTAGAAAAATTGTAAACGGAAACTATGGTGAGTTTGTCCACTATGGCGCTTGGCCATCGAAGACCCCGTAAATTCGTATCAACAAGAGAGGAGGAACCGGCAATGATTGGCAGTGCCAAGCGAAAACTGAAACAAAACAGCGGTGCGACCATTTTGATGGCATTGATGCTGTTTTTGGCTTGCGTAACCATTGCCGGGGTTATCCTCGGTTCGGCAATGACCAATCTGAACAAGGTCAAAAATCAACAGGATCAGCTGCAGGTGTATGAATCCGTCAGCTCCGCGGCGCGGTTGGTCCGGGACCGAATGAACGGATTGAAATTCACTGCCTCGGAAAGCGTTCTGATTTACGGATGCCAGGACTTTGCGATAACATCTCAGATTAGTGACTTCAAACCGGATCGTCATGCTGCGGTGTACAGCTATACCGAACCAGCTGTTCCCGAGGGTGAGTCCGACGAACTGACGCAATTGATTCAGAAGGGCGTAACGCAGGTTTACCGCAGCAAATTGAGCAAAGAGAATCTGAACAATTATCAGACTTTTTCGTCATGGGAGCAGACATTTACTGTTGATGACAACCTTTGCCCGGTGCAGGTGACGGTTTCCATTGATGAGAATTATCTGCTGACATTTAAATTTCGACCGCTTGACGGGACGTGGAAAGATGATTATAATGTCACGTTGTTAGTGCCGACTATATCGAAACCGGAACCGGTGGAGAGCAATAAACCTCCGGCCCCCCCGGACCCCTCTGTTTGTATACACTCTTATTATAAGGAAGAGAAGTTAGGCGAGGCACCAACGTATTATCCAGATCAGGAATTTGAAATAAAGCAGACAACAAAAACAACTACGATCACTTACAGTACCGGAACCATCTACAAAGGGGCGAGCGGCGAATGAAAAAACGATTGAATCATCGCGGCGAAACGCTGACGGAAACCTTGGTTTCCATTCTGATTCTGACGTTAAGCGGCTTGCTGCTGCTGACGGCTACGATGGCTGCCAATAAGGTCAATCAAGCCGCTGTGAAGATGGATACGGATTTGCGGGAGCAGCTGCAATATGCAGAGATGCAGGACCACAATGTAGCTGGTGGAACCGGCAGGGTGACTGTAAACGGGAAAGTATACTTCGTTACCGTGTATTCCCACCCCGATTCAACCGACCCCAATAGGCTGCAATCCTATTCCTACGCAACAAACCCAACAGGAGGAACCGGCGGATGAAAAAACGATGGAAAGCGGGTTTCACTGCGGTGGAAATGCTTGTGGTGGTGCTGATTGTATCGCTGCTGACGGCGGGAATCATTACGGTCAGCGGTGCGGCGGTCAATGTCCGGAGCAACGAACTGTTTGCCTCGGAGAGCGAAGAACTCGCCATGACGCTGAATACGGCGCTGGGAGATATGCTGCATTATGCCACCGGTGTGGCAACCGGAGAGGGGAATCAAGTGGTCGGTCTGACCAACTTGAACTACGGCATCAAAAACGGAAGTTTTCTGCTCCAAAACGAGCAGTTGTACTTGAACACAACCGATGCAACTGCAGAGAATAATCGGACGCTGCCCCTTGTCAGCGCGGGTACGTATACCAATATGAAACTGGAAAGTTTCAGTATTACTTATGACAAAACTGAGAACCTGTTTCAAGGTTCTTATGAAATCAAAGGTCCCGGAGACAACCAACAAAAAAAGATTCAATTTGTGTTTCGGCCGATGAATCAACCGGATGTTGTTGGATAAACGGATAGAAAGGAGCGTGATCCCAATGGCACATTTGCGTTTGGGCGATTTGCTGATATCTGCCGGACTGATTACAACGGAGCAGTTGGAACATGCGCTCCGGCAACAGAAACTTACAAAAAACAGATTGGGTGAGGAACTCATTGCCGAGGGCGTGATTTCCGAACAGCAATTCATCGATACACTGTGTATGCAGTTGGGCGTGGATTATGTAGACCTTTCGGAGACAATGCCCGACCCGCAGATGGCGGAATTGCTGCCCCATAATATTGCGAAAAAGTACAATGTAACCCCGGTGCGGCTCCATGGCAACACGCTGTATCTGGCGATGAGCGACCCGTTGAACTTCATGGCGCAGGAAGAAGTCAAGGCGGCAACCCGGAAACGGGTCGTGCCTATGATTGCCACGGTGGACGGCATCATTCATGCCAATGCCAGCTTGTACGGCAACGAGGGCGCAAGCCGCGCCATCGAGGACATGAAACGGGAGATTTCCGTGGGGGCAGCCCCTGCGCCCGCTGCGGACAACGTGGTGGATTTGGGCGGCAACGCGGCGCCGACCGTGCGTCTGGTGAACTCAATTATCGAGCGCGCAGCCGTGGAGCGGGCCAGTGATATTCACTTGGACCCCACGGAAAGCAAAATGCGTGTGCGTATGCGAATTGACGGCGTGATGACCGGCGTGATGAGTATTCCCAAGGATTTGCAGGCGTCGGTGCTGGCGCGTGTGAAGATTATGGGCGGTATGGACATCACGGAACGGCGAATGCCTCAGGACGGCCGTGCTGCAGTGCAGACCCGAGAGCATAGCTTGGATTTGCGTATCTCCACGCTGCCGACGATTTACGGCGAAAAAGTCGTGATTCGTCTGTTGGACAAGAACTCTCAGCTGCTGAACGAAGACCGGTTGGGATTGTCCGGTGAAGACCTGGAAAAATATCATGCGCTGCTGAAACGCCCCAGCGGTGTGGTGCTGTTGGCCGGTCCTACCGGCAGCGGTAAGAGCTCCACCATGTATACCATGATTCGCCGCTTGAATACCGACGCGGTGAACATTATGACACTGGAAGACCCTGTGGAATATAACATCGAAGGGGTGAACCAGACCCAAATTAACGAGAAAACCGGTATGACCTTTGCCAACGGTCTGCGCTCCATTCTGCGTCAGGACCCGGATATTATTTCCGTGGGCGAGATTCGCGACGGCGAAACGGCAGAAATTGCCATGCGCGCCGCAATTACCGGACATCTGGTGTTCTCCACGGTACATACCAACAGCGCGCTGACCACCATTGACCGTCTGCGGGATATTGGCGTACCGGATTATCTGATTGCAAGCGCGCTGAACGGCGTGATTTCTCAGCGTCTGGTTCGGCGCATCTGCCCGGAATGTCGGGAAGAATACACCCCGTCGGAGCAGGATTTGGCAGATGTGGGTATGACTGCCGCTGCGGGGCGGAAATTCTACCGCGGCTGCGGCTGCTCCAACTGCTTTGGTACCGGATATCGGGACCGCGTGGGCGTGTTTGAAATTCTGGTAATGAACCGCCGCTTGCGGGCGGCTGTCAGCCGGGGCGCACAGATGGACGAGCTGCAGAAGATTCTGGACGAAGAGGGTTCGTTCGTTTCTCTGGAAGAGAACAGCCAGCGCTTAATCAGCGAAGGCATTACCACCATTGATGAGGTGCGCCGGATTATTTCTTCCGCTGCGTTGGAGTAAGCGGCGGAACGAGGGAAGTGAAACCAATGACGATTACGGAACTGATTGCCCGGGGGGCGGAGTTAAACGCCTCGGACGTGCATCTGATTTGCGGTTTGCGGCCGTATTACCGCATTGTAGGTCAGCTGCAGCCGGATATGCAGTACCCGATTCTGACAAAAGAAGACTGCGAGGCACTGGCCCATGAGCTGGCAGGCAATCGGTTCTCGGATTTGATGACCACCGGCCAGTTGGACGGCTCCGGAACCGTTGCCGGACGGCGGATTCGCATGAATCTGTTCCTGCAGCAGAATTGTATTTCCATGGCCCTGCGATTGCTGGCGGAGGAAATTCCCAAACTGGAAACGTTGGGATTACCCCCGGCGGTGGCGGGATTGACGGACCGGAAAAGCGGCATCGTACTGGTGACCGGCGAAACCGGCAGCGGTAAATCCACCACCTTGGCGGCAATGATTGACGCAATCAACCACACACGGGCTGCCCATGTGCTGACCTTAGAGGACCCCATTGAATATCAATACACCCCGGACCGCTGCATTTTCAATCAGCGGGAAATCGGACGGGATACAAAAACCTTTGCAGACGGCCTACGGGCGGCGCTGCGGGAGGACCCGGACATCATTCTGGTGGGCGAAATGCGGGATAAGGAAACTTTTGAAACCGCATTGACCGCAGCGGAAACCGGACATCTGGTGTTCGGAACGCTGCACACCGGCTCCGCGGCAGACGCGGTGGACCGCATCATCGGCGTATTCCCGCCGGAAGACCAGCAGCAAATCCGGATGCAGCTTTCCATGACGCTGCAGGCGGTTTTGAGTCAGCAGCTGTTGCCCAATCGCATGCAGAACGGCCGGGTGGCCGCCTGCGAGCTGATGATTGTGAACAGCGCGGTGCGGAATCTGATTCGGGAGGGCAAAACGCCCCAGCTGAACAACACCATTGCCACCGGCGCGGAATCGGGCAGCGTGACCATGGACGCGTCGATTCTCCGGCTGTATCAGGCGGGAAAGATTACCGCCCAGACCGCAGAGCGGGCAGCGAATGACGTGGAAATGATGAAGAAAAATACCCGGAGCGGCAGCTTCGGCATGGGAGGTTGGTGATATCCCATGCAGACCTATCAATACAGCGCAATTTCCCGAGACGGCGCCAAGGTGAACGGCGTCGTGGAGGCGGTGGACGAATATGAGGCTGCGGCCAAGATTCGTCGAACCTGTATCACCATTACGAAAATCCAAGCGGTTCCGGAAAAGAAAAAAGGCGTGGAGCTGTTCCCATATCGCGTCAAGGACAAAGCACTTGCCATGATGTGCAGCCAATTCGCCATCATTCTCGGCTCCGGAATTCCCGTGGTCCGGGCAATCTCTCTGATTGCCGACCAAACGCAGGACAAAAAGCTGAAACAGCTCCTGCGGGAGGTGGCGGATGATGTGGCGCAAGGTCAGGGGCTTGCCCGGAGCTTTGAGCGCCGGGGAGACATGTTCCCGCTGGCATTCATCGAATCCATTCGCGCCGGGGAGGAAAGCGGAACCTTGGACGAATCCTTCCGGCGGTTGGAAAAATATTACAGCAAAGCGGCGAAAACCCGGGGAAAAGTCCGGGCAGCCATGACGTACCCGGTGTTCACCATTCTGGTGGCGGTGGTGGTTGTGGCAATCATTATGGTGAAAGCCGTACCCACCTTTGTCAGCAGCTTTCTGGACATGGGCATTGCCTTGCCGTGGCCCACAAAATTGCTGATTGCGGTGAGCAATTTCTTCACCCGATGGTGGTTCCTGTTGGCGATGCTGCTGATGCTCGGGGTGCTGCTCTGGCAGCTCTGGGGGCACACGGAAGACGGCGCGTTGACCCAAACCCGATTCAAGCTCCGCCTGCCGGTGCTTGGTCGGCTGCATCTGATGCGGCTGTGCGGTCAGTTTGCGGAAACCATGTCCACGCTGCTGACGGCGGGCATTCCCTTGGTGCGGGCGCTGGACAATACCGCAGAGGTGTTGGACTTCGCGGTCATCAGCAAGGCGCTGAACGAGCAGCTGCCAAAGCTGGAAGAGGGCAAAACCTTGGCAGTCTGCTTGCAGAATGTGCCGTTCCTGCCGGCTTTGTTGGTGGAAATGGTGGGCATCGGTGAGGAAACCGGAACCTTGGAAAATACCCTTAGCGTGGTGGGCGACTACTACGATAACGAGGCGGAGTTGGTATCGCAAAAGGTTCTTTCCATGATGGAGCCGATTATCATTTGCGTTCTGGCGGTGATTGTGGTGCTGATTCTGTTGGCGGTGTATCTGCCCATGTTCTCGCTGTACGCAGCCTACTGATTTTTTACGATGCGTTTTCGGGGTTGACCCACCCGACGAACCATAAATTTTTAACTCGCATACAAAATATAAAAAAGAAAAAGGAGAAGTGAATCATCATGAGAAAATTGATGAACAAAAAGCTGAATAAAAAAGGCTTTACTCTGATGGAAATGCTGATTGTGGTTGCCATCATCGCTATCCTGGTCGCAATCGCAATCCCGACTTTTAGCAACGCTCTGAATAAGGCAAAAGTTGCAACTGATGAGGCAAACCTGCGCGCTTATTACGCAGAACAGATTACGGATTATCTGCTGAGTGAGGCTGATGCACCCAAATTGCCGGATGAAACTACTGCTGATCAGAGTACAGTAACTGTTGATGGTGTGGCGTATAAGCTGCAGGCAGGCAAATATGCAATTAAGCATGTTGGTGGTAATTTCCAGATTCAGTACAAGTGTGAAAAGGGTCCCGATAAAGGTAAGACCATTACCATTCCCGGTGGTGCAAAGACTGATACTCCCTAACACTTAACATTCCCCCGCTGATGGGTCATCGGCGGGGGATACCCCCAAACTGTTTTCGCACTGTACGGGAGCGCCCCGGCGGGTCTCCGGAGCGTTTCCGCATGGTACGAATCCACCTCAAAAGAAAGGCGGGAAAACCATGGCGGACCTTTGGGCCTTTTCCAAAGGCATGACAATTTACTGTCTGGCATTGGCTGCGCTGTTGGGCGCGGTTTTGGCCAGCTTTTCCGGCTGCGTGGCGGCTCGTCTGCGCACCGGGGAGAGCTTTCTCCGGGGGCGGAGCCATTGCGACGGCTGTGGTCATGTGTTGGCGGCGGGGGATTTGGTGCCCGTGTTCAGCTGGCTCCTCCGAAAAGGCCGCTGCCGCTATTGCGGGGCGCAGATTCCCGCAAGCTGCCCCATCACCGAGGCATTGGAGGGCCTGACCTTTGCCGTTTTGCTTTGGCATTACGGCTTGACCGCTGCCGGCGGGCAGGCAATCATTCTGGCGGCGCTGCTGTTTCTCATTTCTCTGATTGATTGGGAAACGGGCATCATTCCCGACAGTCTGGTGTTGGCTGTCTGCGCGGACTTTGCGGTGTTTACCGCGGTTTCTGCCGGTTGGCGGGCCGTGGGTATGGGCGCCTTGGGCGGTTTGATGCTGGGCGGCGGAATGCTGGTGCTGGCGCTGATGATGGACCGGGTTTTGGGCCGGGAAAGTATGGGCGGCGGCGATATTAAGCTGTTTTTTGCCGTGGGATTGTTTTTGACCTGGAGCCAGCTGCTGCTGCTGTTGATTTTCAGCTGCGTCATCGGCATCGTGGTGAATCTGCTGACCGCCAAAACCACCGAGGACCCGGACAACCCCAAAGCGTTTCCCTTTGGTCCGGCCATTGCCGCCGGAACGATTCTCACCCTGCTGTGGGGCACACCGATTTTGAATTGGTATCTGGGATTATTTTTGTAAGCGTTACCGAACCTGATATAGGGGGATTTCATTGATGAGTAAAACAACAATGCTGGGTCTGGACCTTGGAACGGATTCCATGAAATGGGCCCGCATGGAACGGGGAAAGGTCGTGCAGAGCGACACGGTGCAGCTGCCGGAGAATCTGGTGCAGGACGGCCGTATTACCTCTCTGGACCTGATGGCGGACCAGCTGAAAGCCGCCATCGGCAAAACCACCCGGCTGTGGAAACCGAAGTGCGCGTTGGTGCTGCCCACGGAGAGCGTCATCGTCCGCCGGCTGACCATGCCGTATATGACCACGGAGCAGCTGCTGGTGAACCTGCCCTATGAGTTCCATGACTTTATCAAAGACGAAAAAGAACATTATTTTTACGATTATGCCATGATTGACGTGGAAAAAGACGCAGACGGCAATCCCACGGGATTGGATATGCTTGCCGCCGCGGTCCGTCGGGAAACCATTGCTGATTATCGGACCATGTTGGCAAAGGTGGGTCTGAAATTGGACCGCGCCGTGCCCGCCTGCATTGCTTACGGCAATCTGATTCGGGCGTATGAGGCGGTCACTCCGGTGCACCCCAAGGAATATTGCATTGTGGATATGGGTCATCAGGCTGTGCGGCTGTATATCTATCGGGGCAGCGTGTACGAAACCTCCCGCATTATTGAGTACGGCGGAAAAATGCTGGATGTGCTGATTGCCGATGCCCACGCGGTGGACCCCCATTTGGCCGCCGGCTATAAGCGCACCAACTACAACGGCGCGCAGGAAATCCCCGCGGCAAAGGAATTGTATAATCGCGTAGCCGTGGAAATCACCCGTGCCGTGAACTTTTACGGGTTCAATACCCCCAATTCGGAGTTGAGCGATATTTACTTCACCGGCGGTCTGGCAAACGTTTCCGCTATGGTGGAGGAAATCAATCGGAACCTGAATCTGACCGCCCACCCCATTGAGGATTTGATGCCCAGCGACGTGACCGGTGAGGCCGGCCGTATGGCGTCTCCGGCGGTGGTGGGAATCTTGCTGCAGGGGGACGGAAGATGAAGACAATGCGGAACAGTTACCCGGAAAAACGGGATATGAACCTTGCCCAGCGGGAACAGCCCAAGCACAATTCTACCGTGGTGGCAATCACGGCTGTGTGCGCGGTGTTGGTGTTGGGTTTGGTGGTAAAATTCGGCGTTCTGGACGTGTTGGGCCGGGTGTCCGATGCCCGGGACAGCGCAGATGCTGCCGAGCAGCAGCTGGAGCAGATTCAAGCGCAGACCGACCGGTACGATGAAGTACTGGAGGAGTATCAGAATTATACCCTCGCGGCAAGCACCATGACCGGAGATGTCAATCCCATGGATTGCTTGGAAATGATTCAGAAAAAGCTGGTGGAAAAGGCCCATGTGGAGGCTTACGCGGTGGCTGACGGTTTGATTACCGTGCAGATGTCCGGCGTGACCCTGCAGCAGGTGTCTGCCATTTATGCGGATTTGATGAAGAGCGATTACGTGGACAGTGTGCAGGTGTATACCGCCACAACGCAGGAGAACGAGGGAGACGCCGTTACGGCGAATATGACCATTGCGCTGCATGGCACTGCGCAGACCGGCAGTCAGGAGGGTGAGACGAATGAATAATCGTGCCTTTACCCGCCGGGAAAAAATCCTGCTGGTGATTCTGGCGGTGCTGATTGTTGTGGTGGGCTATACCCGGCTGTTCCTGCAGCCGATGCAGGATAAAATCGACGCCGAAAATACCCGGCAAGCCGAGGCCCAGGAACAGACCATTCTGGAAACCACCAAGCTGATGAAAATGAAGCAGATGGAAGAGGACCTGGCAGCTATGAAGGCAGCCGGTGCGGTGCCCAATGCAGAGGTTCCGGCGTATGACAACATCGAAAATGTGATGATTCAGCTGAACACCATTCTCCGTCAGGCAACGGATTATAGTCTGGCGTTCAAGGAAGTGACCATTGACCAGAACGGCATGGTGTCCCGGCCCATTGAAATGAGCTTTACGGCAGGCAATTACGCAACGGTTCGCTCCATCGTGAACGATTTGTACCATTGCTGGTACCGCTGTGCCATTGACAGCATTTCCGTTTCCGCAATGGAAAATCTTTCCAACAATAACATCATTCAGGTGGAGTTGTCTGTGATTTTCTACGAGAAGGTTAACGGCTGATTGAAGTAAAAAAGCATGCTCCCCGGCATGCTTTTTTGCCTTATATGGGAATTCTGACTGAAATACAGATTCAATACACCGATGATGGGAAGAAACGATATGGAGAAAAAACAGAAAATATTTATCGTAGACGACTCCGAAATGAATCGGGAAATCCTGAAAGAGATTCTTGGAGAGGGCTACGAGTATCTGGAGGCAGACAACGGTCGCGAGGCGCTTGCTTTGCTGCAGCAGCGCGTGGATATCGACTTGGTTCTTCTGGATATTACCATGCCGGAAGTAGACGGATTCGGTGTGTTGGAAATGATGAATCAGTATCATTGGATTGATGAACTTCCCGTGATGATTATTTCTTCTGAAAGCGATGCTGCGGTCATCAACCATGCCTATGAGCTGGGGGTTATGGATTACATTCAGCGCCCGTTTAATGCCGTTGTGGTGCAGCGCCGAGTGAGCAATATGCTGATGCTCTATGCCCGCCAGAATTATCTGGTGCAGAAGGTGGAAGAGCAGGTGCTGAATCGGGAAAAGTCCAATGACAATATGATTAACATTCTGAGCCATGTCATTGAATTTCGCAACCACGAAAGCGGCGAGCATATTCTCCATGTGCGCATGATTACGGATATGCTTCTGCGGCATCTGATTCAAATTACCGACCGGTATCCGCTGTCGGAATCTGAAATTTCCATGATTGCAACAGTATCTGCGCTGCACGATATCGGTAAAATCGGAATTCCGGAAGAAATTCTGAATAAACCCGGCAAGCTGACCGATGAGGAATTCGGGACGATCAAAACACATACGACCATCGGCGACGGGATGCTGCAGAGTATGCCGGTGGAGCAGAATGACCCGTTTATGCAGGCAACCCACGAAATTGTGCGGTGGCATCATGAACGTTGGGACGGAAAGGGATACCCGGACGGTCTGAAAGGCGATGAAATTCCCATTGCAGCGCAGGTGGTGGCGCTGGCAGATGTATATGACGCACTGACCAGTGAGCGCTGCTATAAACGGGCATTTTCTCACGAAAAGGCCATTGAAATGATTTTGAACGGCGAATGCGGGAGCTTTAACCCGCTTTTGATGCGGTGTCTGCGGGAAATGCAGAAAACGCTGCTGATTCAGCTGAAAACCGGCGCCAAGCGTTACGATTATCAGCGGGAGGCGGCGCGGCTTTCCAAGGAGGTTCTCCGGCAATACGATTCGCCTGTGGATTCCAGAACCCAGAGAATGTTCGAAATCGAAAACGAGCGGGCCATGTTTTATGCCCGGCACTGCGGCGGAATCCAGTTTGAATACAATCATTGGGACGAAACCGTTGTGTATACGGATTGGACCCAGAATGCGGGCGGCTACCGCCGGGTACTGTATCTGAAAGACGGTGACAATCTGAACCTACTGAGTATGAAGGATTGGCACCATTTGCGGGACGATTTGCGCAAGGCAACACCGGAGAACCCGGACACTTGCTTTGATGTGAGAATCCCGGTGCTGGATACGTTCCGTTGGTATCGGCTGTATGTGCATACATTGTGGTCTGCATATCATTTGGACCGATATCAGATGGCATTGGGATTGATGGTGGACATTGACGAGCCGATAACCATCAACAACGAAACGGTGAGATTGCACGAAGATGCGCCGATGCAGGTAAGTCCCGTGATTGCAATGCAGGGCTTGCAGTATCTGTTTGACGAGGTTCGTTTGATTGAGCCGCAGAGCTGCGAATTATTGGACTTCAAAAGCGACGGAATGCTGACCGGAACGGGGCGGCATTGCTATGACGGTTGGGGAAAAGATTCCCGCTGCACAGATTGTATTTTTAACGGAACGGCCCGAAACCAGAAACCGAAAAGTATTCTGGAACCGCGAGGCACGAAAATCTGTCATGTAATTTCCTGCTACGTGGAAATTTCCGGGCAGATGTGTATTCTGGAACTGGTTTCCAAAGTAGAGGAGACCAGCCATCAGCGACCGGACGGCGGCCACATTTTTGTGGATACCGGCTTGCAGCGCGTGGTGAATTTTTACCGCGACCCGTTGACCGGGGGATACACCCGGTTGTATTTCGAAAATTACCGCTCGAATTTCGATTATGTGGACGGCGTGGCGGTTGTAGATGTAGATGATTTCAAATCCATCAATGACCGTTTCGGTCATCAAGTGGGGGATATGGCGCTGACGAAAATTGCCGGCTCCATTCTGAACTATATCCGCAACACCGATGTGATGATTCGCTACGGCGGAGACGAATTCCTGCTGATATTCCCCAAAATCCCGGAGAAGGTATTCCGGGAGCGGCTGCATCAGATTCAAGAGGCAGTCCACAATACAAAATTGGAGGAATACCCGGATTTGCAAATGGACATCAGCATCGGCGGGGCATATCAGACCTACCCCATGAGCGAGGCTATTCGTCAGGCAGACAGTGTCATGTACCGTGAAAAACGAATCGCGGCGGAAAAACGTAAAGCAGAAGGTGCAGAAAAATGAACTTGGAACAGTTGTATGATGCAGTAGGCGGGGATTATCAGGAAATGTTCAATCGAATTCCCAGCGCGGCATTGATTGAGAAATTTGTACGGAAATATCCCACGGACCCCACTGTGAGTACCTTGGAAACTGCGGTGGAAACGGCCGATTGGGAAACGGCATTCCGTATGGCCCACACGCTGAAAGGCGTGGCGCAGAATCTGGGATTTCAGCGGCTGTATACGTCGGCTTATGCGCTGACCGAGCAGCTGAGAGGCAATCAACCGCTGACGGACCGGACCCATTTGGAAGAGGTGCGGAAAGCGCATCAGACGATATTGGACGCCGTTGCCCAGTTGGCATAACCGCATCATAAGCAGCGGAAAGCAAAGAGCCGAATCCGGAGCGCGAACATCAAACCAAAATTATAAAACGAGCGGACAATCCATTTTCGGGATTGTCCGCTCGTTTTTTGCATTACTTAGGACTTTGCGTCTTGATTTTCCTCCATCTGCTGCTCTTTCCGCATGAGGGTAAAGCAAATCTGTAGATGCTTGACGCTGTGAATATTCGTTTTCCGGTAGATGTTTTTCCTGTGGGTCTCCACGGTGCTGACTGCCGTACCGGTTTGCTCCGCATACTGCCGGGCGGTGAGCCCTTTTACAAGCGCGTCGCATACCGCAAGCTCTTTGTCCGTCAGCAGGGCATACCCCTCCAGAAAATCATCATAGATGGCCGGGTCAAGCTCCTTTTTCCGCAGATAAGCCAGACGGCTGACTTCCTCTTGCGATGCACTCAGCCGCTCTTGCGCGCCTACCATCTGTTCCTGCAAATCCAACTTTTCGTTCAAAAGCTGCTGCGCCCGGTCTTGGGCATCTTGCCGCTCTGCTTTCAGAACGGTCATCGTCTTTTCGTGGGAGCGAATCTTTTCGGATACCGGCTGCAGCTCGTCAAAGGTCATTTGTGAGCTGCAATTTTCTTCTTTCAGCCGCTCAATATCCCGCAGCACGGGGCGCAGGTAGCGGCGGGTATAGAACAGGCAGCAGCCCACGGTGAATACCACCAGTATCAGCAGCAGACCGGCAATTTCTGCGCCGCTTTTCAGCAGCAGGCGGTCATAGTTGCTTTTGGGAATCAGTACCGTCAAAACGTGAGAATCCGTATCTCCGCCGGCCACCTTGAACGGCTCGGAGATACCCACAAAGGAGAGGTCCGTTCCGGAAAAGGCTGTGAGCCCGCCGCGGAGACTTTTTTCGGTCATCAATTCGTCCGGCACAAAGCAGAATCCGCCGGCAGGGTAGGTCAGCAGGCTTTTTGGTACGTTCAGACCGTTGGCGGGGTCAGACAAAATGCAGGCAAGATTGCTGATGCCGGCAGGCTGCGTATGATGGGCAGAGAAGTAGGTCTGATTGACGGAAAAACCGCACAGACCGTATACCGTGCCGTCCTTTCCAATCATAGGCACGGTGAGGAGAATCGCCTGCTCCATGGTGCCGGGCAAGGTAACCAATGCGGTGGTGCGGCAGCTGCGCTCAATGGGGGGGACGGCTTTGCTCAAATGCTCCGCAAAGCCGGGAAAATCCGATAAATCGAATTCCTGCGCCCACTTTCGGTGGGGCATTACTTGGTGCAATCGACCCACATCGGCCATACCCCGGTAAAGCAGCAGGTCGCCGGTGGTGTGCTCGGCATTGCTGCGCTGCACATAAAGACCGCTGTGTGAACCGGAATTGACGTCGGTATTCAGAGACGTATTGAATACAACGAACGCACCGGAGCAATCCGTCTGCCGGGCATATTGGCACAAGGGCTCCAGCATATCTTCCTGCAGCGCCTCCACGGCGTCCACATTCCCGCTCAATGCGGAAAAATCCGGTGTTTGTTCCTCAATTAAATCGGTCATATCTTCGGAAAGATGCACACCCATTACGGAAACATTCCGCCAAAGTGAGGTCATATCCGCCCGAAAGGCACCCATTTGAAAGTTCAGCGACTTATAGGTTTCGGCTTGAGGACTTTTCAGCTGCCCCAATAGGAGCAACGCAATCAGCAGCGCCGCCAACAGCAGCACCGCCAAAGCACCCATATAGAGAAACAAGCGCCTGCGCATGGAGGGCTTTGCTCGTTTCAGTTTGGAAAAGGAAACGCCGGACATAAACCCTCACCATCCTTTCAACGCGGCAAATTTCTTAGTGAATGGAGCACAACAGCGCCCAAGTTTCCTCTGCCAAGGTTTCCACATCTTCTCCGGCAGCGGCGCGGGCGGGCAGCTCCTGCTGCATTTTCCGCAGACCATCGTAGAGAATTCCGACTCTGCTGTAATAGCCGTCAAAGCGGGGCTCGGACACGGGGATATAGTCGGACTGCATTTGCTGCAGCGCTGCATACAGCTGCTGATAGCTCTCCACCGGCTCCGGGAAGTTTTTGTAATCGGCAATGGCGTCAAACGCACCGTTTCGTACCGGCATATATCCGGTCTGCGCCACAAAGTTCAGGTTTCGCTCCGCCTCCGTCAGCCAATGGACGAAGAGCGCGGCAGCCTCTGCTTTTTGGTCGGTGGTTTTATATGCGCAAAGCCCGACGCCTGCTTGGGTCATCAGCGCGTCGCAGCCGGCGGCTTTCGGCATGGGCAATACATGAAGATTCATGGGCTCTTGGGTATTGTCCCGGTAAGTAACCGTATCATTGTAATAAAGAATTGCGGCGGAAGAGCCCAAACCGCAGACCACATCGCCGGTCATAACCTGCGTGTTGGAGTACAAATCGGAAACCACCACATGTCCTTGCACAAGGGCGCGGGCGAACTGCATCCAGCTTTCCTTGAAAGCGGCGTTGTTTGTATCATACCACCCGTTTTCGGTGTAAAAATCATTGCAGCCGTGCTCCATGGCATTCAATTCCACGGCGCGAATGGGATAGTCCAAGGCGCAAAACGGCTTGCCGGACCAATCATAGAAGGTTCCTGCGGCGTCATAAAAGCCTTCCCACGTGGACAGATCATCATAGGTCACGCCGGTGGCTTTGGAGAATCGATCAAAGCCGCTGCCGTTGCACATCAGAAGCTGCGTGGATTTGGAGACGGGGAATACAAGCAGCTTTCCGTCCGCTGTTGTGCCGTCTGCCAGAAAACCGGGCACAAAATCGGAAAGCTCGTCCTCTGTGAACCGGGTGTTCCAATCCACAAGATTGTCCTCGCCCAATTCCATTGCGTCGGAGATATGGCAGGTGAAAATATCGGGCATTTCCTGAATATCCTTGCCGCCGCTCTGCGCCTCTTTCAGAAAGCTGCCGATTTTGGAGGCGCTGCTCATACCGGTCACGTTGACCTGCACACCCCGCTCGGCGCCTACGGTGCGATTGAATTCCTGCACCAGAAGGTCCATGGGCGAACCGGACTGCTCACCGTAAACGTGCCAGAAGGAGAGGGAAACCGGCTCATCTTTATCCAGCAGAGACTTCTCTCCGCAGCCGGAGAGTGCAAGAACAAGAGCGGGCAACAGCAGTAGGGGCAAGATACGCTTTTTCATAGAGAAAACCTCCCAATTTTGAGCATAAGCCTTATTTATTTCGTAATTTTCACATATTTTTTAAATTTTTTTTGCCTCTGTCTACCCTTTTCAAGGGGTTCGGGGGAGAGACAAACAAAGAAAAGCATGATATAAAGAGATTGTACAGAGCCGGAAATATGGTCCGGCGACCGATAAAAATTGAATGATCGCGTTAAAGGGGTACCCCTTTAGGTTGGA
>CAKTAK010000034.1:0-18796 GCA_934527315.1 uncultured Oscillospiraceae bacterium
GAATTGCTCATTATCCCCGGCGCAAACCACACCGACCTTTACGATCAGATGGATGTGATCCTATTTGAAAAGCTGAAAGTGTTCTTTGAGGAATATCTGAAATGAGACGGCATATTCCGCTTGTCCCGCTACTGGCGGTTGTACTCTGTCTGAGCGGCTGCGTTGGTCGACCCGACCTGCCGCAAGTAGCAGAAAGCGAGAAATCTACCAAAATGAAAATAGAGGAAACAATCATGCCTGAAATCGATACAACCAAGCCGATGCTATTTTTGACTATTGACGGCACCGCTGTGGATGTTCAGTGGGAGAATAACGCTGCTGTTGCTGAACTGTTTGACCTTGCTCATAACGCCGTCACCGTGAACACTTCCCCCTACGGCGGCTTTGAACAGGTCGGCAGTCTGCCGCAGAGCTTTTCCCGCAGCGATGCGCAGATGACCACGCAGCCGGGAGATATCGTTTTATATTCCGGCAATCAGCTTGTCATATTCTTCGGCTCCAATTCGTGGAGCTATACGCGGCTGGGTCACATTGAGGGACTTTCTACTGATGAACTGACCGCACTGCTGGACAAAGACATAGCAGTTATTGAAATAAAAAACGGCTAAAATAACAATCGACCATAAGGGCTTGAATGATATTGAACTGAATGATTTCTTGAATACCATTTCTGCGCATGGGTTCCATGCTAAAGCGCCAATAAAAAATCTCCCGAGGCAACCCGCCTCGGGAGATTTTGCTCTGATGCAATGACGATTATTACTCTAAAGAGACTTCCAATTTCACACCGTTATGGTCGGCAAACAGAAAGTCGCTGTCCACGGTGGTAACGGAGCGGACGGTGCAATTGGGGGAGAGAATGAATCCGTCCAGAATGTAAAACTGGGTGTCTTCGCTGTCCGGGTCATAGGGCTGATTCAGCAGACGGCAGGTGGGCGTGACGGAATCGTAAGCAAACTGCCAGCCCTCCGGCAGCATATCCTCTTCCAGAACACCGGGAGTCCACAGGTCCGGGTTGCTGATGGGATAGGTATCCAAGGTTCCGGGGAAAATCTGATTGAAGTCTCCGCCGGCAATGATGTAGTTGCCTTTTTCATACTCGCGGGTGAGCAAATCCATAAGTGCTTTTGTCTGGGCAGCCTTGCCTTCGCCGTCATCATAAGCCTCCAAATGGAGATTCACCAGTACCAACTGCTTGTCCGTGTTTTCCAAAGGCACATAGGAAACCAACAGACACCGTTTCAGATTGCAGGCAGACACCGGCCATTGAAACGGGCAGGGGAGAGAAACACGTTTGGCGTTGTCCATATTGAATCCGGAAATGGTCTGCAAACCGCTGTGAACCTTTCCGATAGGCGGCATGGGGTAGGGCACATAATTGCAGGAAAAGTTCAACGCAAAGGCACTGGAATAGCTACGGTCGGGGTTATTTTCGGACAGACTGTTCCAGTAGGTCTGCGCTTGATTGATACCGTAGCTGCGCTTGGAGTCGGTGTCTACTTCCTGCAGAAAATAGACGTCAGCGTTCAGACGATTGAGAAACTCGCTCAAGCCGGTGAGATTTTTTACGGAGTGTTCCACTTTCGGCTGCACACTGCTGCCGCCGTCCATGAAAAAGTCGGCCTCTTCACCCAAGCCGGCATATCCGGTGTTCTGAGAGAAAACGGTGAGGGTATCCCCGGGGTTCAGAACCCTGACGGGTGCGGTGCTGCCGTTTTGCGTTTCAATGAGAACGGTTTCTTCCGCGGCGGGTTTATACTCAGTGGCGAAAATCCAAATGAAAAATCCAAGTGCTGCGATGAGCAGGACGCCCAGATAGTATAGGATGAGTTTCCGGAAATTAGGCATGGTGACCTCCTGATTTTTGTAATTTCTCAATCTCGCAGACGGTGAGAATGCCGTCTTTTACCCGGAAACGGACGTCCAAATCCAGATAATTGAACCCATACACCCGATTGGGGTCGTCTTGATAAGACGGACGGGGGTCCTGCGCCAAAATTCCGAACAGCGCCTCCCGTTTTTCTTCCGGAATCATGGACAGCCAGTTTTCCGGGAACACCACTTCCAATGCGTAGTCAGCGAATTGGTCGGAGAATCCGCCCACGGCATCGGCATGACAATCAGAGTGGGGCACATAAGGCTTAATGTCGTAAATGGGAGTGCCGTCCATCAAATCGGCGCCGGAGACAATGAGCACCGGACCCAATTTTTCATCGTATTCCACGGATTCCAGTTTGACAGAGGACAGTCCTAAACTGTTCGGACGAAAGGGGGAGCGGGTGGCAAAGACGCCCATGCGCTTATTTCCGCCCAACCGAGGCGGCTTGACCGTGGCGGACCAGGAATTCCGCCGATTTTCGGAGAATCCCCAAATCAGCCATAAATGGGAAAATCCATCAATGCCGCGGAATGCTACCGGGTCACGATAGGTGGGTTCCATGACGATTTTTGCCTGCAAAGCCGGAACCAGACCGCTTTGCCGGGGAATTCCGAACTTGGTGGGCAAGTCGGTATGAATATATGCAATGGGGTGAATTTCGTAGGTATGTTCCATAAACAACTCCGTTCTTTATGTAAGCGTAACTCTACATATTTTATCAGATTTTTACGGAATTACCAGAGGGGACGGAAAACTTTTCCCGGGAAACTGTATTTTTGTTTCCCAAAGGGAGAAAGTATGATACAATACCGATAGCCTATTCAATAGATTGGAGAATGAAATGAAATTGGAACGAAAACCGCTGCGGGGCGCGCTGATTGCCTCGCTGCTCACGTTGCTGGGTGGATTTGTGTATTTCTATTTTGCATTGCCGGCCATCAACATTCATAATCTGGACGCCTATGTGTTCGCAGCAATCCTGGTGATTGTCTGGAGCAGCTTGTATGCCGTGTTTTCCCATACCATTACCCATGAGACCGGGGAAAAGACGCCGAAGGATTATCTGGACGTGGACGAAAACGGAAACGTTATTCGGAAACGGTATCGCGGCAACGGTCGGAAACCGGCGGTATTCAGCATGAAGATTCCGACTGCCATTCTCCTTGTTATGGCGGTTGTGGCTGTGGTGGGCACGGTTGTGGGTCTTCCGGTTTTTCGGGCAAAGGCATACAGCAACCTGCTGAAAGTGGAAACCGGTGATTTCGCATCGGACATTCAAGAGGTTTCCTTCAAGCAGATTCCCATGCTGGACAGCGATGCCGCGCAGGTGCTGGCAGACCGGAAATTGGGCGAGCTGTCGGATTTGGTCAGCCAGTTTGAAGTGGCGGACATTACAACGCAAATCAATTATCAGGACGCACCGGTGCGTGTGACGTATCTGAATTACGGAGACCCATTTAAGTGGCTGAACAACGTATCCCAGGGCATTCCGGCGTATATTATCATCGACATGGTCACCCAGGAAGTGACGGTGCAGCGGTTGGAGGACGGGATTCGGTATTCTCCCTCGGAATATTTCTTCCGGGACACCATGCGCCATTTGCGTTTCCAATATCCCACAAAAATGTTCTCGGACGTGGAATTTGAAATTGATGAAGACGGTCACCCTTGGTGGATTGCCTCGGTGGTGACGAAGACCATCGGTTTGTTCGGCGGCGAGGACGTTGTGGGCGCGGTGCTGATGGACGCAGTGACCGGCGAGAGCACGTATTACGACGTGGCAGATGTGCCCGCATGGGTGGACCGTGTGTGCCCCTCGTCTTTGATTGTCAGCCAGTACAATGACTACGGCAGACTGCACAACGGTTTTCTGAACTCCATTTTCGGTCAGCGGGAAGTAACCGTGACTACGGAGGGCTACAATTACATTGCCCAGGACGATGACGTTTGGCTGTATACCGGCATTACGTCCGTGACCGGCGATGAATCCATTGTGGGATTCATTCTGGTGAATCAGCGGACGAAAGAGGCCAATTATTATCCCATGGCGGGCGCAAAGGAATACTCTGCCCGGGATTCGGCGCAGGGCGCGGTGCAGCAGTACGGCTATAAGGCAACCTTCCCCTTGCTGCTGAACGTTTCCGGTCAGCCGACTTATTTCATGGCGCTGAAAGATGCCTCCCAGTTGGTGAAAATGTACGCTATGGTAAACGTACAGCAGTATCAGGTGGTGGCAACGGGCAGCACGTTGGCGCAGTGCGAGAAGAATTATCGGAATCTGCTCAGCGAGTATAATATCCATGTGGGCGCAGAATCTCAGGACAGCATCACCGGTACGGTGGCGGAGATTCGCTCTGCGGTACTGGAGGGGAATACCCGGTACTTTATCCGCTTGGAGGGCGAAAGCTGGTTCTATACCATCAGCATTACCGACGCACAAATCTGTGCCGTGCTGAATCCCGGCGATCGGGTTTCCATCGGGGCGTATGACACAACGGGTGAGCTCCGCTCTGCGGTTTCCGTGGCCCGGGCAAGCTAAAAAATGCACAAATGACCAATCGTTTCAAAGTTTATTGTTTGAGCGATTGGTCATTTTTCTCTGTGAAACTTGGATAAACTTTCTTCTTTTGCAGTCGAAAAATTCGGAAAATCGGCAAAATGTTCACCAAAGGTTGACAAATGTTGCCGCAAGTGGTATGGTAACGGCACAACTGAATCAGACAGACGAAACGCCCAGGAAAATGACCGAAAGGTCTGCCGAAGGAGTAACACTCTCAGGTTTCCCCATTTGGGGATGAGGACTGTGCGTGGATGTGACTCTGGAGAATCTCGATTAACCGAGTGCCGAAGGTGCAAAACAGCGGGGGACGGTCCCTATGCTGTCAATCTCTCAGGCAAAAGGACAGAGGAAGTGAATACCGTTTGGTATTTGCTGTGTGGGCGTGGCCGTATTGTTTTTGCTGCGCGCATTTCTCCGGAGCGATCGATTCGTCGGTCGTTCCGTTTTTTTATCCGAACATTTCGGAATTTAGAGAAAAGGGAGAAAGCAATTATGTCAGCAATTATGGAATCTCTGGATGCGGTACTGTATCCCATTGTAGCAAACATCAACACCTACTTGTCCAACTACATTCTGGTGTTTCTTCTGGTGGCTGTCGGTTTGTGGTACACCATTAAAACCCGGTTTGTGCAGGTTCGCTGCTTTGGCGAAGGCATGAAGAAGGTGTTCGGCAACCTGACCCTCCGGGGCGGCAAGCAGGAGCACGGCATGAGCTCTTTTCAGGCTCTGGCAACCGCCATTGCCGCGCAGGTAGGTACCGGCAACATCGTCGGTGCGTCCGGCGCAATCCTCACCGGCGGTCCCGGCGCAATTTTCTGGATGTGGGTGATTGCATTCTTCGGTATGGCAACCATCTATGCAGAGGCAACGCTGGCAATTCTGACCCGTGAAAAAGACCCAGACGGCTCTTACCGCGGCGGCCCGGTGTATTACATCACCACGGCATTTAAGGGCGGTTTCGGCAAGTTCCTTGCAGGTTTCTTTGCTGTTGCAATCATTCTGGCTCTGGGCTTTATGGGCTGCATGGTGCAGTCCAACTCCATCGGTTCCACCATACAGACGGCATTCGGTATTCCCGCATGGATTGTGGGCATTGTTCTGGTGGTTGTCTGTGGCTTTATCTTCTTGGGCAACGTGCAGCGTCTGGCATCTGTCACCGAAAAAGTGGTGCCGATTATGGCAGCCATCTTCCTGCTGGGCGGTCTGGCGATTCTGATTGCCAGAATCAAGTACATTCCCGCAACCTTCGGCATGATTTTCAAATATGCATTTGAGCCTCAGGCAATCGTAGGCGGTACCTTCGGCTTTGCCATTAAGCAGGCTGTCAGCCAGGGCGCAAAGCGCGGTCTGTTCTCCAATGAGGCCGGTATGGGCTCCACCCCTCATGCACATGCGCAGGCAAACGTCACCGATCCCCATGATCAGGGCGTTGTGGCAATGATTGGCGTGTTCATTGATACCTTTGTGGTTCTGACCCTGAACGCACTGGTGATTATCTCCACCCTTTACACCGCAGACGGCCCTCTGGCTGCCGGTTATATGGGCGATGTGACGGAAGTCATTGGCAAAACCAATCTGGCACAGACTGCATTCGGCACGGTGTTCGGCACCAATCTGGGCGCGATGTTTGTGGCAATCTGCCTGTTCTTCTTCGCATTCTCCACGATTCTGGGCTGGAACCTGTTCGGCAAAATCAACGTGGTGTATCTGTTCGGTAAAAAGGCAGTTCCGGTGTATTCCGTCATTGCACTGATTTTCGTGTTCCTCGGCACCGTAACCAGCAGCGATCTGGTATGGGAGCTGACGGATATGTTCAACAACCTGATGGTCATTCCCAACGTGATTGCGCTGTTTGCTCTGACCGGTATGGTGGTTTCCTCCACCCACGGCGCGAACAAGAAATAATGGATTGCGTATCCTCTCTATACTCCTCATACTTTTAACAAAGCGGCAGCCGCCGGACGAATCAATCGTCCGGCGGCTGTTGTGCTGATGCAGAAGTATGTCAGATTCCGGCATCCAATGCCATCTGATACAGTTCGTTTTTAGAAAATCCGGTGTCGGTACCGGCAAGCTTGCAGGATTCCTTCAATGCCCGGCCCTCGGCGCGGTATTTGCGGACCAAATCCAAAGCCTGCTCCGGCGTGACTTCCGGTTGACTGGGCTCCTGTGCGCCCTCAATCACCAATACAAACTCGCCTTTAGGCGGCGTTGTCTGAAAATGTGTAATGGCGCCGGAAAGGGTGGTGCGCAGGGTCTGCTCATGGAGCTTTGTCAGCTCCCGGACCACGGCAATGCGGCGGTCTCCCAGCGCGGCATACATGTCGTCCAACGTCCGCTGCAGCTTGTGGGGCGCCTCATAAAAAATCATGGTGCGGGTTTCGTTTTTCAATTCTTCCAGATGGTCCATGCGGCTTTTCCGGTTCACGGAGAGAAATCCCTCGAATGTAAACCGTCCGGTGGGCAAACCGGACACTGCCAAGGCGGAAACGACGGCGCTGGGACCGGGCACCACAAAAACGTCCACCTGATGCTCGGCGCACATACGGACAATGTCCTCGCCGGGGTCGCTGATGGCGGGCATGCCGGCGTCGGTGACCAATGCGCAGGTTTCTCCGGCCAGAATCCGGGCGAGAATTTTGTCGCCGCTGGCAAATTTGTTGTGCTCATAGTAGCTGACCAAGGGTTTGTGAATGTCAAAATGATTCAGCAATTTCAAAGACACCCGAGTGTCCTCGGCGGCAATAAAATCCGCCTGATTCAAAATTTCCACGGCACGGGGGGAGAAGTCGCCCAGATTGCCGATGGGGGTACCTACCAGGTAAAGAGTTCCGCTCAAATATATGCACCTCTGTGATAAATTTTTTGTATTTCTTCCGTGCCGGAGCCGTCCGCCTCTGCCAGAATCAAAGGCGGTTCAATGGAAAGTCCGGGTTTTCCGCCTCTGCGAGCCTCTACCAGTACCAGATTCGGGGCGGTATGAGACTGATACTGCACCATACGCAGCCGTTTTGGCTCCAAACCGTTTCGGTTCATGGTACACAGCAATTCACTCAACCGTTCCGGACGATGCACCACCGTGAATTTCCCGCCCCATTTCAGAACGTATTTTGCCGCGGCGCACAGGTCGCTGAGGGTGCAGTTTCGTTCGTCCCGGGCGATGGCGCGGGCGTCTTTCGGGGCGGAGTAGCCGCTTTCTTGAGCGAAATACGGGGGATTGGACACCACTAAATCAAAACTTCCGGCGGGAAAAAGCTCCCGATATTCCCGGAGATCGCCCAACAGAATCCCCTCCGGGTCATGGCCGTTGGCGGCCATATTTGCCCGGCAGACTTCGGCGCTTTCCGGCTGAATCTCAATGCCGATGCACTGCGCCTGCGGCGCCTTGTAAGCCAACAGCACCGTCAAAACACCGCCGCCGCAGCCCAAGTCCAGAATACGGCGGACACGGGCCGTATTGGTGAAATGGGCCAGCAGTACGGAGTCTGTGCCCAACTGAAAAGCCTGACCGGATTGCTGAAATTTCGGCCCGCCGGGCCACAGTTCGTCGTACATGAAATTCGTCCTTTCTGGATAACTGCATGACATTGTACCATACAAAATCAAAAAAAGCCACGGCAGACACGGATTTCGTGCATTTTTCCTTTCAAATTGTGCCATAATCCCGTTCTGGAGGGATGGAACATGAAAAATTCGGATCAATTTACAGACCGGGCGCAGTCTGCCATTGAACGGGCGCGCCTTGCAGCGGCGGATTTGGGTCACAGCTACGTGGGTACCGAGCATTTGCTCATCGGCATTGCGGCGGAGCAGGAGTGTCTGGGCGCAAAAATTCTCCGGGACCATGGCCTGATTCCGGAAAAAATTCTGTCGGCGGTGGAGCAAAACGCGGGAAAAGGCAATCCCGGCGTACCGGCGCAGGGCTTGTCTCCCCGGGCGCGGCGGGTGATGCGCTTGGCAGCGGAGGACGCGAAACGATTGGGGCATTGCTTTGTGGGAACGGAGCACATTCTGATGGGAATTCTCCGGGAAACAGACTCTTCCGGGGCACAGGCGCTGACGGATTTGGGCATGGACCTGAACAAGCTGTACACGGACATTATCTGCGTATTTGACAGCCGGGAGTACAAGCCCCGCTCCGGCAGTATGCCCCGTCCGGTGCAGCGGAAAACGGAAACGAAAACCTTGGACCAATACGGCCGGGATTTGACCGAGGCGGCTGCCCGGGGGCAGATTGACCCGGTGATTGGTAGAGACCGGGAAATTCGCCGGGTGATGCAGATTCTTTCCAGACGAACCAAAAACAACCCGGCGCTCATTGGAGAACCGGGGGTGGGGAAGACGGCGGTAGCGGAAGGGCTTGCCCGGCAGCTTGCCCAAGGCGCGGTGCCGGAAAATCTCCGGGGAAAGCGCTTGGTATCGTTGGATTTGACCGCCATGGTGGCGGGCACGAAATACCGGGGAGATTTTGAAGACCGGGTCAAGGCGGTGCTCCGAGAGGCAGGTCGGGCGGGAGACGTGATTCTTTTTGTAGACGAGCTGCATTCTCTCATCGGGGCGGGCAGCGCTGAGGGCGCCATTGACGCGGCGAATATCATCAAACCGGCATTGGGGCGGGGTGAATTGCAGATGATTGGCGCCACAACCATTGAGGAATATCGGAAATACATCGAAAAGGACGCGGCATTGGAGCGGCGGTTCCAACCGGTGCAGATTCCGGAGCCCACACCAACCCAAGCGGAAGAAATCCTTTTGGGATTGCGGGAGCGGTACGAGCGGCATCATCATTTGAAAATTTCCGACGAGGCCATTACGGCGGCGGTGCGGTATTCCGTGCGGTATATTCCCGGTCGATTTCTGCCGGACAAAGCGGTGGATTTGATGGACGAGGCTGCCAGTCGGGTGCGCATGGAAGGGACGAAAGAGCCGCCGGAGCTGGAACGGCTGCGGGAGAACATTCGTCAATTGACGGAGCAAAAAAATGAGGCGGTGCTGAATCAGGAATTCGAGCAGGCGGCGGACTATCGGCGGCAGGAAGAACAGCTGCGGGTGGCATATCGACAGGCCAAGGAGACTTGGGAAAATCAATGGAGCTCCCAGCAGGAGATGGTTTATGCCGGCGATGTGGCGGCGGTGGTGTCCGATTGGACGGGAATTCCCGTTGCGGCGTTGACCGCCGATGAAAGCCACCGGCTATTGGAATTGGAGCAGAAACTCCACCGGCGAATTGTGGGGCAAGACGAGGCCGTAGCCGTAGTGGCAAAGGCGGTCCGCCGCAGCCGGGTGGGGTTAAAGGAACCCGGCCGGCCCATTGGAAGTTTCTTGTTCCTCGGCCCTACCGGTGTGGGAAAAACGGAACTGTGCCGGGCGTTGGCCGGGGCGCTGTTTGGGGACGAAAAAGCATTGCTGCGGTTTGATATGTCGGAATACATGGAAAAGCAGGCGGTGTCTAAGCTGATTGGCTCCCCACCGGGATATGTGGGCTATGACGAGGGCGGACAGCTGACGGAGAAAATTCGCCGCCGCCCCTACGCGGTGGTGCTGTTCGATGAAATTGAGAAAGCGGACGAGGACGTCTGGAATTTGCTGCTGCAAGTATTGGAGGACGGTCGGCTGACCGATGCAAAGGGCCGAACGGCAGATTTTCGAAACAGCGTCATCGTCATGACATCAAATGTGGGCGCAAAAGCCATTACGGACCGGACACCGCTGGGATTCAGCGGCGGCGAGGAAGACGCCGAGGCGGAAAATCGGCGGATGGAGCACGAAATTCGGGCGGAGCTGAAACAGACGTTTCGGCCGGAATTTCTGAACCGTCTGGACGAAACTGTGGTATTCCGGCAGCTGAATCTTCCGGAGCGGCGGCAGATTACCCGGAATCTGTTGGAGGGGGTTTCCGGGCGCTTGGCGGAGCAGGAGATTTTTCTGACCGTTACCGACCGGGTGGTGGACTTGCTTACGGAGCAGGGCTATCGGAAGGACTACGGCGCCCGACCCCTCCGGAGAACCATTCGCAGCCGGGTGGAAGATGCCATTGCAGGGCTGCTGTTGGAAGGGGCGCTCCGCCCGGGGGATACGGTTACGTTAGACGAAGAAAACGGGGAAGTGCAGGTATCGGTACGTCACCCGGAGACCAATTCCGTGCCGGGATAATAGTGCGCCAGAATTGCGTCATAGCTCCAACCGTTTTTCGCATAGACGTTGGCGCCGTATTGACTCATGCCCACACCGTGACCGTACCCGGTGACGGTAAACAAAAAACTGTCCCGGTCGGTATAAGCAAGCGTATACGCGGTGGAACGGAGGTGAAATCGGCTGCGCATTTCCGTGCCCGGAATGTCCGTTCCGCAAACCGAAGTGAATTCCACCCGCCCGCTGGCATTTTGCGGGGAATCGCCCAACCAATCGGAGGGAGATTCGGAAAACGAAATTGTGGGCTGGACGGTTTCCAATGCGGCGCGGAATTCTTCCGGGCTCACTTCCACCTCGGTGACATAGTTCGGCACGTCGGCTGCGGTTTCCGGAGACGCAACGGACGTGAGATAGGGGCAATCGTTCCAAATTTCGCCGCTTGCTTGGGTAACGCCAGCGGAGGCGGCATGAAATACCGCCTGAATGGCAGCGCCGCCGTATTGGAGGAATTGCCCGTCCGTATCCGAAACGGCTGCGGCCATTTTTTCGTGGTATGCGTCATACTGCCCGCCCCAGATTTCCCGGAGTTCGCTTTCGGTATGGTATGCCTTGCAGCAGGCAGGGTCATTGCAGATGTCTGCGTCCGGGTGGGTTTCCGGACGATGATTCATGCGGTAGAGAATATAGGTCCGGGCGGCTACCGCCTGGGCTTTCAGCGCCTCCGGCTGAAACAAGGCGGGCATTTCTCCGGCCAGAACACCGGGAAGATAGTCTGCCATGGTGTGCTGCTCGATGCCGGAATCGGTTTGGACGGTAAAGGTACATTCCGCATCTTTGCTGCCCACGGCAACGGGTGGGGAAACCGACGGTTCGTTCGGCCAAAGGGCGGGGAGCAGCAGCGCAAGGAGAACGGCGGCAAGGGAGGCGGGGAGAAATCGTTCCATGGCGGTTCCTTTCAAAAAGACTTGACGGTAGTTCATCAGACGGTTACAATATAATAATAGTGTTTTCCGGAATCCGTGTCCGGGACTCTATGAAAATGTATTGGAACAGGAGCAGCGATATGCGTAAAAACGCGATGATATTGTGCTGCTATGTCTGCGTGACCGCGGCATTCGGCGCTTTTTTTCGATGGATTCAAAATATGACCGCCTTTGAGACGGGAACGGGACTTTATACAGCCGGCAGTTTTTGGACAAAGGTGATGGTGTTGGTGTGTGCCGGAGCGATCGCCGGGGCATTCGGCTTGCTGTGGGGCTTGCAGAGATTTGCCTATTTCCCCACGAAAACCTGCGAGGATACTTTCAAGGGTACCACACCCATTGCACCCTATGTGGTGATTGCCGTTTCTGCGTTGTCTGTGTTGGGCGGCGTTGTTTTGTATGTAACGGCAGGCGGGGAGAGCAATTCCTTTTTGCTCCGTTTGCTGGCATTCTTCTTTGTCTGCTCCGGCTTGAGCTTTTATCATGTGATGAGCGTGGGAACCCGCAAGCGAGAGAGTGCCATGCTCTGTCTGTGCGCTGCAGTGTTGGTTTGGACGGCCAGTTTCTGGCTGGTGGTCAGCTATAAGCTCCATTCCACCCAGCCCAGTGCATGGACCTACGGCGTGGAAATTCTGGCCATTGGCATGGACGCGTTGGCACTGTACTATCTGGCGGGATATGCCTTTGGCAGAGTGCAGACCTACCGCAGCTTGTTTTTCGGCATGGTGGGTGCGTTCCTCTCTTTGGTGGCGCTGGCAGATGACCGCATGGTGGGCATGCAGCTGGAATTTGCGGCTGTGGCAGCAATGCTGATTTACAGCAACTGGATGATTATGGCCAATATGCGCACCGAGCCGATTCCGGAACAGGGGGAAGACTCTGCAAATCAAATTCCGGAGCAATAAAACGTGTATCATGCAGCAATCGCCCGGCGTGTGCCGGGCGATTTTTTGCAATCTATTCGTCAAATATTTTCATGAAAAGGAAAGGCTCCGAATCCCGCTTTGAGATTCGGAGCCTTTGCAATATGCAGTTTCAATTACTCAATGCTGATCATGTAGTAATACACGGGCTGACCGCCGTTGACGGTCATGACCTCTGCATCGGGGAATGCGGTTTCGATTTCTTTTGCGGTTGCCTCAGCCTCGGCGTCCTGAATATCTTCACCGTAGTATACGGAAATCAAGCTGGGATCCAGCTTTTCGATTTCCTGATTCAAAGCTTTCAGCAGGGCGGGGAAGGAGTCATAGCTGCCCACCAGAGCACCGTCCAAAAGTGCCAGATATTGACCGGCCAGAATGTGGTGGCCGTCGAACTCGGAATCCCGAGCGGCATAAGTAACCTGTGCGGTATGCACAGCACCGATGGAATCGTTGAAGGTCTCTTCCAATTCCTTCGGGTCGGCGGAGGGGTCGTAGTTAATCATAGCGGAAATGCCCTGAGGCACAGCGCCGGTGGGAACCACAATCACATTTTTCTCCGTCAAAGGCGCACACTGCTGTGCTGCCATGATGATGTTCTTATTGTTGGGGAACACGAACACGTTTTTGGCCGGGGTCCGCTCCACTGCAGCCAGAATATCCTGGGTGGAGGGGTTCATGGTCTGACCGCCGGTAACCACAGCATCAGCGCCCAGTTCCTTGAACAGATTGCTCAGACCATCGCCGGCGCAGACGGCAACCACACCGATTTCCTTTTCCGGTGCAGCGGGTGCTGTCTCAGCCTGACGTTCCAGCTCTTCTTCCACGGCGTCCAGATCGTCGGTGGAGATGGCTTTCCGGCCGGCTGCCACGTCATCATGCTGAATCCGCATGTTTTCGATTTTTGCCACTTCCAGAGTGCCGTATTTCTGTGCCTCGGTCAGTGCGTCGCCGGGAATATCGGTGTGAACATGGACCTTGAAAGCCTCATCGTCTTCACCGATTACCAGACAATCACCGATGCCGGACAGGTAAGTACGCAGACCGTCCAGGGGTTTGTCCACAGTTTTGCGGACAATGAACACGGTATCAAAGGTAAAGGTGATTTCTTCGTCATCAATGGCTGCAAAATCGGCCTTTTCTTTGATTTCGGATTCCTCTTCAGCCTCCGGCATGACAAAACGGCCCTGGAGAGATTCCAGCATTGCCTGCCAGATAATCACATAGCCCTCGCCGCCGGAGTCCACCACGCCGGCCTTTTTCAGCACCGGGTTGAGGTTGGTGGTGTCGGCCAATGCCTCTTTACCGGCTTCCAGAGCGCAGGTGAGCATCAGCTCCAGATCCGCGCCGTTGTTGGCGAATTCCACTGCGGCTGCGGTAGCCAGACGGGAAACCGTCAGAATGGTGCCCTCAGCGGGTTTCATCACGGCTTTGTAGGCGTTGTCCACGCCTTCCTGCATTGCAGCGGCAAACTGCATTGCATTTGCCCGTTCCAGACCCTTCAGTTTCTTTGCGATGCCGCGGAACAGCAGGGAAAGAATCACGCCGGAGTTGCCCCGGGCGCCCCGGAGCAAACCGGAGGCCACGCAGTCTGCGGCGGCAGACAAGGTCTGGGGGTCTTTCTTTTTCAATTCGTTGACCGCATTGGTCATGGTCATGGTCATGTTGGTGCCCGTATCACCGTCCGGGACGGGGAAAACATTCAGTTCATTCAAGTGCTGTTTGCTGGCATTCAAAGCTGCGTGAGCGCACACCACCATCGATTTGAACGATTGGGCGTCTACATATTCTGTCATAATAAATGAATCCTCCGATCAGGGAAATCTCAGCCCAAAATCATGGTGTCAACAAAAATGTCCACCCGAGCAACGGGCACACCCGTTGTGCTGGCAACCTTGTAGCTGACTTCCTTCATGATTTCACGGCAGATGGTAGTGAGATTGACCCCCTGGTCAACTGCAATGTGCAGCTGAATGATCAACTCGTTTTCGCTGCCGAATTTGATAGAAACGCCTTTCGACATGGACTCCCGTTTCAAAAGCTGGAAGATGCCTTCCTTGTTCTTTCCTGCCATGCCTTTGACACCGAAGCAGTTCATTGCTGCGTCGCCGGCCAGATTGGAAAACACTTCATTAGAAATACGGATGCTGCCGTTGGGGTTATCGATACTCACCATATGGTCGTAGCTCCTTTCGTGAAAGCTATCTGTGAAATACTAATCAGCGGACATTATAATATATTTTGGGGAGAAATACAAGAAAAATCGATAGGTTCCCGGAAAAGAGGGTGGATAAAAGCACCAAAATCGTCCAAGATAGGGAGGAAGGACTGTCAAAAGTGATGACTTTCTTGCACCAAAATCAAAAAACAGCGAAAATTCCTTTGGATTTGCAGGATAAGTTTGAAAATGAAGTGAGAAAAACAACTGGTTAGACTGAAATATTTCTTTCAGTTTTCGAAAAACGTGCAAATGTTTTCGATAAAACATCGGATTTTATCTTATTGCATAAGAAAAAGCGGAAACTACCGCCAATTTTTGTAATAAGTTTGCCGCATCAAAAAATTTACAAAATAAGATGATTGTGATATAGTTTTAACTGTGAGTGTCCAAGTCCTTTATTTATTAAGATGTATGAATAAATCTTAGGAGATGAATGTATGAAAAAAAGAGAATTGAAAACGATGGACGGTAATACCGCCGCAGCGCACGTTTCTTATGCGTTTACTGAGGTGGCTGCAATTTACCCCATCACCCCGTCCAGCCCCATGGCTGACTATGTGGACCAGTGGTCTGCACAGGGCAGAAAGAACATTTTCGGCTCCAAAGTGCGGGTGCAGGAAATGCAGGCTGAGTCCGGTGCTGCAGGTGCAGTGCACGGCTCTCTGAACGCCGGCGCACTGACCACCACCTACACCGCATCTCAGGGTCTGCTGCTGATGATTCCCAACATGTACAAGATTGCCGGTGAGCTGCTGCCCGCAGTGTTCCACGTGACCGCGCGTGCCGTTGCATCTCATGCACTGAGCATCTTCGGCGACCAGAGCGATATTTATGCTTGCCGTCAGACCGGTTTCGCAATGCTGGCTGAGACCAACGTGCAGGAAGTTATGGACCTGAGCCCTGTGGCACATCTGGCTGCAATCAAGGGCCGCGTTCCTTTCATGAACTTCTTCGACGGTTTCCGTACATCTCACGAGCTGCAGAAAATCGAAGTGTGGGATTATGACGATTTGGCAGATATGTGCGACATGGAGGCTGTTGAGGCTTTCCGGAAACGCGCTTTGAACCCCGAGCATCCTGTGATGCGCGGCTCTCACGAGAATGGTGATATTTTCTTCCAGAACCGTGAGGCTTCCAATAAATACTATGATGCTGTTCCCGAAATCGTGGAAGAGTACATGGGCAAAATCAATGAGAAACTGGGTACCAACTACCAGCTGTTCAACTACTACGGTGCAGAAGACGCAGAGCGCGTGATCGTGGCTATGGGTTCCATCTGCGACGTGGCAGAAGAAGTTATCGACTACCTGACCGCTCAGGGCGAGAAGGTTGGTCTGGTGAAGGTCCGTCTGTACCGTCCTTTCCGCGCAGACAAGCTGATTGCAGCAATCCCTGCAACCGCTAAGAAGATTGCGGTTCTGGACCGTACCAAAGAGCCGGGCGCACAGGGCGAGCCTCTGTATCTGGACGTTGTGACCGCACTGGCACAGGCCGGCAGAATGAACGGTCTGACCGTTACCGGCGGCCGTTACGGTCTGGGCAGCAAGGATACTCCTCCTGCATCTGTATTCGCTGTTTACGAAGAGCTGAAGAAAGATCAGCCCAAAGCACAGTTCACTCTGGGCATTGACGACGATGTGACCCATCTGTCTCTGCCGGAAGTTCCCGCTCCCAACACCGCAGCACCCGGCACCATCGAGTGCAAGTTCTGGGGTCTGGGCGGCGACGGTACTGTCGGCGCAAACAAGAACTCCATCAAGATTATCGGCGACCACACCGATAAGTACGTGCAGGCATACTTCCAGTACGACTCCAAGAAAACCGGCGGCGTGACCATTTCTCACCTGCGTTTCGGCGATAACCCCATCAAGAGCCCGTACTACATCAATAAGGCTGACTTCGTTGCTTGCCACACTCCCGCTTACATCACCAAGGACTTCCCCATTGTCCGTGACGTAAAGCCCGGCGGCACCTTCCTGATTAACTGCCAGTGGAACGAAGAGGAGCTGGCACATCATCTGTCCGCCTCCGCAAAGCGTTATATTGCACAGAACAATATCAACGTCTACACCATCAACGCAATTGATCTGGCCATCGAAATCGGCATGGGCAAGCGCACCAACACCATTCTGCAGTCTGCATTCTTCGCTCTGGCAAACGTTATGCCTCAGGCAGAAGCAATCGGCTACATGAAGGACGCTGCAACCCATTCCTATCTGAAGAAAGGTCAGGACGTTGTGGATCTGAACCACAAGGCTATCGATCTGGGCGCAACCGCATTCAAGAAGATCACCGTTCCCGCAGAGTGGGCAAACGCAGTGGACGAGAAGAAGGCTGCCAAAGAGGAAGGCTCCAAGAAACTGCTGGACATGGTGGACAACATCATGGAGCCCGTGGGCAGAATGGACGGCGACAGCCTGCCTGTTTCCGTGTTCATGGACCACGTGGACGGCACCTTCGAGCTGGGCGCAGCTGCATTTGAGAAACGCGGCGTTTCCGTTACCGTTCCTTCCTGGAACCCCGATACCTGCGTACAGTGCAACCAGTGTTCTTATGTCTGCCCCCATGCAACCATTCGCGCATTCGCTCTGACCGAGGAAGAGGCAAAGGCAGCTCCCGCAAACGCAAAGATTGTTCCCATTAAGGCCGGCAAGGGCAAGGGCGTGTATCAGTACAGCCTGTCCATCAGCCCGCTGGACTGCATGGGCTGCGGCGTGTGCGCAGGCGTGTGCCCGACCCACTCTCTGGAAATGGTTCCCATGGAGAGCCAGGCAGATCAGCAGCCCGTATTTGACTACATGGTCAAGAAGGTTGCCGAGAAGAAAGACGTTGCTGACGATACCGTGAAGGGCAGCCAGTTCAAGCAGCCCTATCTGGAGTTCTCCGGCTCCTGCGCAGGCTGCGCCGAGACCAGCTACGCTCGTCTGATCACTCAGCTGTTCGGCGATCACATGATGATCTCCAACGCAACCGGTTGCTCCTCCATCTGGGGCGGCCCGGCAGCAACCTCTCCCTACACCGTGAACAAAGCAGGCAAGGGCCCCGCTTGGGCAAACTCCCTGTTTGAAGATAACGCAGAAAACGGTTTCGGTATGTATCTGGGCCAGAAGAAGATCCGCGACGATCTGAAGGCTAAGACCGAGGAACTGCTGGCTGTGGAATGGACCGTTCCCGCACTGAAGGAGGCTGCTCAGAAGTGGCTGGATACCTACAATGAAGGCGACGGCAACCAGGAGCCTGCAGCAGCATACGTGAAGGCTCTGGAAGAGAACGTTATGGCAGATTGCGATTGCGACGCATGCAAGCTGGCAAAAGAGATTCTGGCTAAGAAGGATTATCTGAACAAGAAGTCCTGCTGGATCTTCGGCGGCGACGGCTGGGCATTCGATATCGGCTACGGCGGACTGGACCACGTCATTGCTTCCGGCGAGGACGTGAACGTGTTCGTGTTCAACACCGAGGTGTACTCCAACACCGGCGGACAGGCATCTAAGGCATCCGGCATCGGCCAGGTTTGCCAGTTTGCTGCAGCCGGCAAGGAAATCAAGAATAAGTCTCTGACCGAGATGGCTATGACCTACGGTTACGTCTACGTGGCACAGATTGCTATGGGCGCAAATCCCGCTCAGACCATCAAGGCTATCAAGGAAGCAGAAGCTTACCCCGGCCCCTCTCTGATTGTTGCATACGCACCTTGCGAGATGCACTCCATCAAGGGCGGCATGGAGAACTGCCAGAAGGAAATGAAGAAGTCCGTGGATTGCGGCTACTGGAACCTGTTCCGTTTTGATCCTTCCGCAGACGGCAGCAAGTTCACTCTGGACAGCGCAGAGCCCAAAGACGGCTACCGCGAGTTCCTGATGAACGAGGCTCGTTACTCTCGTCTGACCCGCGAGTTCCCCGAGCGCGCCGAGGGCTTGTTCGAGGCATCTGAGGAAAATGCAAAGGCTCGTTATGAGCACCTGCTGAAACTGAAGGAAATGTACAGCAAGTAATCTCCTAAGATATGTAAAACAGACCGGCTGATTTTGAAGTGACCCCAAAAAGTTAGACAATATTTTGAAGTAAAAATTGTTCAAGCAGCCGAGCGGGCTTGCTGTC
>CAKTAK010000035.1:0-17781 GCA_934527315.1 uncultured Oscillospiraceae bacterium
AAGTCCTCCACATTGGCTCTTACCTCGAATCTGATGGCACCCGCGCCGAAGGCTGTGGGATCGTCGTTTTCCACAAGACACTTCTTTCCCTCGTCATACGACCAGCCGGACTCAGGGATCTTCGTCGTGATCTTGACCGCGACATCATCGTGCGCGAACTGCGTAACAGTTACGGAGAAGTCCTTCATCTTGGTGTTTGCGGTGGAGGCCTTATCCGCCTCAGCAGCCTCGGCCTTCACCGTGTCGAGATACTTCTCGATGGCCTCCGTACCGGAGAAGCCGCTGGTGTTGTACGCGCTGACCGTGAAAACATTCGGTTCCTTTTCCGCGAAATTGACATAGATAAAGTGGTTTTCGTCATCCTTGGAGATCCATTTGTAGTAGCGCTGGTTTCTCTTCATGTGGTCGCTGTACTCTTCCTTGACGAACTTGCCCTCCACACCGAAGTAGTCGGCAATCTCCTCGTAGGTGGTGTCAAAAATGTTGTTATTGACCTCGTTCATCCAGACATAGCCCTTCTGCACCTGCTCCTCGGTCACGATACCGGTGCCGCCAGGAGCGCTCGTGCCTGCATTGCCGCTGTCCGCCGGTGCATCTGCACCGACAGCATCCGGCATGGACTTGCCCGCCTCGATCAGCGGCAGATACCAGCTGCTGTAAAGGTTAGGCCGCGAGTCTTCGTCCATGTCATCCCAGACGGTGCCCCACGGGCGGAGATAGATCTCATAATAGAACTCGTCGTCACCGTTTTCATACCAGCCGTCGATCCGGATCAGGTTCTCATAATCCTCCAGACCGGGATCTATGATCCAGTCTGCATGCTCCAGATCCACGTCCGTGAAGTGGCCGCTCTCGGATGTCAGCGTGCCGTGTTCGCCGGTGCCGGATGTGCTCAGACTGACCGAAGCCTCGGCCATCAGGTCGTCCTTTGAATAGTCCTCGTCCCAGAGCTTGACGGTGCCGGTCTTATCCGCGCCAATGTCGATGCTGCCGCAGACGTCCCACCATTCGCCCTCCATGTCCTCGTAATCGCCCGAGCAGCCGCTCATCTTCCACCAGCCGTACCAGTCGCCGTTCCACCAGTCCAGCAGCGCATCTCCGGTTGCTGCCGCTTCGGAGCCGCCCTCCTTCCGGAAGGTTATGGTAATCTGATCATTACCCCAGATGTTGGTCAGCGTGATCAGACCATCCTTGAGCGTGCCGTTGCTCTCCAGGCTGTCCTTGGTCATCTTCAGCGTGCCGCCGTTCTCAAGCGTCCACTTGACATCGGTCGCGTCGCCGCCCAGACAGAACACGCCCTTGCCGCCGTCCTTCAGCTCGATGTAGCTCTCGCCTTCCAGAACGTCGGCTAAGGAATACCAGCTGCTGCCGTCGCTGGAGTACTCTGTGCCGAGGTATTTGCCGTGGTTGGGGTCGGCGGATTTCCCGCCATCCTTACCGCCGCAGGCGGTAAGGGAGAGCGCCAGCACCAATGCCAGTGCAAAAGAAATAATTTTTTTCATAGTGAACTCCTTATCGTCGATCCTGTGGTGCCGTGATCTGCGCTTGCAGCGGCGGCATTATGCCTTTTGAACGACGTTGCCGTTCTTATCCGTGAATTTCCCGGTGGCAATCTTGACGAGGTCGATGAGCCAGCCGATACCGAAGAGACCGCCGGTGAAGAGATAGAGAATGCCCTTGACGCCCTTGCGCATCACGCTGTTTTTGCCGACGTCGATGCCGTTGATCTTGGCGCTGCTGTCCTGCGTGACCGGCGTGATCTTGATGTGCGTGCCGTTCTTGACGTGGAGCCAGATGGTAACATCAAGGTTCGGTTCCTTTTCAAAGACGACGCGCTCGCCGGGAATACCGCCCTTGACGGAAAACGGCATCTGGAACGCCGCAGCGCGGGCGTTCAGCTTGTCATAGATCTCCTGGATCGTCATTGCGTTAGGGATATCAAATTCGCGGGGGAAGGTTGCGGTCATAGCGTCCTTCAAATTTTCGGTCAGGTTCGCCATAATCGTTTCCTCCCAAAATTTTTGTATTTATATTTATATTTTATATATTGTTGATCCCTTGCAGGTTCCTCCCATGTGGTTGTGTCATTTCTGCCGCAGCAACATTCATGCCGCGCGGGCAGCTGTCAGGGGCGGGGCGCACCGCAGTATTCGCAGAATTTGCCGTTGTTCTGTCCGCCGCAGGAGGGGCAGGTCCACGGTCCGGCTGCCGCCATGGGCGCCGGGGGTTCCTGCATGGGTGCCGGGGCTTCTCCGCCGCCCCGGGCAATCTCCATTGCCTGCTGGAGTGCTGCGCGAATCTCATCGCCCATTTCCCGATACTTGCGGTATTCCATGCAGTTTTCCGGGTTGACATCGTTGGCCATTCGGTTCATGCCCATGGGCTGACCCATCATAGGCCGCTGCATAGGCTGAGGCCGGCCGGGCATAGGCCGCTGCATTTGACCCATCTGCCCCATCATGGAGCGCTGCTGCATGGCAGCCGGCTCATAGTACACAGAGCTGTCGTTCAGCCGGAACCGCATTTCATCGAAATAGGGGTGCCGCACCGAGATAATCACGTCAAAATCGTAGGAGTACTCATAACGGGGCGGAACGTAGCTGACTTCCTTGCCATCCGAATCCTCCCGCATCTGCTCCCTGCGGTCCTCATCAATGTCCACGCGGCAGCCGGTGATTGCGTCAAAGTCCAGAATGTCCGGATTGGCCTCCGCCAAATCCCGGGCGCGGGTGACGGTAAACCACCGATGCTCCTCGTCTATCAGCACCTTCCAGCTCTCGCCGTAGGTGCGGGTGATGCGGAACTGTGCGGCTCTGCCCCGGTTCTCTTCCCGGTAAGCAAGCTGCTCTTTGATGTCCTCCACTGTGGAGCGGCGGCGGTCACTGAACCAAGGGGAAAGCTTTTTGGCGCAGTCCTTGCAGAGATTTCCGTTTTCCAGTTTCCGATTGCCTAACAGTCCAATCTTTTCACCGCAGATATTACAGAATTTTTTATCAAACAGTCCCATAAGCGTACGCTCCGTTCTTTTTGTATTTAGGAAGTATTTTGACCGGCGCCCTATTCCGCCGTTTTCAGAAATTGTATGGTCTCGTCTCCATTCTCCGGCAGTTTCAGCCGCAGCATCAGGGTTCCGATTTCCTCTTCACCCGCTGCGCAGTAGTAGAAATCCCGGATTTCCCAAGGCTCCGCCGTTTGCAGCGTGTTCTGTTCCGTCCGGAGCTCCGTATCTCTCGCCTTCCCCGGCTGGAGATATGTAAAATCCAGCGGAGTGCTTAACACGGTCTTGCCGTCCAGACGGAACGCAACGCCGGAATCCTCGCTGATAACCGCCTGCCAACGGCCGTCCTCGCTGCTCCAGGTGCCTTCCAGGATCGGCCAGAGAATGGAATTATCCACGTAGGTATAGTCTCCGTCCAAAGGTCGCTCAATGAACGGATTTTCCATGCCGCCCTTATCCATAATTCGGTCTGTGACAAAGTGTTTATAAAGTCCCGAAAGGGCGATTCCGATCACCACCCCCGCCAGGAGCATTAAAAACATTTGTCGTTTCATCACACGATGTCCCCGTTATCAAAAGGATCGCCGCACTCGGGGCAGAACTTGGGCGGATGCTGCGGGTCGGCAGGTTCCCAACCACACTTGTCACACTTATACTGCGGCACACCGGCGGGTTTCTTTGCGCCGCACTCGGAGCAGAATTTACCCTTGTTCACCGCGCCGCAGGCGCAGGTCCAGCCATCGTCCGCAGGGGCGGGTCTGGGGCTGCCGCACTCGGGGCAGAATTTTCCGGTCACGGTTGCGCCGCAGGTACACTGCCAACTATCCCCGGCCGGTTTGGGTTCCGGTTTCTTGCTGCCGCAGTTGGGACAGAAGTTTCCGGTAATGCCGCTCTGTCCGCAGGCGCAGGTCCAGCCCTGGGCTGCCGGAGCGGGTGCAGGCTGCGCCTGCTGCATCTGCTGCTGTTGCATTTGTTGCTGCTGACCCATCTGGAACAGGTTCTGGGCGTTCATTCCACCTGCCTGACCGGCCATATTCATGCCCATAAATGCCATGGCAGGACCGGCACCGGTGTTGGCGGCTGCCGCCTTCATTGCCTCGCCCTGGGCGCCCACAAGGTGCGCCGCTGCCCGGGTGGGGTCCATGAACGCTGCGTTGCGCTGCAATTCTTTAATCATCTGCTCGTCTTCCTCATTGGCTTTCACAGAGGAAACACCAAAGGAGACGATTTCCATGCCGCGCAAATCCCGCCACTTGGAGGAAAGCTGCTCATTCAAAGCCTCAGACAGCTCCAAAGTATGTCCGGGAAGTGCGGAATAGCGAATGCCCATGTCGCTGATTTTTGCGAATGCGGGCTGGAGTGCGGTCAACAGCTCCGTTTTCATCTGTCCGGCAATGTTTTCCACCTTATAGTCCTCGCTCACGTTGCCGCAGACGTTGGTGTAGAACAGCAGCGGGTTTTTCAGCCGGATGCTGTACTCACCAAAGCACCGGATACCGATATCGATGTCGATACCCGCTCTCTGGTCCACCACACGGAACGGAACGGGACTGGGAGTGCCGTACTTGTTGCCCGTTAATTCCTTGGTGTTGAAGTAGTACACCCGCTGGTCTTTGGGTGCCTCGCCGCCGAAGGTGAACCGCTTGCCGATGTTCTGGAACACACCCTTGATGGATTCGCCCAAGTCACCGGCGAAAATGCTGGGTTCCGTAGACATATCATAGGTATATTCACCGGGCTCGGCGCACACGTCAACCACCTTGCCCTGCTCCACAATCAGCATGCACTGGCCATCGGCGATGGCAATCACGCTGCCGTTGGAGATAATGTTGTCGCTGCCTTTGGTATTGCTGGATCGGCCTGAGACCTTTTTCTGTCCCTTCACCGCCAACACGTCTGCGGGAATGGATTCGCAATAAAAATATTCTTTCCACTGGTCAGCCAGTACGCCGCCGGCTGCTCCTGCTGCTGCTCTAATCAGTCCCATAGTCTATCGCTCCTTTTTTTATTATTTATAGTTGTTATATGTTTGGTGTATTGTTTCGTGCTCGCTTTTTATTGCCCTGCCCGGTGTTATCCCGCCGGTGTCAGGAAGGTATATTCGCTTACATAAAATGGGGATTTGTCCGTAATCGGCCAAGTGAACCAGCTTTCGTCCCAAGGCCGTTTCATAAACAGACACAGCTGCGGGCTGTCCTCGGGAATATTGAGGGAGAACCATTGGGGTTCGTTCGTTCGAATCATGCCATCATACAGCACTTTGTCCGCAATCCATTCTTTCTGGGTGCCGTCTGCATTCAGCACCTGTTTTCCGGTGCAGAACCGAATCTGGGTTTCATAGCAGCGCCCCACCAACAGCAGCTTGTTCTTCCCGTTTTCTTCCAATCGGGTTACGGGGAATGCCGCCAAGGGGTCCGCGATTTCCGTCTCCGGGTCCCGCCAGTAGAAAATTAAGGTGTCATACGGCTCCGTGGTCACGGTTTCTCTGATTTCCTCCGGCAAAATGTCATCTGAGCGGGTATAAATGGCGGTGCGGGCTGCCGGGGAATTGTCCAGCTCATAATACTCTTGCAGATACAAGGTATTCCGGTCCGTTAGGGTGATGTAGTATTCATAGTCGGAATCCTCGCGATACAGCCGAATACTCCAAAGCTCATTGGGAATTCCGTACATCAGCGGTTCGTTCAGCAATTCCGCCTGCAAGGACTCATCTGTATGGAACGTCGGTTCGTCCAAATCCAAGTGGTGGGCGCTGTAGTAATCCGCTGAAATGACGTAGGTGCCTGTATAATCCGACCACAGACGGTCAAAGTTGAGAATCGATGCCTGATGTTCCTCTTTCGCATCGAACTGCGAGCCCTCCACTTCCCCGGAGGTCATGCGCCAAACACCGTCCAAATCCGCAGCACTCAGTTCTCCGCCGGGGGCGGGTCGTGCTGCCGGCACAAGGTAGAATTTCTCTCCGTAAATCGTCTCCAACATCACGGAATTGTCCTTTTCCACATTGCCCGTCATGGTTGTTCCATTGCCGTATTGGTCCACACCCTTCAGTTTCAGAGCGCCGTTCTTGCCTTGCTGCCAAGTGCCTTCCAACAGACAGCTCTGGTAGCTGTCTCCTACAAGTTCCCGGAATTGGGCCGTTCCGTCTTCGTTGAGGTAGAGGTCCGCTTTCCATTTGCTTGTGGGCATCTGGCTGACTTCCGTGCGGTCGTAATAGTTCTGATAGGATTCATACCGCACCGCGGTCCAATAGGTTCCATCGTCGTCCGAAGTCTGCTGCACGGTATCCTGCTCCGCCTGTACCGTCGGTTCCTTGTTCATCGGCTTGGATTCCCCGCTCTGTTCCCCGCCGCAGGCGGTTAAGCCCAAACACAGCAGGAGCGTCAGCAGGATGGAAACCGCTTTTTTCTCCACAGACGTTCCCGAACGGGCGGGCACCGGGAGCCGGATTCCGCTGAGAATACTGGAATATTCCCAAAGGTACCACTCCCCCGTGGCAGGGTCCTGCCGCAGTTTCATGGGGCGGGGAGAATCCGCGCCTGCGGTTTTCAGAAACAGCCGAAGATACCCCGGCTCCACGTCCTGAGGGCGCGGGTCCGGCAGAATTTCCAACACAAAGGGCTCTGCGGGGGTATAGTTGTTTTCCGGGACTGCCCCTTCGAAATATGCCAGCGGCAGATAGGATTTGTCCCGCAGCCGGTCCCGCAAAAACTGGACGTCATAGGGCGTCATGGGGCGGGGACCCCGCAGGAGATTCATGGCCGCAATTCCCGCCTCTTTGTCGGATAGGTACAGCTGCAGCGCGCAGAGGAACAGCGCGCAGATTTGCTCCGGCATCTGCCGGGGTTTCCCCTCGAATTCCGCCAAGGTGGCGGGTAGGGCTTTCAATGTTACCTGCATGGATCATCATGTCCTTTCTCCCGTGATTTGTCTCCGTTCGATGGGGTTAGGAAAATACAGCAGCCACAGTCCGGAACAGAATCGGAGACGCGGGTCAGTTGTATGGATGATTGTGGCTCTTTGCCAAAGGTTCTCTATTTTTACATTTTTGTTTTCATGCATTGTGCAACACTGTTTTTTTACAATGCACCGTCGGGTGCATTCACTTCGATATACTACTCTTATATCATAAATTTCGCCGTTTGTCTCTCCCCTAAATCCCCCAAAAAGGGTAGATGAGGGGAGAAAATTGCAAAAAAATCCGATTTTTTTCAAAATAACCGCGAAATCCGGTGAGGCGGGGCGATTTTCTCCCCGAAACTCCCTTTCCCCCATTGATGACTCCCCCGACGCCCTACCCGGCGAACCACAGCAAAAACAGCCAATATTTCCCCGCAGATTTTCGAAAAATTCACAGTCCCGCGCTTGCAAGAACCGGCGTTCCATGATATATTACTTGGTTAGTAAACAACACAAGGAAGTGCAATGAATATGACCAAAATCGATATTTTTTCCGGCTTTCTGGGTGCAGGTAAAACAACCCTCATCAAAAAGCTGATTTCCGAGGCTTACACCGGCGAAAAGGTGGTTCTCATTGAAAACGAGTTCGGTGAGATTGCCGTGGACGGCGGTTTCCTGAAAGACGCAGGCATTGAAATCACCGAAATGAATTCCGGCTGCATCTGCTGCTCTCTGGTGGGTGATTTCCGCGAGGCGCTCCACAAGGTGATTGAGCAGTTCCACCCCGACCGGATTCTCATTGAACCCTCCGGCGTGGGCAAGCTGTCCGACGTGACCAAGGCTGTGAAAAGCGTTGCCTCCGACGATGTGATTCTCAACGGTTTCACCACCGTTGTGGACGCAACCAAGGCAAAAATGTATATGAAAAACTTCGGCGAGTTCTTCAATGACCAGGTGGAAAATGCCGCCTGCATCATTCTCTCCCGCACCGGCAGCATTTCCGATGAAAAACTGGAAAATGCCATTGCTTTGATTCGGGAAAAGAACCCCGAGGCTGTGCTGATTACCACTCCTTGGGAGCAGCTGGACGGCAAGACCATTCTGGAGGCTATTGAGCGGAAGTCCACCTTGAAGGATACCCTGGCAGGCATGGTCAGCGAGGCGGAAGAGGACGAGGTCTGCCCCGTTTGCGGCGGTCACCATCATCACCATGATGAGGACGAGCATGAGCATGAGCTCGAACATCATCATGACCACGATGAAGACGAGCACGAGCATCATCACCACGACCACGATGAGGAGCATTGCTGCTGCGGTCATGACCACGACCATGACCACGACCACGAACATGAGCATGAACATGAGCATGACGAGCACTGCACCTGCGGCTGCCACGACCATGACCATGACCATGAGCACCATCATCACCACCACGCAGACGAAGTGTTCGTCAGCTGGGGTACCGAAACCTTTAAAAAGTATTCCGAGGCCGATATTCAGGCAATGCTGAATGCTTTCGTAGACAACGAGGATTACGGCATGGTGCTGCGGGCAAAGGGCTTTGTCCCCGCAGCCGATGACGGTCAGTGGATTTACCTTGACTACACTCCCGGTGAGATGAACATTCGTCGCGGCAATGCCGATGTCACCGGCCGCATTTGCGTTATCGGCTCCAAGCTGAAAGAAGACCGTCTGAAGGAGTTGTTCCGTATTGGCTAAATTGCAGAAACAAGCCCAGCAGGATATTCCCGTGTATCTGTTTACCGGTTTCCTGGAGGCGGGCAAAACCAAATTCATTCAGGAGACTCTGGAAGACCCCCGTTTCAACAACGGTGACCGGACGCTGCTGCTGTTGTGCGAAGAGGGCGAAGAGGAATACGACCCCAGTAAATTTGCCTCCCCCAACGTGGTCTGCCGGACCATTGAGGACGAGGACGAGCTGACCACCGAAAATCTGGAAAAATTCCGGAAAGAGGCCAAGGCTGTGCGGGTGGTCTGCGAATACAACGGCATGTGGCTGTTGGATAAGTTCTATTCCGCTATGCCGGAAAGCTGGGCTGTGTATCAGGAATTTTTCTTCGCCGACGCCCGGACCATTCTGACCTACAATGCCAACATGCGGCAGCTGACCTTTGATAAGCTCCAGAGCTGCGAGCTGGCTGTGTTCAACCGTTATGACAGCTCCATGGACAAAATGGAGTTCCATAAGCTGGTGCGCACCGCCTCCCGTCGGGCAGACATTGTGTACGAGCACACTGACGGCTCCATTGAGTATGACGAAATCGAGGACCCCCTGCCCTTTGACATCAATGCCCCGGTGATTGAAATCAAGGACGAAGATTATGCCATTTGGTATCGGGATATGTCCGAGGATATTGGCAAATACGAGGGAAAAACCGTGAAATTCACCGGTCGGGCACTCACCCGCCGGACTTTGCCCGGCTGCTTTGTGATTGGCCGTCATGTGATGACCTGCTGTGCAGAGGATATTCAGTTTGCCGGCTTGGTGTGCAACTGGGATAAAACGAAAATCCGTGCCATGGCATCGGACCAGTGGGTGACCGTCACCGCAACGATTCACAATAAATTCCACGCAACTTACGGCGGAAAAGGTCCCGTGCTCACTGCATTGGACGTGCAGGTTGCCAAAAAGCCGGAGCAGGAAGTTGCCACGTTCTTCTAAACTTAAATCGGCATAAATTGACTTTTGAGGGATTCTTTGCTATACTAATAACAAGGAATCCCTTAAATGATTGAGTTGAGAGTTTGGGAAAAGGAGGTTTTCTCTATGAAGAAAATCATCACGATTAGCCGTGAATTCGGTTCCGGCGGCAGAACCATCGGTAAGATGGTGGCTGATAAACTGGGTTATGCTTTCTACGATAAAGAGCTGATTGAAAAAGTGGCCGAGCAGACCGGTTTCTCCTCGGACTACATTCGGGAGCGGGGCGAGTACTCCCCTTCCACCAGCGTGTTCTCCTACTCTTTCATGGGTCGCTCCCATGACGGCATGAGCACGGACGATTATCTGTTCTCCGAGCAGCGGAAAATTATTCTGGAACTGGCGGAAAAAGGCAACTGCGTCATCGTTGGTCGCTGCGCCGATTACATTCTCCGGAATCGCGAGGATACGCTGAACGTCTTCATTCACGCAGACAAGAAAAAGCGCGCCGACCGCATTGTGAAGGTTTACGGTGCCAGCCCGGTGAAGCCGCAAAAGCGTCTGGACGATAAAGACAAAAAGCGGAGAGTCAACTACAAGTACTATACCGACCGCGATTGGGGCGATTATCATAACTATGATATCAGTCTGGATAGCGGCACCATCGGCATCGAGCGATGCGCGGAAATTATTTGTGATCTGGCAACTCAGGACTGATTCTCGTTATCCCCTCCGGCGAATCAAAATATGGAACCTCAAACGCAGGCTGCGAAAACGGCCTGCGTTTTTCTTATCCATTATTCCTATCTTGTTGATAGCCAATTGTGCAGAATGACGTGAAAATATGCAAAAAGTGTCGCTTAATGTCTAATTAAGCGACACTTTTATTCGTTTTTCGGTGAATAAAGGGGTGTCTGAACACGTTGTATCGTTCGATAGAAGGCTCAGGATATCCGTTCTATCGAGCTGTACATAAACAGGTCTTCGTTATCCAAAACGGAGATACTATTTAGAAGGAGGAGTTTCAAATGAGAACTCTGAAAAAGGCTCTGAGCCTCGTTCTGGTTCTGGCTATGGTCTTTGCTCTGGCAGTGCCCGGCTTCGCAGCTGACACCACCAAGAAGGCAGCTGACTTCAAGGATTATAGCAAAGTAACCAACAAAGAGGCTGTTGACGTTCTGACTGCTATCGGCGTCATCAACGGCAACACTGACGGTACCTTCGGTCCCGAAGGTAACTTCACTCGCGCACAGGCTGCTACCATGATCACTTACCTGACCCTGGGCAAGACTGTTGCAAACGCACTGCCCACCAGCGCAACCAAGTTCAGCGATGTACCCGCAACCCATTGGGCTGCAAAGTACATTCAGTACTGCGCTGACGCTGGCATTGTTGCCGGTGTTGGCAACGGCAAGTTCGACCCCGATGCACAGCTGACCGCTACTCAGTGGGCACTGATGCTGCTGGGCGCTCTGGGCTACAAGGCTGCTAACGAAGGCATCTCCGGCGAAGGCTGGGAAATTGCAACCACTCGTCTGGCTATGAAGGCTGGTGTCGCATCTGACTCCGAGCTGGCCGGTACTTTCAACCGCGACATGGCTGCTAAGTTCGCTTTCAACACTCTGACTGCTGACGTTGTCGAGTACGAATCCAACGGCACCAACATCACCATCGGTGACACCACCATCTCCACCGGCGCTTCCAAGGCAAAGGTTCAGGACGCTCTGAAAGAGAAAAATGACACTGGTGCTCTCGTCAACCGCACCTACGCTGTTGGCGCTGACGATGGCAAGCTGCAGTTCTGCGAGCAGCACTTCTCCGGTCTGAAATTGACCACTACCAAGGTTGACAACTATCAGCGTACCGCTACCAACTGGACTCTGAATAACAAACCCATTGCTACCGGCGTGAAGGCTGCTACTCTGACCTACACCACCGCTGTGAAGTCCTCCAAGATTTACGGCGATTTGGGTCTGAGCAAAGAAATCGCAGCTGGCAAAGTTACCCTTTTCGTTGACGGTGCTTCTGCTACCGCTGGAACTTCCACTAACTTCGCAATCACCAAGACCGGCGATGACAAGGACAAAACCTACGGCGGTCAGGGCGTTCTGACCGAAGTGTACTACGATTCCGCTAATGGCACTGTTAAGATCATCGAGATCAACACCTACATCGGCATCGTGACCAAGGTTAACAAAGACACCGACAAGACCGAGGCTTCCATCGATCTGAAGGTTCTGAACAATGCCGGCAACGGCACCGGTGCTGTCATGAATGTGGCTAAAGCTACCGGTTTCAACAAGAATGATGTTGTTCTGTTCACCAAGTACGGCGCAACTCCCACTGTTGATGTGAACTCTCTGACCACTGCTAAGACCATCACCGGCGCAGTGTCTAAGATTACCAACGGCGACACTTACACCATCGACGGCACGGATTACAAAGTGAATGCTGCAACCGCATCTAACGTTTCCATGCCCGCTGTTCCCAGCAAGACCACTTACACTTACTACGTTGATGCTAACAACAACATCATCGGCAATGTAAGCGCTGTTGCACAGACCAATGTGAACTACATTCTGGTTCTGGGCGCTGCAGCTCCCACTCAGGGCGCTGACTACATGAGCACCGCTTCCGCTGATTTCACCGGCAAGGTGTACGGCATTCTGTCCAACGGCGAGAAGGGCGAGTTCACTGTAAACTACGGCAGCAGCAGCACTCCTGCTACCAAGGATACCCTGTACAGCTACACCATTGAGAAGAACCAGTTCAAGCTGGGCGATTCTGCTGCTAAAATTAGCGACGAAGAACTGAAGACCAACCAGACCGCTCTGAACAGCAAGGTTCTGAACAGCGAGACTCTGTTCGTGTTCTTCTCTCAGACTACGGAAGGTTCCGTGGAAGTCACCAATCTGACCACCAAGACCGGCAACGCTAACATCGGTGCTACCGTTGCTGATAAGACCAGCAAGTGGGTTGGCGCATTCTCCGGCAGCAAGTCCAACGTTGCAGAAGTTGTTTTCGTAAAGACCGACTATGCAGAAGCTTCTGCAGTTGTGGATTACGCTTACATCTCCGCAGCAACCGGCACTTACACCACTACCAACGTTCTGAAGGCAGACGGCACTTCTGACACTACCTACACCTACACTGCTTACACCGCTAACGGCGATGAGCTGAAGCTGACCTCCGGCAGTTCCGTGTCTGCAGGTATCTACAGATACAACGACAAGAACGAAATCGGCGCTCAGGTAACTACTGATAAGTACACCGTTACCGCTGTGAACGGCTCTGTTGTTTCTCTGGAGAAGTCCGGCGTGGCAGCAAAAGCTTACAACGTGGCTGGCAATGTGTACTACGCAAACAACGACACTGCACTGACCATCAGCCAGGAAGTTTACTTCACCACCAACACCGCTGGTGATGTTATCACCAACATGTGGGTTGTGACTGACGCAACTTTCAAGGCTGTTACTGTAGATGCTGCTGTGACCGATTACGATGTGACCGGTGAAGGCGATTACGCTGTCGGTTCTACCGTCACCATGACCTTCACTCAGAAGACCGCATCTGCTCTGGCTACCGGCACATCTGTGACCGTGACCGGTGCTACCGGCGCAACTGCAACGGTTACCACTGCAGGTACTACCGAGGTCAAGGGTGTTATCACCGTGACCTTCACGATGCCCAACAGCGATGCATCCATCGCTATTTCTGTGGCATAATTTGTAACTAAAAAACTTACACACATAAGTTCAGCCCCGAACCGTTTGGTTCGGGGCTGTTTTTAGTTATCGGAACAAAATATAGTGCATGACTTTGCCTTTATTGTTGTTCCAACCGGCGATGTCAATGGTGAATTTAGCGCCCTTTAGCTTTGTTGCATTTGCTGTAGATTCATCACAAGCGTTCGCAATATGCCGACATGCAGTCTGTGTTGCGAAAGAGATTCCAAAATCGGTTCCAATATATCCAAATATCACCGCAAATTTCGGCTCCCACGGCAAATCGATGGTTCGGCTGGTCTTGCCATCGCCGACGTAGCTGCCCACATAAATGTGTTCGCCTTGCAGCGAACCCACCGCGCTGTCCAACGTCTGGAAGTTGTCATTAAAATCCTTTGCGTGAATCGGGTCCGACTTCTCCCACACGTTCAACTTCAAGTTTTCTGTCTTTTCCATTGCAATTCCTCCTGTTGCATTCTTTTGTGCGAGGGGCTTTATATTTAATGTATCCCCCTCAACCTTACCTGCAATCAGCTGAATTTTTGTATTTTTCGGTGCGAAGAAAAGTGCGGAAAGTGCGATTTTTCACGCGTTGACCGGCACTTTTGTCGGGTATCGGACCCCGCGCAGCACCACCCGTGTGCCCGCCGGAATTGGCGCCTCGCCGGTGATTTCCATGGTCTCCAGCTGCTCCCACGTCACGCCGGGCGCACAGCCGATTTGCCCCACCTCGTCCCCAAAACGAGGCTCCACGCTGCACAAAACGTTGCCGCCGGGGACGATGGCCCAGAACCGTACAACCGTGTCCGGGCCGGCGCGCCAACGCAGGATTTCCTCGTGAAACAGTCGGCCCGCAGGACCGTCGCAGCGCACGTAAACCCGACCGGCGGAGCGGTTCAGCCGCATGGAAAACGTGCCCAGTTGGTCGAAAATCAGTTCCAATTTGAGGAATTTCATCAGGTCCAAACCGCGCAAATCCAGCGAAATTTCGTTGGCAGGCTCGGTGGTGACCAACGTGCAAAGTTCTTCCATTTTTTCGTGATTCTCCACAGTTTTCTCCCCCTTTTTTCGACAGTTTACCACAGCGCCTTTGTCGAATTTTGGCGAATTTTGTCGAATGGGAAAATTTTTTTGGGATTTTCAGTGCAAAAACAATGCAACAAAAAGGACAGTCACACAATCGCTGCGGTTTCCGCACTTTTCTTCGCACGGAGAAATACAAAAATTCCGGCTGTTGCGGGTAAGGTTGAGGGGGATACATTAGAATAAATACCCCTTAGACCAAAGAATGCAACAGGAGGAATTGCAATGAACAAGACAGAAAACTTGAAGTTGAACATGTGGGAAAAGACGGACCCGATTCACGCAAAGGACTTTAACGACAACTTCCAGACGTTGGACAGCGCGGTGGGTTCGCTGCAAGGCGAACACATTTATGTTGGCAGCTACACCGGTGACGGTAAAGACAGTCGAACCATCGACCTGCCATGGGAGCCGAAATTAGCGGTGGTATTCGGGTATGTCGGCAGCGATGCAGGAATTTCTTTTATTACCCAGACGGTCCACAGATACATTTCAAGCAGCTGCGGCGAAAGCAGGGATTTTGCATCAAAACTTAATGGTGCAAAACTGGTTTTGCAGCACCAGAATTGGAACAATCAAAACGGTAAAAAGATAATCTACATGCTGTTCCGATAATCTCCAAAAGCAAAAACAGCCCCGAGGATTTTCCCTCGGGGCTGAACTTATATTGTTAAGTTTTTAGAATCTCAAAAGAGATTACTTCACGATGTAAACAGCGTCAACAGCAGTCTTGGTTGCGTTCAGAGCGAACACAATCTGAGAACCGGTTGCACCGTTCATATCAGCAACAGTGGTCATCTCATCGCTGACAGAGCCGTCCACATAGTAGTAAACTGCGGTATCACCGTTGATGGATGCCAGGTAGGTGTAAGTGTTGTCATCAGCACTTGCCATCAGCAGACCATTCTGGAAGCTGAAGAACTTGTAGGTGCTGCTCACAGCGGTACCGTAGATACCGTCAGCGCCGGTGGTTTTGTCAACAACCAGATCTGCCTTGGTAGCAACCTTGGTTGCGCTGCCAGCAGACAGAGTGTACAAGCCGGCGCCGGTCACGCCGGTCAGTTTCATCTGCTGAGCTTTACCGTTCTTGGTGATCACGTCATAGTAGGTCTTGTTATCTTCGCCGATGCTGTAGTCACCGGTGACGTAAACATAGCTGGTAGTTGCACCTGCCTCGGTAGCGGAACCAACGAACACAACATCAGCGATGCCGTCGCCGTTGTTATCCAGAGCAGCGCCGGTCACAGAAGTCATGCCCAGAACGTTTGCATAGCCGGTGTAAGCGGTCACGCCGGTAGCAACGCCCTTAGCGTTGTAGTTAGCAACAAAGAACTTGGTGTTGTTGTCAGCCTTCAGAGTGGTAGTGCCGGTCATCACAGCATTGCCCTTGGTGATAGCGGTCACATCAGAGACACCGGACTTCAGCTCGTAGTTGTTGTCGCTATCCAGAGTGTACTGGTACAGCTTAGCACCGTTGTGGGTGGTAGTGACCTTACCCAGTGCGGTCTCCATATCGCCCAGATCGGTGTCAGTGCCAACCTTGGAAACTACGATGGTCTTCAGCTCACCATTGGTATCGATGGTATAAGCCTCGAGAACGGTCTCGACCTTGTTGTCTTTCAGGTAAGAAACCTTAGCTGCATTCAGAACGTAGATGTAGTTGGTAGCAGAGCTATCCACTGCACCGATCACGTAGCCGTAAGCATCAACAGCGTAGGTTGCCTTAGTGTTGGTCACACCGGAGGGAGCGGTTGCAGTCAGACCGGTTGCCTTAGCAGCAGCGGACAGAGCGTACTTCTCACCGCCGATGGTGTAAGTCTTGGTGGAGCTGGTGTAGCCGGTCACAGTGCCGCTAATCAGTTTCACAGGATTTGCAACAGCGTAGTTCACGCTGTCCTTAGCATAGCCGTAAACCATAACGTAATCGCCCTTAGCGATGGTGCCGTTGATGGTCAGAGTGTCTTTCTCATCGCCGCTGACGTTGGAGGTGTAAACCTTGTAGTCAGTAGTAGTGGTGCCGCCGATGGTGTATCTGGTGTAAGCGCCTTCGGTAGCGGTAGCCTTCACGTTCTTCACGTTGGTGACTTTAGCCAGAGTGGGCTTGATCTGCACAGTGATGTACTCGTTCTCGGTGTCGGTTGCGTAGATCTCGGTGATCACGCCGTTGCCGCCGATGCCGGTAGCTTTGGAGGAAACGGTAATTTTGCTAGACGCCTCTGTTCCGTCCGCTTCCAGAATTTTATTCTGAGTTGCGGTCAGAGCATTGATGATGGAGCCGCTTGCTTTCAGAGTTGCTTTGGAACCCAGCAGGTTGTACAGCTCGTTAGCAGAAACAGTGGTGGTGTAGGTTGCAACAGGAGCCTTTGCGCAAGTAGCAATGGTCTTGTTCACGCCCTTAGCGTCCTTCTGCTGCCATGCAGTTGCAGGACGGCCGTAGCTATCAGCATTGACACCGGTAACTTTGCTCAAGCTGAACACGTCTTTTGCCAGAGAGTTCAAAGTTTCGGTTACGGTTGCAGTGATAACACTGACGGTATAGCCAGTACCAACTACCATAGTTGCATCAGCTTTTTTAGCAGCATCAACAGCTTCAGCGTAGGAATTGTACAGTTCGGTACCGCACAGAGCTTTCACTTTGTCGCTGGTGGTCGCAGTAGCCAGAATAACGTACTTGGAGCCGGTAGTCTTCACTTCTTTGCCGTAATTCAGAGCAGTGAAAGCCAGCTTAGCAGCAGCGTCGCGGTTGAAAGTGCCGGTCATGTCGTCAGCAGTTGCCAGTTTGGTCTGCATAGCCAGCTTGGTAGCCTGCAGAGCCCAGCCGTCGCCGCCGATTTTGTCAGCGCCCTCAGCCTTCACAGCCTTCAGCAGCATCAGAGCCCACTGAGCAGCGGTCAGGGGATCGTTTGCACCGAACTTGCCATCGCCGTAACCAGCGATGATCTTTTCGTCAGCGCAATACTGAACGTACTTTGCAGCCCATGCAGGAACATCTGCAAACTTGCAGGTGGTGTTGGGCAGTGCGTCAGCAATTTTGTCGCCCAGCAGCATGTAGGTCAGCATAACAGCTGCCTCAGCGCGGGTGAAGTTACCTTCGGGACCGAAGGTACCGTCAGTGTTGCCATGCAGCACGCCGATAGCGGTCAGCACGTCAACAGCCTCAGTGTTGGTTACTTTCTCATAGTCTTTGTAAGAAGTTGCCTTCTTGGTGGTGTCAGCTGCGAAGCCGGGCACTGCCAGAGCAAAGACCATAGCCAGAACCAGAACGAGGCTCAGAGCCTTTTTCAGAGTTCTCATTTGAAACTCCTCCTTCTAAATAGTATCTTCTTTGGATAAAGAAGACCTGTTTATGTACAGCTCGATAGAACGGATATCCTGAGCCTTCTATCGAACGATACAACATACTTTCAGACCCC
>CAKTAK010000036.1:0-17777 GCA_934527315.1 uncultured Oscillospiraceae bacterium
GTTCTCCTGCAGCTTTTTGCCCGTCAAATCGTGGGCATTTTCTCCGTTACGGAGGAATCTCACCAGCTTTGCGTGTTGGCGTTGCGGATTATTACCTGCGGTTTCTTCTTCGCCGGTGCCAACATCATTTTGCAGGGCGCGTGTCAGGCATTGGGCAAGGGCGGCTATTCGCTGATGATCTCGCTGCTGCGCTTTGTTGTACTGGCGCTGCCGTTGGCATGGGCGCTTTCCATGACAGAAAACGCTGCATCTATCGTCTGGCTCGCTCTGCCCGTGGCAGAAACCGGAGCATGCGCCGCGGCTGTGCTGCTGACGAGAAAAACATATCGACAAACGCTTGGTCGCTCATAATCCAACACTTGCGAGCAGCACAATACCCCTGCACCGTCATTCGATGCAGGGGTATCTTTACATAGATTTTATTGAAAAACGGTTGTACGGCTATGCCCTCAACCTCACGCTTTCATCAGCTCCCGCTCCACAGCGTACACATGCTGATTAAATTCCGCCAATGCCCGGAATGCTACGTCAGCCGGCAGCTCTTTGGCAATCCAGTCAGCCGCCGTGCAGACCTGAAACGTGCCGGCGGGCGTTTCCTGCACAAAGTGCTTGTACCACCGGCTGCCCGCATTCAACGCGTTGCACATCCGCACAGCAGGGAGAAATGCCTCTTCCTGCACCTCGGCTACCACAGCGCTGACAGAGAGCATATCGTCCTGAAATTCTGCCATAACGGGAATGGTTTCCGTCAAATCTTCTGCGTTGGGAACGGCTATCACCACCATATTTTCGCCGTAAACCTCGTAGGCGTCAAAGCCCCGGTGGTCCATTTCGTTTATCAAATCATTGGGTAACAGTGTCATTGTCTCGTTTCCTTTCTCAGCCCAGCAATGCCGGCAGATTGGAGCAAATTACCTGCAGCAGCGCAGCCAGCATACTCATAATGTCTTCCACGTCGCCGGTATACAGCATCAGGTCCATTCCAGCGCACAGATAGCCGCTGTCTAATGCAAATTTCACCCAAGGATACTGGGTGTTCAGCTGATTGCACTGGGCAATGAATGCGTCCGCATCGACGTCCGGCACCTGAAACAGAATGGCAGTCATTTCCACGTCATGCTCGCTGTGGAATCCCAGATAAACCGGGAACATGGCCTCCTGCGCGTCATTCAGCACCGCAATTTCCAGCTGATTTTCTTCTATTTCCTGCACTTGACCCTCGCCGAAATGCTCCCGGCAGGCGTCTTTTACCATTTCAAATAAACTCATCGTGTTTCCTCCAAGTTTTCTTGTACTTCTAATGTATCCCGCAAATATTGAATATACTGCTGCCGAACTTTCTCCGGAGACAGCACCTGCACCTGCGTACCGTGCTGCGCAAGCCACTGATACAATCCCGTGCTGCCGGTGACATTCACCGACACAATGCAGTGGTCCGGACCGTCATCCTGCACCCAAGTGTCTTTTCCGAATTGAATCCGAATCTGGTCCCGGATATAATTGCTGCACCGCAGACGAACCGTCACATTCTCTCCCGTCCACATCTTCACGTTCCGGCGCAGATAGGTTCCCACGTCAAAATCCCTGCCGTATTCCTCCAGACTTTCCGGGTTTCGAATAGGCTCCTGAATGATTTCCGGGTCTTTCAGCATTTCCAGCTTAAAATGGGTCAAATGGTCATGAGAATCCGGGTTAGCAATCAGGTAGTATTCCCCTTGCGACAGCACCAGATAATAGGGACTGACCGAGTAAACGTGACCGTCTCGCTTGAGTACCTTCTGATTCCGGGGACCCAGTTCATAATACTGGAACCGCAGTTTTTTTCGGCCCACAATCGCCCGCAGCACCGTATCGATTTTAATCTTATTGCCTTTGTCCTCGGTTTTGATGCTCTGGTCCACGTAAGTCGTAGCAGAAATCACCGATTCCCCTTCTTTGGTTGCCAACCCCCGCAGCTTGCGAATCAGCTCTCGGGTATCGTTTTCCGTAAGAAACGGCGCCATGCTCACCGCATCGCAGAGAATTTTCAGCTCGTAGTCTTCAAACGTCTGGTCTGTCATATACCAACCCTTATTGTGGTCGGCACATTTGAGAATGGAATACCCTTTCTCCTCCAGACACGCAATGTCTCGACTGATGGACTTTCGCTCGGCTGTAATTCCGTACTGTTCCAGCAAAGCGGCAATCTGAGTTGCATTCAGCGGATGAAACTCGTCCGTTTTCTTCATAATGTCTAAAATGTAGAGCAGTTTCAGCTTGCTGTTTTCCGCCATAACAGCACCTCGCTTTCATATTATTTAGTTGTACCATATTTGTCCCAACTATGCAATAAAATCCATGATAAAAAAAGAAAAATAATTTTTAAATTTCCTATTGACATTTTCGTCCAAATGTTATAGAATATCATTCGTTCGGTTCACCAAGTGAATACAGTTCAAAAAACGAACACGCTATGGAGAAGTCGCGTAGCCAGGTCGAGCGCGCACGATTGGAAATCGTGTAGGCCCCAAAAGGGTCTCGAGGGTTCGAATCCCTCCTTCTCCGCCAGAAAAAACGTTCCATTTGTTATCAAATGGAACGTTTTCTTTTTTCCGAATAAACCAATCTTTCAGAACATAAAAAGAGGGTCGAACGTGTCGGCCCTCTTTTTCTTTTTTGGCGGTATATACTGCATCTGATTTTTTATTTCAGCAGCTTGGGATAGTCTGTCCGCCCATTGACGATTGCATAAATCGTGACGGTATCCCCTGCGTATTTATAGATGGCAACATAGGTTTTCGTCAGCACAAGTGTCCGAAAACCATCGACTCCGAGCACTGCATCCGGGTGCATCGGACCCATTAATGGAAATTCCTTTAGCTGTTCAAACCGTTCCCGCATAGTCCGATAGATTTTCCCGGCGTACGCACCACCGGCATTTTCAGCATGGTACAGAACAATCTTCTCAAAGTCCTGCTGTGCGGGCGTAGTGAAAATCAGCTTATTCTTTGTATCCACTGAGCATTTCCTCAATTTTTGCGCCAACTTCTTCCAAGGTGTATGTGGGTTCTCCTCTGAGCAAGCTCATCTCCGCAGCATAGAGCTTTTCCCGGTGCCGGAGCATCTTTTCCCGCTCTTCGTATGCCTCAATGCTCATAAAAACACCGTCTCCCTCACCTTTGTTGGTGATGAACACCGGTTCCCCCGTAGTTTTTGCCAGTTCAGAGATTTTGGCATAGTCGTTCCGTAATGCAGAAGAAGGTCGAATCATCATAGTATAGTCACTCCTTATCCATTTGTTGATATAATTATATCATGTTTCGGATAGAAATCAAACATTTTATGTTTTCTCCACCATATCAAATGCCGGATACTCCGGGTGGCACATCATAATCTGCATCAGACCAGGGTCCGCCATGCAGCAGGCATTGAGCATTGCTAAAACAGCATTCCCATATTCCCAGAAATAGCAAGAAAGTCTTGAAACGCAAACGTTTCAAGACTTTGACTTGGTGGAGACGAATGGGCTCGAACCATCGACCTCCTGCGTGTGAAGCAGGCGCTCTAACCAGCTGAGCTACGCCTCCATATTGGTGACCCGTACGGGAATCGAACCCATGTTACCGCCGTGAAAGGGCGGTGTCTTAACCGCTTGACCAACGGGCCATATTTACCGTCGAAACTGCATATTCAGCTGAGCCTCGACGGTTTCTTGTGGTAGCGGCACCTGGATTCGAACCGGGGACACTACGGGTATGAACCGTATGCTCTAGCCAACTGAGCTATGCCGCCGCAACAACAGGACTTATTATAACCATATACGGTCCATTTGTCAACACTTTTTTGTAAAAATTTTTCGACTTTTTTCAAAAAGTTTCCAAAGCCTTGCGCTGCAACGGTTTCCGGGTTTTGTCCTTTTTCTGTTTCCGGAAAAGCAAACAACTCCGGCCATAAAAATAAGCTGACGATGTTTCCAACGTCAGCTTATTTCCGTCACAGCTCCGGCAAATACTCCGCCGGATTTACGCTCTGTCCATTGAGCGACATTGCCAAATGGAGATGATAGGGCTCCCCATTCTCGCACAACGCCGTTCTGCCCACGGCGCCGATGGTCTGTCCGGCTTTCACAGTCTCCCCTACCGCCACGTTGGGCGTATCCTGCAAGTTGGCATAGCAGCTTTTCAAACCGCTGCCGTGGTCAATCACCACCATTGTGCCGTACAAATCATCGGTACAAACCTGCTCCACCGTTCCGGCGCTGGCTGCCATCACAACGGTGCCTGCCTCCGCCAGAATGTCCACACCGTCATGGGTGCGCCAATCGGACATTGTAACATTGTAGGTCAACGCGTCCATGCTGTACGGCACTTCAATTTCGCCCACCACCGGCCAAAGGTACACCGTAGGCAATACCGGTTCTTCCATTGTCGGTTCCATTTCCGGTGCCGGCGCCGATACGTCATCTGCATCATGCTCCGATTCCGGCTCTGCCAGCGTTTCCGTCACCGAGGGTAATTCCTCGTCTTCCGGTGAAAAAACGTCATAGGCGCCGTCTGAGTCATTTTCCGGCAGAGTATCCTGCCAGACCGGAATATCCGTGGGAATGACTTCCGCGACTTCCGTTTCCCGGCGGTTCCGCACCGTCAGAATTGTCCATGCGGACACAGCAATCACCGCAATACACAGCAGCAGGGCTATGTAAAAGCCCCGGTTGCTCATTTTCTCGTATTTTTCGTGTTCTTCGTTCATTGGCAGCCTCCTAAGTAAGAAAAAGGTGTTTTCACCGGCTATTCTTGCCGAGGAAAACACCTTTTATTCATTATCTTAGCAGACTTGAGAAAAATTACTTATTCCGCACGGAGAAGAATGCGTCCATGCCGGGATACTGCGCCACATCGAACAGCTCGTCCTCAATGCGCAGCAGCTGGTTGTACTTTGCCACGCGGTCGGTACGGCTGGGTGCGCCGGTTTTAATCTGACCGGCATTCACTGCCACGGAGATATCGGCAATGGTTGTATCCTCGGTTTCGCCGGAGCGGTGAGACACGATGGCGGTCCAACCTGCACGATGTGCCATTGCGATTGCGTCCAGAGTTTCGGTCAGGGTGCCAATCTGGTTCAGCTTAATCAGCACGGCATTGGCGCAGCCCATCTCGATGCCCTTTTTGATGCGCTGGGTATTGGTCACGAACAGGTCGTCGCCCACCAGCTGCACACGATCGCCGATGCGGTCCATCAGCATCTTCCAGCCTTCCCAGTCGTCTTCGCCCATGCCGTCTTCAATGGAGATAATGGGGTACTTGTTTGCAAAGTCTTCCCACATATCCACCATCTGCTCCCGGGTCATCACGGTGCCGCGCTTGGGCAGGTGATAGCACTGGTCATCGGCATTGAACCAATCGGAAACAGCGCCGTCAATGGCAATCCGGAAATCCTCGCCGGGCTTGTAGCCGGACTTTTCAATTGCAGTTACCAGAGCCTTCAGTGCGTCCTCGTCGCTTTCCAGGTTGGGTGCATAGCCGCCCTCATCGCCCACGCCGTTTGCGTTCAGAACCTTTTTCAAATTGTGGAACACTTCAGCGCACATCCGCAGCGCCTCGGTAAAGGTCTGTGCGCCCACGGGCATAATCATGAACTCCTGAATATCCACGTTGGAGCCGGTTGCGTGTGCGCCGCCGTTCAGCACGTTCATCATGGGAACCGGCAGAGTTTTTGCATTGCAGCCGCCGATGTAGTTGTACAGACCCACGCCGGTTGCCTCGGCAGCAGCCTTTGCGCAAGCCAGAGAAACACCCAGAATGGCATTTGCACCCAGACGGGTCTTGTTGGGGGTGCCATCCAGCTCAATGAGCAGACGGTCAATCGAGGTCTGGTCCAGTACGTTCAGACCCAGCATTGCCTCGGCAATCTCGGTATTCACGTTCTGCACAGCCTTCACAACGCCCTTGCCCAGATAACGGCTCTTGTCGCCGTCGCGGAGCTCGCAAGCCTCATGCACACCGGTAGATGCGCCGGAGGGCACAGCAGCCCGGCCGACGGTGCCGTCATCCAGCGTCACTTCCACTTCCACGGTGGGATTGCCGCGGGAGTCCATAATTTCCCGAGCCATTACGTCCACGATTTCAAAATACTGTTTCACAATGTTTCCTCCTAAACTTTTGAACAATCTATCGGTATCGTTTATTCCTCTATCAAGCTGATGCCGGTCATTTCCGGCGGAATCGGCAGCTCCATCAGCGCCAGCATGGTCGGCGCAATGTCGCACAGCCGTCCGTCCTTCAGACGGTCGGCGCCGGAAAACCGCACCAAAAACGGTACGGGGTTGGTGGTATGGGCCGTGTTGACCTTGCCGTTTTCGTCAAACATGATGTCGGCATTGCCGTGGTCCGCCGTGACGCACAAAATGTATCCGGCCTCCTCGCAAGCCTGCACCACTTCGCCCAGGCAGCAGTCCACAGTCTCCACCGCTTTCACCGCTGCGTCCATCACACCGGTGTGACCCACCATATCGCAGTTTGCAAAGTTGCAGATAATCATATCATAGACGCCGGAATGAATCCGCTCCACCAGATTGTCTTTCACCTGATAAGCGCTCATTTCCGGAATCAAATCGTAGGTGGGGTATTCCTTCGGAGAGGGCACCAACACCCGCTCCTCGCCGGGATAAACCGTTTCCACACCGCCGTTGAAGAAGAATGTCACATGAGCATACTTCTCCGTTTCCGCAATGCGGAGCTGTTTCAATCCCAGACGGCTGACATACTCGCCCAAAGTGCAATCAATTTTCTCCGGGGGGTACGCAATGGGCAGCGTCAGCTGCTCATCGTACTGCGCCGTACATACGTACTGCAAGGGGTACACGGTTTTCTTCCGGGCAAATCCGTCAAATTCCGGCAAATTCAGCGCCCATGTCATTTCCCGCGCCCGGTCCGGGCGGAAATTCATAAACAGCACTGCATCGCCCTGCTGAATCATACCCTCCCGGCAGCAAACCACCGGTTTCAGAAACTCGTCCGTCACGCCTGCGGCATAGCTGTCCAAAACCGCCTGCACCGGGTCTGCACAGTAGGTTCCCTCTCCGCAGACCAGTGCGTTATAAGCCAGCTCCACGCGGTCCCAACGCTTATCCCGGTCCATGGCATAAAATCGACCGTTCAGCGTTGCAATCTGGGCGTTGCCCGCAGCATGGCAAGCCTCCTGCAGCTGCCGGACAAATTCGGCCCCGGATTTGGGGTCCACGTCCCGGCCGTCCAGAAACGGGTGGACATACACATGCTCCGCCCCCCGGCGCTTTGCCAGCTCCAATGCCGCCAGAATGTGGCGGATATGGCTATGCACGCCGCCGTCGGACAGCAGGCCCAAAATATGTACGTTTTTTCCGGCCGCTACTGCCGTATCCACAGCTGCGGTATATGCGGCATTTTCAAAAAAGCCGCCGGTTTCGATTTCCCGGGTGATTCTCGGCAATTCCTGAAACACCACCCGGCCGGCACCGATATTGGTATGTCCCACCTCGGAGTTGCCCATCTGTCCCGCAGGCAGACCCACATCCAAACCGGACGCAGACAGCCGGCTATGCAGACTTTGCTCCCGCAGCGCGTCCATCTGCGGGGTTTTTGCCTGATACACGGCATTTCCCGGAGTCGGTTCGCCCATACCGTAACCGTCCAAAATAATCAATGCAATTTTCTTAGACATGCATGTTACTCCTGACCGGCCCCGTCAATGATGCGGGCAAAATCGGCGGGTTTCAAAGAGGCTCCGCCAATCAAGCCGCCGTCAATGTCCGGTGAGGCCAACAATTCGTCGCAGTTTTTGGCGTTCATGCTGCCGCCGTACAGAATGGGAATGGTCCGGGCAGCCTTTGCATGAAACTCTTTCCGGATAATGCCACGGATTTCTTCGCAGACCTCTTGCGCCTGCTCCACCGTAGCCGTCCGTCCGGTGCCAATTGCCCAGATGGGTTCATAGGCAATGATGCACTGCCGTGCCTGCGCCTCGGTCAGTCCCGCCATAGCCTCTTTGACCTGCAGGGTAATCCATTCCAAAGTCAGTCCCTTTTCCCGCTGCTCCAGAGATTCGCCCACGCAGATAATGGGGGTAATCTCCTGCTCCAGCAGTTTCAGAACCTTCCGATTCACCTGCGCGCCGGTTTCCTGATGATAGGTCCGCCGCTCGCTGTGACCCACAATGCAGTACTTCACGCCTAAATCCCGGAGCATCATTGCGGACACCTCGCCGGTATATGCGCCGCTGTCATATTCGGACACGTCCTGCGCGCCAACGGCAATCCGCATCCCCTTCACAGCCCGGAGCATACCGGGAATCAACGGAAACGGAACACACAGCACCGTTTCACAGCCGCGGTTTTTCGGCAGCAGTTCATGCAGCTCCTCCGCAAACTCCCGGGTCTGAGAAGAGAGCATATTCATCTTCCAGTTTCCGGCAATGACCGGTTTTCTGTATTTTTTATTCATAATAGAATCCTTTCAGCGGTCCAACAGACACGCCACACCGGGCAAATCTTTTCCTTCCAGGAATTCCAGAGATGCGCCGCCGCCGGTGGAGATATGGGTCATGCGGTCGGCATAGCCCAGCTTTTCCACAGCCGCTGCGCTGTCGCCGCCGCCCACAATGGTAATCGCGTTGGATTCAGCCACTGCCTTGGCAACAGCCTCCGTGCCCGCTGCAAATGCGGAAAATTCAAACACGCCCATCGGTCCGTTCCAGACAATGGTGCCTGCCTGCCGGATTGCGGCAGAGAACAGCTCCACCGTCTGAGGTCCGATGTCCAGACCCATGTAGCCGTCCGGAATCATGGAAACGTCTACGGTCATAAACTCGTTGGTATTCTCGAATTTGGTGTGGATTGCGGTATCCACGGGCAGCAGGAACATCACGTCCTTTTTCTGCGCCTGCTCAATCATTTCCCGTGCAAAGTCCACCTTATCGGCCTCCAGCAGGGAATCGCCCACGCTGTAGCCCATAGCTTTCAGGAATGTATATGCCATGCCGCCGCCAATCATAATGGTGTCCGCCTTATCCAGCAGATTCTGAATCACGCCGATTTTGTCGGAAACCTTTGCGCCGCCCAGAATGGCCACGAAAGGACGTTTGGGATTTTCCAGAGCCTTGCCCATGACGGACAGCTCTTTTTCCACCAACAGACCTGCATAAGCGGGCAAATATGCCGCCACGCCTGCGGTGGACGCATGGGCTCTATGTACCGTACCGAATGCGTCGGACACGTAGACGTCTGCCAGAGATGCCAGCTGCTTGGCGAATTCGGGGTCGTTTTTCTCCTCGCCCTTTTCAAAGCGCAGGTTCTCCAGCAGCAGGATTTCACCGGGCTGCAGCGCAGCAGCCTTTGCCTTTGCGTCTTCCCCCACGATGTCCTTTGCGAAAATCACCGGCTTGCCCAGCAGCTCGCTCAGGCGCTTTGCCACGGGAGCCAAAGTCAGACTTTCCTTCCACTCCCCCTTGGGTTTTCCCAGATGGGAGCAGGCAATCACAGCCGCGCCGTGGTCCAGCAAATACTGAATCGTGGGCAGAGAGGCAACAATGCGCTTGTCGCTGGTAATCTCTCCGGTGGCTTTGTCTTGGGGCACGTTAAAGTCGCAGCGCAGCAGCACTTTCTTGCCCGCAAGGTCCATATCACTTACCGTTTTCTTATTATAATTCATGGTTCTTATTCCTCCCTCATGGAACCAAAATCTTTCAAACCCGGGAACTCCTGCTGCCGCAATGCCTCATAGGTCAAAATCGCGGCGGCATTGGACAAATTTAAACTCCGCACAGCAGGACGCATCGGAATTCGGATACACCGGTCCCGATACTTCTCCCGCAGCCATTCCGGCAAGCCGGCGGATTCCCGACCAAACAGAAACGTAACATCTTCCGTGGTGAAATCACATTCCTCATAGCTGCGAGGGGCCTTTGTGGTCGTCAGCCACATATTTTCCGTCCCATTCTGCGCGAAGTATTCGTCAATGTTATCATATACGTGCAAATCAATTTGATGCCAGTAATCCATACCGGCTCGGCGAACCGCTTTGTCCGAAATATCAAAACCCAACGGCTTAATCAAATGCAGCCGTGCTCCGGTGCATACGCAAGTCCGTCCGATGGCTCCGGTATTATTCGGAATTTCCGGCTCCACAAGTACAAGATTGATCATACTTTCTCCAACTCTATCTTCTTTTTGTACTGATTGTATACCGACTATGTTCGGAATTCAATTAATTTTACTATTTTTTTGTCGATTTTGCTAGCAAATAGTTCACAATTTTTCATTTTTCTTCTTATCTAAAATATACAAATTGAACGGATTGCATTGTGGTTTCAATTCCGCTATACTGGTACGAGCATCTGAATGCAGGAGGAATTTTCATGGAACTTTGCAGACAATGTCCCCGAAACTGCGGGGTCAACCGGGCCGACAGACCGGGATTTTGTCAGGCACCGGAGCTGCCGCTGATTGCCCGCGCCGCCCCCCATTTCGGTGAGGAGCCCTGCATTTCCGGCCCCCGGGGGTCCGGAACCGTTTTCTTTGCCGGGTGTAATCTTCGGTGCGTATTCTGTCAGAACCATGAAATCAGCAGAGGAAAAGCGGGAAAAGCCGTCACCCGAGACGAGCTGCAGGATATTCTTCTCCGGCTGCGGGACCAAGGGGTTCACAACATCAATCTGGTCACGCCCAGTCACTACGTTTCCGTGATTGCAGACGTTCTGGAACGGGTGGATTTGGGGATTCCCGTGGTGTGGAACAGCTCCGGCTACGACAGCGTGGAAAGCCTGCGGCAACTGGAGGGCAAGGTGCAGATTTATCTGCCGGACTTCAAATATGCCGACCCGGAGTTGGCGCGAACCTATTCCGCCGCGCCGGATTATCCGGAGGTGGCTCTGGCTGCCATTCGGGAAATGTATCGTCAAACCGGACCGTACCGGTTGGACGAGGAGGGCATGATGCAGCAGGGTGTGCTGATTCGTCATCTGATTCTCCCGGAACACCCCAAAAACACAAAAGATGTGCTCCGTTTGGTTTCCGAAACCCTGCCGAAAGGCACATTTTTGTTCAGCCTTATGAGCCAATACACCCCTATGCCCGGTTTGGAGGCTTGGCCGGAGCTGACAAAAACCGTGACCCCCGCCCTCAGCGAATTCTGTTACCGCTATATGTTGCGCTGCGGCATTGAGGACGGATTTTATCAGGATGTCTCCGCCGCAACCGATGAAATGATTCCCGATTTTGACCTGACCGGGGTATGAAAAATACCTGTATTCCTTTTTACCGGGGAATACAGGTATTTTTATTGTTATGTATGCAGTCGGTCCATCATTGCGCCGGCATGCTCCATCAGAAATTCCGCAAAGCGCCGGGCTGCAAAGGACATCGTATCCCAATTTCGCCACACCAATGCAATGGTACGCTCCGGTTTCTCCCGAATGGGCAATGCTTTCAGACCGCCCTCGAATCCGCCGATTGCCAGACGATACATAGCCGACACGCCCAATCCCTGACGGACCATTTCCAAAATGGAAAAGTCGTCATATACCTCATATTCCACATGGGGCATCAGCTTGCAAGCCTTGAATGCGTTCATGCAAACGCTGTAATCGCCCTCGTCCAGCAGAATAAATGGCTCCTCTGCCAGCTGCTGCAAAGACACCTCGCTTTGTGCCGACAGCCGATGCTCCGGGGGCAGAATGGCCATCATATCGTCCCGCCAAAGGACCTTGCCGTCCAAATTGGTAATAATATCCGGGTTGGTGAATCCAAAGTCTACCGTACCGTCCAGTACCCACCGGGCAATGCCGGTGTAGCCGCTCTGCTGCAGCACAAATCTGGTGCCGGGATAGATTTTTTTGAAATCCTTCATCAGCTGCGGCAGCAGATTGCGGCTGACGCTGGTAAACGACCCGATGCGAATGGTGCTGTTTTCCAAGCCCTGCATCTCCATGCGCTTTTTATCCAGGGCATTCTCCGCGCCCACAATGGCCTGAAAATAGGCATAGTAATCCCGACCGTCGGAGGTCAAAACCATGCCGTCCCGGCGCCGGTCAATCAGCACCGTACCCAATTCCTGCTCCAACGATTTCACCGTCTGGCTCACCGCCGATTGGGAGTATCCCAGCTGTTCTGCCACCCGGGTAAAACTGCCGCTTTCCACCACTTTGCAAAAAATTCCGTATTTAGAAATCATTTCTTTTTCTCCATAAGCAACACTTATGTTTACATTATAAAGATTCGTTTTACTAATGTCAATACTCCTGCTATAATCAGCGATGTCCACAGGTAGGATACAAATCTTGACAAAAAATCGAGGCGATAGACATGAGTGAAATGATGACAATTTCTCCCGCAAATGCAGGTACCCATCATACCCGTTCTGTCATGGCAGAGGGCTTTCGCGATGGTGTTCCCATCGGTCTGGGTTATTTGGCCGTGTCTTTCTCTCTGGGCATTGCAGCCAAGGGTGCCGGTCTGACCGTATTTCAGGGTCTTCTGGCCAGTCTGCTGAACAATGCTTCTGCTGGCGAATACGCAGGCTTTACCCTGATTGCCAACAATGCCGCCTATTTGGAACTGGCAATTATCACATTGATTGCAAACGCACGGTATCTGCTGATGAGCTGTGCTTTGAGCCAGCGGTGCGCACCGAATATGCCGCTGCGTCATCGGCTGATTCTCGGGGTTGATATTACCGACGAGCTGTTCGGCATTACCATTGCCCGTCCGGGGTATCTGGACCCGTATTACACATACGGCGCTATTTTAGCCGCTGCGCCCTGCTGGGCAGGCGGAACCGCTCTGGGCGTGATTGTGGGCAATCTGCTGCCCCTGCGGGTGGTCAGCGCGTTCAGTGTTGCGCTGTTCGGTATGTTCCTGGCTGTCATTGTTCCCCCCGCAAAAGAGAACAAGGCTGTGTGCATCGCCGTGCTGTGCAGTTTCGCCGCAAGCTTTGCCGCATCGGTACTGCCGGTTGTCAGCACACTGTCCGACGGCACCCGAACCATCATTCTGACGGTTGTTATCTCTGCTATCGCAGCTGTTTTTGCACCGGTGAAAACCAACTCCAACAATTCTAAAAGTGAGGCCCATTGCTGTGCAGCATAACGTCTATCTGTATCTGGCTGTGATGGCCGGCGTTACTTATGCCGTTCGGGTTTTGCCCCTGACTTTGATTCGCAAACCCATCACCAACCCGTTTTTACAGTCATTTCTTTATTACGTTCCCTATGTCACCTTGGCAGTGATGACTTTCCCGGCCATTCTCAATGCAACCCAATCCCCCATTGCCGGAGCGCTTGCGCTGTTGGCGGGCTTCATTGCCGCGTGGTGCGGCGCAGGATTGTTCCCGGTGGCGGTTTCCTGCTGCGTTGTGGTGTTCGTTTCGGAACTCTTTCTTGTTTGATACCACTCACCTTTCATACATTCATTATTACACGAAAACTTCGCAGTTACCTCTCTGCGGAGTTTTTGTGTTTTTTGAATATACATCATGCCCTTTTTGTCGGTTGCAATCCGGCTGCAACCCTCCTATAATAAATATAGATTTTTCCATTGAGGAGCAAATAGTATGACCCTGACATTTTTTAACGGCGTCACGCTGACCGTTTACGAGCTGCTGTTTATTTTCTTCATTTACGGCTTTCTCGGTTGGTGCAGCGAAGTGGCGTTCGCAACCTTGAAAAGCGGTTCTTTCGTCAACCGCGGCTTTTTGAACGGCCCCATCTGCCCCATTTACGGCTTTGGCATGGTGGTCGTGGTGATTGTCCTGACCCCGCTGACAGAAAACATTCTGGTGCTGTTTCTCGGCTCTATGCTGCTGACCACCGTGCTGGAATACTTCACCGGGTGGATTCTGGAAAAGCTGTTCCACGCCAAATGGTGGGATTATTCGGAGCGCAAGTTCAATCTGAAAGGCTATATCTGTCTGGAATTTTCCATTCTCTGGGGTTTGGCTTGCCTGAGCATTATGCAGATTCTGCAGCCCATCATTATGGAATTCATTCATTGGATCCCCCACACCGTGGGTCTGGTGGTTCTGGCAGTCTGCACCGCGTCCGGTCTTGTAGACTTGGGTGCAACCCTTGCCGCAATCCGCGGTCTGCAGAAACGGCTGCAGGCGCTTACGAAACTGGCCGGAGAGATGCACGAGCTGTCCGATGACATTGGCGAGGGAATTTCCGACGCAGTCAAAACCGTTCTGGACCGTACAGAAGACGGCAGATCGTTCTACAAAGAATTCAGCGAGCTGGCAGAAAACAACCGCGCAGAAGAAAAAGCGCTGGCACAGGCCCATCGTCAGCAGGAGCAGCAGATGCTGGACCGCTATTTGGGCGAGCGCAAGGCTGTTCGTGCCGAACGTGCAACAGCCCGTCAGGCCGAGTTCCGTCTGAAACTGGCGGAAACCAAAGCCGGTCAGAAACGTCTGCTGAAAGCTTTCCCCGCATTGAAGGTGGAGCAGGGTCAGGAAGCCGTGGATTCTCTGCGGAAGTTCATGAACGAGCCAAAAAAGAAATAATCCGTTTACGCGAAAGGTCCCGGAACATTCCGGGGCCTTTTTGCTGCGAATGTATAAAAAATTCCACCGACACCGAAGTGTCAGTGGAATGAAAGTTTATCATCGGATTCGCCTTAGACGTTTTTCGTATTTCCCTCGCCGGCTGCCATTTTGGTCACACCGGATTTGTCCAGAACACCGTACAGTGCCAGACCAATCACCAGACCAATCACGCCCTGCACTGCGTTGGCGGGAATGCTGGCTGCTGCTGCCAGACCGTAACCCAGCAGAGTGCTTTCATAAGCGAAGTAGCCGAACACCATAATGATTTCTGCCAAAACACCGCCGATGACGCGCATGACAAAGCTGCCGTTGGTTTTCGTCACCACAACCCATGCCACCAAAGACATGCAGCCCTTGATGAGCAGTGTGCCGGGCACATAGGTCATATAGCCGTTAATCAGGTCTGCCATGGCGGAACCAACGCCGCCTGCAAAGAAACCGTATGCCGGCCCCAGAATCCAGCCGCTGACCAGAACCATGACATCGCCCAGATTCACATATCCGTTGGTAACCGGAGTCGGCACCTTAATAATCATCGTTGCAACCGTAGTCAATGCAGCCAACAATGCCGTAACCACCAGTTTATGAACTTTATTGTGTTCCATAATTCTTTCTCCCTTGCTTTTTTTGGATAGGTGTATTATAGTAAATTCTGGTCTTGTTGAAATGTCCAATTTGATATAATTTTATATGACCAGTTCGGAGGGTATCCCATGCTCACCTATTCCCTGTCTCCGGAGGACAAAAGCTGCCTGTACGAGCAGCTGTATTGCCATATTAAAAACGACATCATCAGCGGAAAATTGTCTGCCGGAGAAAAATTGCCCTCGAAACGTAAGCTGGCAGAAAATCTGCACATCAGTGTGATTACCGTGGAAACCGCCTACAATCAGCTGGTGGCAGAGGGTTATTTGAACGCACGGGAAAAGCGGGGCTATTTTGTTGCCCATACCGAGGATTCTCTTCCCGCCGTCCGTCAGCCGCTGACCCTTGCCGAGCCGGAGCCACAGCAATATTTTATGGATTTCAAAACGAATCATATTCAAGGGGAGCACTTTCCCTTTTCTCTTTGGGCGCGGCTGATGCGGCAGGAGCTGCTGGAGCAGGAGAAAAAGCTGCTGCAGCCCCAGCAATATAACGGTGTCCCGGAGCTGCGGCAGGCAATCGCCGAGTATCTTTCCCGTGCCCGGGGCATTTCCGTCTCTCCGGCACAGATTTTGGTCGGCTCTGGTACGGAATACCTGTATAATCTGTTGATTCAGCTGTTAGGGCGGGATAAGGTTTACGGTGTGGAAAATCCCGGGTATCAGAAAATTGCCAATATTTATCAAGCCAACGACGCCCTATACCGCCCCATTCGGGTGGACCGCAGCGGATTAAATTTGGAGCAGCTGCAGCAATCGGACGTGGATATTCTTCATATCTCCCCCTCTCATCACTTCCCCACCGGCATTGTCACCCCAATCGGTCGGCGGCAGGAATTGCTGAAATGGGCGGCAGAGCAGCCGGGTCGATATATCATCGAGGACGATTACGATTCGGAGTTCCGATTCTCCGGTCGGCCCATTCCCACGTTGTTCAGCATTGACGAAAACGAAAAAGTGATTTACATCAATACCTTTTCCAAGACAATTGCTCCCTCCATTCGAATTTCTTATATGATTTTTCCGCCCTCGCTGATGGAGGCTTATCGGAGTAAACTGGGATTTTACAGCTGCACCGTGCCCAGCTTTGAGCAATACACTTTGGCAGCTTTTATTCAGCAGGGTGCCTTTGACCGGCATATTTCCCGCATGAAAAAGCAATACCGCACCTTGCGGGATGCGGTCATTGACGCCATTCGGCAAAGTCCTCTGGCCGACAAAAGCAGAATTTACGAAGAAGATTCCGGTCTGCATTTTCTGCTCCGGTTAAACACCGAGAAAAGCGACGAGATTCTGGCGCAAGCCGCCTTGGAGCGCTCCATTCGAATTTCCTGCTTGTCGGACTACCTCTACCACCCGGACCCGCAATATGAACACATGCTGGTCATCAACTACACCGGCATTGATGTTCAGCGCCTGCCGGAAACCCTGCGCCGTCTGGCCGAAATTCTTTAAAAACGCAAAAAATCGGACCGTATCTGCTCCCAATGAGCAGATGCGGTCCGATTGCCTTTATTGCAGCAGCGATTGAATTTCCGCCAATGTGTTCAGGAAGTAGACTCCCTGCAATTTTTCCGCAGAAGCCAATCCCATGTCCATCATGTGGTCTATCAGCGCTTTCAAATGGTCATAGTAACCGTTCAGATTGTAAATAATCAGTGGCTCCGTCACATGTCCCAAGGTGATTTTGCAAATCACCTCGGAAAGCTCCTCCAAGGTTCCCACGCCGCCGGGAAAGGCAATGAACGCATCTCCCAATTCAATCATTTTCGTTTTCCGTTCCGCCATGGTTTCCGTCACATACAAGCGGGTAATTGCATCATACTCGTACCCTGCGTCAATGAAAAACTGCGGTTCGACGCCGGTCACTTCGCCCCCGGCTTGCAAAACACTTTCCGCCAAATCCCCCATCAAGCCGGATTTCGAGCCGCCGTAAACCAATGCGTTGCCGCTTTCACCAATCCATGTTCCCAACGCCCGCACAGCCGTTTTCAGTGTTTCGTCCTTGCCCTCACTGGACCCCAGATAGACGGTAATATTCATACTCGTTCCTCCCCTTTTTGCAGACATCAATCCATGTCAATCGTCTGCAGCCGATATCAATATCTGCATTATACACTATTTTCGGGAAATTGCGCTGTTTTATCGGAAAAAGTCATGGCTTTTTCCAAAATTTCTGGTATGATAGAAAAGTCTATATTCGACGAAATACAACGGAATCCAAAGGTTTTTGACTTTATGAAACAGATTGTACTCCAGATTCTCTCCGGTCTCACTACCGCGGGAATCATTCTTTTTGCCGCCCTTGCTCTGGGTCTGCGCGTTCCCATGGCATTTGGCATCTTAGGCGGCTCCCTATTGATTTATGCGCTGAGCCGCATCATCGGAAGCTTCCTGAATCAACGTGCTTGGTGGGCTAAGATTCAAGGCGACAAAAGCTGGCTGTCCGGAGAGCAGGTTTCTCTCGTGGTCCTGCTGGTGATTGCCTTGGTAGTGGTTCCCCGGCTGCCCTCTGACGTACCTGCAAAAAAGGAATCCGTATCCGCGCCCGTGGTGTCTGCTGAGCCCACAGCCGCCCCAACAC
>CAKTAK010000037.1:0-17143 GCA_934527315.1 uncultured Oscillospiraceae bacterium
CTTGGGGCTCGAAAATCAAACGCGCCTCATACAAATCTTTCACGTTCATGCGAAGATGCTTCAAATCCTGAAAACCATACTCACTGATGTTTCCGTTGAAGTTTTCATTGACAAATGTGCCGCTGCCGTGGCGCACATCAAGAATGCCGCGGACGGAAAGCATTCGAATGGCCTCCCGCAGCGTGGTGCGGCTAACATGGAATCTGCCGGATAATTCGATTTCATTGGGCAAGCGGTCGCCGGGCTTGAATTCTCCGTTTTGAATCAATTCAGTCAATAGATCTGCGGTTTGCTGGGATAGATTTTTACGGTCGTTATTCTGTATCACGAAAAGTTACCTCTGTTTCTCTCGACTTATTTTCATATTATAATCTTTTTTTACGCGAATAGGAAGAGATATCGTGACAAATCTATCAAAATCCTTTTGTTGAACTTGACATATCATTTAGAAAAGGCTATATTAGTTTCCAATACTAAATGAAATAGTATGGGAAGTAGCAATGATCAAATGATCATTTTATCGGAGGTCAATGATGAGCGAAAAGAAAATTGCTGTTGTAACAGATTCCTGCACAGATGTGCCCAAAGAAATTCTGGATCAGTATGGAGTTTATGTATTGCCGGTTACCGTGCAGTATCACGACCGCGGCTATTTGGACCGTGTGGAAATTTCGGAGCAGGAAGTCTATGACCGTTTGGCGGAAGAGATTCCCACGACTTCGCTGCCATCTCCCGATTTGATTCTCAAAACCTTTGACCAAATCGTGGCTGACGGTTACGATACAGCGATTGTGGTAACCATGTCCAGTGCACTTAGTGGAACATATAATGCAATTCGTTTGCTCGGGGAAGAGTACGAGGGGCTTGAAGTCCACATGATTGACACCCGGAATATCGGCATTGGCGCAGGCTTTACCACTATTGCGGCTGCCGAATTGGTCGCTGCCAAGAAATCTCTGGTGGAAATTCTGGTTGGCTTGAGGGATAGCGTGGTCAATTCCAAGATTTTTTTCTCGCTGAAAACGTTGGAATATCTGAGAAAAGGTGGACGCATCGGCAAGGTAAAGGGCATTATCGGCAGTGTCTTGAATGTCAAGCCTATCATCTCCTGCAATGAAGACGGCGAGTACTATAATGTTAAAATCACCCGCGGCGAAAAGCAGTATCTGAAAGAAATTCTTCGTCTGGCTAAAGAGTATGCGGCACAGTTCCCCAAATACAACGTGGCTGTCTGCGATGGCGCGGCACCGGCTGATGCAGAATCTTTGCTTTCTGTCATTCGCGAGAATTTCCCCAATGCCCAGAACATTTATCATACCCACGTCAGCCCGGCGTTGGTTGTCCATACCGGACCCGGTCTGATTGGAATCGGAATTCAGAAATTGGTTACAGAGTAAACCCATAGTCGAGATGCATAAAAAGTGGCGGAAATTTTCCGCCACTTTCTCTTTTCAGACAGAGTAGAATATGATAGAATATCTAAGGAATAGAACTGCTATGCGAGGTATCATGAAAAGCACAAAATTTTGGGTGATTTTATTTCTGGTAATTCTGCTGATTTGCTCCGTCTTGACAGCGGTGTTGTTTCTTTGGCAGGGAACCGGAACGGTTGCAAATATTTATCAGGACGGGAAATTGATTCGTCAAATTCAGCTGGATACGGTCACAAGCCCCTATGAATTTACTGTGACAGATGAAAACGGCGGAGAGAATGTGATTCGCGTAGAAACCGGGGCAATTTGTGTTGTGAAGGCCAATTGTCCGGACCAGGTTTGTGTAGATGCCGGATATCTTCAAAAAGGCGGTGTGTTTCCGATTGTTTGTCTGCCCCATAAGCTGACAATCACGGTTTCGGAAAACGGACAGGAAAGCACCGTGATTGATGGTGCAGTTCAGTAACATAGAGAATTGTAGGATATTTTATGGCTGCAAAGAGATTGACACGCGATGCGCTGCTGACAGCCATTGCTTTGACGATATTTATGATTGAGGCTCAGATTCCGAATCTGGTGCCGATTCCCGGTGTCAAATTGGGTTTGGCAAACATTGTTACCGTGTTTGCTCTGTTTGTTTATGGCCCAAAAGATGCCTTTATGATTTTGTGCGTACGCGTTTTTCTGGGAAGTATATTTTCCGGACAAATTACTACAGTGTTTTACAGCTTTGCCGGCGGCTTGCTGTGTTTTTTCGCAGTCTGTGTGCTCCGGCGGCATTTATCCGAACGGCAAATCTGGATTGCCAGTGTGGTAGGTGCTATTTTTCATAATATCGGGCAAATTATTGTTGCGCTGATTATGACCTCTACCTGGCGGCTGATTGTGTATCTGCCGGTTTTGATGATTTCCGGCATTATTGCCGGATTGTTTACCGGCTTGTGCGCACAATTCTTGTATCAGAAACTTCATGATTTGAAACAGATTTAACGGTTTGTGCGGTGATTATCACCGTGCAAACATGGATTTTGGGGAAGAAAGACAAGGTATTATGAATTATATATCTGGCTTAAACGGATTGCGGGCTATCGCAATTCTTGCCGTTGTGCTTTACCACCTGTTTCCCGGAACGGTGCAGGGTGGTTTTCTTGGCGTATCCCTATTTTTTATATTATCGGGGTATCTGATTACCGTAACGACTGTGCATACATGGAACGAAGGAAAATTCGACCTATGGACGTTTTATAAGAAACGTATCCGTCGGTTGTACCCGTCCATGCTGATTGTTGTGTTTGTTACGATTTTCCTGATGACATTCCTAACCCCGAACTCTCTGCGAGGAATTCGGCAGGAATTTCTCAGCATTGTAGGGGGGTACAACAACTGGTGGCAGATTAAGGAGAATCTATCCTATTTTACCCGATTTACGAATCAATCGCCCTTTACGCATATTTGGTCCTTGGCCATTGAATTTCAGTTTTATCTGATTTGGCCCGCACTGCTCTGGGTTTATCAGTACTGTAAGAAAAAACAGCACCCGCGCATTGCAATAGCCGGGATTGCGGTATTGATTCTGGCATCAGCATTGGAAATGACGTTGATTTTCCGACCCGGTGCCGACCCCTCTCGGGTTTACTACGGAACCGATACGCGCATGTTCTCGATTTTCATGGGTGTGCTGATGGGTTTGGTCCAATCCGAACAGCAGGAAACTTCCCATTCCGCTGGAAGGAAGAACCTGCTGACGGCAGCTTTTTTCCTGCTGATGGGCGGGGTGGTGGCCTCTTTCTTGTTCATCAATGGGCAAAAAGAAATTACCTATGAATACTTGATGTTTATAACCAGTCTGCTGTATGCCGCGGTTTTGGCCATCGTGATTGAACCCAATCTCCCGGTAGGAAAATGGTTGGAGCACCCTTGGCTGAACTGGCTTGGAGAACGCAGTTACGAGCTGTATCTGGTGCAGTATCCGGTCACATTTTTCTTCCGTCACTATCTTGCAAATGCCTCTCTGCCGATTTCTGTATTTTCCCAGATTCTTCTGTCGGTGGTGCTTGCAGATCAACTATATCGCTGTACGAAAGGATTTTCCTTCGCAGCTGTAAAAGAATTTATTATGAATCAGAACGTTTCGAAAATCAAAAAAGGAATTCTGGCGGTCATGGCTGTTGTAATTCTGGGAGTCAGCGGGTGCAGCATGATGAAAGCGCCTGCTGATAAGTTGACGGCGGACCAAAAGCAGCTGCAGGAAGAACTCAAACAGAATCAAGAGATGCTGCAGGAAACCCAAACGCCGAATCCAACGGAAACTCCGGCAACTCCGACACCAGATGCCAAGCCTGAGGCGACGCATCAGCCGGCAGCAACGCCTGCACCGGTGCAGCCGACCCATACACCGGAAAGCATAACCACACCGGCACCGGCGCCGACAACACCTGCACCGCAGCCGGAAACGCCCGCTGCAACAGTTGACATTACCATGATTGGTGACTCTGTGATGTTGGGCGCAGCACCGTCGCTGAAAAATTCCATTCCCAATTGCGTTGTCGATGCCGTGGAATCTCGGCAAGTCTGGAGCGCATTGAAGGTTATCAAAGCGCTGGAGAGCAATGGACAGTTGGGCAAAACAGTCATCATTGCTTTGGGAACCAACGGAACCTTTAAGGTGAGTACCGGCGAAGAAATACTGAATTACCTTGGACCGGACCGGACTGTTTACTGGGTCAATGCTTACGGAAAAACTTTGAAGTGGCAAAACGATGTAAACAGTTTGATTTCGCAGGTTGCAGGGGAGTATTCCAACGTAACGGTTTTGGATTGGGCAGCCACCGCACCGGAGCATCCGGAGTGGTTTTACGATGACGGAATTCATTTGAATGCCGAAGGCCAAGTGGGTTATGCCGGATTTATCCAATCGTCGATATCCTAAATAAAAATACCGATTGCTCGGATAATCTCCGAACAATCGGTATTTTTTATTACTTTATTACTTTTGACCGTCTATTTCTCTTGTGCGGTTTATGTTCTTTCTTTTCCGGTCTCTTCAGCTTGCCATTTTTCCAAAGCACCAGCATGATAACGATAAATAGCAGAATCACCGCGGCGATGATGGCACCGCGAACAATCCAATAGGTCGTCGATTCACCGATGCAAACCTCTGCCTGATTTGCAATCAGCGGAATTTTCAGATAAGAGCCCTCTGTGCTAAACGACAGTTTTTCCCAATCGTTTTCGTTCGCCTTGACCCAGACAACCGGGTGTTTTACGTTTGACGGTTGTTTCACTCGAATCGCAGTGAAATTCTGCTTGCTGTCATTCAGCCCAATATTCCATTGTGCCGCAGGGTCTGTCAGCTCTTCGGGTGACTCTGTTCCGATTGCGGTTTCCAGTTCCGTTCCGGTTTTGAATTCGCCCTCCACCAGAATGCTGCCGCTGTCATTGACCAATGTTGTTTCCCAAGGGGTGTATTTGGCGTGAATCGTCATGTCAAATGTCAGATGATTGGGGTCAAACTCTTCCCATGCGCCATAGAATCCATCTTTTTCAGGTACTTCCGGCATACGGTCCTCACTGAGTGCGTCTCCATATCGGAATACACGGGAGGTTACGATTTTATCATCTGCCGCAAAGGTTAATTTAAATGCCTTGAGCTCCTCCGGAACAGCATCTTCTTCCATCAAATCCGCATAGGAAATAGATTGTGCCCGTCCTTCATAGCTAATGCCGTCAATACCGCCCAAGGTGTCATCGCCCACAAAATAGTTCCGAGCAATCTGCCCGTCTGCGGTACCGGCAATCGAACCGGTGTAGGGGAGGGTTTCGTCAATGCTGACAAACACCCGGCAATCCGAAATATTTGTACCTTCTCCGACAACACCGCCTAAGTAGCGTTCTCCTTTGATATGGCACTTGACCCAGCTGCTCTGAATGGACGCACTGGAAAGTCCGGCAATGCCGCCTACATAGTCACCGGAAGTGCTCTCCAAATCACCATAGGACTCGCAGTTGGCAACCAGACCCAAATCCATACGGCCCACAATGCCGCCCAGGTCATTTTTCCGTGCCGTAATGCTGCCGTAGTTTGTACTGTCCCGCAGAACCGCTCGTGTCAAATACTGGAATTTAAGGGAATCGGAACCGTTCTTTGTTACATCGTCTTCCGGGTCAAAATCGAATTCCACTGCCATGGAACCGGCAACACCGCCCACATCCAAATCGCCTTCTACGATGCCCTTATTGATGCAGCGAGTCACTTTTCCCACAGTAGAATCATCCGAAGTGGCCTCGTCAGAGACGTCCACAATCATGTTATCCACGGTCGTTGTGCCGTCATTTGACGCATTCCGCATGATTTGCGTAATAACGGTAAACTGCTGATTGACTTTTTTCAAATCGTTGGTCAGCTGAGTGCCGGTTTGATTTGCCGTCTGGTTCAAATTTTCCAACTGGTCAGACAGATTGCCTAAGGTCGTATTTAAGTGGTCCTGTTTTTCGTGATACCCGCTGTCCAGTTTCGGCAGTTGCAGTGTTTTCTGGTCCGCCTGCTCCTTTACAATTTTGTTCAGCTTGTTAAATGCATTTGACAGGGCGGAAGTACCGTCTGCCAAATCCGTTAGGGCATCTTTGAAATCCGGCGCCGCTGCTTTCAGAATACTTTGAATCTCCTCCAGTGCTTTTTTCCCGGTTTCGGCAGCATCACTCAAGGCGCTTGCGGCATCTTTCAAAGCGGTTGTCGCGTTGGTCAGGTCTTTCATGACCTGATCCCAATCCACATTTTTCAAATCGTTCCAATCAAAAGAGCCCGCAGCTTTCGACATCTGCTTCAGCGCGCTTTGCGCATCTTCCGCCGACTGTGCAGCAGTACGCAGCGCTGTCTGCTCCTCGTCATCGACCTGCAGCTGACTCAATTCATGGGAAAGGTCCCCGGCTGCGACAGCAGCCTCCGCACTGCTGTCTGACAGCTGCTGAAATCCTGCGCTCAGCTTGGAAAGCTCCGCCGCAGTTGCTGTTTCATCGCCCAGTGCGTTCTGAATCTTTTCTATCGCGTCGCTGATAGACTTCATTGCTGCCTGCATATTGTCAGAGGCAATTTTCAGACTGTCCAGCGTTGCGTGGATATCCTTGTAGACTTGTGCGTTGGGGTCATTGACTTCGTCCAGCTTGTCAATGCCGGTTTGCAGCTCGGTACAGGCGTTGCTGATTTCTCTGGTGGACGTTTCAAGGTCCGTTATCACCGGGCTCATCTGATTCAAAACACGGGAAATACGGGCACTCAGGTCGTTTACGGTATCAATCGTGCCGTTGCTCCATGCGTCCAGGTCATCAAGAATTCCGTCCAAATCAGAACGGATATCATCGGTCATGGTATTGATGCCGGTCATTTCCCCGGAAATATCCTGACCATTGGACTGCGCATGCGTCAGCGTGGTGTCCAGTAAGTTGGACATCTGGTCCAATGCGTCATACAACTGATTCATTGTGTCCGCTTGAAATTGCAGCAGGGTGTAGGGCTCCATTTGCCCCACAACACCGCCTACATCTTTTCGACCCAGAACCTTTCCATTGTTGATGCAGCCGTCCATGTATCCGGCTTGACGTCCCACAACACCGCCTACGTTATAACCGGTATGGGCATAGCCAACGGTTCCATAGTTCGTGCAGTTCTGCAAAATGCCTTTGGAAAATCCCGTAATGCCGCCGCTGTCGGTGCAGGCGGGCACGTTTTCTGTGCTGTTCAGTTTATCCCAGTCAACGGTATCCAAATTGGGAGACACGTTGGTTTCGTGGGTGTTGACCTGCGCACGATTTTTGCAAAGGACAATACTACCGTAGTTCTCGCCGGCAATTCCGCCGGTGTAATGCTCACCGCTCACATTACCGTTGACGGTGCAGTTGGTAATTTCACCGGTGCTTTCGTTGATGCCGGCAATGCCACCGACACCGGTAGTCGCCGTTACATTGCCGCGAAAAGAGCATTGCAGAATTTTTCCGCTGTTGGAACCGACAATTCCGCCGACACCGGTGGTGGTGCCGCTGGGATCCACCGTTCCGGTGACTTTCAGATTTTGAATGACACCTCCGGCTTGCAGATACCGAAACAGACCCATATTGGAGCCCTCTTTTTCGATGTTCAGCCCGCTGATGGTATGACCGTTGCCATCAAATGTTCCGCCGAACGTCGGCACAATACCGCCTTTTTTCAGCTGCAAATCCGATTCCAGAATCACGGTTTTTCCCTGGGACCAAGAATCCAACGTGCATTTTTTAGCGAAATCATTCCAATCATCAATATCGGAAATTCGAATGGTTTCTTCCGTCGCGAATGTGGCCAGCGGGAAAAGTCCCAGAATCAAACATGCGCACAACAGGAGTGCGGAAATCTTTTTCAAAAGTGTTTTACGTTTCATCGGGCTTTCCCTCGCTTTCTTCTTTGATTTGCCGTGTACCGGCAGTTTCATCTTGATTTTCAATGACACCGGTATCTACCAATGCGGATACGCTGCCTTGAATTACACCGCGGATATCCGCGTCTACAATGCCGTTGACATAGCCTCGCACGTGACCCTTTACTGCCAGATTGCCGGATGTTGCCGTATGATTGATTACTCCGGCTTTTTTCAGTACAAAGGACGTTTTCTCGATGATGATATCACCCAAAACAAGAATTTGAGGCAAAACAAACAGAACCAGAATGATGGAAATAATCGTACCACGGCCCAGACATTCACCAATGGATGCAACAATGCCCACGGAAGAGAGCATACTAATCAGAATACCGGCAGCAGCCAAAATGGTACCGGAAGTAATGATGGTGGGGAAGGATTGGTTCAGTGCCTCGATAATGGCATGCTTACTATCCATGGTCTGGCGCAATTCTGTGTAGCGGCTGGAAATAACGATTGCATAGTCGATATTTGCGCCCATCTGAATGGAGCTGACAATCAGGTAGCTCATGAAGAACAAATCCTGATGGAGCAGATAGGGGAAGGAGAAGTTCACCCAAATACTGCCTTCAATGACCACAATCAGCAGGAACGGCAAACCGGCAGACATAAACGTGAACACCAACACAATCAAAACGAACAGTACCGACAAAATGTTTGTCATCAGGTTATCCTTGATAAAGGACTGAGACAAATCGTAGTCACTGGTGGAGTTGCCGACCAAATATACCTCGCTGTAATAGCGCGCAGCCACATTATGTAAGGTTTTCAGATAAGCAAAGGTTTCATCGGATTCTTCCGGCAAATCCAGCTGCAATACAAATCGTGTGTAGTCATCACTGGACAGCTGCGCTTTGGCATCAACCAACTGGTCGTGGAGACTATCCAACGTCTGATTCAAATCGCTGCTCAAAGAGATATATCCGGCCTCTTTTTGATCATAGATGAACATGAACATATCAATCAGCGGAACACTGTAATCATCAATACCGCCGATAATTTGACCGTAGCTGCCTTGGTCTGCTGCATAAGCGGTGTAGGCCAGTTTAATCACGCTGTAATCAATGTCCATCAGCTCGGACATCTGACGAGGCGTGAGCTGATCAGTGAGAACATAGCCGTCCTTGATTTCTACGCTGGAAAGTCCGGTGACGGAATCAATGTGTTCCATCTTTTTCAGTTCGCTGAGCAATGCCTTCTCTTTTGCGTAATCGCCGGAGGGCACCACCATTGCCAAGGTGTTTGTGCTGCCGAATGTATCAGTGACCTTTTCCTTTGCAATCTGGGCTTCATTTTTTTTGAACGTAGTCAAGGTGGAGCTGCCGTAGACATAAGGACAGTTGTTGGAAAGAATAAAGGCACCCACCAGTAATCCTGCAAACAGCAACGGAATAATGACTTTGGTTTTTACCGCAAAGTGACCCACAGCATCAATTTTCGGTACAAAATTCTTGTGATGCGTTTTGTCCATACCTTTGGCAAACAGCATCAGCAAGCCGGGCATCAGCGCAAATACAGAAAGCAAGCTCAGAATGATTGCTTTCACCAACACAATGCCCATATCGTAACCGATACGGAACTGCATGAACATCATAGCGACCAAGCCGGAAATGGTTGTCAAACTGGAACCGGCAATTTCCGGAATCGACTTGCTCAATGCAATAATGCAAGCCTCTCGAGTATCTCGAAATTCCCGTTCTTCCGTGAACCGATGGCACAAGATGATTGCATAGTCAATGGCCAATGCCAGCTGCAGCACCACGGCGATGGAATTCGTCACAAAGGAAATCTCACCCATCAGGAAGTTTGTGCCCATGTTCAAAAGCGCTGCGGCACCGAATGTTATCAGCAGCACCGGAACCTCCATATAGGTTTTGGAGGTGAACAGCAGAACGACAACGATAATCACTACCGCAATTGCCATAACAATCTGCATTTCTTTTCCCAGAGTATCGTTGATGCTGTTGCCGATTTCGCTGTCAATGTAATAATCATACCCCGAAAGCATTTCTTTCAGTGTATTCATGGCTTTTGAGCAAATCTCGTCTTCCGTTTCTCCGGCAAATGTAATGGTAAACAGTGCCGAGGCATCTTTGTAGTAATCGGACAGTTGGGAATCCTGACTATCCGGATCATAAAAGTCTACGGATGTAACGCCTTTTACGGTTTTCAACGTATGGCTCAGCGTCTCCGCACGGTCCAACGAGATATTCGAGACCATAATTCGAGCCGTTGCGTAGGTCGTGAAGTTATCTTCCATAATCGTCAAGCCCTGACGGGTTTCCGTATCCGCAGGAAGATAGCTGGTCAAATCATCATTCGTTTTGACCCATGCAGACGAAAATACACTAAAAATACAAGACAGCGCAAACAATAGGAAAAAGAAGTTTCGCTTGTCTACAATAAATGTTGACAGTTTGACCCAAAAGCTGGGTTTTTCGTTTGATTCCATGGGAACTGCCGCATCCTTTCTACATTACTTGGTGTCATGTTGATTTGGTACAAAAAATCAGTATACATCACTCGCATTGAAAACGCCATAGACACTCCCACGCAAAGTGTATAAATTAAATGGCATAGGAATTTTGAGCTTTTATTGTCCGAAATTCTCTGAATGGGAGCGAAAAAACGCAGAGCGAATGACACTCTGCGTTTCCTATTTTATTCTGTTGTTTCTTTGGGAGAACCAATAAACATGGCGTCACCGAAAGAGAAAAAGCGATACTTTTCCTGCACGGCAATATCATAAGCGCGCAGAACGTTCTCCCGACCTGCCAGTGCAGACACCAGCATAATGAGGGTGCTTTCCGGCAAATGGAAGTTGGTTACGAGTTCATCAACGCACTTGAACCGATATCCGGGATAAATGAAAATGTCGGTCCAACCGGACTTTTCGTCCATCGTGCCATCTTCGTTGGCGAAAGACTCAATCGTTCGGCAGGAAGTGGTTCCAATCGCAATAACCCGTCCGCCGTTGGCTTTGGTTTCGTTGATTGCATCTGCGGTTTCCTTGGGCATAATGCAGAATTCCGAGTGCATTTCATGGGTTTCAATTTCATCTTCTTTCACCGGACGGAAGGTACCCAAACCGACGTGCAGCGTTACAAAGCAGACCTTCACACCCATGCCGCGAATTTGATCCAGCAGTTCTTTCGTAAAGTGCAATCCGGCAGTGGGCGCTGCAGCGCTGCCGACCACCTTGGAATACACCGTCTGATACCGTTCCTGGTCAGCCAGTTCTGCGTGGATATAAGGGGGCAAAGGCATTCTGCCCAGTTCTTCCAGAACCTCCAGGAAAATGCCTTGATAATCAAATTTAACGCGCCGGGTACCGCCTTCGCCGGTAGAAAGCACCGTTGCTTTCAGCTGTCCGTCACCGAAAGAAATCTCTGCGCCGGGCTTTGCCTTTTTGCCGGGTTTGGTCAGACATTCCCATTCGTCATTGCCCAAGTCTTTCAGCAGCAGAACTTCCACTTGACCGCCGGTGGGGCGGTGTCCAATCAAGCGGGCGGGGAGAACCCGGGAGTCATTCAAGACAAGGCAATCACCGGGGTTCAGAAATTTCGGCAAATCGGAGAAATGGTAGTGCGCAACCTCTCCGGTTTTCTGATTCAAATACATCAAGCGGGAGTTATCCCGTTTCTCCAAGGGGGTCTGTGCAATCTGATCTTCCGGAAGATCAAACCAAAAATCGGATTTTTTCATCGAACATATACTCCAGTATAATAGAATTTGATAATTTGAGATGCGGTCATATTGTGGTTCTTAGCCATTGCATAGGCACCCCACTGGCTCAAGCCGCAGTTGTGCCCCCAACCGCCGCCGTTAATCACAAAGTCGCCGCTGCTGTTTTGCTCAATGGTGAAGTGAAGACTGGGCAAGTCCAGACCATAATAGCAGTTTGTGCGGGAAATTGTGTAGCTGTTTCCGCTGGTATCCGTAAACGTAATGGAAATGCAGTTTCCGGTATCCGAATAGGTGGGTGTGGCAGATGCAATGGTTCCCAAATTGCATTTTGAGAATTTGCTGTTGAGTTTACTCTGAATCTGGGCCGCTGTCAACGTGTAACTCCATTGATCGTATGTATGGCTGGTTTCGCTATCGTAAGGGTCAACAACACCTTGCAAATAGGGCAGTTCGGTTCCCCATACATTCAAACAGGATTCAGTGGCACCACCGGAAGAGGAGAAAAAGTATGTTTCACACAAATGCCCTTGATACCAGATGTATTGACCGGCTGTTGCATCTGCTGCAGCATTGGTTGCAGAGGACGCGCTGTTTAATCCTTTATACACTTGGTCCCATGTATCCGCATAGATGTCAAAACCATACTGACGACGAGAATTGAAATGGCTTGCTGCGTATGTTCTGGCGCACAATGCCTGTGCTTTCAATGCTTCAACCGGGAAGTTGCCGTTCATTTCGTACGGCAGAACACCTTTGACATAGTCATCAATATTTACGAAGTTGACAACGGTGATTTTTTCGTTGTCCGTCAGCCGCGCATATTGGAAACTGCCGTAGTATTTGTAACCCTTAAACCATGTTACAGCTTTCCCGGAGGTGCTGATCGGCTGAATAGCCAGGGAATAAGTAGAACCGTAATCGAACTCAAACAGAATTTTGCCGGTTCTGGTTTCGGTTACAACCATACACCGACTGCTTGCGGAATAAGGCTCACCGCTGATTCCGGTTGCGGCAATGGCTTCACTCGCAGCAGAGGCATTTTCATAGTCGCCGTAGAGTACGTAATACTTTCCACTGTAATAAGCCGGGAAACCGCCGATAGCATCTGCGGCCGCTTTTGCGTCAGCGAAGGAACCGTAAGAACCGGAACGGAGAATATGATAGCAGCCTACTGTCTTACCGGAGCTCAAGGTTGTATTCTTATCCGCAATCATGGTCAGCTGCGTTTCAGTGGTAGAGCCGACTGCGTGGAAATCCCGGTTGGAATCAAAATATCCGAACTGATACCCGCTGCCGACAGCATTCTCCAGCCGCGCCTCAGTCAAAGCGCCGGAACCGGAATACAAACCAACCTTTAAGGTGGAATAGGGAATGGTGTCATCTTTATACGCAGAGCCATCATCGTCAATGGTGGGTCTGGGGGTGGGTGTTGCTGCGGTACTGTTGACTTCCTGCAATCCTGTGGCTGTCATTGCGTATGCTTTGTTACCGGGTAAAAGAGCAGTATCTCCGGTGCCGCTGATTGCATACAATGAAGACAGGGCAGCCGAAACCGCGTTTGATGCCGTATTGATATATAGGGAAGACCCTGCGGCAAATACAGGGACAGAGCCTATCAGAAGTGCTCCCAAAAATATTGCACAAACCGATAGATGAAAAGGATTTTTTTTCATGAAAAGTTCTCCAAATGATTGTTTGACCTGAAAAAAAGTGTATGTTATAATGACAAATAACCGAATTCCGTGATAGGAAAGAACGAAATCAGTTGCTATTATTATAGTGAATGGCGCTGTTGATTTCAAGTTTTTTATCCGAACCGGATCTGGCATTACAGTTTGCGGAACGAAGTTCCGTTGAAAGGATGGTCTCCATGAAGAAATATCGCGTAGGTGTGATTGGCTGTACCGGCATGGTCGGACAGCGTTTTGTCACCTTGATTGACCAACACCCTTGGTTTGAACTGCAGGTTGTGGCAGCCAGCGCCAGAAGTGCAGGAAAAACCTATGAAGAGGCAGTGGGAAATCGATGGAAAATTGATACGCCGATGCCGGAATCTGCAAAGAAACTTGTCGTAATGGATGCGACCAACGATATTGAGAAAATCGCAGCGCAGGTGGACTTTGTGTTCTCTGCCGTTGATATGAAAAAGGAAGAAATTCAGGCACTGGAAGAGGCTTATGCAAAGCATGAGTGCCCGGTGGTCTCCAACAACTCCGCACACCGTTGGACGCCCGACGTTCCCATGGTTATCCCCGAGGTAAACCCGGAGCATCTGGAGGTTCTCCATGACCAGAAAAAGCGTCTGGGCACCAAACACGGCTTTATTGCGGTGAAATCCAACTGCTCCATTCAGACCTATGTTCCCGCGCTGTCTCCACTGATGAAAAAGTACCCGATTGAAAAGATTCTGGTTTGTACGTATCAGGCTATTTCCGGTGCCGGCAAAACATTTGAAAGCTGGCCGGAAATGGTGGACAATGTGATTCCCTATATCGGCGGCGAAGAAGAGAAGAGCGAGCAGGAACCCTTGAAAGTCTGGGGTCACGTTGAGAACGGCGTGATTGTAAATGCACCCGCTCCTGGTATCACGGCACAGTGCATTCGTGTTCCGGTTTCCAATGGTCATATGGGCGCTGTGTTTGTTAAGTTCCGGGATCAGAAACCCACAAAGGAAGAAATGATTGAGACTTGGGCAAACTTCAAGGGTCGCCCTCAAGAACTGAAGCTGCCTTCCGCACCGGAGCAGTTCCTGCAGTACTTTACGGAGGATAATCGTCCGCAGACTGCGTTGGACCGTATGCTGGGCAACGGTATGACCGTATCTATCGGCCGTTTGCGTGAAGATACCCAGTATGATTATAAATTCGTCTCCTTGGCACATAACACCCTCCGCGGCGCAGCCGGCGGTGCAGTGGAATTGGCGGAACTGCTGTGTGCCGAAGGTTGGATGGACAAATAAAAAAGTGCTTATATTACAAGGAGGTTTTCAAACATGAAAAAGACACCGATTTTTACCGGCTCCTGCACTGCAATTGTAACTCCCTACTGTGAAACCGGTATTGATTTCCCCAAAATGGGCGAACTGATTGATTTTCAAGCAGAAAACGGAACGTCTGCACTGGTGATTTGCGGCACCACCGGTGAAAACGCAACCCAGAATCTGGATGAACATGAAGAGCTGATCCAGTACTGCGCAAAGCACAACGCCGGACGCATGAAATTGATTGCAGGCATCGGCTCCAACGATACCATGACTGCCTATCGTCTTGGTAAAGCTGCCGGAGAGGCAAAGTATGACGGTGTGCTGATGGTTACGCCGTACTACAACAAGACCACGCAGGCTGGTTTGATTCAGCACTTCACTTATGTGGCAGACCGCGTTGACGTGCCTATGGTACTGTACAACGTACCGTCCCGCACCGGTATCGGTATTACGGCTGAGACATACAAGGTTTTGTCCGAGCACCCCAACATCAACGGTGCAAAAGAGGCATCCGGTGATTTCTCCCTATTCTCCAAGACTCGGTATCTCTGCGGTGATGCGCTGAACATTTGGAGCGGCAACGATGACAATACCGTTGCAATGATGGCATTGGGCGCAAAAGGCGTCATTTCCGTCGCATCGAATATCGTTCCGAAAGCCGTTGCAGATATGTGCGACGCCGCATTGAAGGGTGATTTCCAGACTGCACAGGATATTCACATGAAGTATGCAAATCTGTTCTCTACGCTGTTCGTGGAAACCAACCCCATTCCCGTGAAAACCGCCATGAACCTGATGGGCATGAATGTGGGTCATCTGCGTCTGCCTTTGGTGGATATGCAGCCGGGTAATCTGGAAAAGCTGAAAGCCTGCTTGAAAGAACTGGACTTGATTTGAACGGGAGTTTACGAAAGATATGATTCGAGTATTGATTTCCGGGTGTAATGGTCACATGGGCCAAATTGTTGCGCAGCTGTGCAGCGAAAATCCGGATGTGGAAATTGCTGCCGGCATCAACCGCACACCCATTCAGAAAAATGATTTCCCGGTTTATTCCGACCCGATGGAATTTCCCGGCGAGGCAGATGTACTGATTGATTTTTCCAACCCTGCGAATCTGACCGCGCTGCTGCGGTATTGCACGGAGAAGAAAATGCCTGCTGTACTGTGTACTACAGGCTACTCGGCAGAGCAAATCCGGGAAATTGAGGCTGCCGCTCAGGTCGTACCGATGTTCCGCTCCGGAAATATGTCTTTGGGTATCAATCTGCTGCTGGCATTGGTGAAAAAAGCTGCTGCTGTTTTGGGCAAAGACTACGATATTGAAATTGTCGAACGTCATCATCATCGAAAAGTCGATGCACCCAGCGGAACGGCATTGATGTTGGCGGATGCTGCCGCATCGCAACTACCGGAAGGTACGGAGTATGTATATGACCGGCAGAGTGTGCGCCGCCCCAGAGGAAAGAATGAAATCGGCATTTATTCCGTACGCGGCGGTAACATTGTGGGTGACCACGAGGTGATTTTTGCCGGCAACCAGGAGGTTGTGGAGCTGAAACACTCCGCATTGTCTCGTGATGTATTTGCAGAGGGTGCTGTAAATGCCGCCATCTATATGTGCAGTGTGCAGACACCCGGTCTGTATGATATGCAGGACGTTTTGGCAGAAATTTTGAAGTAAACACATAACAAAGTAAAAAAGAAACCGGCAAGCTGTTCAATGTGCAGCCTGCCGGTTTCTTATCATTTATAATGCTTAATCAAAACTTCTGCCGTCGGAGAAAACTTTTTTGAGCTTTGCGTAGCGAGGCATGGAGTGTTCCCGGGGAATTTCCGGCTCGCCTTGAATCAAGGGCATCACGTACTCAATGAAGTCCATCGTCACGAAGTTATCCGTCGCATTGATCCAATCCAGAGGAACTTTCTTCTCGTAGTTTGCAACATCGGTCAAGGGAATCAGTTCCATCTTGCACTGGTATTCGCCGTCCACGATTTCACGTTTGAATGCAACCATCTTTCCGGTTTCACCGGCAACGGCGCTGTCAAATGCGGTTTTGCCTGCCAGATATGCCTCGTCAACATCGGTCTGAGAAGCTGTGTGTGCTGCACAGCGCTGGAGCAGAGACAGCTCGATACCGCGGACCTTTACACCGCCAAGCTCTTTTTTTACAATGTCAGCCAGCATCACAGCCAAGCCGCCCAGCTGTGCATGACCGAATCCGTCGGTTGCGGAGGTTTTTGCCTCGGACACAAACGTGCCGTCTGCGTAATGAATGCCTTCGGAAACTGCCACCAGAACCTTACCGGTCCGGCGATATACGTTTTTTACGTCGTCCAGGAATTTCTCCATGGAGAAATCCACTTCCGGCAGGTAAATCAGATCCGGACCGGAACCGCAATAGGTTGCAATGGCTGCGCTGCCGGCAAGCCAACCGGCGTGACGGCCCATGATTTCAATAATTGTGACCATTCCGGTGTCATAAACCCGCGCATCTTTGGAAACTTCCATGCAAGAGGTTGCGATATATTTTGCTGCGCTTGCAAAACCGGGGCAGTGGTCAGTGCCGAACAGGTCGTTATCGATGGTCTTAGGC
>CAKTAK010000038.1:0-16993 GCA_934527315.1 uncultured Oscillospiraceae bacterium
TCCTCTTGACATAATAAATCACCCCATCTATTAGATAGTATATCATACTGTCTAACAAATGGGGTGCAGTTCAAAGCTGTCCGGACTTTTTCATTTTACGTGTTTTGCTCAGCGCTGTTTTGCCAAGCGCTTTTCCCGTTTCCGCTCCACGGAATCACTGATTCTCTGGAAAAGTATCTCCACGGTGGTCTGGAAAGGGTACACCAACAGCGCCAATGCAATCAGCACCAGCCAACCGGTAAAGGAGGGGGCAGCCAGTGAGAAGAACCCCGGCACCAGAATCATGGCGGCAAAGGAACACACGGTCATGGAAATCAGCAGAACGGTCCGCATGGCGTTTAGCGGCCGCGCGGTATAATACAGAACACTCAAACCGTTTACGGTCATCAGCACCACACAGATGGTGGACAGCTCGCCGTTGGAAAGCCCGGTGGCGTAGGTAAACAGCTCCGCGTAGAGAATAATCATCACCGCAGTTAAGCCGCCCGGGCAGGCACGGCGGAGCACGTTCAGCATGAACTTGCCTTTTACCAAGTCATGGTTTGGCTGCAAGGCGAGGAAGAACGACGGAACACCGATGGTCAATGCGGAAATCAGCGTCAGTTGAATGGGGACAAAGGGGTAGGGGACTACGGTGAACAAGGTAATCACCGCAAGGAAGAAGGAGAGAATGTTCTTCACCAAATAAAGGGCAGAGGCTCGCTGAATGTTGTTGATGACCCGGCGCCCCTCCGCCACGACCATAGGCAGGGCGGCAAAGTCGCTGTCCAACAGCACAAGCTGCGCCACCTGAGAGGCAGCCTCCGCGCCGGAGGCCATAGCAATGCCGCAATCTGCGTCTTTCAGCGCCAGAACGTCATTCACACCGTCACCGGTCATGGCAACCGTATGCCCCGCAGCCTGCAAGGCTTTCACAATCTGCTGTTTCTGGTTGGGCGCCACGCGGCCGAATACGGTGTATTCCCCGATGGCTTTGGCAATGTCAGTCTCGGTTTGCAGCTCCCGGGCATCGATCCAACGGTCGGCACCCTCAATTCCTGCCTGCACGGCAACGGCAGAAACGGTCACCGGATTGTCTCCGGAAATGACCTTAATGGCCACGCCTTGGGATTTGAAGTACTGAAACACTTCCGGTGCGTTTTCTCGAATGGGATTTTCCAGGACCACCAATGCCAAAGGCGTAGGTTCACCAAAAAATTTTCCCGTTTCCGCGCCGTCACAAGCGGCAAGGAGCAGCACCCGGCAGCCGCTTTCCGTAAAGGGTGCAATGGTGTCGGACAAATCGGAAATATTTTCGCCCAGAATGTATTCCGGTGCGCCCACCAAATAGGTGCCATGCTCCGCAAAGGTAACGGAACTCCATTTGGTGGCAGAGGTGAACGGCACAGAGCTTTCTGCCTTCCAACCGGGATTCTTAGAAAAAGCCTGCTGCAAAGTTCGGGCGGTGTCATTGTCTGCGGGCAGGAAATTGTAAATGGCACCCAGAATTTCCTTCGGGTCCGCATCGGAAAGTGCAACCACTTCCCGGACGTGCATTTCCGGGCTGGTGATGGTGCCGGTTTTGTCTACGCACAGGGTATCCACCCGCGCCAACGTTTCAATGGCATTCATTTCGTGAATCAATGTCCGATGATTGGCCAAACGCACCACGGAGACGGCCAGTGCCACCGAAGTGAGCAGGAACAATCCCTCGGGAATCATGCCAATCAGTGCAGCAACTGTGGCGGATACGGACTGATTCAACGGCAAACCCTGCCGGAAATACATATTGTGGAACAGCAGAATACTGATGGGAATCAGCGCAATGCCGATGAACTGAATCAGACGGTCCAGAGAACGCATCATTTCGGATTTCTGCTTTTTTCCGCCGTCCAGTTTGGCGGCATGGGTCAGCCGGGCGGCATACGCATCTGCGCCCACCTGTTCCAGACGGCAGCGGCATTGCCCGGCCAGTACAAAGCTGCCGGACAGCAGGGTATCTCCGGCGGCTTTTGCGATGGCATCTGCCTCGCCGGTAATCAGACCTTCATTGACCTGCACCTCGCCGGAGAGCACCAGTGCGTCGGCGGGAATTTGATTGCCCGCACCCAGCTGCACAATGTCTCCCCGCACCAAATCCCGGGGCGGAACCGGCTGCAGATTGCCATTGCGGAGTACGGTGACTTTGCTCTCCGAAAGGAGCGTCAGCTTGTCGATGGTGCGCTTGGCGCGGAGCTGCTGAAAAATGCCAATGGCGGAGTTGCAGACAATGACGCCCAGAAAGGTCATATTTTTCCATTCACCCACTAAGGACAAGCACACTGCCAGAATGATAAAAATCAGGTTGAAGTAGGTGAAGATATTTTCCCGTATAATCCGCCGGTCGCTTTTTGTGGGGGATTCCACGGCAGTGTTGCCCCAACCGGCATCATGGAGCTGTCGGACTTGCTCATCAGTTAAGCCTTTATCCGGGGATACAGTCAATTTCGGATAGGCTGCCCGGGGAGAAACGGTTGGCTCCGCCGCAGCACGTTTTATTTTTTTCTCTGATTTCGAAAGACTCATAGACATGACCTCGATATGTTTCTTACTTTCCATTATAAACCAATTCCCGCGGTGAGAAAATCGACAATCTTGACGAAACGTAAAATTTTTTATGAATATTTTCTGAAAAACGCGCCCCGAGAGGAACTCCTCTCAGAGCGCGTTCAGATATATCTGATTACTTATAGCAAATCTTCCGGCAGGGTTTCGTCCTCGTCAATCCATTCCTGCACGGAGGTGATTTTGAAACTTCCGTCCGCCTCCCGGGCAATGACCTCCTGAATGCCTGCATTGATGATGGTGCGCTTGCACATGGAGCAGGGTACCGCGTCGGTCAGATGTCCGTTTGCCGCCTCTCGACCCACCAGATAAAGGGTTCCGCCCAGCATATCCCGGCGAGACGCGGAAATGATGGCGTTTGCCTCGGCATGGACGCTGCGGCACAGCTCGTACCGCTCACCGGAGGGAACCTGCAGCGCCTCTCTCCGACAGAATCCCAAATCGGAGCAGTTGCGCCGACCGCGGGGCGCGCCGTTATAGCCGGTGGAAATAATTTCATCATTCCGAACGATGATCGCGCCGTATTGCCGACGGATACAAGTGGAGCGGTGCAGTACGGTATCCGCAATATCCAGATAGTAGTTGATTTTATCAGTACGCTGTTCCATAAGGAATTCGCCTCCATTCTCGGTATCGTATCATTTTATTCCATAGGATAGGGGCTTGTCAATCCCGAATGAATTATGATACAATCGCTCCCGGCGAGGTGATTGTATTTGAAAGAGAATTACCAGAGAAAATTGGACGAGCTGACCCGACGTCTGGAGGGGAAACCCCGTGTGCTGCTGCAAAGCTGCTGCGGACCTTGCTCCACGTATGTTCTGAAGTATCTGACCCAATTTTTTAAGATTACGCTGCTTTACTATAATCCCAACATTCAGCCCCGGGAGGAATATGACCTGCGGTTGGAGAATCAGCGAAAGGTACTGGCTGCCATGCCGGAAGTGCACATTCTGGAGTGCGACTATGACGGCGCCCGGTATGTCCAAGCGGTGCGGGGATTGGAAAAAGAGCCGGAGGGCGGCGCCCGGTGTACGGAGTGTTTCCGTCTGCGTCTGGAAGAAACGGCGCGTCTGGCGGCGGAGGGGCAGTATGATTATTTCTGCACCACACTAACGGTATCGCCCCATAAAGACGCCCAGCGCATCAATGCCATCGGTATGGAGTTGGGGGAGCGGTACGGTGTAAAGTGGCTGCCCTCGGACTTCAAAAAACGGGAGGGCTATAAGCAGAGTATTCAGCTTTCCCAGGAGCTGGACCTGTACCGTCAAAATTATTGCGGCTGCCTGTATTCCAAAACTACTTGACAGCGGTGAATTGACGCGTTATAATAAAGCGTTCAATCAATATAGGATAGCTGCGCCTATTTCAAAGCAGCTGCCGATTCGGATTGCTACACGGGGCATGTGTTCCGTGATGAGCATAGAATCAAACCTGAAAGGAGAGACTAAAAAATGACTAAACGTACCTATCAGCCCAAAAAGCGTCACGCACAGATGGAGCATGGCTTCCGCAAGAGAATGTCCACCGCTAACGGCCGCAAAGTTCTGGCTCGCCGTCGTGCAAAAGGCAGAAAAAAACTGAGCTACTAATTCCGATTGGTCAGTTTTTTGAGGACGAAGAGGTAAGGCTATGGAATTCACAGACACCTTAAAAAAGAACTACGAGTTCCGGCGCCTGTACAAGAAGGGGAAAAGTGCTGTCACACCGTATCTTGTGCTGTACGTCCGGCAAACCGGGCGGGATACCAACCGTATCGGCGTGACCGTGTCCAATAAAATCGGCAAGGCTGTTGTGCGGAATAAAATCCGCCGCCGTCTGCGGGAGATTTACCGCCTGCGGGAGGACAAGCTTTGCCGAGGCACGGACCTGGTCATCGTGGCGCGGGGTAAAAGTGCTCAGGCTACGTACGCGCAGCTGGAACGTGCTTTTGAAAAGGCATGCAAACAGCTCGGCATTCTTTCCACGGAAAGCGGGCAGGAGAAGTGAAAGCGATTTTGCTGGCGCTGATTCGATTCTATCGGCGGGCCATTTCTCCGTATACGCCGCCTTGCTGCCGCTTTGTCCCGACCTGCTCGCAGTATGCATTGGAGGCCATTGAAAAATACGGCGCGCTGAAAGGCGGCTGGTTGGCGTTCAAACGCATTTGCAGATGCCACCCTTTTCATAAAGGGGAGCATAATTTTTACGATCCGGTTCCTTGAACCGGAAGAAAACCGAATAATGAATTACGATTGGAGTAACTGAATGTCGATCATTACAGTACCCTTTTCCTGGCTTCTGATGAAGTTCTATGAGATTTTCGGCAGCTACGGTGTGTCCGTGATTCTTTTTGCGCTGGTTGTGAACCTGATTATGACCCCGTTCATGGCACAGAGCAAGAAGAGCATGCTGCGCACCACCCGTCTGCAGCCCCGTCTGAAGGAGCTGGAGGCACGTCATGCCGGAAATCCGCAGAAGTACCAGCAAGAGGTATCTAAGCTCTATCAGGAAGAACACATCAACCCCATGTCCGGTTGTGCGTGGTCTTTCATCCCCCTGCTGATTCTGATTCCTTTGTACAGCGTGATCCGTCAGCCCTTGACCCACATGATGGGTCTGACTTCCGAGGAAGTTTCCTTGGTGCAGGCAACGCTGGAAAAGATGAATCTGTTGGATGTCGCTGAGCTGAGCAGCCGCGCAAAGCAGTATCTGGAAATTACCATGGCACAGCTGTGCCACGAGAATTACGCAGAGATGTCTGCTGTGGTGCCCGCTCTGAAGGATATCAGCTATTCTTTCCTTGGCATGAACCTGGGCTCCACGCCCCGTTTGGCTTTCTGGATTGGCGCTGATTTCAGCCAGCTGTCTGGTTGGCTGCCGGCATTTGGCCTGTTCCTGATTCCTATCGTTTCTGCCCTGCTGTCTTGGGCATCTATGAAAATCTCCATGAAGATGAATCCGCCTGCAGCTGCCGGCCCTCAGGGCGATCAGATGGCTGCAACGAACAAGACCATGGAAATCTTCATGCCCTTGATGTCTGTGTGGATTTGCTTTGCAATGCCCGCTGCTATGGGTGTTTACTGGATTGCCAACAGCGTTTTCGGTATCGTACGTGACTTTATTCTCACGAAGGTTTACCGGAAAAAGCTGCTGGAAGAAGACACCGAGTGGCTGGAACGGGAACGGAAACGGGAAGAAGAGCTGGATAAGAAACGGAAAGAGACCGAACGCAGAAAAGCGGAAGGTACTACAACCGTGAACAAAAACACCAGCAAGAAGAAACTGCAGGCTGCAGAAAAGCAGAAAACTGATGAGCTGAAGGCTGCTGCAATTGCAGCAGACCGTGCAGAACGCCGGGAGCGTCTGGGCATTGAAGAGGCAGAAGTACCTGCATCTCAGGTAGGCGGCCGTCGGTATGCCCGGGGCAGAGCCTATGAGCCCGATCGCTTTGGCAAACAGGAAGAGCAGCCGACGGCAGAAACGCCCGAGGCAGAAGCATAACAGGAGAGTACCTTATGTTAAAAAGTATAGAGAAATCCGGCAAGACCGAAGAAGCTGCAATTGCTGCAGCGCTGGCGGACCTGGGTTTGACCCGGGACGACGTCCAGGTGGAAATCCTGGAACGTGCCAAAAGCGGATTCCTGGGAATCGGTGCTTCTCCCGCAGTCGTACGCGTGTCCTATGAGGCACCGGACGAAGTGCAGGAGCAGGCAGCTGCTGCACCGGCTGAGCCTGTGGCAGCGGAAGAAACTCAGGTATCTTCGGCAAACGATGGAAATCCGGACCACGAGAAAGTTTATGACTTCCTCAGCGGTTTGCTGGAAAAGATGGGTGTCCAGGCCAATATCGAGATTACGGACAAGCCCGATGGCGGCTTGAACGTGAATCTGTCCGGTAAGGGCATGGGCATGGTGATTGGCCGCCGGGGCGAGACTCTGGATGCCATTCAGCATCTGACCAACTATGCAGTCAATCACGGCAGCGAAAAACGTCTGCACATCAGCGTAGACGCAGAGGCTTATCGCGCAAAGCGGGAAGAGGCTCTGGTTCGTCTGGCAGAGAAGATGGCTGCAAAAGCCGTCCGGTATAAACGGAGCATGGCTCTGGAGCCTATGAATTCCTACGAGCGTCACGTGATTCACGCAGCGTTGCAGGATTATGAGGGCGTCAGCACCAGTTCCATCGGCACCGAGCCCAATCGCCGGGTGGTCGTGTCGTATGAAAAGCCGCAGAACGAGTCCGGCTCCAAAAAGCCGGTTTCCCGTGAGTGGACTTGATTGAATGAGTAAAAGAACTGTCTCAAATGGCGGAAACGTCATGGGAGGCAGTTCTTTTTCGATAAATTCGGGATTCCAAAGGGAAAACCAACAGATGTTGTTGACTATGGTCCGAAAAACGGTTAAAATAAAATGATTCACGCAGTTTCGTTCGGGAGCTGCATGGAAAGACGAAGAATTCGGAGGCAAAGCCATGGAAGGGCTGCAGTTGGGCGACGGTTCCCGCTTATCTCATGCGTATATCGTTGCATCGGCATCGGAAACGGCGCGTCAGCAGAATGTGCAGACGCTGTCTGCTGCGGCAGTCTGTTCCGGAACGGGCAAGCGCCCCTGCGGAATGTGCCGGGATTGCCGAAAAGCCCGGGACGGTGTGCATCCGGATATTATCCATATTCGCCGGGAAACTGACGATAAGGGCAAGCAGAAACGAGAGATCCGCGTGGACCAGATTCGGGATATGATTGGTCAGGCGCAGATTATGTCCAACGAGGCACCGGGAAAGGCATTTGTGATTCATGAGGCTGAAACCATGAACCCCAATGCCCAGAACGCGCTGCTGAAATTGTTGGAGGAGCCGCCCAAAGGGGTGGTGCTGATTCTCGCTACAGCCACACCGGCTATGCTGCTGCCGACCATTCGTTCCCGGTGCGTGGAAATCACCAGCAATGACGATGCGCCGGAGGCAGACCCGGAGGCGGAAAGAGCTGCGTTGGAGTATCTGAAATTGGTTGCTGCCGGGAAGAAATCCGCGCTGTTGGCGTGGTGCAATGACCGGGCGGCGGCATCGGATGCCGCGTTCTGCAATCAGTGGACGCAGGCGGTGCAGTCGGTTCTCACCGATTTGCTGTGCCGGCGCCGGAAAACACCCCAGCTGACGTCGGAGGATTGCTGGCGGATTTTGGAGGTAATGGAACGCTGTCAGGCTTATCTGGCGGTGAACGTGGGTATCAAGCATTTGTTTGGTGCCGTTGCAGTGAAAAGTATCGGGGGAGCAGCCCCTGTAGAAACGAGGAACAAATAAGTGACAGATGTAGTCAGCATACGATTCAAACCCTGCGGGAAGATTTATTATTTTGACCCCAACGGAACCCAGCCGAAGGAAGGGGACCGGGTGGTGGTAGAAACCGCCAACGGCCGGGAATTGGCTTATTGCGCCCAAGGCGTTCATGGGGTGGCAGATGACCGTGTGGTCCTGCCTTTGCAGCCCGTGCTCCGGGTGGCTACGGAGGGAGACCTCCGGGTGGTGGAGAACCACAAGAAGAAAGAGGCCGAGGCATTCGAAATCGGCAAGAAAAAAATTGCAGAACACGGTCTGGATATGAAACTGGTGAACGTGGAGTGCAATTTCGACGGAAATAAGATTACCTTCTTTTTCACCTCCGATGGCCGTGTGGACTTCCGGGAATTGGTCAAGGATTTGGCCTCCGTGTTCCGCAGCCGCATCGAATTGCGCCAGATTGGCGTGCGGGACGAGGCGAAAATGATGGGTGGTCTGGGGATTTGCGGCAGACCGTTCTGCTGCAGCCAGTTTTTGAATGAGTTCTACCCGGTGTCCACGAAAATGGCAAAGGTGCAGAATATGTCTCTGAATCCGAAGAAGATTTCCGGCTGCTGCGGCCGTTTGATGTGCTGCCTGCGGTATGAGCAGGAGGCTTATGAGGATTTGGTCAAGACGGTGCCGAAAAACGGCGCATTCGTCCAGACCCCGGACGGCTACGGCAACGTAACTCAGGTGAATCTGCTGCGCCAGCTGGTAAAGGTTCGTCTGGACGGAGAAAATCCCACGGAGCAGCACAATTATTCCGCAGAGCAGGTGGCAGCGGTGCCCGGCGGACGTCCGAAAGAGGGCGAGCCCTTGCCGGACGTGCTGAAGTACGTGCCCAAGGCAGAGCCGGAAGTCGCGGAAGAGCGGGACGAATGGGAAGACATTATCCTGCTGGACGAGTACGAGGACCAGGACAAAAAGCAGGAGCGGAAGGCGCGTATGGCGGCTGCTGAAAAGGCAGAGCAGGAGGCGCGGGAAAACTACGAGAATCAGCGCCGGAACCGGAACAATAACAATCGCCGCCGCCCCAACGGAAGACGGGAGGGAGGCCGCTCCGGCGGTCAGAATCAGCCCAAACAGGCCCAGGGCGAGCGGACGGAGAAACCGGCCGAGCGGAGAGAAAAACCGCAGCAGAGCCCGGACAAGAAACGTCAGAGCAGTCAGCAGGACCAGAACAGACGGAATCGCCAGCCCCGGCAGAATCAGGGCGGTCAGAAACCTGCTGAAGAAAAGGCTGCAAAGCCCAATGCCGGTCCGCAGAGCCAGAGCGGCGAGAAGAAACCCAATCACAATAACAACCGTCGGCGGCATTACAACAATCGGAAACCCAAATCCGATAAACCCACCGAATAACACAAAAGGCAGTTCCGGGATTTCGGAACTGCCTTTTTGCAGAGATAGGGAAATTACAGAATGTTGCCGCCGTCCACGGGTACAATGGCGCCGGTTACAAACTGGCAGGCATCAGATGCCAGCATTGCCGTCACCCGAGCCACGTCTTCCGGCATACCGTTTCTCTCCAACGGTGCCTGAGCCGCCACAGCGTCCAATTCCTCCCGGCTAAAGCAGGAGAGCATATCCGTCTCAATGGCGCCGGGAGCAACCGCGCAGACGCGGATACCGGAGGGACCCAATTCCCGTGCCAGAGACTTGGTCAGACCCTCAATGGCCCCTTTGGTGGCGGTGTAAGCAGCCTCGCAGGAGCCGCCGGCTTTCATCAGAATGGAAGAAGTATTGATGATGATGCCGTGCTTGATGTGAATCATATACGGCAGGGCAGCCCGGACGCAGTTGAACACGCCGCCCACGTTTACGGCAAAAAGCCGCTGCCACTGCTCTTCTGAAATATCGGTAATCAATCCCTCATGGGCAACGCCGGCGTTGTTGACCAACAGCTCCACCGGACCCATGGCATCGAACATCGCCTGCACCTGTTTCGGGTCGGACACGTCTGCCCGGAATGCCCGGGTGCCCAGCTCGGCAGCCAGTGCCAGGGCTTTTTCCTCGGACTGATAATAGTTGATGTTGACTTCCCAACCGTCTGCCGCCAATGCTCTGGCGGTAGCGGCACCGATTCCCCGGGAGGAGCCGGTGACCAATGCACGTTTTTGCATAAGAACCTCCAAATGACTCATTTGATTTTTTTATTGTAGCATATTCGAAACAAATTGTAAAATCCAATCGTCTCATGTATAATAGAGAAAAGTGATTTGAACCGGAGAAAGGCGGGGATTGCTATGGAACAAAATTCAGGCGGTAAAACGGGACTGTATGTGTTTGGCGCAGTGCTGCTGTTTTTGATTTTGGGAGCGGTACTGGGGATTATGACGGGAATCATTCCAGCCCGCAGCGGAGGAAACAAGGACCAGGCGGAGACAACGCCCAACGCCACAACGGTGATTGACCAGCGGCCTGCAACGGAGCCGACTCCTATGCCCACCGAAACGCCGGACGAAGAGGGGGACCCTGCCGATGTACCGGAGATGACCTTGCCGGAAGAAGAGCAGGTCTATACCATTTCCGTTAGCTGCGGCAAGGGGGGAGATGTTTCCCCGGCCGGCACCTCCACTGTGGTGCGGGGCGGCAGTATGAGCGTTACGGTTCTTCCGGATAGCGGATATGTGATAGAATCCGTTATGGTAGACGGAAACTCCGTGGGTACCAGCTCTACGGTCACTTTGGCCGATGTGCAGAGCAACCATACGATTTACGTCGCCTTTACCCCGTCTGCGGGAACCGGCAGCACGGATACGCAGGAACCGGAAATTCCCGGTCAGACGCCGGATTCCGATGAACCGGATACCACCGCTGCCCGGTATACCTATCCTGCGGATTTTCCCCATTTGGTCAATGAATAATGCAAAAAGTCTCCGGAATGCAGCGTTCCGGAGACTTTTTTAACGGCGCATGGAATGGTTCGATTCTATGCGCCTTTGTCATATTCACAGCTCTTCGATGGATACTATGGGTTCCTCGCCCTGCTGCAAAATGATTTTGGCCCATGTGGGCGGTGTGTTCAGTCCGGCACTGCCGGGATTTATCAGATGAATCCCCTCCACTACGGTATGCAGCGCCCGGTGGGTGTGTCCGAACAGTACCAGATTTGCCTGCTGAAAATAGGCAGCATTCAGCAGAGAATCCAGCTGATACTTCACGGAATAACGATGACCGTGGGTGATCATTAGCCGAAAGCCTTCGTATTCCAACAGCTTGGTTTCCTCCAACGCGGGCGCATAATCACAATTGCCGGGAACTGCCTCCATAGGAATTTCCGGGAACTGTTCATGAATCCGCTGTGCGTCGGCATAGTGGTCTCCCAGATGGAGAATCAAATCCGGCTGCTCCCGAACAATGGTCCGGAGAGCGCCGTTGATGTGCTTGTGGGTGTCCGAAAAAACAGCAATTTTCAAAAGGTACCTTCTTTCTGTGTCACGGTTCGAAGGGAACGGCATATACTGAACTGAATCGAAACCGGGAGGTGGAATCAAATGATGCGGAATTTTGAGCAGATGGAGCAGGAGTTGGTCCGCAGCGGAAAGGCGGACCGCATCAAAGAAATTGCAAACTCTGCCGACGGCCAGCGGTTGGCGGAAAAATTGGACGCTCAACGGGTGGAAAACGCCGCCAAAAGCGGAGATACCGAGGCGCTCCGGGGAATTTTACTGGAGGTCCTTGGCACCGGAGAGGGCAAGCGATTGGCGGAAAAGCTGCAGCAGGCTATGCAATAATCTATCCATAGGAAAGGACTGGGACGCATGGGTGAATTTGAGGACCGGCTCAATCAGCTTTTGAATGACCCGGAGCAAATGGACCGGATTGCCAATCTGGCGAAATCTCTCATGAGCGGGCAGAGCGCACCGCAGCCTGCGCCCCAGTCTGTTCCGGCACCCGCCGGAATCCTGCCGGAGGGCTTTGATCCGGCAATGCTTGGGAAACTGGGGAAATTGCTTTCCGGCATGAAATCCCAAGAGCCGGACAACAACGTGGTGCTGTTGGAGGCCATGAAACCCTATTTGGCGGAGAAACGCCGGGCAAAAATGGAGCGGGCGCTGAAATTGGCGAAGCTGGCAAAGTTTGCGGAACTGGCATTGGGTGAATTCGGAGGAGAGAACCATGTATAGGTATCAGGGGAACACCGGGCGGTCGCAATGGGTTCCGGAACCGTCCGGTGGGGGACGTCAGCCGCGTCCTTCCGGGCAGCCGGCGCCGCAAGGAAATCCGGGAAACGGAGAAAAAATGCCGCTGCCATGGAATTTTGGCAGCGGCATACAGCATATCTTGTCCGGTGTGTTTTCCGATGGCTTTGAGATGGAAGACGCATTGCTCCTTCTGATTCTCTTCCTGCTCTACAAGGAATCGGGAGACAAGGAACTGTTGGTCATTATGGGGGCAATGTTCCTCTTGTAATGCTCAAGCCGGCGGGTCAAACACGCTGTCATTGGGCACGGTGGAATCCACGGTGCCGCCGGTCATACGGTAAATCAGCGTATCGCCGTCTTGAATTTCAGCGGCGGCGAGCAAGCCGTCGGCGGCGGAAATCCATACGGTGCACAGATATCCGAAATGCTCCGTGCGATAGGAGGCATAAATGCACCAAACGTCATTATGCGCCTCGTATCCCGCAGATTCAATGGCATCGGCAGGCAATTCCAGCAGGTCCTCGTAGGTCAGACTGCGGAGCCACTGGTCGCCGGAGTATGAGGCTTTCGGTTGGAGATAAGCGGCCTTGCTGCCGGAATTTCCATACCAAATCCACGTACCGTCATCGGTCACCAAAATATGTTTGGTATTGTTTCCGGAGCCGGTGGTGATTTTACTGTTGCTACCGGATACCTGCACGGCAAATTCCGTGGAATCAGAGGCATCGTCGCCCCAGAAATCTTCCACGGTGACGGTGCGGGAATAGCCCTCCGGGCGGTGCAATGTCTGCACCACAGCCTGCACGGTTTTCGGAGTTACCTTTGCATAAGCAGAGGAATTCGCGTCTCCCGGAGCGACGGTTTCGGTTGTTACCGGCGGCAGCTCCACGGGAACGGTTTCTGCGGAAGAGGTCAGTTCAATGATGGTGAACGCGATGACCAGAATCAGCAGAACGCCAATGGCGGCAAACAGAATGGTGGGGTGTTTTCGATTCATACGGAAAAGGGCTCCGGTGCGGTTTCCGACACACCGAAGTGGTACAAAATCGCATCGGCAATTCGTGCGCAGGCGTTGCCGTCTCCGTAGGGATTGACAGCCTGTGCCATGCTCTGATAAGCGGCGGGGTCATCCAACAGCTGCTTTGCCTGACGGACAATGTTGTCCTTGGAAACACCGGCCAAACGGACGGTTCCCGCAGCCACAGCCTCGGGACGCTCCGTTTCTTGCCGCAGCACCAGAACGGGCTTGCCCAAGCTGGGTGCCTCTTCCTGAATTCCGCCGGAATCGGTCATAACCAAATAGCTGACAGACATCAAGCGGTGCATATCAATGGCGTCCAACGGTTCAATCAGCGCCACGTTTTCCAAACCGCCCAGAATTCGCTTGGCGGTATCCCGCACCACGGGAGCGGGGTGCACCGGATAAATAATCTGAACATCGGGATAGCTTTCCGAAATCTCCTTCACGGCGGAGAAGATATTCTCCATGGGCGCACCGTAGTTTTCTCTGCGATGGCAGGTCATGGCGATGATGCGCTTACCGGCGCAGTCAATTTCATTCAGCTGCGGGGAATGGAATCCGGTGCCCTTGACGGTGTACTTCATGGCGTCAATGACCGTGTTGCCGGTGACAAAAACGTTTTCGGTGATGCCTTCCTTCTCCAGATTATGGGCGTTATTCTCCGTAGGGGAGAAGTGCAGGTCGGCAATGCGGCCAATCAGCTGACGGTTCATTTCCTCGGGATAGGGGGAGTACTTATCAAAGGTCCGCAGACCTGCCTCCACGTGACCCACGGGGATTTTTGCGTAAAATCCCGTCAAAGCAGAGGCGAATGCCGTGGTGGTATCTCCGTGAACCAGAATCAAATCCGGTTTGGATTCCGCCAGAATGGCGCCCAGACCGTTCAGCACCCGGGAGGTGATGTCGGTCAGAGTCTGCCCTTGATGCATAATATTCAGGTCATAGTCCGCCTGCAGACCAAAGCACTCCATAACGCTGTCCAGCATTTCCCGGTGCTGTGCGGTGAGGCAGACATGACTTTCAATTTCCGGACGTTTCTGCAGCTCCAGCACCAGAGGAGCCATTTTGATGGCCTCCGGACGGGTGCCGAATACGGAAAGCACATTGATTTTTTTCATTCTTCAGAATCCTCTTTCGGGTGATACTCATGGCCTTTCAGCGTCTTGCGGATAAATCTGCCCACAACGCAGGCCATAATAATTGCTAAAATCAATAGACAAACTTTCAATTTGCCGGTGGACACAATGACCACGGCGCACAGACCCAGCAATGCGGTAATGGAGTACAGAATTGCCACGGCCTGTTTCTGGCTCAGACCCATATCAATCAGCCGATGATGGAGATGCCCCCGGTCCGGGTGGAAAGGACTTTGGCCCCGGAGCACCCGGCGAATGATGGCGCAGGTGGTATCGGTCAAGGGCAGCGCCAGAGCCAGCAGCGGCACCAAGAATGTTACAACGGCATAGAACTTGAACAGCCCGATCACCGATGCGGTAGCCAGTACGTAACCCAACAGCTGAGAACCGGTGTCGCCCATGAAAATTTTGGCGGGGTTGAAGTTATACGGCAGAAAGCCGATGCAGGCGCCCAGCAGCGCACCCAGAATGATGGCCACGTTTCCCTCGGAAACAATCAGAGCCACCACGAACATGGTCAAAGACGCAATACTGGAAACACCGCAGGCCAGGCCGTCCAAGCCGTCAATCAGGTTCACGGCGTTGGTGACGCCCACAATCCACAGCAGGGTAATGGGCAGGGAAAGCAGTTCTACACCGATGACGGTTGTGTTGCTGAACACGTTGGGGTTCATGAAAAACTCGATGATCACGCCGTGCCAAATCGCAATGCCGGCGGCCACGATTTGTCCGGCCAATTTCACCAGTGCCGGCAGAGAAATAATATCATCGATGGCGCCCACCATAACAATGATGATGGCGCCCAGCAGAATGCCCTGCACCTGCTGCGTAATGTCTGCAAACAACGCTACGGACAGCAGGAAACCGATGAAGATGGCCAAGCCGCCCATACGAGGAATGGGGTGATCATGAACCCGGCGCTTTTCGGTGGGCACGTCCATTGCACCGATTTTCACGGCAAAGGACTTTACGATGGGGGTCATTGCAAAGCTGATAATAAATGCGACTACGACAGCCAAAAGAAGGCGTGTCCATAATGATAGTTCCATAATCTTTTCTGTGTGCTCCCGTCTGTTTACGGCTGGGCTACCAAACCGATTTTCTTTTTGACCTTCCGCATGGTCTTGTTGGCCACGTAAGAGGCTTTGGCGGCACCGGCTTTGTAAATGTCCTCCAGATAGGCCTTGTCCTGAATCAAACGGAGAGATTCCTCACGCAGAGGACGCAGGGTCTCCACGACAGCCTCGCCCACGGCGGGTTTGAAGGCACCGTAGCCCAGACCGTCAAATTCTGCCTCAATGGCAGCAAAATCCTTGCCGGTGCATGCGGAGTAAATCTGCATCAGGTTGGACACACCGGGCTTGTTGGCCGGGTCATAGCGGACGCAGCGCTCGGTATCGGAGTCGGTTACGGCGCGCTTGAACTTCCGCAGAATCACTTCGGGCTCGTCCATCAGATACACGCAGCCGTTCTGGTCCTTGTCGGATTTGCTCATTTTGCTTTCCGGGCTGGTCAGACTCATAACGCGGGCGCCGACCTTGGGAATATAAGGCTCGGGAATTTTGAAGGTCTGACCGTAGAGGTTGTTGAATCTGGTGGCAACGTCGCGGGTCAGCTCCACGTGCTGTTTCTGGTCCTCACCCACGGGCACCAGGTCCGGCTGATACAGCAGAATATCCGCAGCCATCAGGCAGGGGTAAGTAAACAGACCGCCGTTGATATTGTCGGCGTTTTTGGCGGATTTATCCTTGAACTGGGTCATGCGGTTCAGCTCGCCGAACATGGTATAGCAAGCCAGAATCCAGCCGAGCTCCGTGTGCTGCGGCACATGGCTCTGAATGAACAGGGTGTTTTTCTCCGGGTCCAGACCGCAGGCAATGTACTGTGCCAGCTGATTCAGCGTCCGGCGGCGGAGGGCAGCAGGGTCCTGCCGTACGGTCAGTGTGTGCAGGTCTGCCATGAAGTAGTAGCAATCAAACTGGTCGGCCAGGTCTGCCCAGTTGCGAATGGCGCCCAGATAGGAGCCAAGGGTCAGCTCACCGGAAGGCTGAATTCCGGACAGCATTACTTTTTTCGGTTCTTCTTTTACGATTTCTTCCATTGTTATCCTCTTCTTCTTTCTGTATCAATTTCTCATCTTACTTTTTCAATCCGTATGTTTCGGCCATGGCTGCGAAACCCTTCATGGACCCGCGAATGGTGTCCGGGCTGACGCAGTAGGCTACGCGGACGTAGCCGGGGCACTTAAAGGAACTGCCGGGCACCACCAGAATGTTGTGCTTTTTGGCCTCCTGCACGAATTCCTTTTCCTCCGTGGGCGTTTTCAGCCACAGATAGAAAGCACCCTGGGGTTTGGCGCAGGTGTAACCCAGTTCGCTCAAACCGTTGTACAGCAGCTTCCGGTTATTGTCGTATGCTGCGATATCGCAGGATTCGTGAATGCACCGCTGCACCACAAGCTGCATCAGAGAGGGCGCGTTCACAAAGCCCAAAATTCTTGCGCAGATGGAAACGGCGCTGCGGACCAGCTCATAATCGTCAACCCGGGGCGGAATTTCCAGATAACCGATACGTTCACCGGGCAGAGACAAGCTCTTGGACCAGGAATAGCCCACAATGGTGTTCTTGTAATATTTCGGCAGATATGCCACTTCGGCGCCGTCAAAAGCCAACTCCCGGTAAGGCTCATCGGAAATCAGATAAATGGGCTGACCGAATTCCTTGGATTTTTCCTCCAGCATGGCAGCCAGCGCCTGAATGACCTCCACGGGGTAAATCACGCCGGTGGGGTTGTTGGGGTTGTTGAGAAT
>CAKTAK010000039.1:0-15886 GCA_934527315.1 uncultured Oscillospiraceae bacterium
GGCATATATTGATTTGCTCCGCAGCAGTAAAAAATATACCCTGCCCGCAGAAGACAACCCGCCGCAGCGGACCATTCCAGTATATCAGCTGGGTGCTGCGGGAGATTCCGGTCATTTTCTGGACGGCGATGCCTATCGTTTGGTGGAAGTTTTGGACTACGTGCCGATTCAGGCAAATTTTGGGGTACAACTGTCTGGGGATTGTATGCTCCCCCGTTTCGCCGATGGCGACATTGTCTGGGTACATCAACAGAATCATCTGCACACCGGTGAAATCGGAATCTTTCTCTGTAACGGACAGACATTCTGCCGAAAAATCTCCATTGTCAGCGGCACGATTTCCCTGCTGGCGATTAATCCTCTTTATCCGCCCATTGAAGTCCAGGACAGCAGTCAATTCCGGATTCTGGGCAAGGTGCTGGAATGATTTATCTCACTTCCGACCCTCATGGGAAATTCCGAAATATTCTGGACTTTCTGGCTTACGGTCCGGCCACTTCCCGGGACCTGCTGATTATTTTAGGCGACGCAGGATTGAATTATGACGCCGAACCCGAAAGCGGATTGCGGCGGAAAGCGCCCATCAATTCCTTTGGTGTGCCCATTCTCTGTATTCAGGGCAACCATGAGCTTCGCCCGGAGCACATTCCCGCCTACCGAGAAATTTCCTGGCACGGCGGAACCGTCTGGCAGGAGCCGAAATATCCCAATCTGCTGTTCGCAAAAGACGGCGAGGTATACGAGGTGGAGGGCAGAAAGCTGTTGGTCTGCGGCGGCGCATACACTGTGTTCAAGGAATACCGCATTGCCCGCGGTCTGCCTTGGTTTTATGACGAGCAGCCCTCGGCTGAAATCAAAGCAAAAGTGGAGCGGACTTTGGCGCGGCAGAATTGGCGGCAAGACGTGATTCTCACCCATACCTGCCCGGCAAAATTTGTACCGAAAGAGAAATTTATCCGCGGTGTGGACCAAAGCACGGTGGATACCGGTACCGAGGATTGGCTGGATTGGATTGAAGACCGCACGGAATACAACGCATGGTTCTGCGGTCATTGGCATATTGAAAAATCCATTGGGAACTTCCGATTTGTGTACAAAGATATTTTTCCCTTGGAACCACCGAAACATTTGTATTTATAATGGTAAAATGCAAAAAAGCTGCCCGGCGGGCAGCTTTTTTACGTTCATACGCTTTGCAGGATGATAACGTCCAATCCCAGGAAAATCAGCAGCAGAATCAAGCAGAAGTACCGGAAAATATTGTAGGTACGGAACATGTCCTCAATCTGCTGAGAATACTGAGCATTCTTCGTCCGGGTCAGCTCCAACGGACGCTGTTTGCCCCGGTTATCCATCATTTTCTTAAATGCCTTGGGGTCCATTTCCTGAATCCGGCGGTAGGTGGTCCGGCGGAGAGAAAAAATCGCCAGACACAAAATCACACCGAACAGTACGAAAAAGCCCACCAGACCATCTTCGCTGCCGTTGTCCTGAAATGTGCGGTAAGACCAGCCGAAAATCAACAGTGCGCTGCAAATGGTAATGAAATAGTGCCGCCACGCGCCGGAAATGTAGCTGAGTTGGAATTTTTTATTCATAAATTTTCGTTTCCTTCCTGTGTCGCTTTCGTTGTTGATGCACGGATTATATCACAAACCGTCTGAGAAAGGAAGTGGGGATAATATTTTCCTACGTCGCTGTGCTCCGGATAGTCTGCCACATCTTCAATCACCGTCATACCGGTAGCTTTCAAATCCCGGAGCAAATCCCGGATATGCTTTTCGTAGGTGTGCTCCCGGTTGGAATAATGGAGATAGCAGGTTTGCCCGGCTGCATAAGGATCCGCCGCCAATTTCCGCTCCAACCGATGATTCAGCGTCTCCAGATTTTCCGGGGTATCCTCCCCGATGATATCCAACAAATTCGGGTAGTTGGCCGGTTTATTTAAATATGTGCCCAAACGATACTGCGGCGCTCCGGCGATGATCGTAGCATTGGGAAACTCAATGCCGCAGTTGATGGCGCCGTAGCCGCCTTTGCTGGAACCGATGAACAGCACCCGCTCCGGCTGCAGCCGGTCTATAAACGTCTGCACAATCTCATGGCACAGCCGCTCCACGTTGTAGGTACCATGCTCCCCGATGTAATAACTCCCCCTGCCGTTGGAAGCAAAATCATCTTTCAGAAACAGCCGATGAATGGGAAATTCACTGCAGGTCCGCACGTAATTGTATCGCGCCTGCTTATCATGGCAGCCCTGAAATCCCACAAGGAGAATATTCCGCCCCTCCGGACCCTTCGGTGCCGGGAAATACATATACTTCAGCCGGGTACCCTCCCCGGAATAAGTCCGTTCGTGGTGCAGCTCAAAGACTTTTTGGCGAATCGCTTTCCATGTCCATTCCATATCAGTACACCAAACGGACGCGGCTGCCATCCGTACTCTTTTCCACTAAAATTTGCCGGTCGATGCTCTCCCGGAACTCCGCAACGTGGGAGATAATTCCCACCATACGGTTGTCATCGGTCAAGCCGTTGAGAATCTGAATGGCCTGCTGCCGGGATTCCGCGTCCAAGGTGCCGAATCCCTCGTCCACAAACATGGCGTCGATTTCCACGCCGCCGGCATACCGCTGCACCACATCGGAAAGCCCTAAAGCCAAAGACAAAGACGCTTTAAAGGATTCTCCGCCGGAGAGGGTCTTCACACCCCGGCATTTTCCGGTGTAGTAATCCATAACGTCCAATTCCAAGCCGGTCTGACTCCGCAGATTCGATGTTTCCTGCTGCCGCACCAGCTCATATCGTCCGGAGGACATATAATTCAGCCGCAGATTAGCCGCCTCAATGACTTGGTCAAAATAGGCTCCTTGAATGTAGGACTCAAAGGCAATGCGCGGCTTGCCTTTCAGCTCGCCGTTTGCCGTATCCGACAGATTCTGCACCATCAGATACTGCCGGCTTACGTCCTCCGCATCTTCCCGGGTGCGCCGGATTTTTCCCCGCAGCCGTTCATTGGCAGACAGCCGCCCGGAAATTTCCGTCTGCCTTTGGAAATACGTCTCCTGCAAGCTTTTCAGCCGCTGATTTTCCGTTTCCAAGGGGGTTAAATCCTGCAATTCCGGGCGGACGCCGTTTTTCTCCAACGTCTCCAAAACAGCCTGGCACTCCCGCAGCGCCTTTTCGCCGTTTTCCTTTTCCGTTTTGGCATGCTCCAATGCCCGCTCCAACGCGGTCTGACGGCTCTGCCACTGCTGCATTGCCTGCTCCGCCTCGTTCCGGGTGGCATAATCCAAGCCGCTGCGGAGCATTTCCGTTTCCTTTTCCGCTGCGGAGCAATCCGCTAGCTGCTGAGAAACCGTCGAATGGACTTGCTGCAGCTCCTGCTGCAACTGATTTTGCCGATTCAGCTTGTTTGTTCGCTGCTCCTGCGCCCGCTGCCGCTGTTCTTTTTGCCGTTCCAGTACGTGAATTGTATCGGTCCATTTCCGCACCTGTTCCCGGACGGCGCGCAACTCGGATTCAATCTGCCCGGGAATATCCTTATCCGGCAATTCCGGCGGGAGGAATCCCTCTGCCTGCTCCCGGAATTGCTGCTCCTGTGCCGCGCAGGTGGCTCGCAGCGAGGCGGTCAATGTGCTCTGTTTCTGCCACAGAACGTTCAGCTGCTCCAACTGCTGTTTCGCCAGTTCCACAGATTCCTCCGTGGGTGCGTCTTCCGTGCAGACCGCCAGCTGCGGGTGGTGAACCGCGCCGCAAACCGGGCAGGGCTGCCCCTCTGTCAGGTCGGCAGCCAAAATGCCCGCCTGCTCCCGACGGAATCGCCGTTCCAAACGGGCTGCGGTTTCCCCGGCAATTCTCGCCTGCTCTTCCGCAGTCTCGTAATCCTTTTGTCCTTTTTGGAGCTGAATTGCCGTTTCCCGCCATGCATCATAGCGGGTTCTCAGCTGCTGCAAATGGCTCTGCCGGGTCTGATATTCCCCGTATGTATGGGTGGCTTTTTCCAATGCGGTGCCGGTTTGCTCCGTTCCCTGCAACTGCTGTTCCAATGTCTGCAGCTGCAACTGCAGCTGCCCATCTTCCTCGGCAAGGGCTTTCTGTTGTTTCAGCAGCTTTTCATAGCTTAGGCGGCTCTGCCGCAGTTTCTGCTGCGCCGATTCCAATGCCCCGTATTTGGGCATCATTTCCTGCAAATGGAGAATATTCTGCCGGCAGCGCTCCCGCTCCGGCTCTTGTGCCTGCTCCTGCTGCAGCCGCAGCTCCAATTCCTTCTGTTTCGGACGCAGGCGCTCCAATTTTGCCCGGTTTTCCAGATAAGTGTTGGTCTGCAGATTCTGCTGCTGCATGGTGCCCATGGCTCGATGCAGCTGTGCCTGCTGCGCCGCAATCTGCTTGGTCTGTTCTTCTATCGTATTCTGTGTCTGCTGTTCCTCTCGGTCGCTTTCCTCGCTGAGTTTCAGCAATTCGTCCAACAGATAGTAGCTCCCGCCGGAGCGCAGCCGGTCAAAGTCCTCTTTCCGTACATACTCCGGGGCGCAATTCAGCTGCTCGGCATACTGCAAAACAGCTTTTTCCCCGTCCTTATACGTTGCTTCCAAGGCTTTCGCCCGCGCTTTCAGCTGCTGCTGAAAGTCCTCATACTTTCTGGTATTGAAGATTTTCCGCAAAATTTCCCTGCGGTCGTTGGTGCCTGCATGGAGCAATTTCAGAAAATCTCCCTGCGCAATCATCACAATCTGTGAGAACTGATTCCGGTCCATGCCCAAAAGCTCTTCCACCTTCGCCGTCACCGGACGGACCCCGGTCACCACTGTTCCGTCCGGCAGCTGCAGCTCCGCCTCAGCCGGAACCTTGGTCATTTTCTCCGGATTCCGCTTGTTGGGCCGCTCATATTCCGGCCGCCGCCGGACCCGATAGACCTCTCCCCGGAACCGGAATTCCAGTTCCACATAGGTTTCTGCATCGGCGGGAGCAAAGTCGCTGCGCATAGAGGAAACCTCCCGGCTTTTGCCGCTGCTCTCTCCGTAGAGGGCATAGGCAATGCCGTCAAAAATGGTGGTTTTTCCCGCGCCGGTATCGCCGGTAATCAAATACAAGCCATGGTCCAGCATTTCCGAAAAGGGAATCTCCACCGCTCCGGCATAGGGGCCGAATGCGCTCATTGTCAGTTTTAACGGTTTCATCGTTCTCCCTCCCCCAGTAAGCCTTGGACATAGGCCAATTTTTCTCCGTCCAACGGTTCTTGATTCTGCTGCTCATAAAATGCGGCAAACAGCGCCAGAGGGTCCTGCTTTTCCTGCAGCTCCGGGGTTCCCAAAACGCCGCGGCTGCGGGTCATGGCATTGTCGAAATCCAGTTTCATCAAATTGGGATATACCTGCCGCACCCGGGCTGCCGCGTCCATTACCGCCGTATCGGTTAAGGTGACGTGGAGATAATCCTCCGGGTCTCCCATGGCAACGGTCTCCGGAGCCAGCAATCGGTCAATGGGGCCGCGGATTTCCCGCATATCATGCAGCGGTGTCAGAGGAATCTTCTCAACGGTCACGCTGCCCTTTTCTCCCACCGTCACGCAAAGCGCTCCTTTTTGCTGCCGCACCTCGGAGAATGAATATTTCAGTGGCGAGCCGCTGTACCGCACCGTTTCCCGTCCGATGGATTGTTCTCCGTGGAGATGCCCCAGCGCCACATAATCAAATGCGTCAAACAGCCCCGCCGACACGCTGTCCACTCCACCCACATAAATCGTTTCGGAATCGCAGCGCTCCGGCGTTGTCTCACCGGACACCACAAACTGATGGGCAATCAGCACATTCCGGGCAGCCGGGTCCACCTGCGCCGCCTCCAACACGCAGGCAATGCCGTCTTCGTAGCTTTCAATGGTCTTTTCCGGGAAAAACGGCCGAATCATAGCCGGTTTCAAAAAGGGCATCAAATACAAATGCAGCGGACCGTATGCATCGGTCAAATCCACTCGCTCCAAAGTTCCGTCAAATACCGGCGAGACGGTTACTCCCTGCCGTTTCAGCAGTGCCGCCGCAAATGCCAGCCGCTCCGCGCTGTCATGGTTGCCGCTGATTCCGTAAAAGGGAATGTTCTTTTCCGATAATTCCGTCAGAAATCCGTCCAACAGCCGCACAGCCTCCGCCGACGGTGTGGACTTGTCATATAAATCCCCTGCCGCCAGAATTCCGTCCACCTGCTCCCGCTCCGCAACGGCGGCAATTTCCGAGAGAATGTGCTTTTGCTCCGCCAGCATGGAAATCTCATTGACCCGCTTTCCCAGATGCAGGTCACCGATATGTAAAAACTTCAAATGGGCTCACCTCACTGATTCTTTCCGTCAGTATATCATTTATTACTGATTTCTGCCATACAATCCGGTGAATCATTCAGAAAATCGGTCAATTGCAGCAGCGCGGGAAATGCGTTATGATATAAAGACAAATTCAAATTGACGTAAATTTCTTTCATATAGGAGGTTTTTATGGAACACGCCAATGAATTGGATATGACTTCCGGTCCTCTGCTGAAAAAAATCATTGTGTTCACCATTCCGATTTTGCTGTCCGGTGTGCTGCAGCTGCTGTTCAATGCCGCAGACATTATCGTGGTGGGCAATTTTGCCGGAGACAACGCCATGGCTGCGGTGGGCTCCACCGCCTCGTTGGTTTCTCTGATGACCAACCTGTTTATCGGCATTTCCGCCGGAGCAAACGTGGCGGTGGCAAACTTTTACGGTTCCAAAGACGATGAGGCGGTGCAGGAAACGGTGCACACCTCCGTGATTTTGAGTGTGGTCGGCGGCGCCGGTCTGATGCTGATTGGTTTGCTGTTGGCTCGCCCGATTCTGGAGCTGATGGGCTCTCCCGAGGCTGTGCTGCCTTTGTCGGCGCTGTATCTGCGGATATTCTTTCTGGGCATGCCCGGCTCCCTGCTGTTTAACTTCTGCGCCTCGATTCTCCGCGCCACCGGCGACACCAAACACCCGCTGTATTATCTGTCCGTAGCCGGCATTCTGAACGTTGTTCTGAACCTGTTTTTTGTCATCGTGCTGAATATGTCCGTAGCCGGTGTGGCGCTGGCTACCATTATTTCTCAGTATGTTTCCGCGTTTCTGATTGTCCGGCGCATGACCCGGCTGAACAGCTCCATCCGAATTCAATGGAGCAAACTGCGGGTGAGCAAATCCAAGCTGCTGCGCATTCTCCGGGTGGGCATTCCGGCGGGAATTCAAAGCTCCCTGTTTGCGCTGTCCAACGTGGTCATTCAGTCCGCCATCAACTCTTTCGGTGAGGTGGTTATGGCTGCAAACACCGCCTCTACCAATATCGAGGGATTTGTGTATATCGCAATGAACTCCGTGTATCAGGCTGCTATGAACTTCTCCGGTCAGAACTACGGTGCCGGACGATACAAACGGCTGCACAAGGTGCTGTTTGAATGCTTGGGTCTGGTCACCTTTGTGGGCCTTGTTCTGGGCGGCGGCGCATACCTCTGCGGCCGACCGCTGCTGCACATCTACACCGACAGCGCCATGGTCATCACCTTTGGCTTGCAGCGTATGGAAATTATCTGTCTGACCTACTTCCTTTGCGGTTGGATGGACACCATTGTTGGCGTGATGCGGGGTATGGGCTACGGCATTATGCCCATGCTGGTTTCGTTGGTGGGCTCCTGCCTGTTCCGCATTCTCTGGGTTCAGACCATTTTCCAGGTCTACCACACCTTACCCATGCTGTATATCAGTTGGCCCATCACATGGGTCATTACATTCCTGATGCACGTGGTCTGTTACTGCGGCATCTGGGTCAAACACAGAAAAGACTTTGTGGAGCGGATTCCCGCTGAGCCCTCCGCTTAAATTCCATTCCGATTGAACGAAAAGAGAAAGAGAACATCACTATGAAAAACCAAGAAATGAAAGGCAATCTGTATCTCCTGCTCACCGCATTTATCTGGGGCAGTGCTTTTGTGGCCCAAAGTGTGGGCATGGACTATGTGGGGCCCTTTACCTTCCAATGCAGCCGCAGTATTCTGGCAACCATTTTTCTGGTTCCGGTTTTCCTGCTGTTGGATAAAAATCGGAGCCGCAGCGGAGAACCCGCTCCCGCGCCTGCGGGCAGCAAAAAAACGCTGTGGACCGGCGGCATTCTCTGCGGCATTCTCATGACCATTGCCGCAAACCTGCAGCAGGTCGGTCTGCAATACACCTCCGCCGGCAAAGCAGGCTTTATCACCGCAACCTATATTGTTCTGGTGCCCATTTTCGGTCTGTTTCTGAAAAAGAAAGTGCCCGGACGCATCTGGCTGTGCGTGTTGATTGCTCTGGCGGGATTGTACCTGCTTTCGGTCACCGACGGATTCTCTTCCATCAGCAAGGGCGACTTTGTGATTATGCTCTGCGCCGTTGCGTTTTCCTTTCATATTATGGTGGTGGACCACTTCTCCCCTATGGTGGACGGTGTGCGTATGTCCTGCATTCAGTTTCTGGTCACCGGAATTCTCTCCGGTGTGCTCATGTTCCTGTTTGAGAAACCCACTTGGTCCGCCATTTACAGTGCCGCCCTGCCCATTGCTTATGCCGGTATTCTCTCCAGCGGCGTGGCATACACCCTGCAAATCGTGGCGCAGAAATACACCAAGCCCACCATTGCCTCCCTGCTGATGAGCTTGGAATCCGTATTCGCCGTGCTCACCGGAGCCGTGGTGCTCCATGAAATTCCCACCAGCCGCGAGGGGCTTGGCTGTCTGCTCATGTTCGCAGCCATTATCATTTCTCAGCTGCCGGAAAAACACGCCAAAGCAGCCGAAGAAACCGCATAATGACAAAACCGGGTGTGCCCCAAAACGCACACCCGGTTTTCCGTTTGATTTTATTCCAGACCTTCCGTCCATTTGTCTGTGTCATAAAGCTCCCACGTAGTTGCAGTATCATTCATGTCAAACATACCGTCTTTTTTGCTGCCCTGGTAGAGATACTCGCTCCGCTCGATGGCATAAGTCCGGTCATACTGGTCCGTTACCACCGTAACGATGCTCACCGTATCGTTTTCCTGCACATCTTTCAGCAAATCCGTGGACATCGCACCGCGGAAACCGTAGCAGTCATCAAAGCCATGATAGTTCTCCGGAATGCCCGGCTCGAACGGAATATCTTTTTTCAGCTTGCCGTTGATATACAGCCGAACCACAACCTTCTCCGCTCTGGCAGCCGTGTCTTTTTCGGAATTCTGGGATAAATTCTCCGATTCTGCAGTCGAATCCTCCCCGGGATTCCGGAATAATACTGCCGATCCTATGATAGATTCTCGTTCCAATTCTGCAAGAGACATCCCCCACAGACGCATTCCCAAGTCATCGCTGCTCACGGTATCCAGAATCAAGCTATCACGCAGCAGATAGCTCCAACATTCTATGATTTGGCGCTGCTCCACACCGTTGTATTGCAGCACGGCAGACACCGCTACCGCATCGGTGAGATTGCAGGGAATCACCGCAGAATAACTGTGGTCGCCGTCCGTGGATTCTTTCCCCGGCACCGTATGATTTTCCTTGCCGTCATTCACTTGAAAGCTCACCTGCATTCCCGGCTGATAGGTTTTCGGCGTCACGGAAGCAGTCACTTCCATGGTTCCCGCGCGATAGTCCATATTTCCGTAGCTGGCCGTATAGTCTGCAAACAAGCTGTTCTGGTCTTTCAGAATGGTCTCAATTTGCGTGGTCAATCCGCTCAGCGAGCCGTTCACTTGATTTTGCAAGGAATAGATACTGGAACGCATGGACATCTGCTGGTCTTGAATTGATGTCAGCGACCGGGCAAATCCGATTCCGCAGCCAATCACGGCAATGGCGGCAATCACGGCAATCCGCTTGCCCCATTTTGAGGGTTTTGCCGCGGGTTCCGGGGGCGGCAGCGCCTCCAGATATTTCTCCGCAATCTTTTCTACCATACGCAGCTGCTCGTCGGTCAGTTCGCCGGCGGTGGACCGCTCCTCCTCCGTACCCAACAGCCAGCCCACGGATACACCGTACTTTTTGCTGATGGCAATCAGCTTGTCAACGTCGGGAATATTTTGGTCCGCCTCCCATTTGGAAATGGACTGCCGGGAAACGCCCAACGTATCGCCAAAAGCCTCTTGGGACAATCCCTGTTCTTTTCGAATCTGTGTAATACGTTCACCAATCGTCATGGCTCCTCGCCTCCTTCTGTCTGCATGGTACGAAATTTCCCCATTTTTGTCTACCAATTCGCCCATTCAATTTGTCAACTCCCGGTTGACAGCCCTCTTTTTCTTTCATTTTAACGGATTTGGGGCGTTTCGTCCATGGATTTTTCGGATTTTGAAAATTTCTTTTGGGAACCCGTTGACTTTCCGCACATCTTATGGTAAACTGTCATAGCCTTAAATGCTGGTATAGCTCAGTCGGTAGAGCAGCTGATTCGTAATCAGCAGGTCGTGTGTTCGAGTCACATTACCAGCTCCAAAAACGGCGGAAATCAAATGATTTCCGCCGTTTTTTGTTACTTTATCATTAGTATTATAATGTGTTCACCCGGGGCGGATATTTTATCCGTGGCCCCGTTTTTTCATGCCTGTTTTGTATCTGTTTCAGATGGAAATCATCTGCAACATCTGCGGCTTTGATGCAAACCATTTTGCAGAAATTTAATGTCGGAATTGCAGATTCTATGCAAAATTTTTCGTAAAAACGTGGAATTCGGCTGCGTTTATGCAAAGTTTTTGAATATATGCAAGACAATTTCAGATACATTTCACAGTTTTTCGTGGAGTTTCTCGTGAATCCTGTGAAATTTCTCACAACATGACACGCCCCGCCTTGACTTCCGGTAAAATATCCGTATAATAAGATATGTGTTCGCCTACGACGGGCACATTTTTTTACGTTAGTAATACTCTATTCAGCTAACGTGAAGAAGATTTAGGAAAAGAGGAGTAAATCGTGGACGAAAAGAAATTCCAACCCTACATTCCGGCGGACAAAGTCGTGCCCGAATTCACCGTGTTCTCTGTGATTCTCGGTGCATTGCTGGCAATTTTGTTCGGCGGCGCCAACGCCTATCTGGGTCTGCGCGTTGGTATGACTGTTTCTGCGTCGATTCCGGCAGCCGTGCTGTCTATGGGCGCAATCCGCTTTATCTTTAAGCGGGACTCCATTCTGGAGAACAACATGGTTCAGACCATCGGTTCTGCCGGTGAGTCTGTGGCAGCAGGCGCTATTTTCACCATGCCCGCCCTGTTCATGTGGGCAGCTGACGGCTTGTGTGATATGCCCTCCATGGTGGAAATCGGCCTGATTGCACTGTGCGGCGGTCTGCTGGGCGTTCTGATGATGATTCCCCTGCGTTCTGCTCTGATTGTGAAAGAGCACGGCACTCTGGGTTATCCCGAAGGCACTGCCTGCGCTGAGGTTCTGATGGCCGGTGAAGAGGGCGGCTCCAAAGCATCCACCGTGTTCAGCGGTCTGGGTCTTGCTGCTGCTTACAAGTTCATCACCGATGGTCTGAAGATTTTCCCCAGCGAGGTCAGCTACACTGTTGATTCCTACAAGGGCGCAGGCTACGGTCTGGACGTTCTGCCCGCTCTGGCAGGCGTCGGCTACATCTGCGGCCCCCGCATTTCTTCTTACATGTTTGCAGGCAGCACCATCGCCTGGTTCGTGCTGATGCCCCTGATCGCACTGTTCGGCAGCGATCTGGTTATCTACCCCGCAACTGCTTCCGTGGCAGAGCTGTGGGCAAACGGCGGCACCGGCGCGCTGTGGGGCACCTTCATTCGTTACATCGGTGCCGGCGCTCTGGCAGCAGGCGGTATCATCAGCTTGCTGAAATCCCTGCCCATGATCGTGCACACCTTTGCAGACGCAATGAAAGACTACGGCAAGAACTCCGGCAGCGCTCTGCGTACCGAGCAGGACATCTCCATGAAGGTTGTTCTGATTGCCTGCCTGGCAATCACCGTGTTCATGTGGCTGTACCCCAGCATTCCCGTCAGCTTTGTGGGCGCTCTGATCGTTCTGGTATTCGGTTTCTTCTTTGCAACCGTTTCCGCCCGTATGGTCGGTCTGATCGGTTCTTCCAACAACCCCGTTTCCGGTATGGCAATCGCAACCCTGCTGATTGCTACCATCGTGCTGAAGGCAACCGGCACCACCGGTGCTGCCGGCATGGTCGGCGCTATCGCAATTGGCTCCGTTATCTGCATCATCGCTGCAATCGCCGGCGATACCTCTCAGGACCTGAAAACCGGTTTCCTGCTGGGTGCAACTCCCAAAAAACAGCAGTATGGCGAGATGATCGGTGTTACCGTTTCCGCAGTTGCCATCGGCGCAATTCTGTACCTGCTGAACGCTGCTTGGGGCTTTGGCTCCGAAGAACTGGGCGCTCCGCAGGCTATGATGATGAAAATGGTCATTGAAGGCGTTATGGGCGGCGAAATGCCTTGGGCTCTGGTGTTCACCGGTGTGTTCCTGGCGATTGCAATTGAAATCGTCGGTCTGCCCGTTCTGCCCATTGCAATCGGTATCTACCTGCCCATCTATCTGAATTCTGCCATTATGCTGGGCGGTCTGGTTCGTCTGTTCGTGGAGAAACGGAAATACAAATCCGAGAAAGAAAAGACCGGTTGCGTCCAGTCCGGTATTCTGTACACCTCCGGTTTGATCGCCGGCGAGGGTGTTGTGGGTATTCTGCTGGCTGTGTTCGCTGTGCTGAACATCAATGTTGATATTCACGAAAAGCTGAATCTGGGCAACATCGGCAGCTTGGTTGCTTTCGCTCTGATTCTGCTGAGCATTATTTTCTTCAGCAACAAGGGCAAGAACACCGAAAAAAAGTAATGCGATCCTCGGGATTGTAAAAACACCTCTTGGGCGATATACTATCGGTAAATCGCCCAGTTTTTTATAGGAGGCCGCTATGGCAAAGAAACAAGAAAACTACTTAGATTACATTCCCGCCGTCTCCCCCAGAAACAGTTGGGAGGCAGACGAAACCGGGAAAGTCACCATTCACATGGTTCATAAAGGATTTTACCCTTGGATTGCCCAGAAATTCTTTCATCGTCCCCGGGTCAGCCATATTGATTTGGACGCCATGGGCAGCTTTATCTTCCCGTTGATTGACGGTCAGCGGACCGTAGGCGACATTGCCCTGCTGGTGAAAGCGGAATTCGGTGACGCTGCCGAGCCGCTGTATCCCCGTCTGACCAAGTACATGCAGATTCTGCGGAACAACGGATTCGTCTACTACGTCGGAAAGGACAAGCAGCCGAAATGAGCACCATGCAAATCATTGTTGGCATTGCCATGTTTGCCGTTGCCGGCGCCATTGTCTATGCTTGGGGGCTGAAAAAGTCCATTGACCAGCAGGAAGACCTGCAGCGCAGCTTAATGAGTGCCTGCGGGAGCAAGGTGGTCAAATATCTGAAAAAGCACGATACCATTACCAAAGCGGAAATCGCCGAGCTGATCAGCGGAATCTCCGTGGGTCCGTTCTGGTCCCGGCAAAAGGTGAAAATCCAGAACGGCAAGCAAGCCGCCGATCAGGTCATCACCTTTCTGTTGGAGCAGCAGTATCTGGAGCCTACCGGTAAGAATAAATATCGTCTGAAAAAATAATCAAAGCAAGGAGTCTTTCTCATGTCCGTTTTAGAACATCTGGAACCGAAAAGCGTGTTCCGTTTTTTTGAAGAGCTGTGCGCCATTCCCCACGGATCCGGCAACACCAAAGCCGTCAGCGATTGGCTGATGGAATTTGCCCGGAGCCGGAATCTGGAGGCCTATCAGGACGCAATGAACAATGTTGTCATCATCAAAGAGGCCACCCCCGGCTATGAGTCCGCCGAGCCGGTGATTCTTCAGGGTCACATGGATATGGTCTGCGAGCAGGCACCCGATTGCCACAAGGATATGGCCGCGGAGGGTCTGGATCTGGCTGTGGACGGCGACACCATTTATGCAAAAGGCACCACATTGGGCGGCGATGACGGCATTGCCGTTGCTATGGCGCTGGCAATTCTGGACGCAAATGACATTGCCCACCCCCGTCTGGAGGCGGTTTTGACCGTGGACGAGGAAATCGGTATGCTGGGCGCTGTGGGCATGGAAGACGTTTCCATGCTGAAGGGCCGCCGGATGCTGAATCTGGACTCCGAGGTAGAGGGTGTGTTCACCGTCAGCTGCGCCGGCGGAAATCGCACAATCTGCACCCTGCCCGTACAGCGGACCGCTTTTGACGGTACGTTCTGCACCGTGACCGTAGGCGGTCTCCGGGGCGGTCATTCCGGCGTGGAAATCGACAAGGGTCTGGGCAATGCCAGCATGCTGCTGGGCCGGGTACTGAATGCATGCAGTCTGGAAACCGATCTGCGTCTGGTTTCCATCCGGGGCGGTTTGAAAGACAACGCAATTCCCCGGGAAGCAACCGCCGTGTTGTCTGCCGCCGATGCCGCTGTCATTCAGACCGTATGCGCTCGTCTGGACAGCGAATTGAAATCTGAGTATCTCACCACCGACAGCGAGGTGTTCGTATCCGTTTCCATGACCGGCAGCGGTCTGCCTATGGACGCAGACACCACCGCACGGGTTCTGACGTTCCTCACCTGCGCGCCCAACGGCATTCAAGTTATGAGTGCCGATATGCCCGGTCTGGTGCAGACCTCTCTGAACTTGGGTGTTCTCACCACCTCGGAAACCGAGGTGCAGGCATTCTTCTGCGTCCGCAGCAGCGTGGAAAGCCAGAAACAGATGCTGGTGGAGCGCTTGACCCGTCTGACCAAAATGCTCAACGGAACCGTTTCCGTTTCCGGCGATTACAGCGGTTGGGCATTCCGCCCCGACTCTCCCCTGCGCGAGCTGCTGACGGAAGTGTTCACGGAGCAATACGGCTATGCGCCGAAAGTGGAAGCCATTCATGCCGGTGTGGAATGCGGCATTTTCGCAGGAAAGCTCCCCGGCCTGGATTGCATTTCCTTGGGACCTGACCTGACCGAGATTCACACCTGCCGTGAAAAGATGCACATCGCATCGGTACAGCGGCTGTGGACCATGGTTCTGGAAACCCTGAAACGCATGAAATAAAGCAAGAAACTCCCGCAGTTACGAAAATAAACCTCGTAACCGCGGGAGCTTTTTTATGTGCAGCTTTTACAGCGCTGCAATGGTATTCAGCAATGCATCTACATTTTCCCGGGTGGTTGCCCAACTGGTGCAGAATCGCACCACCGTGCCGCCATGCTCCCCGGCGCCCCAGACTTCATAGGCAAACTTGCCGTCAAATGCAGCCCGCTGGGCATCGGTCAGTTCCACAAACTGCTGATTCGTCCGGGAAGTTCCAAATACCGGCACCCCTTTTTCCGCAAAGGCGTTCCGAATCTCCAATGCATAGGACACCGCCTGTCTGCAAATCTCAAAATACAGATTGTCCGTAAACAATGTTTCATACTGAATGCCCAGCAGACGTCCCTTTGCCAGCATACCGCCGTGGCGCTTGATGGAATACCGGAAATCCCGTTTCAGCCCGGGATTGGTAATCACCACCGCCTCGCCGAACAATGCGCCGCACTTGGTGCCGCCGATATAAAACACGTCGCACAGCGCCGCCAGCTCCTGCAGTGTCATGTCGCAGGCAGGGCTGGTCAGACCGTAGCCCAGACGCGCGCCGTCAATGAACAACGGCAGATTCCACTCCTTGCAGGCTGCGGAAAGGTCCTCCAGCTGTGCCTTGCTGTACAGTGTGCCGCTTTCCGTGGGATAGGAAATATACACCAATCCCGGCTGCACCACATGCTCATGGCTGCCGTCCGCCCAATGGGCCTTGCAGTAATCCCGCACTTGGTCGCCGGAAATCATGCCGTCTGTGTTG
>CAKTAK010000040.1:0-15757 GCA_934527315.1 uncultured Oscillospiraceae bacterium
AGACTGAGTCACCAACAGCTCGTCGCCCCGGTAAAAATCAATGGCCTCATTGCCATCAACCGAAATCACCGTGGGCCGTCCGCGCACCCGCTCCGCCGTCACGGACAAGGGCCATTTGGACGAAATCACAAAGGCACGTGCCGACAGCAAGTGCGCCGAGAGCGGGGTCACAATAATATTTCTTGCCTCCGGTTCTACAATCGGTCCGCCGGCAGACAAGGAATAGCCGGTAGAGCCCGTGGGCGTGGAGAGTATAATACCGTCACCGGTAAACTGAGAGGCCACCTGTCCGCAAATCTTCGTTGTGACTTTAATGCAGTTATGTACGCTTTTCAGCACAACATCATTCAGCGCGGTATCTTCATAAATGATTTTGCCATCCCGTTTCAGCTTAATATCCAACATCATTCGATGACTCTTCCAGAAACGGCCCCGGCAAGCCTCAATCAGCTGTTCCATAGCATCACTTTCCAGTTCCGCAAGGAAGCCTTTATCACCCAGATTCATACCAATCACCGGAATTCTATCATACATACACCGCCGCGCCAAATGCAGCACCGTACCATCGCCGCCGATGGCAATCAGCAGCTTTGCAGGTGCCAAATTCTCTGTCAGCGGAACCACTTTCTCCAAATGGTGAATCCGAGGCGTTTTGTGGTCCATGAACAGCGGGTATGCCTCGCTGGCAATTCCCGCAGCGGACAATGCCTTATATACTTTTATCGTCTGTTCAAATCCTTCGTCCCGGTAGGGATTCGGACAAATGACAATCCGTTCTGACATGGTAATTCCTTTCAGAGCACCTCATGAGATGCCTTTACAATTTCTTCCGGCGTAGGCAGCTTTCCGGGGTCATAGGTTCCCTTTTTCAGCCAAGCCAGATATTCGATATTCCCTTCCGGTCCTTTGATGGGAGAAAAATCAAGTCCCATCAATGTAAACGGGCTTTCCTCCACAAAGTTCAGAAAATTCTGCACCACGGAAACATGAACCGCCGGGTCTCTTACAACACCCTTTTTGCCGACCTCTTCCCGACCGGCCTCAAACTGCGGTTTAATCAGACAAATATAGTCCGCGCCGTCCTTTAAAAGCTTTTCTACGGCAGGAATCACCAACTGAATGGAAATGAACGATACGTCCATAACCGCCATATCCAGCAGCTCCGGAATCTGCTCTTCCGTAATATACCGAACGTTGCAGCGCTCCATATTGACCACGCGCTCGTCCGTACGCAGGCTCCATGCCAGCTGACCGTAGCCCACGTCCACCGCATAGACCTTCTTTGCTCCATTCTTCAGCAGAACATCGGTAAATCCGCCGGTAGATGCGCCGCAATCAATGCAGACCTTATCTTTCGGGTCCACCGGAAAGACTTTCAGCGCTTTTTCCAGCTTGAATCCGCCCCGGCTGACATAGGGCAATGCATTGCCACGTACTTCAATGTCCGCCTCCGGGTCCACGGGGGTTCCCGGTTTTTCCTGTTTCTGTCCGTTTACGTAGACAATTCCGCTCATGATCGTGGTTTTTGCCCGTTCCCGGCTCTCTGCCAGACCCCGTTCAAAAACAAGTTGATCCAAACGTTGTTTCTTCATACTTTCCCCTCGTAATTCTCTGTATCGTTCAGTCGTTCCAGCATCGTCAATACGGTATATGCAATCCCGGTTTTGTCCAATGCATACAGTGCCCGCAATTCGTCCACCGTGCCGTGGGGAACAATTCCGTCCCGCAGATTTATGAGCTGCGCTTTCTTCAGAACGATTTTCCGCTCCTCGCACAAAGCCAGCAATCGAGTTCCCACGCAGCCCGCTGCGCAGACCTCCTCAGCCACCAAAAGATGTTTCGTTTTCTGCACGGATTGGGCAATCGTTTCCATATCCAATCGGTCAATCCGACCAAGTTTGATGATTTCCAACCGAACGCCATAGGGCTCCAGTTCTTTCTGCGCCGCCAGAACCTCGTTAATCATGGTTCCGTAGCACACCACTGTCAAATCCGAACCCTCCTGCAAAACAGCAGCGTCCTCCGTATGACACTGACGGTAAGCGCCCTCGCCGCCCCGGGGATAACGAATTGCCACCGGACCGGACATCTCCAAAAGTGCCTGCGGCAGCATTTTTCGTACTTCCGCAAAGCTTGCCGGACACAGAATCTGCATACCGGGAATGGTGCTCAAATAGCTGACGTCAAAAACGCCGTGATGGGTTTCTCCGTCTGCACCCACCAAACCGGCACGGTCCACACCAAACACCACGTGCTCGTTGGACAGCGAAACATCATGGAGCAGCATATCAAATCCCCGCTGCAAAAAGCTTGAATAAACGCACATAACCGGTTTCAATCCCTGCTGCGCCATGCCCGCTGCCATGGTAACTGCGTGTTCCTCGCAAATGCCCACATCAAAAAATCGCTCCGGATACTGCTGCTGAAAGCCTTTTAGTCCGGTACCGTCCAGCATTGCTGCCGTAATGGCCGTAACCGTTGGGTCCTCTTCCGCCACCGTTGTCAGTGTCTGTCCGAAAACATAGGAAAAATCCTGACTTCCTTTTGCCCGAACACCCTGCGCCGGGTCAAACGCGGAAACACCGTGATACAGCTCCGGCTGCTGCTCCGCATAGGAATAGCCCTTGCCTTTGACCGTGATCACATGAACCAAAACGGGAATCCGCATTTCTCTGGCATAAGAAATCGCCTGCTCCAATGTATGTTCATCATGTCCGTCAATGGGTCCGAGGTAATAGAACCCCATATCCCCAAAAATATTACTGGGCAGCAGACGGGATTTCACCCATTCCTTGGTCGCATGAAGTACCCGGTAAACAGGCTTGACTCTACCCAATGTTTTATGATACACCCGCTTGAAATTAAAATACGCGGGTTTCGTGCGCATGTGCGACAGCATTTTTGCCATACCGCCCACACTTTGGCTGATGCTCATGGCATTGTCATTCAAAATGATAACCATGGGTTCTCCGCTCTGCCCCGCGTCGGCAATAGCCTCATAAGCCAAGCCGCCGGTCATAGAGCCATCACCAATCACAGCGCAAACGTCGTAATCTTCCCCTTTCAGAGTCCGCGCCCGGGCCATACCCAAGGCTACGGAAATCGATGTAGACGCATGACCGGTAATGAACGCATCGCAGGGGCTCTCCCCCGGTTTGGGAAAGCCGGAAAGACCGCCGTATTTCCGCAACGTCGAAAAATCGTCTCTGCGTCCGGTCAAAATTTTATGCACGTAGCCCTGATGTCCCACATCGAAAACAATGCGGTCGGTTTCCGGATTATACACCCGGTCCAATGCCACAGTCAGTTCCACCGCACCCAGATTCGAGGCAAAATGACCTCCGGTTCTGGAAACCTGTTCTATTAAAAACTCCCGCAGTTCCCCGCAAAGTGCGGGAATCTCATCGGCTGGTATCTGTTTCAAATCTGCCGGGGAGTTGATTGTCTGTAATATTTTCAAAGCACAACCCCGTTATTCATAAAGTTAACGTATATGCATACGTAGTGGTTATTATACCAATTTCCTGCATATTTTACAAGCGTATACACAGATTTTAGTCAAAAATCCTGTTTCTTCCTGAGGGATTTTGCAGAAATTGTTAGAACGGCGGTTTATATTTTGCGATTTTTCGTTGACGAGCAGAGAAAAACAGATTAAAATATACTTGTGTTTTTATGTGCACAATACAATGCTATCAAAATATTGCTCCGACTTTTGTGGCAGCTGCGCGACCCTGCCCCGGCAAGACACGCAGTCTTGTTCTGCTGAACAAGGGAATCCGGTCAGAACCCGGAACACGGCAAACCTCGTTTGAATTGCTGTGCTGTAATTGCGGAGCGCGGGCCTTTCTGCAAAAGCAGGTCATTGGGAGATTTTCCTGAGAAGGCGGGTTCCGCGCGGTGATGCGTCTGCATCTGAACGCATGAGTCAGAAGACCTACAAGAATCGTTCCGTCAACCCATAGGGGTTGGCGATGTTTGTGCTGAAATCGACGATGCTGCCATCGTCTTTTTTGTACTGCATAAAAGCGGATGGACAACGGCTCCACCCGCTCTTTTTATTTGAATCTTTCGGAGCCTGACCTCTTTCAATGCCCGCGGGCTTAATATAAAAATGAGAAATGAAAGGAAATGAGACATGAAATATACAAAGAGAATTCTTTCTCTCCTGCTGTCTTTGACTTTGGTGTTGGGATTGCTCCCTGCCGGAGTGCTGGCGGCGGATGAGTCTGAAAAAATCAGTGTAACTGTTCGGTTTGATGCCTCAACGGTTGCATATAATCTTAATCAGCTGTATGGTGATTTAAAATGTATGGTTGATGAGAATACAACTAATTTACCAAACGAAATTGAAGTAACTGTGGAAAAAGGCTCTACGGTTCAGCAGGTTCTGCAAGCCGCAAAAGCAAAGCAGGATTTTACTGTCGAAGGCTTGGAGAAAGGCTATATTACACAAGTTGGTTTTGTGAGCAATTCCATACTTGGAAATTTGGTGAGCATTTCTGTTGGTGATTACTACTCTTACAATGTTTTCAATTCTGCAGGGTGGTCGTTCTACATAAACGATGTTCCCCTTTCTGCCGGCATCAGTTCGGACACAGTATCTGCCGACGGCGCTGTTGTTGAAGGTCGCTATAGACTGTACGGTACATGGGATAACTCCACTAATAGCATGGTCTACTATGATGATGCATTTATTTCAGCTTATTCCGGCTTGTATGAACTGACGCAGCAGGATGTTGATACATCGAGCTTTACCGAAACACAGCTTGATAGCTATACTGCCGCAAAAAACGATGCGGTTGACCTGCTCAATAAGATCAAAAATAGCGCAAAACTGAATGACAATGTAACTGCTCTCCTAAAAGAGAGTAACAAAAATTTCCATACGTCCGATGGCCTTTGGATCGGATATTACGAGAGCAAGCAGACAACCCTCTGGGGTCCCGGCTCGCCCACCGAGCAGCTGCAAACTGCAAAAGATAAGCTGGAAAGAGCAATCAATAAAACAGCTCCTGCACCGGAAGAAGTAGTTGTTCCCGAAGAGACAACGATTCAGATGGGTACACCCTATCAGCTCAAAGCGACTGTTCTTCCGGCGGAGGCCTCTCAGAGTGTCACCTTCGAAAAGTTCCCTTATCTGAATGGGGATTGCTATGAGCTTTCCGATACCGGTTTGATCACACCGATTAAAGCAACCGGCAACGGAAAATGCATGGTGACTGTAACATCCGTAGAGGATCCCACTAAATCTGCAAGCTTCTTCTTTAAGATCACGGATGCGCCCGCCAAGCCTGCCGTGGACATGAATACGCTGCTGGAGAACATCGCGGCAAGCTACACTAATTCAACGGATCCTTGGGTCATTCTGGAAATGGGCGCTTATGCAAAGGCTTTCCCCGGCAAGTCGAAACTGAGCGATGCCGCAAAGCAGAATTACATCAATCTGGCGATCAATCAGCTCCTTACAAAAAAGGGAGATTACGGTGACCTTGACGCCGCCGGATATGACAAAATTATCCTCGCACTCACCGCAAACGGCATCGATCCTGCGCAGCTTTACCCTGTCAACAGCAACACACCCGTCAGCGCAATCGCGGGTCTGAACAGCGTAGCGCAGTCCCCCAGCGCATGGAGCGCACCTTATACGCTCGCAGCCTATTATCTGCGCGGACAGAAGGACTGCGCGCAGGCGCAGACATTGGTCAATGCCCTGCTCGGCAATCAACTCGACGATGGAAGCTGGAGTGAATACGGCACCATTGATACCACCGCCAATGCGATTGCGGGGTTGTCATTCTATGCCGAAAGAGCCGATGTTTCTGCCGCCATCGAAAAAGGCGTTAATTATCTTGCCGATCAAATGAAGTCCGGCGGCGTATATGATGGCGGTCGTGGTGCAAACGCAAACTCTACCGCCATGGTCATTGTTGGTCTGTGTGCCGCCGGTGTAAACCCCGATACCGATGATCGTTTTATCAAGGACGGGAAAAGTGTACTTGACGGTCTGCTGTCCTATGCACCGGCTGATCACAGTGGCTTTGGTTACCAGAATAACACGAAAAGCGATCCCGGTGCCACGGAGCAGGGTTTCCGCGCGCTGATTGCTGCAAGTCAGGTTATGAGCACCGGTAAAGCCTACAACATCTATGATTTTAGCGCCAATCAGGTGGAACCCGGCCGCGCCACCGGCAGCGGTGTGGTTGTAACCCCCTCTGAACCGAATACTGAAAAGACCATCACCGTCAATTTCACTTTGAAATCCGATGTTGATTACTGGATTCCTACCACTAACGTCACCGTGAAAGAGGGTTCCACTGTTTATCATGCTTTCACGTCTGCATTGAACACTGCCGGTATCACTTATGAGGGTGCGGAAAGCGGCTATGTTTCTTCCATCACCAAGAATGGCAGAAAACTGGCCGAATTTACCAATGGCGTAAATTCCGGTTGGCTGTATAAGGTCAACGGTGAACTGCCGGAAGTCGGTCTGACTTCTTACGCAATTCACAACGGTGACAACATTGTGTTCTATTACACCAACGATTGGACTCTGGAGCCCGGCGCATGGACCGGTAAAGAGGATACCACTCCCGCATTCTCCGACATCACCGCCGGCAGCTACTACGCAGACGCAGTGGAATGGGCCGTGAAAAAGGGTATCACCGTCGGTACCTCCGACACCACGTTCTCCCCCGATGACAACTGCACCCGGGAGCAGATGGCCATGTTCCTTTGGAAAGCTGCCGGTTCCCCCGAACCCAAACAGACCGGCACCAACTTCACCGATTTGCCCGGCGGCAGCACCGCAAAGGCTATGCTGTGGGTGGCGGAACAGAATATCACCTCCGGCACGTCCGACACCACGTTCTCTCCCGAAACCACCTGCACCCGTGCACAGATGGCAGCATTCCTCTACCGCTATGCCGGCAGCCCTGCCATTTCCGGCACTTGTGCTTTCGCAGATGTGAGCGCAGAGGCTTATTATCATGATGCCGTGCTCTGGTGCGCGCACCAGAGCATCACTGCCGGTACCGGCGGTGACAATTTCTCCCCGGATGCACCCTGCACCCGCGGTCAGATGGTCACTTTCCTCTACCGTTTTCTGGGAAATCATTCGTAATTTTCCCAAAACTATGCTATACTGATTTCTGGCCGGTGACAGCTTTGCCACCGGCCAGATTTCCTGATCACGGAGGGTCTTATGACTCATATTAGACATTCACTTTGTTCTGTTTTTCTCGCACTGGCAGTCCTGCTCGGCGCAGCGTTGCCGGTCCATGCGGCTGATTCTGCGGAATCCGAGGCCGCAATTTCTAAAACTGCAAATTATTTGCTCCAAACCGTCTCTGCCCCGCAAGTCGGCTCCATCGGCGGCGAGTGGTCCGTCATCGGTCTGGCGCGCAGCGGCGCCACCGTGCCCCAAAGTTACTGGGACGGGTACTATGCCGCGGTCAAAGCCACGTTGACGGAAACGCAGGGCGTTTTGAGCAATCGAAAATACACGGAATACAGCCGGGTCATTCTGGCGCTGACCGCCATAGGTGCCGACCCCGGCTGCGTAGGCGGATACAATCTGCTTTTGCCCTTGGCGGACTATGATAAGACCATTCTGCAAGGCGTGAACGGTTCCATTTGGGCGCTGATTGCGCTGGACAGCGGAAACTATGCAATTCCCGCCAATTCCAATGCAAAAACGCAGGCAACACGGGAGCTGTATTTGCAGCATATTCTCTCCAAACAGCAGTCCGGCGGCGGTTGGGGCTTTTCCGATTCCCGGGCAGATGTGGATTTGACCGCTATGGCGCTGCAGGCATTGGCCGGTTATCAAGACCGGGCAGAAGTCAAGAAAGCCGTCGAAAACGGTGTCAATTGGCTCAGCGCAGCGCAAAATGCCGACGGCGGTTTCTCCGTCAACGGCTTGGAAACCAGCGAAAGCTGCGCGCAGGTTTTGACTGCTATGAGCGCATTGGGCATTGCTCCCGATGATGCCCGGTTCACAAAAAACGGACACACCGTATTGGAAAGACTTCTGAGCTATCAGTTGAATGACGGCAGTTTCAGCCATGACGGAAACAAATCCAATCTGATGGCTACCGAGCAGGCGTTTTATGCATTGGCAGCCATGCAGCGCAATTTGTCCGGAATGAACGGCTTGTATCAAATGTCCGATGCAGCACGTAAGGTCAGCAGCGCCGGATTGCCCAATGCACACCCGGATATTACCAAAACAAGCGTTAAGCTCTCCGATGCGACCTTCTCGGATATTACCGGGCACAAAGACCGGATTGCCATTGAATCTCTTGCCGCGCGAAAAATCATCAACGGCATGGGTGACGGCACCTTTGCCCCGGACAAAACCATGACACGCGCCGAGTTTTCCGTCATTCTGGTCAATGCACTGGGATTGCAGCCTCGTTATGCCGATGTTTTTACCGATGTAAGCAGCAACGACTGGTATGCAAACTATGTAGGCACCGCCTATCAGTACGGTATCATTCACGGCATGGGTGACGGCACATTTCACCCTGACGGCACCATCACCCGACAAGACGCAATGGTGATGATTTCCACAGCGGCACGGCTGTGCGGTCTGGAAACCCAATTGACGGACAGCCAGATTTCCGCTGCTTTGTCCGGCATCACAGATGCCGGGAATATTTCTGACTATGCCCGCAACGCCGCTGCATTCTGCTGCAGCTCCGGCTTTGCAGACGGCAGCGCATTGAACCCCCGGGCAGCAATTCTCCGCTGCGACGTGGCGCAAATGCTGTATCGTTTGATGCAGCGCTCCAATCTTTTGTAATCTGTGAGGATATGCTATGACTTGGTGGAAACGTAACGGTTGGAAGATACTCCTGCCGCTGATTGCCGTTGTCTTGCTGACGGTGACATTTTTCTGGGACGATTTCCAAAAAACAAAAGAGACGCCTATGGAGACTCCGGTGGTCAGCACCACGTCCCAACCGGAATCTACCACCCCACCGACAGCCACTCCGGTACCGTCTGCACAGCCGACAGCGCCGGTCCAAACACCTGCGCCTACCCCGGAGCCGGTCAGCACCTGCACGATTTCTATTTCCTGCGCAACGGCGCTCTCTTCCGCTGATGCCGACAGCGGGAAAATATCGCAGCAGCCGGCTGACGGTTGGATTCTGCCTGCGCTTACCGTCACCATAACCGAGGGTGAAAGCGTGTTTGACGTACTCCTGCGGGTCTGCCGGGAAAACGGAATTTTAATGGAATTTTCCAATACGCCGATTTATCACAGCGCGTACATTGAGGGCATCAATAACTTATATGAATTTGATTGCGGCAGCTTGTCCGGTTGGATGTATCAGGTAAACGGTTGGTTTCCCAACTACGGCTGCAGCCGCTACACCGTTCAAGACGGTGATGTTATTTGCTGGGTCTATACCTGCGATTTGGGGCAGGATGTAGGCGCCAATTCTTTGAACGGCAGCTGGCAAAGCGAGGAATAACACAGAAAGGAGACATCTGCATGAAACACCGGGACCCATTCAGCGATTATCACCCGCTGGTCAATTTTCTTTATTTTGCAGTGATTCTTCTGGTGAATATGTGTTTCATGCACCCGCTGTTTCTTGCCGTTTCGCTCCTCGCCGGTATCCTCTATCGGGATACACTGAAAGGCGGCACGGCTGCGTTTTGCTGCAAGGTTCTCCTGCCGGTCATTCTGCTGACAGCGGTCATCAATCCGGCATTTACCCATCAGGGTATAACCGTTATCACCTATCTCCCCGGCGGAAACCCTTTGACCTTGGAGAGTATTCTTTACGGTGTCACGGCAGGATTGATGCTCGCCGGCGTGATGACGTGGTTTTCCTGCTGTACGGAGGTTTTGACAACGGACAAGTTTGTCTATCTGTTTGGACAAACCGCTCCGGCATTCAGTCTGATTCTGTCCATGACTCTGCGCATGATTCCCCGGTTTCAAAAGCAATTCCGGCTAATCAATGAAACGCAACACAGCTTGGGCCGCGGCATATCAGACGGCAGCTTTCTCCGCCGATTCCGAAACGGTCTGACAATTTTTTCCATTCTGGTAACATGGGCATTGGAAACGGCAATCGAAACTGCCGACAGTATGAAAAGCCGCGGATACGGCTTGCCCGGTCGAACCGCTTTTTCCATTTATCAATGGGAGTCGAAAGACCGTACGGCGCTGCTTTGGTTGGGCGCGGTGACGTTCTATCTGATTTGCGGTTGGGCAGACGGTGCCTTGGTCTGGAAATTTTATCCCGCGCTGTCTCACCCCGCCGTTTCCCCGTTTACCCTAAGTTTTCCCGCAGTATTTTTTGCACTTTGTCTCACCCCCACCATTTTGCGCAGAAAGGAGGACCGCCTATGGAAACATTTGCAATCCGAGACCTGACGTTTTACTACCCCGATACAACCGCACCTGCGTTTGAGCACTGTAATCTGACCGTTGAGCGGGGCGATTTTTTCATTCTCTGCGGTCCTTCCGGGTGCGGAAAAAGTACATTGCTCCGGCAGCTGAAATCCAGTTTGGCGCCCCGTGGTATTTCCGGTGGCAGCATTGCATTTCTGGGAAAGCCGCTGCAGGCGTGGGACGTACGGGAACAAAGTCAGCGCATCGGGTTTGTCCGGCAAAACCCGGACAGCCAAATTGTCACCGATAAGGTCTGGCATGAGCTTGCTTTCGGCTTGGAAAGTCTGGGCTACGATACCCCCACCATTCGCCGCCGTGTGGCGGAAATGGCCAGCTTTTTCGGGATTCAGGAATGGTTTCATCGAGATGTAACGGAGTTATCCGGCGGTCAGAAACAGCTGCTGAATTTGGCATCGGTGATGGTGCTGCAGCCGGAGGTTTTGATTTTAGACGAGCCCACAGCCCAATTGGACCCCATTGCCGCCGGAGATTTTCTGAATACCTTGGGGAAAATCAACCGGGAATTGGGCACAACCATTTTGCTGACGGAACATCGTTTGGACGAGGTATTTCCGTTTGTCAACCGCGCCGCTTTTATGGAATCCGGCTCGATTTTATGTGCCGGTGCTCCCAGAGACGTGGGCGCATGGCTGAAGCAGCAGCGTCACCCGATGTTCCGCTCCATGCCCGCCGCCATGCAAATCTGGTCTGCAGTAGACTCAGACACAGTTTGCCCGGTCACCATTCCGGAGGGGCGGCAATGGCTGACGGAATTTGCAGAAACGCACCCGCTCCGGGAAATTCCCGATTTCTACCAGTCTCCCATTGAGGCGCAAACGGTGATTCACGCAAAAGAACTTTGGTTTCGGTATGAAAAAGACGCGCCGGACGTGGTAAAAGGGTTGTCTTTTGACCTGCAAAAAGGTGATTTTTTCGCTATTCTCGGCGGAAACGGCGCCGGTAAAACCACCACGCTGAAATTACTTGCCGGATTGCAGACACCCCAGCGCGGAGAGCTGCATGTCACCGGTCGGGTGGGGCTGCTCCCGCAAGACCCGCAAACGTTGTTTGTGAAAGCAACGGTTCGGGAGGATTTATTGGAACTGGGTGCATCGGAATCCCGTACCCGGGAAATGGTCCAGCTTTGTCAATTGAGCGCATTGCTGGACCGTCACCCGTATGATTTGTCCGGCGGTGAGCAGCAGCGTTTGGCATTGGCAAAGGTTTTGCTCTCCGCACCGGAAATTCTTCTGTTGGACGAGCCTACCAAAGGGTTGGACGCGGAATTCAAAGTGACTTTTGCGGAGATTCTCCGGAATCTCTCGGCAAGCGGCGTTACCATTGTGATGATTAGTCACGATGTGGAATTTTGCGCGGAGTATGCCCGAACCTGTGCGTTGTTCTTTGACGGAAAAATCGTAACCGCGTCGGACCCTCGGTCCTTTTTCGCCGGCAATCGGTTTTACACCACCTCTGCCAACCGCATCGCCCGGGAACTGCTGCCCACCGCAATCACAGCGCAAGATGTGATTCTTGCCTGCGGCGGAGCAACGGACAGCCCCGTACCGCCGGAACCAAAGAAATTCGAGGATTTTTCTCTGGAATTGCCCAAAGCACCCCCTCTGCCCCGCTGGCGAAAAAGTACTGCAGTGCTTTCCGGTTTAATTGCATGCATTCTGTTTTTTGCGGTCATTTTGGGAAATAACTTGAGTGATTGGGTCACCGGCAGCGGTCTGACCGAAACCGCAAGCTCCGCGCTATCCTGCAACATTGCATTGTTGGCGGCGCTGTTTGTCTTTTCCTTTGCCGTTGTGCAGCAAAGCGGGCCGGAGCTGACGCCGGACCTGTTACCCCGTCAGCCGAAACAACGCGCATGGCTTTCTGCTGCACTGATTTGTATTTTGGTTCCGCTGACCTTATGGTTGGGCATCACAAAACTCCACGGTCGGAAGTATTATTTCATTTCCCTGCTCATTCTCATGGAAACCATGCTGCCGTTTTTCATTCAGTTTGAACGGCGAAAGCCACAAGCCCGGGAATTGGTTTTGATTGCCGCGCTTTGCGCCATCAATGTAGCCGGGCGGGTGCTGTTCTTCATGCTGCCGCAGTTTAAGCCGGTCATTGCCTTTACCATTCTCTGCGGCGTTGCATTGGGCGGAGAAACCGGTTTTCTGGTGGGCGCCGTGACCATGCTTGTTTCCAATATTCTTTTCTCTCAGGGTCCGTGGACCCCTTGGCAGATGTTTGCCATGGGTTTGATTGGTTTCCTTTCCGGAATTCTCTTCCGGAAGGGGCGGCTCCGGCGCAACAGAATCAGCTTGTGCGTATTCGGCGCATTGTCTGCCATCATTGTCTACGGCGGGATTATGAACCCCGTATCTGCCCTGCTGTGGACCAACCATCTCAGTTGGAAACTGGTACTCCCCTATTATCTCACCGGGTTTCCCATGGATTGCGTACAGGCGGCTGCAACATGGCTGTTTCTCTGGTTTGGAGGAAAACCCATGCTGGAAAAACTGGAACGGATTCAAGTCAAATACGGTTTATTGGAATCTTCGGATTTCTGACAGATTGCAATCCCCTTGATTCTATGCTACACTGCGCTTACGAGGTGATAAATTATGCGAACACCGGAACAGGTACATGAAATTGTAGAAGGTCTGAAAGCGGAATACCCCTTGGCAGACTGTACATTGGATTATAAAAAGGACTATGAGCTGCTCTTTTCCGTGCGATTGGCGGCGCAATGCACCGATGAACGAGTAAATCAGATTACACCGGCGCTGTTTGCCCGTTTCCCTACATTGGAGGATTTTGCCGAGGCTGACGTAGCCGAAGTGGAGGAATATGTTCACTCCTGCGGATTCTATCGCGCGAAAGCCCGGGATATTGTTGCCTGCGCGCAGGTTTTGATTCAGCAGTATGACGGCAAAGTGCCGGATACCATGGAGCAGCTGATTCGGCTGCCGGGCGTGGGCCGAAAAACCGCCAACTTGATTCTCGGCGATGTGTTTCACGTGCCCGGCTCCGTTGTGGTGGATACGCACATGATTCGTTTGAGCAACCGCATGGGATTGGTGGATAATCTGAAAGAACCGCCTAAAATCGAGGCGGCGCTGCGAAAAATTCTCCCGCCGGAGGAATCCTCGGATTTCTGCCATCGTATCGTGCTCCACGGTCGAGCCGTCTGCACGGCAAGAAAGCCGGATTGCGCCCGCTGCTGCATCAAGCACGTTTGCCAGACATTCTCCGGTTGATACAATAAAAAATGAAAAAATGCGGACAGACGGAATGGCAATTTCCGATCGTCCGCATTCTTTTTTACTTGTTTCTTTTGACGTCATCGGTCATATCCTTGACGCCCCGCTCTACGGCATTTTTGCCTTTCTTCAATTCCTTCTCCGCATCATGCACAGCATCGCCCACGGCAGAATTGTCGGTATCTCCGCGGTTACGATTTCCGGAATCCTTGTCGTCGATCATTCCGTCCCGGTCATGCACGGTTCCGCTGTTGTTTTCCCGATCCGGCAGCGGTGAAATGCCTGCCGGCGCATTGATGTCCGGTACCGGGGTGGTTTCCGGCACTTGATTTCCTCCGCAGGCTGTGAGACCGCACATCAGCAACAATGCCGACAGCCACAATCCAAGTTTCTGCTGATTCATTTGATTCCCTCCTCCATGCGCTGACATTGCAGCGTACAGGCATAGTATGCCCGGGCGGGAATCTTTTTATGTTTTCAAATCACTTTTCAGAATGCATTAGGCTGCTGTGCTTGATGCAGTTTCCTTTTGGGAGTCACTTCCGCCGGGCTGCATTTGAGGCTGCTGTCCCCGTTCCGGACGTTCCCCTTGCTGTGCGCCCTCCGGCAATTCCGGCGGTGTTCCGCCGTTTTCCTTATCTCCCTCCGGCGGAGTTCCCATGCCCTCATCATTGGGTCTTTTTCCCGGTTCGCCGCTCATGGAACCAAATCCGCCGCCCATCATGCCCCCGGAGCCGTAAATCAGGCTATCTGTCAGGGTCACTTCTGTGCTTTCTCCCCCGGCATAGACTGTATATGTGCCGTCCAGCTCCAAATCCGGGCAGCTGATGACAACGCAGGTATATGCCTTTGCCGGAGTATAGGCAGCAAGTGTTTTTCCGTTTGCATCGGAAACGGAAATCTCCTCGGTGGATTGTTCTCCAACAGTAAGCAAAATGCTGCCCTGGGTTGAATCGGTCCCGAAATTCTGCGCCATACCGCTGAACCCGGCTGCGATTACCGTGCCGCCGGTAATGGTGGCTGTTCCGTCATAATCCAAGGCGCTGTCTCCGTCGCTGGTAGGACCGGAAACATAAACCTGTCCGCCGGAAACCAGTATATCTCCGTTGGAATCCAAACCATCTCCGGTGGCATCAACGGTAACGATTCCACCGGAAATTTCCAGTTTGCAATCCGAACTTCCGCCAAAGCCGCCTGGCATTGACGCGGTACCGTCCGTTGCGTTGATGCCGTCATCATCAGACACAATGGAAATGTTTCCGGCTGTAATGGAAATCACTTTTCCCTCCAGGCCTTCATTGCATTGGGATATCTCCATTGTACCCGGTGCCAACGTCAGCGTTTCATCACTGTGCACACCGTCATCACCGGTTTGAATGGCATAACTGCCGTCTGCGATTGTCACATTGCCGTTGGAATGAACGGCATCGTCGCTGCAATTGAGCGTGTAGCTGCCGCCCAAAAGTTCCACCAACGCGCCGCCTTTCAAGCCCTTAGCGCTCACCGTATCGGTAGGCGCCACTGCGCTGCCGCCCGATGTCACATTCGCGGTCACGTTCCAAGCAAACAATGCCGTTTCCGCTTGAACACCGTCTTCACCGCTGTTCAGCGTCACATTCGAGTCATACAAAACCACGCAGCCTAATGCGGAATCTGCGGTATTGGTGGAACGCAATCCGTCTCCTGCCGATGTGACGGTGATCGTTCCGTTTTGAATCACCAAGCAGTCTTTCCCGTTGATTCCGTGATTGGCAGCAGTTACCGTAACCGTTGCCGATTCAATTTTTAAGGTATCTTTCCCCGTAATGCCGTTTTTATAACTCGCCTGCACCGTCAAACTGCCGGAACCGGCAATGATTAAATCGGTTTTGGAAAACAGACAAGCGTCCGGTTCCTCTTCCCCGGTTTGATATGCCGTGCCGTCTGTTAAGGTGTTTTCGGTGCCATCGGGGAGATAAATCACAGCAGAATCTGCGCTTTTCAGATAAAGCGGGCAGTTATCCGAGCAGCAAATCTCTGCATGATTCAAGACTAACGTCACATCGTCATCCGGGGCATTGACAACCACACGCCCGGTCAGAGA
>CAKTAK010000041.1:0-15343 GCA_934527315.1 uncultured Oscillospiraceae bacterium
CACGGCATTTACATGGGCAGCCTGGAGCTGACCTTGCATCTGTTCGGACAGACCTTCATCATTCCGCAGCAGGGACTGGCTGTTTTGTCTCTGATTCCCATCTGGATGTACAACGGAAAGCAGGGCTATCACAGCAAACCGGTGCAGTACGCATGCTACGCTTTTTACCCTGTACACATGCTGATTTTGTACTTTCTGCGTCAGATTCTGATGTGAGAAACCAAATGTCTTTGGTATAAACACACTATTCAAACAAAATTCTTTCATAGGAACCATAAATTAAACTTTTTCTGCAAAAATGCATGGGAAAACGAAATAAAATCTTGAAAAAACCGAATTTTTCACGGCAAAATGAGAAAAATAAACGGGAAATGCACTAATTAGCAGTATGTTTTTACCAATTTCAAGTTTTTTGCACCGTTTTCCCTACAAAAATTGAAAAACGTTCGTTGAAGAGAAACAAAATGAATGTAATTCGTCATGTTGTCCACTGTGAGAAGACAAATTTGGCGGAAATGTGAATTGTACAAGGAAAACGAATTTGATATACTACTAAATGCCTGAAAGGTAATCTACGAGACAGGAGTGTCTTTGCATGGATGCATTTGATATTATCGGACCGATTATGGTCGGCCCTTCCAGCTCGCATACCGCCGGTGCCGTGCGAATCGGAAAGTACGCACAGGCCATTCTGGGCGAACCGGTCACAAAGGCAGATATCTATTTCAGCGGTTCCTTTGCGCAGACGTATCAGGGCCACGGAACGGACAAGGCTGTGGTTGCGGGACTGATGGGCATGGACACCGATGATTTGCGGATTCGGAACAGTCTGGAGCTGGCCAAGCAGGCCGGTATGGACTTCCGGTTCCACACCATTCAAATCGACGACGCACACCCCAACACGGTGTTGCTGAAAATCTCCGGAGCAAGCGGTCGGAGCCAGGAAGTGGAAGGCGCGTCTTTGGGCGGCGGACGAATCAGTATCCGACGCATCAACGGCACCGCGGTGGATATTTCCGGCGACGCGACTACGATATTGGTGTATCATCTGGACACACCGGGTATGATTTCAGACGTAACGAATATTATGGCTCGTCGGGGCGTAAATATCGGAAAGTTTGAACTCCGCCGGGGCATTAAGGGCGGCGTGGCTGTGATGGTGATCGAAATTGACGGCACCATGGACAGCGCAATCAATGAACAGATTCGCTGTTTCCCCAATGTGTACGATTCTATCGTGCTGCCGGCGATTTAAGGAGATTTGACATGAAATACGATTCTCTTCATGCTTTGGTCCTGCGGGCGCAGGAACAGGGCGTTTCTCTGAGCCAGCTGCTTTTGCAGGATGAGGCAAAGGAACTGGAAACAACAACGGACGAAGTGATGAAACGCATGACCAAAAGTCTGCGCGTGATGGAGGAATCCGTTGCGGCAGGTTTGGAAAAGGACCTGAAGTCCACCAGCGGACTCACCGGCGGCGACGCATGGAAAATGAGTCAGCGGAAGGACAACAGTCTGGTGGGTCCCACCTTTGTGGGCGCACTGACGAAGGCCATTGCGGTTTCTGAAACGAACGCATGCATGGGCCGGATTGTGGCTGCTCCCACCGCGGGCAGCTGCGGAATTCTTCCGGCTTGCCTGCTGACGGTGATGGAAGAGCGTTCCATTCCGGAAGAGCAGGTTGTGATGGCGCTGTTTACGGCCTCTGCCGTGGGCATGGTCATTGCAAGAAATGCCACCATTGCCGGCGCCGAGGGCGGCTGCCAGGCAGAATGCGGCGCGGCCAGCGCAATGGCTGCGGCAGCATTGGTGGAACTGAACGGCGGCACCCCGGCAATGGTGGAACACGCAACGGCCATCGCACTGAAAAATGTGCTGGGCTTGGTGTGCGACCCGGTGGCCGGTCTGGTGGAAATTCCCTGCATCAAGCGCAACGCAATGGGAACCGCCAATGCCTTCACCGCTGCGGAAATGGCTCTGGCCGGTATCGAAAGCAAGATTCCGGCGGACGAAGTCATTTGGGCGATGAAAAAAGTGGGGGACAGCATGCACCCCGATCTCAAGGAAACAGCGCGTGGCGGCTTGGCCGCAACGCCCACTGGTAGAAAACTTACAGAAAAAGTCTTTGGAAAGATGGAGGAATGAAACCATGTTGACACTGGATATGGTGTATGACGCACAAAAGAAACTGAAAGAGGTCGCTCGTCTGACCCCGCTGAACCCGGCTCCCGCTATCGGCGAGAACGTGTTCATTAAATCCGAGAACCTGCAGCTGACCGGTTCTTTCAAGCTGCGCGGCGCATTCAATAAAATCAGCAGCCTGACGGACGAAGAGAAGTCCCGCGGCGTGATTGCTTGCTCCGCAGGCAACCATGCACAGGGCGTGGCTCTGTCCGCAACCAAGAACGGCATTAAGTCCGTCATCTGCATGCCCGCAGGCGCTCCTCTGGCAAAAGTGGAAGCAACCAAGGGCTTTGGCGCAGAAGTGGTTCTGGTAGACGGCGTGTATGATGACGCTGCTCGGGAGGCTGAGCGTCTGACCAAGGAAAAGGGCTACACCTTTGCCCACCCCTTCAATGATGAGTACGTGATTGCCGGTCAGGGTACCATCGCTCTGGAAATTCTGGAGCAGCTGCCCGAAGTGGAGCAGGTCGTTGTGCCCATCGGCGGCGGCGGACTGATTTCCGGCGTGGCTTACACCATTAAGCAGCTGAAACCCGATTGCAAAGTCATCGGTGTGCAGGCAGCAACCGTGCCTTCCATGTACGAGTCCTGGAAAGCCGGCAAGATTGTGACCGTTCCCGACGGCAACACCATTGCCGACGGTATCCATGTTCTGACCCCGGGCAACCTGACCTTCGAGCTGGTTGAGAAGTACGTGGACGAGGTCGTCACCGTCAGCGAGGACGAAATCTGCGCAGCAATTCTGACCCTGCTGGAGAAGAGCAAGACCGTGGCAGAGGGCGCCGGCGCTACTCCCGTGGCTGCTTGCCTGTACAACAAGGTGGATATGAGCAAGAAGACCGTTTGCGTGGTTTCCGGCGGTAACGTGGACGTGACCACTCTGAACCGTATCATCACCAAGGGTATGATTAAGACCGGCCGTATCGTTGAGGTTCAGACCAAGGTTAGCGACAAGCCCGGCCAGCTGAACCGTCTGCTGCAGCTGATTGCAGAAAACGGCGCAAACATCATGAGCATTGTCCACAAGCGTGAGGATAAGGCTGCTGACGTGAACACCTGCGTGGTGTCTCTGGTTCTGGAGACCCGCAATGCCGAGCACGTGAAAAAGCTGCACGATTCCATGACCGCTGCCGGCTACGAGCTGCTCTGATTTAGAATATAAATCCTTCGGGATTATATAGAAGTACCAAATAAAATAAGAAAAGGAGGCTCTCGGACCAAGGAGGGTCTGAGAACAAAAAGGTATGGAGAAACAGAAAAAGAAACTCGGCTTGCTGCCGAAACTGATCATCGCCATTGCACTGGGTTTGATCATCGGTAACGTAGCACACATGATGGGTGACTTCGGTAAAGTCATTATCCAGATCGGCGCTACTTACAACAGCATCTTCGGCAACTTCCTCGGCTTCTGCATTCCCCTGATCATCATTGGCTTCGTCGTTCCCGGTATTGCTGACTTGGGCGACGGCGCAGGTAAAACTCTGGCACTGTGCGCAGGTATCGCTTATGTGTCCACTGTGATTGCCGGCTCTCTGGCATTCGGCGTGGACAAGGCTCTGTTCCCCCATCTGGTGGACGCAGGCATGTTCATCACCAACGCTGAGAACGCAGAAGAGACCGCTATGGCCAGCTTGTTCACCGTTGAGATGCCCGCTATCATGGGCGTTATGTCCGCTCTGCTGATTTCCTTCATTCTGGGTCTGGGCATTGCTGTGACTCACGCTGACGGTCTGCACAAGGTCATCAACGACTTCTCCGGCATCATCACCAAGCTGGTTGAGAGCGTTATCATCCCCCTGCTGCCCATCCACGTTTACGGCATTTTCGCAAAGCTGACCTACGCAGGCACCATGATGCAGCTGCTGAGCTCCTTCATCAAAGTGTTCGCTGTGGTTTTGGTTCTGCACTTCGTCATTCTGATTATCCAGTACACCATCGCAGGTACTGCAGCTAAGAAGAATCCCTTCGCTCTGCTGAAGAACATGATTCCCGCTTACCTGACCGCTATTGGTACCCAGTCCTCCGCAGCTACCATTCCTGTTACCACCGATTGCGCAAAGAAAAACGGCGTGTCCGACGCTATGGCTGAGTTCGTTTGCCCCCTGTGCGCAACCATTCACCTGTCCGGCTCCACAATTACCTTGACTAGCTGCTCCATCGCTGTTATGATGATGCTGGGTCAGGATGTGACCTTCGGCGCTATGTTCCCCTTCATCCTGATGCTGGGCGTGACCATGGTCGCGGCTCCCGGCGTGCCCGGCGGCGCTGTTATGGCAGCTCTGGGTATTCTGGAGTCCATGCTGGGCTTTGACGCAGACATGCAGGGTCTGATGATCGCTCTGTACATCGCTCAGGACTCCTTCGGCACTGCTTGCAACGTCACCGGCGACGGCGCTATCGCAGTTCTGATGGACGCTATTACCGGCAAGAAAAAGGCAAACGCCTAATTCTGAATATTTTAAAAGCCCCTTTGTGAGCAAGAAAGGAAGTACATTCAAATGAAATACATCAGCACGGAAAACGCACCCGCAGCAATTGGCCCTTATTCCCAGGCTATCGAAGCCAACGGTTTTCTGTTCGCATCTGGTCAGGTTCCCCTGAGCCCGGTTACCGGTGAAGTCGTGGGCACCACCATTGAAGAGCAGGCAAAACAGGCTTGCGAAAACGTAAAAGGCATCCTGACTGCAGCAGGTCTGACCTGCGAAGATGTCATCAAAACCACTTGCTTCCTGGCTGATATCAGCGACTTCGCAGCATTCAACGCTGTGTATGCTGAGTACTTCACCGGAAAGCCCGCTCGCTCCTGCGTGGCAGTGAAAGACCTGCCCAAGGGCGTAAAGTGCGAAGTGGAAGTTTTGGCAGTCACTAAATAAGCTATCCCCCTTCTTTCTTTCAAATTTTTCCCATTTCCTAAGCGGAAAACCCCTTGCCGTTCGGCAAGGGGTTTTCTGTATTTTTTAGGGATTCTGCGGACAAACGCAGCGTATCCATTGGAAACGGAAAGGCGAGCCGGGGGAGAAAGAGCAGATCAGGAATCCGAAATAAAGGACAAAAAATCTGAGCAACAGTTGCGTTGCTCAGATTTTTGTTGTTAGAAGATTTTATATCCAATGGAAGAAAAATCAGAAACTTACTTGATAGAATCGAAGAAGTCGTAGGAGACATCACGAACCTTGTCGCGGCCGCCGTTGTAATCGTCAAAGTAACGAGGAGTGACCATGAAGGTGTTGTCGCCGGCAACCACACGCTCAACGATAACCCACTTGCCGTCGCGCAGTTCCCACTTATCAATGTCGCGGCAACGTGCCTCAACGGTAAAGCTTGCTTCGCCTGCTTTGTTTTTGTACTTGCAGCCTGCGTACATGTAAGTCTCGCTGGCAGCCTTGGTGCAGTCGTCATTCAGCTTGATGAGAATGTTGGACATCACGTGGTGAGTAGACACCATGGTGCGGTGCATATTCAGCATCATGTCGATGAAACCACGGCCGGTTCCCTTGTAGGTGGGGCCGTAATCTACTTTAGAGTCTTCGGAAAAAACAGTGTAACCCAGCTCGTTGTCGATCCGGTCCAGAGCCCGGCAGTAAACGTAAATCTGGTCGCGGATGGCTTCTTTGGCCATCAAAACTTTCAATTCATCCATAATAAAACTCCCTTCTGTGCATGTTGCACATGTCAATGTGACAATGATAGCACAGAAGGGAGCGTTAGACAATTGACAAAGATACTAAATTAGGACTATAAATTTTGTGAAATTTCAGACTTGAAAAAATTCCAATTTTAGAGGGTCTCGGCTTTTTCCAAAGCGGCATCAATATTCGGCTGGAAGAATTCCTCGCCCACTTCCTCCACGAAACCGGCTTTCCGGAATACAGACATGGGCTGCTCGTTCACATGGGAGAACACCATTTGAATATTATGGCGGTTGCATTCCTCCCACAGCTTGTGCAGACCGTTCATGGCAGTGGTATCCACAGCGGGAACGCTGCGCATACGCAGCACCAGAACGCGCTTTGCGGGGTCTGCATCGGCCATATTGGGAATTTTGTCCGCCATACCGAAGAACATAGGGCCGGTAATCTCAAAGACCATCACGTGGGCGGGAACGGGTTTCAGACGGCCGTCCGGGTCATCGGTAATTTCCACGTAATCCCATTCCTTGATGTCTGCCACGTTGGCCATGCGGCGCATAAACAGCAGGCAGGCAAGGGTCAGACCGACGGCGATGGCAACCACCAGGTCGAACACCACGGTCAGAAAGAACGTCAGCAGGAAAACTGCGGAATCGCTTTTGGGAGAGGTTTTCAGAATTTTTGCGCAGGCCCGCCAACCGCTCATGTTGTATGCCACAATGAACAGAATGGCTGCGATGGTGGGCATGGGAATCAGTGCGGCGTAGGGCATGAGCAGCACCAGAATCAGCATCAGAACCACAGCGTGAACCATGCCGGCAATGGGGGTGCGGCCGCCGTTTTTGATGTTGGCTGCGGTACGGGCAATGGCGCCGGTGGCGGGGATACCGCCGAACAGTGCCGAGCAGGTGTTGCCCAGACCCTGTGCTACCAGCTCCATATTGGAGTTGTGGCGGGCGCCAATCATTTCATCGGCCACCACGGCGCTGAGCAGAGATTCAATGGCTGCCAGAATGGCAATGGTAAATGCGTCGGGCAGCACGGTCTGCACCAGCTGGAAACTAAAGCTGGGCATGTGGAAGCTGGGCAAAGCGCTGGAAATGGTGTACAAGTCGCCGATGGTATTGACCGGCAGTTTCAGACCCTTGACCAGAGCGGCGCACACAATGACGGCGATGAGGGAAGGGGGCACCCGGGGGAGAAAACGGGGTAGGACAATGAGAATGGCAAGAGAAACCAATCCGATGACCACGGCCATACCATTAAATGTGCCGATGCAGGCTGCCACTTCTTTCAGCTTTTCCATGGTTTCCACGGGGGCATGTTGGAAGGTCAGACCCATGAAGTCCTTCAGCTGACCGATGACAATGGTAACGGCGATACCGGCGGTAAAACCGGTGGTAATGGTATAGGGAATGTATTTAATCATACTGCCCATGTGCAGCAAGCCCATGAGAATCAGCATGATACCGGCCATAATGGTGGCCACAGCAAGACCGTCCATACCGTTTTTCGCAACGATACCCGCCACGATGGAGGCGAAGGCGGCGGTGGGGCCGGCAATCTGTACCTTACTTCCACCGAAGAAGGAGATGATAAAGCCCGCCACAATGGCCGTGTAGAGACCCTGCTCCGGACCCACGCCGGAGGCCAATGCCAACGCGATGGATAGGGGCAGGGCGATGATTGCCACGATGATACCGGAAATCAGGTCCTTTACAAACTGGTCCTTGGAATATTGCCGCAAGGACCGAAATAGTTCAGGTTCAAAGTCTTTCATAGTAATAGTTCTCTCTCTTTCCACGCAACACGCGTAAAGCCTATCTTATCAAAAACTATGGGGATATGCAATTCAAAATCCTGCTTTTTGCGTTCTTTTTTCAAAAAAAGACGTATTTTTTGATGGAATGATTCTCATTTTGGAGAATAGAGCCGTGAAAAACCACAAAACGACGCTGAAATCGGCAGAAATGGTTGAATTTTCGGCTCTTTTTGGACGCAGAGATGATTTGACAGATTTTTGGGACTATGATATACTACTTCACAATTTACCTGCATATTTTATAAGGTAAAAAATTCTGTGAAAACAAACGAGGAGCGTGAATATCCTTCATGGATGATGGCAGTCGATTGTCAGGGTTGATTATTGTTGTGCTGTTCTTTTTCGCTGCGTATTTTGCGGTGGCGGAAACGGCCTTTGCATCGGTGAGCAAGATTAAAATCAAAGCCGGTGTGGAGCGGGGCGACGCCCGCGCAGAAAAGGCTCTGCACATTCTGGACAATTTCGATAAAGCGGTTACGACCATTCTCATCGGGACGAATATCGTGCATTTGACGATTGCGTCTATGGTGACGGTGCTTGTAACAAGACGTTGGGGCATTTCTGCCGTTACAGTGGGCACCATCGTGACCACCATTGCGGTGTTCTTTCTGGGCGAAATGCTGCCGAAAAGCATAGCGAAACGGTACAGTGAGCGGTTGGCATTGGCGACCGCCGGATCACTGTGCTTTTTTATGCGTATTTTTACACCGATTTCCTATGTTCTGACGAAAATCGGGCAGGCAGCGGCAAGGCTTTCCGGTCCGGGAGAAGAAGTGTCCGTTACGGAAGATGAGCTGTACGATATCATTGAAGATATGACCGACGGCGGTGCGCTGAATGAGGACCAGGGCGAGCTGATTAGCTCCGCATTGGAATTCGGCGACATTACGGTGGACAGTATCCTCACGGCTCGGGTGGACTTAGAGGCCATTGACGTGACCGAGGACCCGGAGAAAATCGTGGAGTATCTGAAAAATCACCGCCACAGCCGGTACCCGGTGTATGAGGAGACAACGGATCATATCATCGGCACCGTGCAGCTGCGGAAGTATCTCCGGGCTTACCGGAAAGACAAGCACCCGGATTTGCGGAGCTTGTTAGATGAGCCGTTCTTCATTCATTACAGCATGAAGGTGGCAGATCTGATTGAGGATATCCGGGAGAAAAAGCTGTCCATGGCCATTGTGCTGGACGATTTCGGCGGAACCCGAGGCATTGTCACCGTGGAAGACGTTCTGGAAGAGCTGGTGGGCGAAATCTGGGACGAAGAGGACATCGTGGTGGAAGAGTTTACGGAGCTGGGCAAGGGCCGGTATCTGGCCAGCGCAGATATGACCGTGGGCGAGATTTTCGAGCGAATGGACTACGAGGAACTGGAAGAGGACGAGGACCTGGAATACAAGCGGGCCAGTGAATGGGCTTTCGAGCAGTTCGGCCATGTGCCCAAGGTGGGCGAGTCCTTTACATACGAGGCGCTGAGTGTTTCTGTGGCCCGGATGCAGGCAAACCGCATTGTTCAGATTTGTCTGACCATGCCCGGTGCGGGCAATGCTGCGGGAGGTGAGGACGCATGACCGGTTATATTGTAGCAATGGTTGTGATGGTGGCACTGTCCGCTTTTTTCTCTGCGTCGGAGATGTCCTTTTCCGCAGTGAACAAAATGCGTCTGGAGAGCATGGCGGAGGACGATGTCCGGGGCGCAAAGCTTGCCATGCGGGTGGAAGAGAAATTTGACGATGCACTGTCTGCCATTCTGATTGGCAACAATCTGGTGAACATTGCACTGTCTTCTCTGGGCTCTGTGGTGGCGATCCTCATTGCCGGAGAAGAGTGGACGTGGCTGGCAACCGCAGTGGTGACGGTGGTCGTTATCATTTTCGGCGAGACCGTGCCCAAAATCGTTGCAAAGAAAAATGCCAGCAGGCTGGTGCGCATTTTCTGCTATCCCGTGCGCTTTTTGACGATTGTTCTGAAACCCGCCATTCTGATTGTGGTGGGGCTGATCAATCTGGTGATGAAGGTCCTGCCGAAGGAGAAAAGCGAGCTGGACGAGGAAGAGGCGCATCAGGAACTGCAGTCTCTGATTGAAACTGCCGAGGACGAGAATGTCATTGACGAGGACCGCTCGGAGCTGGTGCAGGCGGCATTGGATTTCTCCGATGTGCGGGTCAGCGAAGTGATGACGGCTCGTGTGGATATTGCGGCGCTGGACGCGGACGATGATTGGGAAACCATTCTGGAAGAAGTGGAAAACAGCACCTTTTCCAGACTCCCGGTGTATGAAGACAGCATTGACAACGTCATCGGCGTTCTGTATCTGAATAAGTTCTACCGCAGTCTGACCGAGGCGGACCGGCTGAACATTCGCGAGCTGCTCAGCCGTCCGATTTATGTGTATAAGACCACCAAATTGCCGGCGGCGCTGAATGAGCTGCGGGCAGCAAAGCAGCATCTTGCCATTGTGACCGACGAGTACGGCGGCACACTGGGCGTTGTGACCATTGAGGACATTATGGAGCAGCTGGTAGGCGAGATTTGGGACGAGAACGACATCGTTGAGGAAGACGAGGTCGTGGAGCGGGGCAAAGGCGTTTACGAGCTGGACGGCGATATGCAAATGTCCGATTTCATCGAGTTAATGGATTGGAAAGAAGACGATTTGGAGGCCGAGAGTGCTACGGTGGGCGGCTGGACCACGGAGATGTACGGCTCGTTCCCCAAAGAGGGCGATTCCTTCGACTTCGAAAACATCAATCTGAAAGTTCTGGAAATGGACGGCCGACGGGTCAGCCGGGTGTTGGTAACGGTGAAAGAAAAGTAAATTTTCACTGTGTTAATCAATAAACTTTTCGGCGGCGGAAGACGGGGAAAAATCCCCTGCGTTCGGTTGTATGCAGATTGCGGCGGAATGATTGGAAAATTCTTGCAGCAGCACCATATCCGAAAGAAAAATTGAATTTTGCATTGGAATCGAGAGGGCTGAAAACCTCTCGATTCTTTTTTGACAATAGACGTTTCCTATTGCAATCGACGTTTGAAAGTGGTATAATTCATACAACCGATAAGCGAAGCAAATATATATTTTTGTCAGATTTGACACAAAACGGTAGATTGAGAAAGGAAGATTCATTATGCGTAAACTCGATACCATTCAGAAAGAGCATCTGCTGGACCACGTCTATGCAACCGACAATGCCGACCACAGCGGTGCGAACCATTTCTACACCGTTATGGATTCCAATGACAAAATGATCATGGGTTATATCCGCTTCCAGCAGGGCGCCCGCGGCGGTGTTGACCTGCCCAATGGTCTGCGTGATGATGACTTGTTGGAAATCGTTCGCGACCGTCTGAAAGGTTTCCAGACCGGTCCTTTCCCCTGCGAAGAGAACGAGAAGGCAGTTGCCTGCATCGAAGAGGCTCTGGGCTATCTGAAACAGCGCACCGACAGCCGTTTCGACCGCGGTGTTCTGGGCAAAGAAGTAAAGTAAGTCCGCAATACACGGATTCCTTTGTGCATCGTTCAGATGCCGTTTAGGGTTGGTAACGAAATAACGGGTATCCGGTGCATGCCGGGTACCCGTTGTTTTTTCTCCGGCACTTTACAAATTTAATGTAAGAATATACCATCGCTTGATAAGGGCAGACACGCTTGACAGCGCGCCTTTTCGGCGCTTTTTGCCCTTTTCGCTTTGGCGGGCGCCAGCCCGCCTGCATCTAAAAAAACAAAAATCACTCGAAAATCCATCGCTGTCAGGTGCGAAACAGTTTTGCCAGAGCGGAAATGTGTTCAGACGAGAAAAGACCCGCAGGGAATACTGCCGTATTGTCAAGGGGCTTGACGAAGTATGAGCGCATTTCCGCCTGTCAAAACCGCGTTTGCCCTTATCAAGCGATGGTACAATAATGGCAAAAAAGGAGAAACGCCATGAAATTTAAAATGATTCATGAAAATTACAATGTATCGGACTTGGACCGTTCCATTCAGTTCTATAACAAAGCCCTGGATTTGCACGAAGTGAGACGGAAAACCACCGACAATTTCATCATTGCGTATTTGAGCAACGATGAGAGCGATTTTGAGCTGGAGCTGACTTGGCTGAAAGACCACCCCCAGCCGTATAATTTGGGCGAATGTGAATTCCATCTGGCATTTCACACCGATGACTTTGAGGGCGCTCACAAAAAGCATGCGGAGATGGGCTGCATTTGTTTTGAAAACAAAGAGATGGGCATCTATTTCATTCAGGACCCAGACGGCTACTGGCTGGAAATCGTGCCGTGAAATCGCCGTTGCAGGAAAGCTTATAAAAGATATGGAAAGGGCTTGCGGTCTGTACATTGCAGACGGCAAGCCCTTTTTGCTTGAATTTTATTTCGATTCTTGCGCAGACATCACGGTCTCATCCGGCCATGATTTTCGGAGCGCTGCATAGGAGACTAAAAAGTTCGCAAGCCAACCGGCGGGCACGGCAAGCCAGACAAATGCAATGCCGAAACGCGGTGCGAAAATCAAAGCAACGGACAAGCGAATCGCCAGGTTCACCATATTCGCGACGAGGAAGGGACGCATGATTCCCAAACCGCGAAGAACACCGTCGGTGGCCATTTTGATGCCCATAAAGATAAAGAAATAACCCAACCATCGCATATAATCCCCGGAGACCTGATACGCCAAGGGGGTTCCGTCTTTGCCAAGGAATAGGGAAGAAATTTGGGCGTGCAGCGTTTCAATGACGATAAAGGCAAGGATTGCAAAGCATACGTCCAACAGCAATGCGGCGCGGTAGCCTTTTTTGATACGCTGCGGTTTGTTTGCACCCAAGTTCTGGGAAACAAACGGGGAAACTGCGTTGCCGATGGAGACAAAAATCAATGAGAACACATTCTCTACCCGCATTGTTGCTGAATAGCCTGCCAGCGCCTGCGTGCCGAAGGGATTGACAACGGCCTGCACAATCAGCATACCGATGGACACCGTAGACTGCTGAAGAATGGACGGCACGGCAATTTGCAGCATGGATTGCAGCTCCCGCCAGTCGAATCGTTGAAAGGGGCTCTCATACCGCCGCATCCGATGAAGAAAAATCAAAAGGGAAAACACGGCGGAAATGCCTTGGGCAATCAAGGTGGCAAGAGCGGCGCCGAACACGCCCAGACCAAGCCCGGCAACCATCCAAAGGTCCATGAAAATATTCAGGACAGAGGAAAAAATCAGAAGTGCCAAGGGAATTCTTGATTCCCCAATGGAAGTGAACATGGTGGAGAGAATGTTATACATAAACAAGAACGGAAAGCCTGCAAAATAGACCCGCAGGTACAGCACTGCCTCGTCCAGAATATCGGGAGGGGTTTGCAAGCCCCGCATCATGGGGCGGGAAAAGCATAAGCCAAAAACGCCGAGGACAATGCTCAGAATCAAAAAACTGAGCAGGGACGTTGACACAATGGTTTTCATTTTTCCATACTCTCTGGCGCCGAAATAGCGGCTCACCAGCACACCGGCACCCACGCCGGCACCCAGCGCGATGCAAATGAAAACATTGGTCAGCGCTGCGCAGGCACCGACTGCCGCCAGTGCGGAGGAACCCACAAATTGCCCCACAATGATGGAGTCCGCCATATTATATACTTGCTGAAAAAAGCTGCCGAGAATCATCGGCATTGCAAAAACTGTCAGCGCTTTCAAAGGCGCGTCTGTGATTAAATACTCATCGTTTGACATGATTCTATTCCACCACTGCTGTCCGTTTTCTTTTTAAAGTGTAAATTTTCTTTCAATGCGCAACAATTATATGTGGCGGTAGTCAATAAGTCAAGTCACCGTTCGCTTTTCGGAACGGCATTCGCCCGGCAATTTTCGCGTAGAAAAGCACCCCATTGTTGGTACCAAGTAGTTTGCCATACTTGTCCGACAATGGGGTGCTGTCCATATTTACCGAAGGAGCGGTTTATTTTTTGCTCCGCGCCAAGGTCACAATATCGCCCACGCCGTCCAGAACCATATTCGGCCGATAGGCAAAAGTTTTCAGCGTTTCCCGGGTGGAGACGCCGGAAAGCACCAAAACCGTGCTCATGCCGCTTTCCATGCCGGAAATCACATCGGTGTCCATGCGGTCGCCCACCATCACGGCATCGGCGGAGTGGCAGTGGAGCATCCGCAGACCGGTGCGCATCATCAGAGGATTGGGCTTGCCGCAGAAATAGGCTTGGGTGCCGGTGGCCATTTCAATGGGGGCAATCAGCGCGCGGCAAGCGGGGGCAATGCCGTTTTCGATGGGACCGGAAACATCGGAGTTGGCACCGATGAGCTTGGCACCGCCCAGTACCAGATTGGTGGCTTTGGTCAGCGTTTCCAGAGAATAGGCGCGGCCCTCGCCCACGACCACATAATCCGGGTTCACATCGTTCATGGTAATTCCGGCATCATACAGCGCGTTCAGCAATCCTGCCTCGCCGATGACGAAAACGGAGCATCCCGGGGCCTGCTCTTTTAGAAATGCGGCTGTGGCCAATGCACTGGTATAAAAGTGCTCTTCCGGCACATTCAATCCCATGCGGGCCAGCTTTTGGTTCAGCTCTTTGGGAGTATACCCGCTGTTGTTGGTCAGAAAGAGATATTCTTTCTGCTCGTCCTGCAGCCATTGAATGAATTCCGCCACGCCGGGCAGCACCCGATTTCCGTGGTAAATCACACCGTCCATATCACAGATGAATCCGACTTTTTCGTTGAAATCAATCATTTCCGTGTAGTCCATACTATGCAGCCTGCCTTTCTCCAATTTCGGCAACAGTATAGCAAATCGTGCAATGCAATTCTATCCCTTTTCTGTAAATAATTTGGTTTGGGGGAATTATCACCGTTCCTTGCGGGCAACTCCCCATGCCGGTATTCTTCCATATCTCTATTTCTTGCTATTCTAATCAAGATGGTTGACAAAAATGATTAGAATGATTAGAATATGAGCAGAATAAAGCTGAGAGGTGAGTAGAATGAGATTTCAGGAAACGGAAACAGTAGAGTTAAAATCCATGGCGCTGGATGACATCAAAAAAGAGATCATTGCTTTTGCAAACTGTGACGGCGGCACCGTCTATGTGGGTGTGGCGGACGATAGCACGGTGCTGGGCGTTGAGAACGCTGATGAATGCGCCTTGCAGATCTCCAATATGGTGCGGGATGCTATAAAGCCGGATGTCACCATGTTCATTCACTATGAAACGCTGGATTGTGAGGGAAAAGCGGTTGTGGCAGTTGACATCCAACGCGGCACAAACAGACCTTATTATCTTGCCAAAAAAGGGCTGCGGCCCGAGGGTGTCTATGTGCGGCAGGGTTATTCTTCTGTCCCGGCAACGGATACGGCTATTCGACAGATGATTAAGGAAACTGATGGGGATAGCTTTGAGAATATGCGGTCTATCAATCAAACATTAACCTTTGAGGCGACAAAAAAGGAATTTGAAAAACGGAATGTTGCCTTTGGACAGCCGCAAATGCAAACGCTCAAAATCGTTTCCGCAGATGGAGTCTATACAAATCTGGGGCTGCTCCTGTCCGAGCAGTGCCCCCATACCATCAAGGCGGCGGTATTTGAAGGAACTGATCAAAGTGTGTTTAAGGATCGCCGGGAGTTTTCCGGTTCCCTGATGCGGCAACTCAACGAAGTCTATGACTATATTGATTTCCACAATCAGACCCATGCAA
>CAKTAK010000042.1:0-14946 GCA_934527315.1 uncultured Oscillospiraceae bacterium
TGATGGCCGAGGTGACAATGGGCGCGATCCACACCCGGGGATTCCGGACGATGTTGCCCATCTGGAGCATGGAGGTACCCAGGCCCTGGGAGACCAGGCCGCCCCACTTATTCTCCCGGAAGGACAGCACCGCAAAGCCGACCATCTGTGCGCAGCAACCTGCCACAGCAGCGCCGCCGGCCAGACCAACCAGACCCAGAGAGGCGCAGATTGCGGCGGAAGAAATGGGCAGAGTCAGCGCAATACCCACCATGACGGACACGAAGATGCCCATCCAGAACGGCTGCAGGTCCGTTGCCCACATAATCAGGTCGCCCACTTTCATGGCGCCGCTGCCAATGGCGGGAGCAATCCATTTTGCCAGAGCAACACCGATGACAATGGTCACGGCGGGGGTCACCAGAATATCAATTTTCGTTTCTTTGGAAACGGCTTTGCCGCATTCCGCAGCAATGATGGCAATGATCAGAACGGCCAAAGGTCCGCCGGCGCCGCCCTCGGCGTTGGCAGCCCAACCGACGGCAACCAGAGAAAATAGCACCATGGGGTCTGCTTTCAGCGCATAACCGATGGCCACAGCCATGGCAGGACCGGAAACGGTCATTGCGTAGGCGCCGATGTCAATCAGATACTGAATGCCCAGCTGCTGGCCCAAGGTTTTGATAATGGTACCGATGAGCAGAGAGCAGAAAAGGCCCTGCGCCATAGCGCCCAGTGCGTCAATGCCGTAGCGCCGCAGGGAAATCTCGATATTTTTTCTTGCCAGAAACTCTTTCATAGAAACGGATTCATTCCTCTCAAAATAAATATGCTTTACAGGTGTCAAGACATCTGTAAAGCATACTATACATGGAGTGGGTCCATTTGTCAATGATGATTATTTTTTAACGAGATTTGCCGAGGAGAGACGGCTGCGCAGATGCCTCCAGACCCAACGAGGACCATACATGAGGAATACCACAAGGACAATCAGAACGGGAATTCCGAATAAATAATTGCCCCAGAGCACTTGGAAGGGGTAGAGGGGATTGCCCGGCAGCACATAGGACAAGAACATGAAGTTGGTGCCCCAGAAATGGTTGGCAATGACTGCCGGAATGGCGAGAAAGCACAGAATTACCACGCAGGCGGGCACTTGTTTCAAATTCGGCTGAATATCTCCGCCGACGGTGAGCATAAAGGGAAATGTGGCTAAGAGAATATGAACGGAAAAGCTGTGGAATACCATGAAATTCACCGGCGGCAGGGTATTCCACGTGGGGAAAAGCATGGCAGCGGTGGCGGCGGGGAGACAGATGGAGTACAGAAAATTGCCCAGTTTGGCATTCGGGTGCCATGCGAAATAGGCAATCAGAAAGATGTTGATGCTGCACAGATGCAGGGGCAAATATGCCGGCTGGAAATTTCCGCCGATGAGCAGTCCGATATCCTTGAACAGTTCATCGCAAATCAGCAAAATGGCATAAACCCGCTGCATGACGGTGCGTTTTTCCCTTGTGAGGCTGCGGTAAAGCACGGCGCTGCCCATGGCAAAGCAAAGAAAGCCGGCAAGCCATGCCAGATGCACCGAGGAATAATAGCTCCAACCAAAGCCGTCGGGAATGGTATCCACCGTATCCAGAAAATGATTCATAGGACTCACTCCAATTCAACCCAGTTATTTCCTCTATTATATGCGGACTGACTTTTGAAATGTGAACAAAGTATGAATGAAAACGTAAGATTTTCGGTAGCTTCTCAAAGGATTTGACCCTTTTTCCGGAACGGTCTGGCAAATACACGGAAATGAGCGTATAATAAACAAAAAACGCACATTTTGAGGAAATGCGGAACATTCCGCCGGAGGATTGCATGAAACAACCGAGAATTTGGCTGCAACGTCGAAAGCGTTTGTTTGAAATTGTGGAAGTGGGTGCCGCGGACGATTGGATCAGCCGGGGCTATGATCTGCTCAGCACGTTGATTTTGGTGGTGAACCTGACCGTTACGGTGATGAACACGTTTGACGCCATGTCCCTGCGCTACGGCGCAATGCTGAAAGGAATTGAGTCGTTCACCGTGGCATTTTTTGCGGTGGACTATGTGCTCCGCCTGCTCAGCTGCCGATTCCTGCGACCGGCGGAGCGGGAACTGAAAAGTCTGCTGCTGTACATGGTTTCCTTTACGGGCTTGGTGGACTTGCTGTCCTTCCTGCCCTACTACCTGCCGTTCTTTTTCCCGGACGGCGCCGTGGCATTCCGTATGTTCCGGGTGATTCGGATTTTCCGGCTGTTCCGCATCAATGCCTATTATGACTCGCTGAACGTCATTACCGAGGTTCTGACCAGTAAAAAACAGCAGCTGCTGTCCTCGGTGTTCATTTTGCTGGTGCTGATGCTGGGGTCCAGCTTGTGTATGTACAGCCTGGAGCATGAAGCGCAGCCGGAGGTTTTCCGGAATGCCTTTTCCGGCATTTGGTGGTCGGTTTCCACCCTGCTGACTGTGGGATACGGTGACATTTACCCGGTGACAACATTAGGAAAACTGTTTGGCACCATCATCGCCTTTTTGGGTGTTGGTATGGTGGCAATCCCCACCGGTATTATTTCCGCAGGCTTTGTGGACCAGTATTCCCGACTGAAACGCATCAGCGAATACGCAGAGGAAGAGGACATTCAGTTCATCAAGGTCAGACTGTGGAAACACGATACTTGGGTGGGCCGGGAAATCAAGGATTTGTGCCTGCCGCACGGAATGATTGTGGCCATGATTCGCCGGGGAAAGGAGAATGTGGTACCCCGGGGCGATGTGGTTTTGAAAAGCGGAGACACCATTATTTTGGGCGCGGAGGCGCTGAAAGACAGCAAGCACATCGAGCTGAAAGAGCTGATTCTGGGCAAGCAGAATGCTTGGAACGGCAGGCAGATTCAGGAACTGGACATTTCCCGTCAGACGATTATCGTTATGGTGCAGCGCCACGGCACCATGCTGATTCCCCGGGGAGACTTGGTGCTGTTGGAGGGCGACCATGTGATTCTGTACAGTCAGAGCTATATCCCCTCTGCCAAACAGTTCGACGTTTAATGTGGAAAATCAAAGAAAACGCGATGCAAAAACACCCTGCGGAACCGCAATTCCGTAGGGTGTTTTGACGTATTTCGGGAAAGTTTGTGGAAAACTCAGTCGGCTGTAATGGCAACGGTGTTGGTTTCCGCGTTGTAATCCACGGCAAATCCGATGGCACTGGCCAAATCCCGGAGCTGGAAGTAGTTATAGCCGCCCATACTGTAAATGGAGCAGTTTACCACGGTTCCGTTCACGGAGAGAATCCACGGGCTGGGGGCGCAGCTGTTGGAATCGTCTCCCCGGGCGGTCATTTCATTGCCCGTCGCGGCATAGGATTTTCCGGTGGTGCATTCAATGACGCGGTTGCCGGAGGTTTCAATGGAGAAACGGCTGTCGGAGTCATTGACCATTGCGGCAATGTCCCGAATCTGGAAATAGTTGTAGCCGTCAATGGCATAGGCGCTCAGTTTCATTTCCTTGCCGTTGTAGGTAACGGTCTGCTTGGAAACGCTCACATTTTGGAATGCCGGGGTGGTGAGCACGGTCACCCGGTCGCCGGTTTTCTCATACTTGGCTGCGTAGATTTTTCCGTCCAGCGCGGTGTTGATGTAATCCATCACCACTTCGTCCAGTTTGGCACCGGTATCCCGGGCATTTTTGGCTTGGGTGAAGATGTAATAGCTGTCTCCGCCGGTGGCAACAAAGTTGTTGGTTACCACGGCATAGACATCGTCGGTTTTGAAGTCTTTTCCGTTCACGGAGAGGACGGAAACCCGGTTGATGCTCTTGGGAGCATAGTATGTGGAATTGGGGTACAAATCCCCCTTATCATAGGCAAAGCCGGAGTTTACAACGTATTTCATGCCGGCTACCTGAGGAAATGCGCCCATGGCGGTGGGCAGAGAGGCGGTAGATGCCTCCAGAGCCTCCAGCAGCTGCGCGCCGGTGACATAGATCACGGAAACGGTATTGCCGAAGGGCAGTACGTCATTGATATCCTTCCGGGTGACATCGCCTGCGGAAACAGAGGCGCGGATTCCGCCGCCGTTCATCAGAGAAATCACGTGGTCATCGGGCAGAGAAACCAGAGAATTCTGCTTGGCATACCACAGCAGCGCGTCGGTAATCAGATCCGCCAGATTGGTTTCTTTGGTTCGGACACCGGGGTCCTTGCTGCCGTCCAAAGTGACGGAGCTGATGGCAAAGGGCAGACCGTAAGCATCTTCCACCTGCTTTTGAATGGTGCTGACCATGGCGGCTACGGTAATATCCGGGGTGACGGAAACGGAAGACGTTTTCAGATTTTCCGTGGTGATATTGCCTTTTGCATCAATGGTCACCTTGCCGATGTTGGCAAATTCGCTGCCGGTGGAGGTCAGATAGGTGTCGCCCACCTTGCCGTATTCGTTGGTTGCGGCTTGGATCTGCGCCAATGTGGAGTGGGAGTGTCCGTCAATCAGAACGTCAATGCCCTTTACATGGTTCAGCAGGTCAATGGAGCGGTTGTTTTCGGATTCGCTGTCGATGCCCAGATGCGCCACGCAAATGATGTACTTGCAGTTCTGACGATTCAGACTGTCCACCTGCGCCTGTGCGGTGGCATACAGCGCGTTGGTGGATTTGAAATCCAAATCGGCCACGTTTGCGGGCAGTGCCTTGATGGCAGCCTCCGGTGTGGTCAGACCGAATACGCCGATGCGGATCCCGCCGGAGGTGGTGAAAATCCTGGTGCCGTCCATGGCAGCCTTGTTTTTATAGGTCATATTGGACGTGAGAATGGGGAATTTGGCCGATTTAGCCAGCTCGGTGAGACGGTCATAGCCGTAATCAAATTCGTGGTTGCCGGGCACGGCAAAGTCATAACCCACGGCATTCATCAGGTCAATGGCGCTTTGTCCCCGAGAATTGTTCACCGCGGAGCTGCCCTGCAGAAAATCGCCTGCGTCAAAGAGCAGCACGTCCGCGCCCTTGGATTGCAGGTCCTTTTTCAAGGCGGCTACGGTGGCATATCCGTCAATCGCACCGTGAACGTCATTGGTATGCAGAATCACAACGGACCCTTTCAGACTTTCGTTGCTGTTTGCGGCAAATGCGGTGGTCATCAGACTCATGACCATCAGCAGCGCAAGGAGCAGAGAAAGCCATTTTCTTGCTTTTTTCATATGTTTCCCTCCTAAAAAACGGATTCTCAATGGGGTTTGCAATGGAATCGCTTTCATTATAGCACGAACCGCAGGGAATTGCATCTACGGCCGGTTTGTCAGATACCATAGATTTGCGACTGCATTTTTGTGAAAGAAAACAGAAACTCCGGAGCCGTTTGGCCCCGGAGCGGGATTGAATGGGGAAAATTTAATGGGATTCCAATAAAGCAAGTCCGGCGGAGAGCATTTGTGCGGCTTGCACCCGCGTCAGCGCGGCAGAGGGCACAAAGCCCCGGGGCAAAATCCGGCAGGCGCTGAGATTTGCCACGGCTTGCCCTGCCCACACCGGCATTTCAGCGCTGACATTGGGGGCAGACACATCGGTTAAATTCAGCATCCGGTTCAGCATCACGGCAGCTTCCGTGCAGGTAATGGGGGCGTTGGCGGCAAAGGCGGTGCCCTCCTCGTTTGGATAGCCGGAGACGGTGCCGTGCATCAAAGCGGTGGCGAGATAAGGCTTTTGCCACTGGGGAATGGCGCTGTCATCGGAAAATCCCGTGGTTTCGGCACCTTGGAGAATCTCCTGTCCGGTCAGCTCCATACACATGGACAGAAATTCCCCCCGACTGACGGTGGTTTGGGGAGAAAATACATAGCCACTGCCGATTTTCTCACCGGTGAAAATGCCCCGCTCCGCCAGACGAACAGCATCGGCATAGCCGGGATTGCCCGCCATATCGCCATAGAGCACCGTGGTTTTTGCTTTTGTAATCTGAATGATGACCGTAGCCTCCTGAGAGCAATGCCCCTCCGGGTCCTCCGCCACATAGCCGAAATAGTCCTTGCCCCGTTTCCCCTCCCCGGGAGTATAGACAAAGCTGCCCTCCGGCTGCAGGTCTACGGTGCCTTTCACCGGGGCGGTGGTGATGCGGTAAGTCAGCGGATCCCCCTCCGGGTCTGTGGCGGCGAGGGTTCCGCCCACACTGACGCCGCGGTAAGTGGTCAGCTCCAGATTTTCCGCCACGGGGGCGGTGTCTCCGGCGGCAGCCGGCAGCAAGCAGAGCGTAAAGACAAATGCAGCCATGGCTGCTGCGGTAGATGCAAAGAAAATGCGTTGTTTCATAAGCGCGCCTCCCTGTATGATTTTGACATGGAATATTTTGCGCAGGGGGAAAAGGATTATACGCCGTGCGAAAAAACGAAAAAAGATTTCGCAGCCGTTGATTCCGGTCTCTCAATGTGATAAACTTTCCCTATGCTTGCGGAAGATATTTCGCAAAATATATTGCGGGTTCATTCCGCAAAATTCGGGAGGTACATTATGCGAGCAATCGTAACGGTGGTCGGAAAAGACCGGGTGGGCATTATCGCGGAAATCTGTGTATTGCTTTCTTCTTTCGGTGTGAACATTCTGGACATCAATCAGACGGTCATGCAGGAATTCTTCACCATGTCTATGCTGGTGGATACAACACAGGCAACTGTGGAATTCGGCGATTTGGTGGAAAATCTCTCCAAAAAGGGCGAAGAAATGGGAATGAAAATCCGCGTGAACCGGGAAGACCTGTTCAATGCCATGCACAAAATTTAAGGGGTATCTGCCATGCTGACACAAAATGAAATGCTGCAGACCCTGAATATGATCGACAACCAGCATCTGGATGTGCGGACCATTACCATGGGCATTTCCATCAGGGACTGCGCCAGCGAAGACGTGCAGACCTGCGCGGATAAAATTTATGAAAAGGTGACTCGTCAGGCGGAGCATCTGGTGAAAACCGGCGAGAGCATCGAAAAAGAATACGGAATTCCTATCGTGAATAAGCGGATTTCCGTCACACCGGTGGCCATTGCGGCGGACAGCTGCAAAACGGACAGCTATGTGCCCATTGCCAAAGCATTGGACCGGGCGGCACACACCTGCGGTGTGAACTTTGTAGGCGGCTTTTCCGCTCTGGTGCAGAAAGGCTGCACCAAGGGCGATTTGGTGCTCATCAACTCCATTCCCCAGGCATTGGCGGAAACGGAACTGGTCTGCTCCAGCGTCAACGTGGGCAGCACCCGGGCCGGTATCAATATGGACGCAGTGCAGCGAATGGGTCAAATCATTAAGGAAACGGCAGAGCTGACCAAAGACCGGGGCGGTTTCGGCTGCGCCAAACTGGTGGTATTTGCCAATGCGGTGGAGGATAACCCCTTCATGGCAGGCGCCTTCCATGGCGTCAGCGAGCCGGAATGTGTGATTAACGTGGGCGTTTCCGGTCCCGGCGTGGTGTACCATGCGCTGAAAGAGCTGGGTCCCAACGCACCCTTTGATCAGGTGGCGGAGACCATCAAGAAAACGGCATTCAAGGTGACCCGTATGGGACAGCTTGTGGCGCAGGAGGCGTCTCGCCGTCTGAATGTGCCCTTCGGCATCGTGGACCTGTCTCTGGCACCCACTCCGGCAGTGGGAGATTCCGTGGCCCGGATTCTGGAGGCAATGGGTCTGGAAACCTGCGGTACCCACGGCACAACGGCTGCGCTGGCGCTGCTGAATGACGCGGTGAAAAAGGGCGGCGTCATGGCGTCCGGTCATGTGGGCGGTCTGTCCGGCGCATTCATTCCCGTATCCGAAGACGAGGGCATGATTGCCGCGGCGCAATCCGGCGTTTTGCAGCTGGATAAGCTGGAGGCAATGACCTGCGTTTGCTCTGTGGGTCTGGATATGATTGCTGTGCCCGGAGATACCACGGCGGAAACTCTGTCTGCCATTATTGCAGATGAGGCGGCCATCGGTATGGTGAACAACAAGACCACCGCTGTGCGTTTGATTCCCGCGCCCGGCAAGGTTGTGGGCGACACAGTGGAATTCGGCGGTCTGCTGGGTACGGCGCCGGTGATGCCGGTCCACGGCGAAAGCAGCGCGGAATTCATTGCCCGGGGCGGACGGATTCCTGCCCCGCTGCATAGTCTGCGGAACTGATTTTGACTGTGATTTTCCGGAAGACGGTATGTGCCGTCTTCCGGAAAATTGTGGTTGACAAAGGCGGGCTCCTCCGCTATAATATCTATTGCATTTATATGCGGGAGTGCTGGAATCGGTAGACAGGCAGGCTTGAGGTGCCTGTGTCCCACCTTAGACGTGAGGGTTCAAGTCCCTTCTCCCGCACCAAATCGGAGCAAGCGATACAATGCTTGCTCCGATTTTTTATCCGTCCCAGTGGACGTATCTATTTCGTCAATATAAGGCATAAAATAAAAATGGGCTGTCTCATGGTGAGACAGCCCATTTTAGCTTATTGATTGGATTCTTTTCCCTGCGGGGACATTTGCTTTTTACAATAGAAATCTGCCTCGTTGCTCACGGAAGTCTGACTGGATTTTTGGGATTTTTCTTTGGTTAGCAGCGGCCAAAACAGCACAATCAGCGGGAGAATGAATACGCAAATTACAAACAGATAATCCGGAATATATCCGACATAGTCTTCCAGCCACACCAAAAAGATGGCACTTCCCCAAAATGTGGCAAAAGCAAGGGCAAGCTGCCGCAGCGCAATCAAAAATTTCCGCAAGACCATCACTCCCATCTGTGTCTGATAGGTGCATTATACATCAGCAAGCCGCTGAAAACAAGGTCAAAAGGGGAGCTGGCACAGAGCACTGAGAATGCCGCCGCCGAGAAACACGGAAATCCAGAATGCCAGAAACTTCCGTTCCAGTTTCTTTGCATCTTCTGCCGGCACGGGAAAGGGAATCACAGCTTTTTCTTTGGGTTGATACATAAAACATACGTCCTTTCTCTTTCGATGTCCCTATGGTATCAAAAGAGTTGTCCCATTTTTGGTACAAACCCGACAAAAAATAAAAGCTGCACCAAATTCGGTGCAGCTCAAAGAATTTCCGCAGCAAAAAATCCTCCGGAGAGTTCCGGAGGATTTTGAAATTCAAGAAAGAAATTACTTCTTCAGCTGAGTGTCGCCGCTCAGAGTGACAGCACCCTTGTGGGGGCCAGCCTTGAACATGTTCTCGGTGACGAAGTATCTTGCGTCTTTGATACGGCTCCAGTTCTCCTCGTAGATGCGCTTGTAGCCGATCTTGGTGATCTTCCACTCGCCGTCGATCTTTGCGTAGTCGATATCATAGATAGCGGTGCCGCGAACGTTCCAGTTGGTAGCCAGAATGATCAGGTAGTCATGCAGGTACCACTTGCCGTGAGCGGTGACGCCGTCCTCGTTGATGGTGATTTCGGGAGTATGACCGTTGTGCTGAGAAATCATAGCACTGTCGTTCATCTGAGCCTCGTAGTACTGACGCAGACCGCCTTCGCCTTCATAGTGATCGAACACCAGACGGCCGTCGGAGAATGCAGTATGGAAAGTGGGTGCAAACACTTCGCCCAGCTCGTCCCACAGTTTGCTGTCCAGGCAGCGATAGTACTTGCCCTGCAGTTTCTGGATTTCAGCAATAGCTTCCAGACGCTCAACTCTCTTCAACAATTCTTCCATGAGTAAAAACCTCCTTAAAATAGTCCCATCCGCTGTTTACAGAATGGATCTTGGACATTGGATTTAATATACCATATTGTTGTAGAAATCACAAGGCATTATTGTAAATTTTACTGACAAATTGCAGAAAACTCATACGGTCCTTGGGCAGATAGAGCAGAAAAGAAAAAAAAACCGGGCTGCCTAAGCAGCCCGGTTCGACGTCTTGGAAACAGACAATCAGCCTTCGGGGTACTGGTTGTCATAGTTCTCCTGGATGCAGGAGATGACCAGAGTCAGAATGTCGTTGGTGGGAGTGGGGATACCCAGCTCTTTGCCGTACTCTGCGATCTTGCCGTTCAGCACGGAGATCTCGGTCTGACGTTTGTTCATCAGAGCGTCCTGGCACATGGAGGGGTAGTAGTCGCCGATGTTGGTGATGATGTCAGCCAGATCGTGAGCCAGGAAAGCGTCAGCATCGATAGCGGTGCCGCGAGCGGTAGCAACAGCAGCAGCCTCACGAACAACGCCTTCGAACAGAGCGTAGCCGGGCTTGCAATCAGCAACATACTTAATCTTCAGACGGGTGGAAGCGCAAACGGTGTTCACGGTTGCGTTGACCAGAACCTTCTTCCAGATGTAGTAGTAGATGTCGTCTTTTCTCCAGTAAGCGTCGCAGCCGCCGTCGCGGTAGCACTTCAGCATGTGCTCGCAAGCCTTATCGGTCAGCTCGGAACGTTCAGCAGCGCCGAAGTTCATCTGCACATCGCCGGAGGGAGTGGACACGCACTCGCCGGGAGCGGGCAGAGCGGTACCCAGAACGCCGGAGCCAATCACGCAGTGATCTTTGGGGAAAACTTTGAACAGGTTGTCGTCGTTGCCCAGACCGTTGATCAGAGAAACAGCAACGGTGTCGGGTCCGATGATGGGCATTGCGTCCTGAATAGCCTGCTCCAGCTGAGTAGCCTTGGTCATGAAGATCACGATGTCGATTTTGCCTTCAGCAGCCTCTGCATCAGCAGCGGTGAAGTAGGTGCGGAAACCGGTCAGCTGAGTCACGATGTCTTTGTACTCGCCGTTGCCTTCCTGATGATGAATGGTGAACTTCATGCCGTCTTTTGCGACCTTCTCCATGTGAGCCTGGTAACGGTCAATCAGAACGATGTCTGCACCGCCCTTACGCAGGTAAGATGCGAACACGCTGCCGGCTGCGCCGGAACCATACATTGCAATTTTCATTTGTTTTTCCTCCTAAGATTTTATGTATTGGCTTTGTACTGACAATCGTAATTGTTCTGAATGCAGGAAACAAGAGACGTCAGCACAGAGTTAACGGGGGTGGGGATTCCGTACTTCTTGCCATACTTCACGATGGCACCGTTGAGCACGGAAATTTCGGTTTGCCGCTGATGCAGCACGGCGTCTTGCGCCATAGAGGGATAGTAGGTGGAGAATCCGGCAGCCAGACGGGGCATTTCCGCCTGCATTTCCGGCCAAAGGTCTCCGGCACCGTCTGCCTGCGCCACAGCGCAGCCCTCTTTCCAAACCTGCCACATCAGATCCTGACCAAAGTCATCGGCAATCAGCGGACCGACTCTGATGCGGGTCAATGCGGACAGCGTGTTGTATCCGGAATTGGAAATGGCTTTTTTCCAGATGAAAGGCTTTACGTTTTCTTCATACCGTGCCTCGCAGCCGCCTTTGATAAAGGTTTCCTGCAGGTACTGACCGGCTTTATCGTTCTTCTCGCTCTTCTGAGAGGCACCGAAGTGCATGACAATGCCGGATTCCGGTTTGGAAACGCATTTGCCCGGCTGGGGCAATTCCGTTCCGATGGTGCCGAATCCGCAGATAATGCGGTCTTCCGGCAGATATTTGCTGAGAAGTTCGTCATTGCCCAATCCGTTCTGCAGAGAAACCAGAACGGTGTCCGGTCCGATGCAGGGGAGAACTGAGGGCATGACGCTGTCGGTCTGGGTGGCTTTGACCATCAGAATGACAATGTCCATCGTGCCGATGTTCTCGGCGGTGGGTGCGGTGTGGAAACCGGTCAGCTGTTCCTCTCCGGCCGGAGATACGAACGTCAGGCCGTTAGCCGCAATCTGATCCATGTGCGCCTGATAGCGGTCCACCAAGTACATATCGGCGCCGCCTTTTTTCAGGTAAGCTGCAAAGACGCTGCCGGCTGCGCCGGAGCCAATCATTGCAATTTTCATAATGCGCTCCCTTTCCGGATTCCCAAAGAATCCCGGTTCTGACAAAAATTATAGAATGACGGAGGGAAGTGTATCAAGTTTCGTGCAATGTGTTTGAAAAACGAACACATATTTTGAGAACAGATGCAAAACACTCCGGGTTTGAACCATTTTTGGGACATTGTTACAAATTACACAATGATTATGAACTAAAATGGAGACAAAATCAAGAACAATTTGTAAAAATGCACTTAGTTCAAGGGCAAAATCAACGAATGGGAATTGCGTTGTCGTAAGAAAATGCTGCCTGGCTGATGCCGGTGCGGATATGCTCATTCATCAGTTGCCGTGCCAGCTCGGGCATGTGCATTTTAATGGCGGAAGTAATGGCGCCATGCTGATGAGGAATCTGGGCAGACCAGGGGTTTTCCGTGTCCGTATCCACAAACTCGGTATAGTAATTCTGATACCGGGTCAGCGGAGGCAGGAGGTTTTCATAGCAGCTCTGGAGATATTTGTTGCCGCAGTGGTCAATAATCAGACGGTGGAAAGGCATTTCCACCTCTTTGAGCACTTTGCTGTCCCGGCGCTGGAATGCCCGCTTATACTCGGCTGCGTAGTTTTCCAAACCGGCAACCACATCATAGTTTGCGGTTTCGGCGCACAGATAGGCAGCCTCGGATTCAATGGCAGCCCGAGCATTATATAAGGAAATCAGTTCCTTCATGGTCAGCGCGGACACATAGAAACCGCTGGCATTGGGGCGAACCTCCACAAAACCGATGCTGCAAAGCTGATTGATTGCCTCCGTGACCGGCGTACGGGAGATGCCCAACTCCTTCGATATATTATTAATGTTTAATTTTGTGGACGGAGCCAACGACAAGGAAACAATTTCGTCAAACAGCAAGTCCGCTACCACATCACCCAACTTGGCAAACGGGTTTTTGTCCAAATGTTCCTGAAGTTTTTTCTGATCCATAACCATCGTTCCTCTCTTATCGAGTCAACCCATACACATAAAAATACAAAAATGCAAAAATCTGCGTTATAAGCTGCTTTTTATCGAATTGAATACACTTTTTTCGAACATAAAGATAAACTAACACAAAAACCGGTGTATTTTCAACTGTTGATTCATGAATTTATGACTAATTTTTTGCCGCGATTCTTGTTCAAAGCAACGAAACTTGCATTTTGCACAGTTAAGTTCTTAACAAAGCCACTGATTTTAGCTAATTTTACGGTTAAATAAATAACCATTGAAGAATTTGAGAACAAAATATGAATAAACCTTTAAGTTTGCGCTAATTTCAATGCACGAAAACCGGACAGTGAAAATGCAGATGCATCAAAATTGAAACAATTTACCCCAAGCAAATATAATTCATGCATCGACGTAAGTGCAGCAACGGGAAAGCTGCACACGAGATATCAGAAACATCTTTTATGAAAGAAAAAGGAGTAGAGAAATGGAAAACAACACTGCTTTGAAAAGCTCCTGGGCGGCTGCCTTCACAGTTGCATCTGTGTGGTTCGGCACCCACGTCGGCGGCGGTTTCGCAACCGGCAACCAGGTCATCGGTTACTTTGCACAGTACGGCTGGACCGGATTCCTGTATCCGATTATCTCCATGGCCCTGCTGGCATGGGTTATGTACACCGTAGCACGTTTCGCACGTCTGCGCGGTCTGACCAACTACAAAGATACCTTCTGCGAACTGTACCCCAACTCCAAAATGGAAATCCTGTTTGAGATTTTCTACGTTGTGATTATTCTGGCCGCTGTGGCCGCAGCAGTTTCCGGCGCTGCAAACCTGGTTGTGAAGTTCCTGGGTCTGCCTTATGTCGTTGCTTGCCTGCTGGTTATCGCAATTCTGGTGGTTCTGTCCATCTTCGGTATTAAACTGATTATCGCAGTTTCTACTTTCCTGTCCGCAGCAATTCTGGTGATCGTGGCTGTGATGTTTGTGGTCGGTATGGCAAACGCTCCCCAGGGTCTGGGCGAGGCTGTTGCTGCCACTCCCGCAAACGGCGGTCTGTACGCTCTGTTCCGCGGCATTCCTGTGTACGCCGGCTTCCAGTGCGTGTCCATTCCTTCCTTCATCGCTGCAGCTACCACTGTTTCCAACAACAAGGGCATCAAGAAGGCTGCTATTCTGGGCGGTCTGATGAACGGTCTGGCTCTGGCTGCATCCGCAATGATGCTGCTGACCTGGTACCCCTCCATCGTTGCAGGCGACTCCCTGACCCTGCCCAACCTGTTCGTTTGCGAAACCATCGGCTGGCAGTGGCTGACCATTATCTACTCCCTGCTGCTGTTCTGCGCATTCGTGTCCACTTCCGTGACTCTGGTCTTCTCCATGATCGACCGTTTCCAGGGCAAACTGCCTGAGTCCGTTCCCGCACCTGCTCGTAAGGTCATCGTTGGCGCTGTCGTGATTGCTCTGTGCTTTGCAGTTTCCCTGCTGGGTCTGTCCGTGATCATCTCCAAGGTGTACGGCTACTGCGGCTACTACGCAATTATCTTCATCATGCTGCCCGTTCTGATCTTCGGCACCAAGAAGAACAAAGAGTGGCTGGCAGAGCACCCCAACTGCCTGGACGACTAAGTTCCGGACAATTTTCCCGAATCAAAAGAGCGCGGCGTAAGCTGCGCTCTTTCTTTATTTTCCCGGGCGGAATAATTTGAATGCAGCCTTTACAAACGGAAAATGTGTGCTATAATAATGTTCACAAGATATCCGGGGGCGTAGCTCAGCTGGGAGGAGAAGCGGTTCACTTATAGCCCCTCTTTTTCTCCGGTCTAACTCAGTCGCCCGCAAGCGGTTCCCATCTCACAAAATTTCATATCCGGGCCCGTAGCTCAGCCTGGGAGAGCGTACGGTTCGCATCCCTATGGTCGCACATCGACCTGCGAGTTTCAGCCCATGATTTCGGAGAGAATTTCCTCCGGAATCTTCTAAAATCGAAAAACTTGAAAATCCGCTTTTTGTTGCAAAAAACCCGCAAAAAGCGACGATATGGGCCCATAGCTCAGCTGGGAGAGCGTTCGGTTCGCATCCGAGAGGTCGAGGGTTCGAATCCCTTTGGGTC
>CAKTAK010000043.1:0-14923 GCA_934527315.1 uncultured Oscillospiraceae bacterium
CAAAATGTCTGCTGTAATAGGCAATAATGCGCGAGGATACGCCATTGATGGTCCGAAATTCCATTGCCCCGGCAAGCGTTTCTCCGAATCGCGCCGCAAAGCGCTGCCGCATTTCTGCCGTGGCAGCAACGGTATACGTCATGGTCAAAATCTGCTCCGGTGGGATTTCCTTGCACAACACCATATATCCCAGCCGCGCCACCAGAACCGTTGTTTTGCCACTGCCCGGCACTGCCAGCAAAAGTACCGGACCGTCTACCGTCTGCACAGCCTCTCGCTGCTGCGGATTGAATGATGTCAGATATTGCTGTGCAAACTCCATTTGCGTCATCGGGTATCACCTGCCTGATTGGATTTTGATGGATTCATCGTCATGATACTATATCAAAAATCGCTGAGAAAAACAATGGCAAAAGCGCTCGCCTTCTGAACGAAGGCGAGCGCTTTTCGTAGGTCGAAATCCTGATATGATTTCTGAGTTTTTCTTAATCTGCGCGTTGTGCGTAGTAATTCTGGAGAATCACCGCAACTTGTGCCCGGGTTGCATTGCCGTTCGGCATCAGCATGCCGTCACCGGCGCCCCGAATCAAGCCTGCATCAGTTGCCCAAATCATTGCATTTTTCGCCCATGCAGCTACGGAATCTGCATCAGTAAACTTGGTCAAATTTCCGTGTACGGAGGGCACATTTCCTGCCCACAGGTCATAACGGTACAGAATTGACGCCATCTGTTGGCGCGTTACAGGATCGTTCGGGTGGAACAATCCATCGTAACCCTCAACAATCTTGTTTTCCGCTGCCCATGCCACAGCTTTTGCATACCAAGCATTGGGGCCTACATCAGCAAAGCCGGTGCGGGTCTTGGTCGAGTTGCTCTCGCTCAGATTGTACAGCACCGTGACCAACATTGCCCGGGTCATGGTCTCATCCGGCTGGAACTCCGTATCGCTGACACCGCTGAACCACTTTTCTTTCAGCGCGGTATTGATTGCCTCATAGTACCAGCTGCCCAGATTCACATCGTTGAATTTCTTGCTGTACTCGTGAACCACAGCAAATGTAGAGAAGTGTTCGGTCTTGAATACCGCTGCCAGGCGCTCCGTGTCATAACTGCTCTCCAGCTTTTCTACGGTACCGTCATCGGCGATGTAGTACACTGCAACATTTTCGGCCGATTCGTCCTCTTTCAGTTCATAGGGAACAGTCACCGTTGCAGCGCCGCCCAACATGTGAATCATTTCCTCAATGCCGTTCTTCGGCATGACCGTGACGGACACATTCCATGTGATGCAGCCGGCAGGGAGCAAATCTTTCTGCACCGGGAGCAAAGCTTTCCATTCCGCAGGCTCCAGACGAATCTCAACCGTACCATCGTCCTTTACCGCGCCTGCAATGGTCTCCAAGGTCTTTCTATCCAGAGTCAGACCGCCGTTCTTCAGATGAATGGTCATGCCATCGGCACTCTTTTCTCCGATTGCTGCTGCCAACTCACCGGTAATCTGAATCTTGGTGACAGTCTCTTCCTTGGTCAGGTCAATTTCTATAGAACCGGAAACACTGCCCGTCAGACTTTCAATCTGTTTCGGGTCCATGGTCACTTCTGCCGTATCCTCTGTGACGGTAACTTTCGCATTGAGTGCGCTGCCGTCAGGTGCGGTAACAACACCGTTTTCGGTTTCCGGCTTGGGAGCGACAGCTCCGCCGCCACCGCCACCGCCGCCTGCGAATACAGGCGCCTTTTCAAAGGTTGCGGTTACGGTCACATCTTCAGCGGGCATTTTAAACGTGTAGGTCAGCGTACCGGAAGAGACTTTCTGATCCAGCTTTCCCTTGTCCAGTTCCAGCGTTTTCAGATTCATGCCGCTTTCCGGCGTCACCTTCAAGGTCACCGTCTCGCCTGCTTTGGCTTTTGCGGGAGTTGCCGTGACGTGCGCATCGGGAACGTTAACCGCGTAGGTGCGGGTAAACAGGTCGCTGGTCCGAATGGTCAAGTCATTTGCCAACTTCAAGTTCCGAACTGTCACTGTAAACGTGCCGTTCTCTTCGGTGACCGTCAGATTTTCTTTTGCAACACCGAGTTTTGCTGCCAGTTTGGTCTGAATCTCTTTTGCCGTTGCCGTATAGTTGTCAGCGGGTTTCAATTTCAGAACAACCGTACCATTTGCACGGATTTCGGCACTCGTTGCACTCTTCACACTGCTGACATTGGGCTGAATCGGCGTCGCATAGGTAATCTTTGCGGTATCAGCGCCGGTGCCGTCCAAAGTTAGCGTTTTTACGATCTTTTTCGTGAAATGTGCCCGAATGACCTGATCGCCCACCAGAGAATCAATGGTATAAACGGGGTCAATTACGTCCACACCGTCAATTTGAATCTTCGCGGTGTTTTCTTCTGTGTTCAAGTCACCCTTGGTCACGGTCCAGTAATCCACCATGTATCCGTCGTTTGCAGGCGTTGCGGTAAAGACCGCCTTGCTGCCGCCAAAAATGGTATCCTGGCTATTGAATGCTTTTCCGTCTGCCGTTGCGGTCACAGTACCGTTTCCATCACCGGCATACGCGACATTGTAGCGATAGGCTGCGGTCAGCTTAGCCTCTACAGTGATGGCTTTTTCCACGTTCATGGGAGCCGCGGTGGGATAGCAATTGGAAGTGGTTGTCACCGTATTGCCGTTGCAAACCCACTGTTCCACGGTGCTGCCGGAATTCACGTCTGCAAAGAACTGAATCTTTTCGCCTTTGAAGACGGTCAAGTTTTCGGTCAAAGGTGTTTTTTCTTCGCCCACAACATTGCCGTAAATGTCATACAAAGTGTACTTCAAGCTGCCGCGGTTGGCGGGTGTCACCGTACCGGTTACCGTATAGGAATCGCTCTTCGCGAACACTGCCGTCACCGTGAGGTTGCTGCCCAATGCAGGAATGGTCAGTACATCACCGGTGGTAGTACTCTCTTCTTCGCCAATCTTCCAACTGACAAAGTGGTAACCGCGCTCTGCTCTTGCGGTAAAGGTAACCGCGCTGCTGCCGGGAATTCCCGTGAGCGTTTCCGTTTGTTCGCCGTTCACGGCAACAAGGATTGTACCATTTACTGCATTCGTTGCCAGTTCATACGCGTTCCGCTGAGTTTCCAGAGAAACGGTGCTGTTCGTCTTCAATTCAAATTCATACTTATCTGCTTTATCCGTAGGAACACCATTCAAAACGAACTTGGCATCATTTGCAGCTTGGTAGCCGGATTTGGGCTCTACCGTAATTTTCGTATCGCCCGGCAGCTCTGTGCCGCTGTGAATTTCCGTCTTAACAGGGTCTTTCTTGGGGTCAAGGTCGGGTTTCATGTACCATGCGGTGATGTCGCCGTTCAACGTCACGGTGTAGCTATCCCGCTCGAAAACTGCTTTCAGGGTGATGGATTCCTCGCCCACGGTTACTTGCAGCTTATTGGAGCGGTCAGACTGCTTAGTGCCCTCGGGATAAGTCACTCCGGAACCGTATTCGATCAGCTGCCATTCTTTGAAGTGATAGCCTGCTGCCGGAACAGCGGTAAATGTGGGACTGATGCCCGTGGCAACCGTTGCGCCGGAGGCAAAATACGGATCATCGCATTTCACTTTGCCGCCCTTGTCGGTATCGGCTGTCAAAGTAATGGCTTTGCGTTTGAAATACACCCTTACTGTTGCTGCCGATGCATCTGTTTTCAGAGTCAATCGATTCGGATTGTTTGCATCAGCCGGCTGTTCGACTTCCTCACCATTGCCATGCTGAACTGTCCAATGGTCCACCATAAAGCCCTTGAAGGGTTCTGCATACAGCTGAACTTCCGTATTGGCTACATAAAGACCGCTTGTCTCGCCGGTTGCTCTGATGGCTGCAGTACCTGCAACTTTGGGAGTTTCTTCCTTGTCATACTCTTCCGCGATGACATTCAGCACATAGGTTACACCGATCACATGATATGTACCGGAACAATAGGTGATTTCATAGTTTCTGTACCGATCTTCCGGTGTCGTTGCCGATTTGCACGGTGTAACCACATAGTTACCGGGGAGTGTGTTTGTACTAATGAAGTTCTCAACTGTGTTACCGGCAGAGTTCTGAACCGTGTAGGTCAGATGCAGAGCATCCAGTTCACCGGAAGTCATTTCATTGCAGATAGTCTTGGGCTTATATTTCTTGTCCGTAATATCTGATACGTTGTCTTTAGATTCTATGCTGATGGTAACCGGTTTGGGCTGAATCTCGATGTCTACTTCTGCAACAACCTCGTCTTTCACCACCGCCTGCAAGGTGTACTTGCCGACATTGGTCGTGGCAGTTCCGGGAACAAATACGGGCGGATTCTTTTCCGCTTTCAGCTGATAGGTCACAGCAGTGACTTCCGTCTCGGGTGAGTCTTTGGTCTTGCTGTACAGCGTGGGATAGATCCTATCACCGTAAATGAACTTCGTTACGCTTTCAGTGCTACCTTCTTTTTTCAAGGTCAGACGGTAACCGGTTGCATTACCGATTATAATCATTTTGCCTTCCGAATTCTGCTCATCTTTGAAAATCCGGTTGCCGCTGTAATAGGTCTTGACGGTGTAAGCGCCGGTGCCGGGAACCTTGATGTCTACGGTTGCCTGAGAGATTTTTTTGCTTTCTGCGTTATTGTCTTCGCCATACGTTTTGGTTCCGGTCTCCTTCAGTTCGACCGTCTCGCTGTATTCGTAGTCCGTACCGCTGACGATGAAAGTGACGGTTCCGGTGGGCGCAGTGGGATTTCCCACGTTTGCAGAATGATACTCAGCCACAGCATGAATGACATTACTTCCAATCTTCTGGTCGAAGTCACTGGTAACGGTCAAATCCGAAGCCGGAGTACGCTTGCTGTAAGCGGTCTGGAATTCCTGGGAGTACGCAGAAATGCTGAATTCTTTCGCAGCCGTACTGTCATTGTACAGTACGTTGACACGGCAGCGATAGGTGCCCTGGTCTGCTGCGCGGGCATTGGTAATGGTCAGTTTTTCGGTGGTTGCACCGGAAATATCCGTCCAAGTGCCGCCGTCCTTTTTCTGCCACTGGTAGGAAATATTCTTTCCGTACAGCTTTTCTGCATTCTCAATCTTGACCGTTGCCTCGCCTTTTGCATCGGGATAGATGGGCAGAACACCTTCGGGTGTCAAACCCTCGGTTTCGATTTCCGGGTAACCTCTATCCGTTTTGGTTCGGCAGGAAATGGGTTCACTGTAAATGCTACGCGTGGGATTGCTTGCACTTTCCGTACAAATCTGGTACTGATACTCCGTATAGGGGCTCAATCCGGTATCCGTGTAAGTGAAGTGATAGCTGCCGTCTTCGCCTTTCACGCCCGAAGTAAAGGGCACATATTTCAGTTCATAGCTGCCGGAGCCGTCCGGGAAATCATAGTAACGATACAGTTGGAAACCGGTGACGAGTTTATCGTAGTTCCATTCCAAAGTCACGGAGTTGCTGGTTGTATCCGCTACATTCTGGCTGAAATCCGTGGGCAGCGGAGCGGGCTTGCTCACGTCGCTGACAATATAGCTCACCACGGGGAATTCCATTTTGCCGTCGGAGTATTTGTAGCAGAAAATTCTCCAGTTCATACCGTAGCCGTATGCTTTCGCCTCGGCGGGCATATTCTGCAATTCGCCGGAGAAAGAGCTGCCGTTGGTGCTGACGGTTGCAGATCCGGCGCCGGTTTCTGAACCGGCCACCACACCCACGGTCACGCCGCCGGCACCTGCGCCGGCTTTGGCCTCAATGGACGCTGATTTGGTAAAGCTGGTTTTATTGGAGCTACTCATGCTGATTTCCTGAGAAATCGCCGCACCGCCGCCGGCACTGGTAAATCCAACGGCTGCCGGTGTTCCGGTATACTGTGCAATGACAGGGAATCCGCAGCTTTCTGCGCTGCTGGGATAGCTGCCGGGGTCTCCCAAGGTATGTTTCAGAACGTTGCCGGAAATGGAGGGCAGAACGCTGTAATCCTTGGCGATATTCTCGTAATCTTCCAGATTCAGCAGCTTAATGCATGCCTCATGGGGAATGTTCACAGCAGTAAGAACCTTGTTGTATCCGCCGTTTCCATCGGGAACATAGGATTCATACTCGTAAATTTCCATGGGAATGGAGTAGAACGCCACCTGGTTTTCTCCGGAGGTTGCCGTATAGGTCACGGTTTGCTCCAAAGACGCAGTGTGCTCCGTTTCCCAAGTAAATCCGGCGGTAACCGTTGCCTCTGCCTCTGCCGATGCAACTTTCACGCCAAACACGGAAAACTCTTGCTCAAAGGAGACGTACACACCGGCTGTAATGGTGGAAGATTGGGTTGTGCTGGTTTCGGAGCCTTTTGTGCTGGAATACGTGGTAGAAGACTCTGCATAGTTTCCGGAAAGGTCATCGCGGTCCAACAAATCCGCAAAGTACGGGGGCGATGCCAAAACGGCAAGTACCTGCGGGTCGGTGTAGGTGTAGCGATGCTCTCCGGTGTAGGTCATATAGCTGGAATCATTGTCCGTATTTGCCAGACAGAGGGTATAGGAATTGTTGACTACCTTCCGATCTTTGTAGCCTTCAGTGGGATTTACCGCAGTGAAATAGGTTTTTTCGGGGGTGTAACCGACGTAGGGGATTTTCTCCTCTGTTGATACGGTCTCCATTTCTCCGGTTGGCATGTAAAAGTAGGAAGGTCTTCTGAGCAACCGATAAAACCAGTTTTTGTAATACGTGATTTTTTTATACTTCGGCTGCGTACGCTCTCCGGTTACGGTAGCCTCTTTTTCCGGGTGGTCGCTCATGGTCTGGGTCATGGTAAACAGCGTTCCGGCGCCCTGTGCACCGGTCAGGTCTCCTGCCGCCGCGTCATACTCTACATAGTTTTCCAGAGAATTGCTATTCTGCATATAGGAAGTATTATCCCATGCCTGCTGAATGGTGAGACCGCTGTCTCCGTAGCCGATAATCAAGCTATCGAAGTAGAGCAAATCTGCACCCTTGCCCGCGCCGGAACCGATGATTGCCGTGTTCGCCGGGCAAAGGGGCAAGGAGTAGAAGACGTCTTTACCCTCGCTGTCTGTATGCCTCTCCATTGCAGCATTTTCATAAACATACTTGCCACTGTCATCTTTGTCTTTTTTAAACAAATCGAAATTCTTATTAACCGATGCCGTAAAGGACTTGCCGTTCCATGCATACAGAGCCACGTAGCGGGTGTTCTGATTGCCGGCTTTCAAATCTGCATCGGATTGACCGCAAAGCACCAGAGTTTTCTGGTTCTGGTTGCTGCTTGTAATATCACCAAAAGCAAAAGAGGCGCGCACGATGTTGCTGGAGCCATAATTCAAACCGAACTCCTGAGAGCGTTTCAGAATGTCCGTACCCTTTCCGCCGAACATGACTACCGCTCTGGAGCCTTCATTCTGGGTCGGACCGTAGTAATAGCCCCACGCAGCAGCAAGGTCGTCAATACCGTCTTGGTCCACGTCGCCGCTGACCAAAGAAACCATATTGGAAACCACATTTTTCTCTTTCAGGTAGTACGTCCATGCAATGCTCCACTTACCGGGCGTTTTGTAAGCATCTTTCCCATCATCAGCTGTCAGCTGCAGCGCATACACCTCAATGCGGGAGTTGCCCACTTCCGGAACGTAAACCGCCACTTCGTCCAGACCGTCGCCGTTCCAGTCGCCGGTGGCAACCTGCAGATAGTTCTTCATCTGATAGGGATTCTCTGCGAAGTTTTCTGCCAGTTTCTCGGTTTCCTTTCCGTTTTCATCGGTGAGTTTCAGCGTGGGGTTGCCGATGGTCTTGTCCGTAGAAAGCAGCGTAATGGGGGCACCGTATTCGCCGGTGACAGCATCACCGAAACGGAGATACAAGCCTGCGTGTTTCGTCAAGTCGCCTGCGTAGACCATAGCAATCTGACTTTGCAGCGTGGTACCGGCATTTTTGTCTTCTTTTACGAATTTGCCCGCAGCCACATCAGCCATAGCATAAGTAATGCCATTGCCGAGATCCGTGGTGGTATTGGTGCTGCCGGTGAGGTAACTGTTCTTATCAATTTTTGTGTAAGAACCGGAAACAGTAGTCGTTCCCTTTGCAAGGTCTTTTGTAGAAGGCGAAGAAAGAATCCCGGTTTCATTCGCGTTCCACTGCTGATGACCATAAAGGTTTCCGCGCAAGACATTCAGTTTATCTTCTTTCTGAGAAGTGTCTACTTGCTTATCTTTCAGTACCTCATCAAGTGTTACGGTTTTATTAAGACCAACCGTATACAGCTCATACACCGGTGCCATAGCAATGGTATCCCGTCCATAGGGATTTTCCGTGCTGTTTTTGTCATAGCCGTCCGGCGCTTTGCTGGTATCAATGCCCAATGCAGACAGTGCATCGGAATCCGCAGATGCGGAAGACGCAGCTGCTGCCGGAAGCGTCAGCGGACCGGTAATTATGATACCGGCAAGCATTGCCGCAACCAGCAAAGAGCTGATCCATCGTTTCATTTTCATCGTCTTTGCCCCCTTTGATTCCGTAAGAAATCATAATAATACAGAGACAATATAACAAGTTCTTGTGGTCAACAGAAAATCAAAGTATGAAATGTAGGTTTTTCGGAATGAAATGCGGCAAAAAACGGAGCATCAATCCGCCGTACAAAGACAGCTTGATACTCCGTTTCGTCAATAGTTCTTTCTCAAAAATTTATCATTTCGATTTACTTCAGCGCGTTTTTGTATTATGCTGATCCAAACATCAAAAAGGACACATTGGACTATGAACGAACAAAAGGCAACTGCATATTATCATCTTCCGGGATTGTTTGAATTTTATGATTTTTACAGCGCATTTCTGCCGCTGTTCCGTACGCACAGAGAGTATTTCTATGACTGGTGCGACATCGGCTCGATTTACGGCGCTCCGGCTGATTGTCTTTGGGGCGGCGGTCGGGTAGGCTTTGGGGAGGACAATCCCCGAGACGTTTTGGCATTGATGCAGGAATACGGCATTTCCGCACGGCTGACATTCAGCAACTCCCTGCTCCGTGAGGAACATCTTTCCGATACGCGCTGCAATGCCCTCTGTCAGCTTTTCCGCAGCGGCAAGGTGCAAAACGGCGTCATTGTCCATTCCGACCTGCTTTTGGAATATCTGAAACAACGGTATCCGGAATTCTATTTCGTCTCCTCCACCACGAAAGTCCTGACGGATTTTCAGCAGTTTCAGCAGGAAACGGAGCGGGCAGATTTCCGTTACGTGGTACCGGACTTCCGCTTGAATCCCGCATTGGACCGGTTGAACACCCTCTCCCCCGCTCAGAAAAACAAGGTAGAATTTCTCTGCAATGAATGCTGCTGGTTTGGCTGCACGGACCGCAAAGCCTGCTACGAAACAGTCAGCCGAAAAAATCTGGGAGAGCGCTGTCCCGAACATCGGTGCAGCGCTCCCGGCGGAAATCAAGGCTATCGGTTTTCAAAATCCATGGAAAATCCCGGTTTTATCGGGATTGATCAAATTCTAAACACCTATTTGCCCATGGGATTTTCCAACTTCAAAATTGAGGGCCGCGGTCTGGGCAGTGCGCTGATTTTGGAATTCCTGCTTTACTACATGACCAAACCGGAATATCAGCTGAACGTCCGTGAGGCCATCTATTTGGACAGTATGCTGGATTTGTTTTAAGGTTCCCGGCCCAGTAATTCCGTTAAAACGCAAATCAGTTTCTGCACATCAAAGGGCTTGGAAAGATGTCCGTTCATTCCGGCGCGCATTGCATTCTGACGGTCCTCTTCAAAGGCATTTGCTGTCATTGCAATGATGGGAATTCCGGCTTTCTCCGGGTCGGACAGCGCACGAATCCGGCGCGTTGCCTCATAACCGTCCATGACCGGCATTTGAATATCCATCAGAATCACATCGTATTCCCCGGCAGCGGAATGTTTCACCTTTTCCAATGCAATCTTTCCGTTTTCGGCGGTATCCACCACAAAGCCGGACTCCCGCAGAACGGTGGAGGCAATTTCCAGATTCAGCTCATTGTCCTCTACCACCAAAAGCTTTTTCCCGGCGAAATTCGGCGCTGCCGACACCGTTTCGGTACTGTTTCCCGCACTGAACGGTTTTGCCAGCACATTTCGCAGCTCCGACATAAACAGCGGTTTGGCGCAGAATGCCGTAACGCCCGCGGCTTTCGCCTCGTCTTCGATGTCCGACCAATCGTAAGCGGTCAGAATGATAATGGGCGTTGCCTCACCGATGATTTTTCGCACCTGGCGCACCACCTCAAGACCGTTCATGTCCGGAATCAGCCAGTCAATGATGTAAACGCTGAACGCATCGCCCTGCTCCAAAGCATCTTTCGTGCGAATCACGGCCTCTTTGCCGGAAATTGTCCAATCCGGGCGCATTCCGATGGACCGCAGCATTTTACTGACATTCAGACAGGTATCGGTGTCATCGTCCGCCACCAATGCCCGAAGTCCTTCCAATTGCGGAATCTGTTTCTGCTCCACTTTTTCTCCGCAGAGCGGAAAACGAAGGGACACTGTAAATTCAGAGCCCTGCCCCGGTTCACTGTCTACTGCAATCGTTCCGCCCATCATATCCACAAGGTTTTTTGTAATGGACATACCCAATCCCGTTCCTTGGATTTTACTGACGGTGGAAGTCTTTTCCCGGGAAAACTGCTCAAAAATGTGCGCCCGGAATTCCTCGCTCATGCCGATACCATTGTCCCGAACGTAGAATTCATAATCTGCATAGCCTTTCGGCGCGGTATTTTTCTGCAATATCCGCAGACTGATCATACCGCCTGTAGGCGTAAACTTTATAGCATTGGTCAGAATATTCAGCAAAACCTGATTCAGCCGCATGGGATCGGCAATGACGTCCTCATCGGATACGTCAAGGGTATCAATATACAGCGACAACCGCTTAGATGTAATATTCGATTGAATAATATCCCGAATATCATGCACCAAATCCGGCAAATGGACCGGTTTCGTCTCCAACGCTACCTTACCGCTTTCAATCCGACTCATATCCAGAACATCATTGATGAGGGAAAGCAGGTGCTGGCTGGCGGTGGAGATTTTTTTGAGATAATCAATCACCTGCTCCCGGTTATCAATATGCGCGGCAGCCAAAGACGTAAACCCAATGATTGCATTCATGGGCGTTCGTATATCGTGAGACATATTGAAAAGGAACTCCCGTTTGGCGCGGTTTGCCGCAGTTTCATGTTGGACGGCAAGCTCCAATTCCGCATTCTTTTGCTCCAGAGAGTTTTTGTATTCCTGTTCGATTTCCGCCTGCTGCAATCTGAAATTCTTCACGGAAGACCATCGCAGGCCGAGCACCAGTGCCAGCACCAGAAGATATACAATCAAGGCCGATGCCATATTGGGTGCGGTAACATTGTAAACCTGATGTGCGGGCACATAGGCGTAGAGATAATAATCCCGCCCGTGGCCATACATTCCGTAATGCCGATTCAGCCAATTCCCGTCGTTGATGCGTTTCAGCGTTTCCGCATGGTTGCTTTCCCGAATGGCCTGAACAACTTCGTTTTCGGAAATATCCGTACCAATCAGCTCGGGCACATTTGATGCCTCCACCCGATTTCCCTCAACCAGCAGAATGGTTCCCGTTGTGTCCGCATCGTAGCCATTGAGCAAAGACTGCACGGAAAGGACCGATTTTTGGGCAAATTCCGCTTTTGTATGGCGATATGCAAGCATCACTCCGGTTCCGTTTGCGCAACAATGGGCTGCTGTATCCGCAAAGGAACCGTCCTCCAAATAAACGCGCTTTACGTAAGTCTTTTGCGGATAGCCGATTACGCTGAGAATCGTGTCCAAATCCAAGCCGTCTTGAATCTGCGCAAAGCCAATACCGTCCTCTGTGTATTCACTCACCAGATTTCCCTTTGCGTCCAGCATGGAAACACCCGTGAGCCACAAACCCTCCGCATACTGCTCCAATGCCGCGTCATCGCAGTCAAGGGTACACTCCGACAGCGCATGGACAGCCGTGGTTTCCCGCACAAGGCTTTTGGCAATCGCGGTGTCGTTATATTTTACATAACTGGAAGACCGTTCCTTTATAAACTCCACCGTCGTAGCCAGCTCTTCCTCGCATCTGCGAATATCCGATTGCCTGGAAAATGCATACACGACCCCGAGAAAGAGAATTCCTATCACAATACAGGCGCACCAGAACGTTTTTCCGAAGGTAGACTGATTCTTTTTAGTTTGCAAGGTTTTCTACCTCCAAATAGTTCTCCGGCTGCTCCAGATATTTGCCTACAATCTCCGACAACGTGCCGTCTTCCCGCATTTGTGCAAAGGTATCGTCCAATTGCTGCGCCAGGCCTCGCGTATCATTGTTTGAAAAGGCGGCGCCGATGCCGGTAATCAAAAGCGGTTCCTCTATGATCCGGAAATCCGCGTCATAATCCTGCATATACTGCAGAATTGCCGTTTCGTGGGCGGCAACGGCATCTACATATCCGCAATCCAGCGCGGCATACTGCACACTCCGGTCTTCCAGACTCACAATGTCTCCAAAAGCCGGAATTCCCGGTTTTTTATTGTGCAGGAAAATGTCCTCCGGCTTGCCGGTAGACTGCACGGCAATGGTTTTGCCTGCAAGGTCGCTCATGGTGTAAATGTCGCTGCTTGCATTCACTGCAACAACCTGACGGCTGACCATGTACGGTCCGGCCCACTGATAGTCCCGCTCCCGGCCGTCCATGGAAAAACAGCCCCAATTGCAGTCAATTTCTCCGTCATCCACCAAGGCTTTTTTCCGTTCCCAATCAATCGTCTTAAATACTGCCTGATACCCCATTCGGCGGAATGCCTCCGTGGCAATATCCACATCGATTCCGGTGGGGATACCGTCATCGTCCAAATAGACATACGGCGGATAGGTATCGCTGCCGATGACAATTTTCGGCATTTCACTCTGCCGTGTTTCTGTATTCGATGTACAGCCGCTGAGCATTCCCACCGTCAGCAGCAAAAGCAGCAAACATGCTGTAATCCGTTTCATTCTTCTTGCGTTCCTCACTCAAATTATTCTGTCCGATTCGGGTCAGACAAGCCGGGAAATTTCTCCCGCATAGCTCTTTTCTTTGTTTTCATACATCAGTTGGTCCGCCTGTTTGATCGCCTCCGTAATCGGGTGTACGCCGCATACGCCGCCGATGCTCACAGACAGCCGCAAATCCGGATATTCCGGGAGAACGATTTTCCGCACCGCCGCCTGAATTTCCGCCTTTTTCCGTTCGAAGACCTGCTCTTCCATCTGCGGAAACAGCAGAAGAAATTCATCACCGCCGTAACGAATCAGAATATCCGTACTGCGAATGGAGCCGTGAATGGCAGCTGCAATATCCCGCAAAACCGCATCGCCCGCCGGGTGTCCAAAGGTATCGTTCACCTGCTTGAATCGGTCCACATCGATAACAGCAATACATTCCATTCCCTCCAAATGGGCGCGGTAGGTTTCGAAGTACCGTCTGGAATAGGTATTGGTAATTGGGTCCATAAACAGCTCCATATTTTCGCCCCGGCTGCGGTCCAGCAAGAGCCGGCTACCGTTGGCATCAATCCAACGGCCCTCATCCATTTTGGAAAGCATTTCCAAAACGCAAGGGGTTCCGTTCAGGCAGATATATTTGGAAATAACGAAATACATATTCGTATTGGTGAATTCCAACTTATTCAGCGTTGTTTTTTGCGCCATAGCCCGGGAAGAAATGCAGTTGGCGCAGTTGCCGCCATTATCCCAGAATGCCGCGCAGCGTTCTTTACTGCGGCGGAGCACCCCGGAATCGTCCAATTCCAATACTGTATATGTAGTGGGGTCAACCAAACGAACAATGTCAAAGACAGCCTCTAAACGGCGGATTTCTTCCGCAATCGCTATTTCACCGGCTGCGGTATCCCGCTCCGGAACCGTGAGCCGTATCTCTTTTTTCGCGGAAAGCTGCAAGTCAGTCAATTGACCAACCGCACCAATGTAATGCTCCGGCTGCTGTTCGGACCAGAGCGACCGAACCCGCAGGTCGCACCAATGGTGTTCCTTTCCGGCGGGCATCAGGATACTCATAGAGAATTCCGGAATCTCTTTTGTCGTTGCATCTAAGGCTGCCTGCAGCCGATGAAAATCCTTCTGGCTCAGCCGGGTAAAACAATCGGGCTGGGCAATATTCATCACCGTATGCCGATACTGCGGCGGTTCGTCCCAATCGGTCACGTCCGCCAGTTTGGAAAGGGCATCATATTCAAATTGGATTCCGCCGCTGCAGGAGGCGAAGAAATCAATGCGTTCCTGCATGGATTCCAGTAAACGTTGCACACGGTCATTCCGCGGCACATCGGCATGAGAGAGAATTTCCTCGGACAACCGATTGATTTCAAACTGATGGGGTTGCTCGTCTGTTTGCGTTTCGGAAAACACCCGCAGCCGGGGCGCCGTTTCCACCAGACATTCCAGCAGCAGCGGATTGAACGCGCCGCATTCCCCGCCCAGAATCATGGAAATTGCCGTATTATGGTCAAAGGCTTTCTTGTAGCACCGTTCACTGGTCAACGCATCGTAAACATCAGCCAAAGCCACAACTTGAGCCGCAATCGGAATCTGCTCTCCCCGCAGTCCGTCCGGATAGCCGTGTCCGTCCCAACGCTCATGGTGCCAACGGCAGATTTCCATTGCATAGCAAAACAGCGGCTTGTCCTGACCGAATGTCATTTGTTCCAGTATTTCCGCGCCGACGGTGGTATGGGTCTTTATCACAGCAAATTCTTCTTTGGTCAGTTTCCCAGGTTTGTTCAGAATTTCTTCCGGAATGCTGATTTTTCCGATATCGTGGAGGGCAGACGCCGTTTTGATGAGCGCAATATCCGACTCGGAAAGCCGG
>CAKTAK010000044.1:0-14845 GCA_934527315.1 uncultured Oscillospiraceae bacterium
GCAGAGCAGAGCAGAGCAGAGCAGAGCAGAGCAGAGCAGAGCAGAGCAGAGCAGAGCAGAGCAGAGCAGAGCAGAGGTAGGGAGAGTTCTGCCCAATTTTGGCGGTTATGTGCTCCATTTGAATCGAATAGTTTGTAAAAACGCGTTTATCGCAGCAGGGTAATATTCCGTGCTGTGGTGGGCGCGTTTTTTGCATTTCTAGAATTGTTTTAGTAATCAACCGCGAAAAAACGCGGAAATAATATGGGAGGACCTGTATGATGAAACGTAAATTATTGTCAATGCTGTTGGCAGCAACAATGGTAACGAGCTTGCTTCCATTGTCTGCCTTTGCAGCGGAAACGGCGACCTATGATGATGTCAACGGTCATTGGGCGCAGAGCTCAATTACCCGTTGGAGCGGTTATCGTGTTGTTCAGGGCTATGACGGAGAATTCCAGCCGGATGGCAACTTGACCCGCGCACAGATGGCGTCGATTTTGTGCCAGCTCCTGAAATTGCCGGCTGCTGCAAGCGCAGGCTTTACTGATGTTGCAGCAGATGCTTGGTATGCAGACAGTGTGAACCGCTGTGCTGCAGCCGGGATTATTTTCGGCTCTGAGGGCAAAGCAATGCCGGAAGACCCGATTACCCGGGAAGATTCCATGGTCATGCTGTGCCGCGCATTGGGTCTTGAACCCGTGAAAGAGGTTACAGCTACCGACTTCCGGGATTTTGGCGAAGTCAGTGCATACGCACAGGGCTACATCGCAGCATTGGTGCGTGCCGGTGTTGTAAAGGGTGATAACGAAGGTCTGCTCAATCCGGTAAAAGACATTTCTCGTGCAGAAATGGTGAGCATGCTGGATAGACTGGTTGTGCATTACAGCTGCGAAGACGGTGAAACCATCGACGCAAAAGACGGCGGCTTGGTCGTAATCGTTGCCAAAGATGTGAAGGTTATCAATGCACCGGAAGGCACGAAAGTGATTGTTGCCGATGATGCAACCAATTTGAAAGTGAACGGCACGACTGTCACGGAAGACCAGACCTATATTGTGCCGGGCACTTCTTCCGGCACCGGCGGTGGTAGTGTTGTTGTTCCCAGCCATACACACAGTTGGGGCAAACCCGAGTCGACACATGCCAAGAATGGAAAAGATGGTGTTAAAACTTACACCTGTACCTCTTGCAATCAAACCAAAACGGAAGATATTAAATGGAAGTTCTATCTTGCTGCTGAATCCGGCAGCACCGTTGATATGACCGTTGGCGATGACTACACCGCTGTCTTTACCTTGCCTGCGGCTGGCTCCACCGTCAATGCAGGCCGCGTAGCGCTGACTGCTAAAATGCAGGACGTTGCATCTCTGGGCGTGGAGGACGTGAAGTCTCACACCACAATCATTAATACAAACCTCGGTAGTACGGATGTTATCCTTAGTGAAAAGCTGCAGAATTGCTACAAATTTGATGGTGCTACCATCAAAGCCAACGTTAACGGCATATCCTGCACTTACAACATCGGCGCGATCAACAAAAACGGCGAACTTTACACCATCGAAGCGGTTCCTACCAATACCGAGACTGCTCGTGAAGATACCGAGGCTGCTCGTGCTGCTTGGCAGGCATTGATCGGCGAGAACGGCGCGAATATCACTGCTGCTGAAAATACGAGCAACGACAGCAAGATCGTCATCAAGAACGGCGCTTATCTGATGATTGGTACCGAGAAACTGGAATTTGAGAACACTGAGGTTGGCGATCTGGAACTGAACAATCTCAATGACATGGATGCTCTCAACACTGCAATCCGTAATCACGCCAAGCTGACAACCTGCGAAGATCAGGGCGGCACGATCACCATGTACCTGCCTGCCGGAACCCAGCTGGCAGTTGGCGGCAGTATTGCAACGCTGCAGAAGAATTGCACGATTACGATTGCAGTTAATGTGGATCAACTCCACACCCTCGATAAGGATGGTAAAGGCCCGTTGGCTCAACTGAGAGACCTTTCGGATTCTTCGGATTCTACACTTATGGCAAAGAAAATGGTCGAACTGCTCGATGGTGTTGTTGGTGTTGTAGATCATACTTCTGAGACAGAAGTGAACATCATCTTCGCTTAAATAACAAAAGACTATGTTTAGGCGGGAGTACACACTCCTGCCTAAATATGAAATACAAGAGAAAGCGAGGGATACGAGACGTGAAGTTTTTAAAAAAATGTGTTAGCATGTTGCCTTTGCTCGGAGTGTCTCTTTGTCTGTTAACCTTTCATGCGTTTGCTGCCTATGCGTTAACGTATCAACCGGTTGCAAACGATACTGGGTTCACGGTAGAAACGGATAGTAGCTACCCGTGGAAATTGCAGGAGGATGGAAGTCTGCAATCCGGCAATGGTGGGGTGGACGATTCCGCGTCTGTTCTAAAGATCACTGTGACTGGCTCCGGCGTATTGCATTTCGATTACAAGGTTTCGTCACCACTGAAGACCGGTGAGACAAACCCGAACGATTTGCCTATCGAGGCTGTACCAGATTCACTCCTAATTCGGACAAAAGATGAGATAACAGCAAGTACGGCATTCTACAACTTTAATGGGGAACGCTATTATGGCGAAATTGATTGGACAGCTGGAGCTGTTACAATAGATGCGACTGAGAACGAACAGACGGATATTTTCTTTGCATTCCGTAAGGATGGAAACACCACAAAAGGAATTTCCGATTGTGCTTGGCTCAAAAATCTGTCCTTTACCACAGATACGTCGGCAACGTTGTCCGTTTCCTACAATGCGGAATACGGCGCTGTTTCCGGTGGCGGAAAATATTCGGCGGGAACCACAGTTACACTGACGGCGCAGCCGAAAGACGGATGCCAGTTCTATGGTTGGTCGGATGCAGCCGGTTCATTTCTTTCGGATCAGCTGGAATATACGCAAGTGGTTAACACCGACACCGTCATAAAGGCAGAGTTTGCACCCGCGGGAACTTATGAAGCCCGCCGCGGCAGCACATTCTACCCGAGTTTGACGCAAGCGCTGGCGGACAATAAGAGAGGCAATATTTTCTTGCTCAAAGATGTAACTTTGACGGAGAATGTGACAATCCCAGAAGGTGTAACGCTCTATATTCCCTATGAGGAACATTACACTACGGATTACAAAAACGGCGGTGTCAGCAATGACAACAAAATCACGGCAACGCCTTTCCGCCTGCTGACGGTCAACAGCGGCGTGACGCTGACGGTAAACGGAACCCTGCGGCTTGGCGCTGTGATGGGAAAAGAAAAAATTGGCTATCAGGGGCACAACAATGGTGCTTGCGGCTGCATTGACAACCGGGGAACGATTGTTGTGAACGGAACTCTGGACAGCTGGGGTCTTATCACCGGCTCCGGCACGGTAACGGCTGTTGGTGGCGGCAAGGTTTATGAGCCGTTCATTGTCTGCGACTTTGCCGGCGGCAACAACCTGAAAAATCTCTATCAAGCAGACGCGGCGCCCTTTAAGCGCTATGCCATGCAGAACATCCAGTGCACCCTGCTGCTTGACAGCGGCAGCACCCTGTACGGACGGGGCTGCCTGTATGGCGACAGCAGCTACAATGAGGTGGAGATCCCCATTGTTGCCTCTGGCGGACTGTTCCAGCTGGCGGACGGCGCTTCCATCACCCGAACCTATGACTCTGAACAGCAGGTCTCTGCGTTCCCCGGCATCGGCAGGGAGAACTGGACCGTCAGCGGCGGTATGACCTTCGGCGCACTGGAAATGGATGTTTTGGGTGTCAAGATCAGCACAAGCGCTTGCGGTTTCCCGCTGCCCTATAACCTGTCCATGACACTGACAAACGGCAACTACAGTATTCCGAACCATTTGCGGGTTATGCCCGGCGCCACCTTGACGGTGGGACGCAAGGCAACCTTGACAGTGGACGGCTCCCTCTACGTACTGGACGGCTTGAAACAGGGGGCTATGAGTAACATACTCTATGCAACTATGGAACAGCTGAAGAACAGCGGTTTCTCCGCCAGTGGTGAACTGATGGTGGATGGCGGCAAATTGGTGGTCAACAGCGGCGCATCCTTTGGCGGCGTGGTGCAGAGCACTGGCGCCGGAAGTATCTCCATTGCGGAGGGCGCTGTGCTCACCTACGATGTGCATGATGGCGGCAAGGGTCATTATTCGGACAACACCGCCATCTTTGAAGGCTTCACCGCTCGCGCGAACATCGGCGGCGCGCTGAGCAACCTGACAGCAGGGGAGTACCACGCTGTCAGTGGTGACGGCTTTACCCTGCCCAGCTACACGGTGAAGTATGTTAGCAATGGCACGAGCATCGATGGCAACAACAGCTATGAGCCGGAGTATACCACCGAAACGGTTACCATCGACCAGCCCATGACCGGTGCTTGGGCGGAGGGCGCGGCTGCACCGTCCCAGTATCGGATTACGGCGGTCAACAAGACGTACTATGATGCGAATGATAGCAGCTGCACCAATGTGGACTATGATTTAACCGGCGACACACTGACCTTCACTGTGGGGACCCTCAAGAGCACATATACGCATCTGGTGCAGGTGCAGATGGGAGACGGCGAAGCTGTCACCGTCAAGCCTAACGATCAGGGAACCTACACAGTAACTGGGGTGAGCGATGATGTGACCATCATTGTGACCAGTGTGTTGAAGGGTGATGTGGACTTAGATGGTGCGGTAACATCGAATGATGCATCGACCATCCTGCGTCAAGTGGTGAAGATTCCACCTTATCTCAGCGAGATTGCGAGTCTGACTGCTGATGTGGACTTGGATGGCGCGATAACTTCAAACGATGCATCGACAATTTTGCGCTATGTCGCAAAATTGATTTCCACACTTTAATATTTGTTAAGGGAGAAGAACAATGAAACGAAAAAAGCTCTTAGCCGTGTTTCTTACGCTGGCAATGTTGCTGTCGCTTTTGCCGACAATCGCTTTGGCAGCAGATGCGGCAACGGTTACTGCGGGTAGCGCGGAAGTAAATGCAGGAGATTCCTTTAGCATTGATGTCAGAATTGCAGATAATCTGGGCTTCAGCAATTTCCAACTGCAAGTTGTGTACGACAAGACTATGCTGGAACTCACGAACATTGAGGACATCAGTGATGACAGCATCCTGAAATCTGAGCTTGTTGTAAATCCGAGCGAAGGAATATTTACAACTGCGGCTACGAGAGACAACACAAAGAACGGCGTAATCGCAACGTTGACTTTTACTGCTAAAGATGCAGCGAAGGGCACTACGACTGTCAGCATTGAACCGCGTGAAACTACATCTGCATTGATGAAAGTTTCCGGCTTTGCCAATGCCTCCAAACAGCCTGTCCCCGTGACTTTCGTTCCCGGCACGATTACGGTGAAAGCTGACACGTCGGATCGGACGGTTCAATTCATGAACGGCGATTCCGTGGTAACAAGCGAGACCGTGGCTAACGGCGGAAAATTGACTGAAATCCCGGCGGCACCGGCTACTGCCGACGGCCAGAGCTTCCTTGGCTGGTATGCGGTAGATGGTACGAACTATGTGCTGAGCAACGTGGACGATACGATTACCGGTACGGAGGCTAGCACCGATACGGCAATTACGGCGGACACCACCTACCATGCAATCTGGGCAAGCAATGTCATGATTGCTGCCGGTTATGCAGCTGACGCAAGCGGCAAGACAACGATGAGCGCTATTTCTGCGCCTGCCAAGCTGCAAACACTCATTACCGATTGCAATAACGGCAAAGTCAAACTGCTGAGCGATGTGGATCTCGGTTCCAATCACATCGAAATTGCGCAGGGTAAAGCAATTTCGTTGGACTTGAACGGCAAGACTCTGTCAAGCACGGACAGTGATAGACCTTTTATTAAGGGAACGGTTGCCTGCGGTACCGTTTATGTTGACCAAGGTACGCTTATACTGTACAGCAGCGCAGCGGAGAAGGGTACGGTTCATTATACATTCACTGGCACAGGCAGGTGGAGCAGTGACGGCTGGGGCGCGGTTGAAAATGTCGCCGGAACGATCCCTGTAATGAAGAATGTCACTGTAAAAACGAGTACGGTTGGCAAGGGCGTTGCGAATCCGCCAAGCGCTCTTGGCGGAAGATGTTATGGTGATGAGGGTAATCCGGCTTTTGAGAGTGTCTTGGATTGTGCGTTTATCTGTGACAACGGTGCAGCGTTTACCTGTGCTGGTGGTGATTTGAGTGAACTGAGAACGTCAAATTTCCAAAACTGCACGTTTACCGGAACCAGCATAGGAGACAGTAATGGTGTTGTCGGCTTTGCATATACAAGGGTTAATGAGTTTACCAATTGTACGATTCGGGCAAATGAAAATTCCGCTGCGGACGGGACTGCATTGAGCTTGAGTGATAATGCAAAGATCGCTTCCTTGACCGGCGGAACTATAACAGCTCCCAACGGCATCTATACTACATCATATTACGGTGATGCCCCCACGGCGATTGAAAAATTCAGTCCGGACTCCGTAACGGTAACGGCTGAGAATGGATTTTTGATGAACATCACCAGTGGTGGTTTTGGAACGAAAGTCAATGTAAACCTCAACGGCGGCAAGTACAATACAAACAATGTGATACTTGAGGAAGGCACAACCATCACCTACCCTGCGGGTCAGAAGCTGATTGCCGGGGAAGACGGCTGGTACACGCTCCAGAATGCATATACCGTGAAGTTTATGAATGGCGATGCTGTTTTGCAGGAAAGTGATTGCCTTGCAAATAGCAGTGTCAAATACAACGGCGCAGAACCTACGAAACCGGCTGAGGGCGGAAAAAAGTACGTTTTCACCGGTTGGACTACGGCATCCGACGGAACCGGAACCAAATACAGCAGTGACGCATCGATTCCGGTGACGGGCGACTTGACACTCTATGCACAGTTCCGCGTTGCAACGGCTTACACATGGGTACTCACACCGGATAAGACGGATTACAATGCCGGCGAGACCGTAACAGTTACAGTTTCTGCTTATGGTGCAGCAGAGAGTCAGATTAGCTCGTTTGGATTCAATACTGCTTTTGATGCTGGCCAGTTAACGGTTCAAAGTGTTAAAGCTGCATTTACAGGCGGTTCGGTCGCGACTAACGGTGGAAAGCTTGGTTATGTGATCGAAGGTAAAGCACCCATTACAATCAGCGGAGACAAAAATGCGCCGACTAAGCTGGCAACCATTACATTCAAAGTGAATGGCGGTAAAAATGGCACGGCAAACATCAAACTGAGTGATTTCGAGATGGCTATGCCCGGAACTACTAAGGGTGAAACCGTCAGCGTGGAGCCGATTACGGTCAACCTGCATGACATTCAGATTACGCTGAGCGCAGGGAATAGCACGATTACCGGCGCAACTACGTATTACGCAAAGTACAATGAGGCTGGACTGTATACAGATGCAGGACGTCAAACAAAAGCGAGCGCACCGACGGTAACTGCTGCGGGCGGCTATCGTTTGGCTGACGAATCCAAGGGAGAAAAGCTTTGGCAGAGTGGCGAAACCGGCTACACGACCGAGGAACTGTTTGGCACTTTGAGCTTCACTGAATCGAAGGCATTTACGGTTAACACCGTAAAACAGTGGACCGTAACGTTTGCTCCCGGTGAGCATGGAACGTTTGCAGCTGGCACAGGAACCCCGCTGACACTTGATGAGGGTACGGACCTCAGTACCATTACAATGCCGACTGTTCAGCCGAGCGCAGGCTATGTGCTTGATACTTGGACGAAAGAACCGGCTGTGGGAACGCTGACGAGTGATGTTACTTACACCGCAACCTACAAAGCAGGAACCTATGCAATTTCTTTCCCGACCATTGAGAAGGTTACATTTACACCGGGCGATGGTATTACGAGCGGAAAGGTTACGTATGGTACCGCTGCAAAGTTCACAATGACAGTAGCGGACGGCCGCAAGGTTAGCAAGGTATCCTACAAGATTGGTGAAACGACTACGGAATTGACAGAAAATGAGGGTATCTATACGATTCCGGGTACTGCATTGACCGGTGATGTAACCATTGTTGTAGAATCTGTTGCAACGTACACGGTTGAATTTAAGGCCGGGGAAAATGGTACGGTGGCCAAAACTATGACCGTTGATGCTGGCCATGTTTTGTTGGATAGTGAAATTCCTACACCGACTCCGAATGCCGGATACAAGTTCCTGGAATGGCGTTTGAACGGTAGTAAAGCCACACTCGTGGGAATGAAAGTGAACGAAAATCTCGTGTTTACCGCAATTTTCGATGATGCAAGCTACACCATTTCCGCTGATGGAATGGGTGGAGTCCCGGCTACGGCAACTCACGGCAAAGACTTCAAGTTTACACCTACTGTAAATGGTAAGATTGTAACGGGCATTACCGTGAAGAACGGGGAGACTGTAGTTCCTGCAACGAAAAATGCAGACGGGTCTTACACCATTGCAGGCAAAGATATTACCGGCGATTTGACCATTACGGCAACGACTGTGAACGGTACTTGGGAATTCATTTCTCAAGACAACTATGCTGCGCTGTCAGCAGATACGCAGATTGCAAAGCTGAAGACTGCAAAAGTGTCCGATGCTACGTATCAATTGGGCAGCGAAAAGATGTTCTGGTCTGAAGAGTATAAGGCGTATGTTGCGATTGTTCCCGCTGGGGAAACTGCAGGAACACTGACTGCAAAGCTGACAACGGCGAGCGGTGCAGCTGAGAAAATTTCTTATAATGGTGACATCAACGGAAGCGGCAGCGTTACACCCGTAGATGGTACTATGATTAATGATGAATTGCAGAAAGCCAATCGCGGATATAACTTGACGGATAAGCAGCGGTTCGAAATGGATGTTAACGGTGATGGTCAAGTGACTACTTCGGACATTGTCCTCATCCTGCAGCGTTACGTTGGAAACACTACTGTCTGACAAGTACTGAAAAATCAACAGGCAGACGTATACACGCCTGCCTGTTGATGGTATGGAGATGAATATGAAAAAAATTATTTCACTGTTCTTTGCGGTAATGCTGTGCTTTACATTGGGAATCACGGCTTTTGCTGCAACGAATGAGTATACGTTTACGGTGGAAACAGATGGCACTGCAACGGTGGGAGATGAGATAACCGTCAAGCTAAAGCTTTCTAAAAACGGAGGCGGAGCATTCGACCTCTATGCAATGCAGGACTACGTTTGTTTTGATACCAGATATTTCAGCTATGTGAAAGATAGCCTCACCGTGTATCAGGGAGGAGACGTGTTTCAGGCTTCAGCGCTTGATTTTAATGAGGATGGAACGATTGACCGTGTTTTTGTAAACAGAGCGAAGTTGGAATCGGTAACACTTCAATCTGGTGTAGAGATCATGTCATTTAAGCTTAAGGTTACAGCGCAAGGAAACACAACACTGACACAGAGAATCGTTGAAATCTTCAAGGATCCGGCAGCACCGTATGGATACTCCGCTGAACCTGCAAATGTATCCATTCGCGCAGCAGGCGGCTCCGGCACGATTCCGTCCGGCGGAGGCGCCGGAGGTGCAGGCGGAGCAGATGCTTTGACGATTGATGTTCAGCCAACCACGAATGGAGCCTTGCGTTTTGAACCGGAAAAGCCCAAAGCCGGAGATACTGTGACGGTTGTTGCTACTCCGAAAACGGGGTATAAGCTGAGCCGGATCAATGTCAATACAGTTGATGGTACTGCACTGATACTCACAGACAAGGGAAATGGAAACTATACATTCATAATGCCTGAAACAAGTATAAGCGTTCAAGCGGTCTTTACTCCGATTCTTACGGAATGCCCGTTTGTTGATGTGAAACAGGACGATTATTACTATGATGCTGTTATGTGGGCTGTGGAAAATCAGATTACCAGTGGCATGACGGAAACAGAATTTGTGCCGAGTGCTGATTGCACACGTGCGCAGGCGGTTACATTCCTTTGGCGCTCTGTGGGTTCGCCCAAACCGGTGTCGACACAGATGAAGTTTGTAGATGTTCCAGCAGATAGTTTCTATTACACTGCTGTTCAATGGGCTATAGAAAACGGAATTACAGTCGGTACCGGTGAGACTACGTTTTCACCGGATAAAACATGCGACCGTGGTCAAATCGTGACATTCCTGTATCGGACCATGAATAGTCCTAATGCATCGACAGAGAATCCATTTGTTGATGTAAATGACCAAGCATACTATGCACCTTCTGTTACATGGGCGGTAGAAAACAATGTGACTGTAGGCACGTCTACAAGCACATTTTCACCGAATGACTTTTGTACCAGAGGTCAAATTGTAACATTCCTGTATCGGACCATGGTACACGATTAACCGAACGAGAAATTTGACGAATGTAGAGCGTTTTGCGGTAATCCTCTTTATTAAAAAGGATTACCGCATTTCGACGCTTCAGCACAAACCCCCGACCCTATGGGAGCGATTGCTCCTATGGGGTCGGGGGTTTATAATCCGATATTTACTGTACGCGATAAATGGTATCCGCGGGCACGGAGCTGGTGATAAACGTGCAGCCGCCGATGGTGGAGTTCTTACCCAGAACGGTTTCGCCGCCCAGAATGGTTGCGCCGGCGTAAATGGTAACATTGTCTTCCACAGTGGGGTGACGTTTTTTGCCGGACAGCCGCTGACCGCCGCGGGTAGACAGTGCGCCCAACGTGACGCCCTGATAAACCTTAACATTGTTGCCGATTTCGGTGGTTTCGCCGATGACGATGCCGGTGCCGTGGTCAATGAAGAAACTCTCGCCGATTTGTGCACCGGGGTTGATGTCAATGCCGGTTTTGTTGTGGGCATATTCGGTCATCATACGAGGCAGATAGGGCACACCGGCTGCATACAGCTCGTGAGCGATACGGTAAGTGGAAATGGCAAAGAAACCGGGGTAGGTGAGCGCCACTTCACCGTAGCTTTTCGCAGCCGGGTCACCGTCAAAGCCTGCAATGACGTCCAGACGGAGCAGGCGCTGCAGCTCGGTCATTTTTGCAAACAAGCCGTCGCAGACAGCCTCAGCCGGATCATTTTCCACACCGGAGAACTGATAAGCCGCGCGAATCTGCAGTTTCAGACGATGGTACGTTGTGAACAGCAGGGCGGTGTATGCCTCGGTGTCGTCATCGCCGCTCATGAAATATTCCGGGAGCAGCAGGGTGCGCAAATCGTGGATAATCTGTTTCACAGCCCGCAGGTCCGGAGGAAGGAAATGATTCCGTTCTTCTTTAGAACTGACCAGCAGGTCTTTTGCAACTGTGTTGAGATCAAGTTCAGTCATAACCATAAATTCCTTTTTGTTTTTGATTTATTTAGCATACTCGATTTTCCCCTTTTTTTCAAGTCCCCTCAGGCAGTATTTCCGGGACTTGTTCATATATATGAGCAAGCAAGGGGGCGATGTGCAGCGATGAAAGGGAATTTTTTGTATAATACCGTCATTTTAACGGTTTCGGATTTGCTGATGCGGTGCATTGGCATGGCGTTTCAGGTCTGGCTGGCGGGGCGAATCGGCTCTGCGGGAATCGGCTTGTTTCAGCTGATTTTATCGGTGGGCAGCTTTACCATGACCTTAGCCATCAGTGGAATTCGGTTCGGAACCACCCGCTTGGTGTCGGAAGAACTGGGGCGGGGGAGCACCCGGGGCGCCGTGGCGGTGATTTCCCGCTGTGTGGTGCATGCGCTGGTGTTTGGCTGCGGCGCGGGCTTACTGCTGTTCTGGAATGCGGAGCGCATCGGATTTCTCTGGGTGGGAGACGGTCGGACGGTGCTTGCCCTGCGATTGATGGCACCGGAAATGCCTTTTGTGGCATTGTCTACGGTGCTGTCCGGGTATTTTACCGCCTGCGGGCGAGTGACAAAACCGGCAGTGGTGCATTTACTGGAGCAGCTGCTGTGCATCGGATTGACGGCGGGATTTCTGCTGATTTCCCCGGCGGGAGATGTGGAGCGGGATTGCGCTGCTGTGACCCTTGGGGGAACGATTGCCGACGGGGTTTCGTTCTTCCTCATGCTGTTCGTATTCCTGCGAGATGTGCAGACCCATGAACGTACCGGAGAGCCGCCCAGACGGGTTGTGTCTCGGCTGCTGCGGATTTCCATGCCGTTGGCGGTATCGGCTTACACCCGCAGCGGACTTTCCACTTTGCAGCATATGCTCATTCCCGTGCAGCTGCGCCTGTCCGGAATGACGGTGAAGGAATCCCTATCCGTATACGGCGCAGTGCACGGCATGGCAATGGCGGCGGTGACCTTTCCTGCGTGTATTCTGCAGGTGGTGGCGGAGCTGCTGATTCCGGATTTGACCGCGCTGCAGGTGCAGGGGCGCCGGGGTGAAATTCAGGAGACCTGCACCCGTCTGCTGCGGAAAACGCTGTTGTATGCCGGCTCAGCGGCGGTTATCGTGTTTTGCGCAGCCGGGTGGATTGGAGAGCATCTGTATCACACGGAGTCCGTGGCTTTTTACATTCGGATTCTCACGCCGCTGATTCCGGTGATGTTCTCGGACATCATCGTAGACGGCTGCTTGAAAGGCTTGGGAGAGCATGTTTGGTGTATGGGCATCAATATTATGGAATCTGCGGTGAGCGTGGTGCTGGTGTACACCTTGGTGCCCCGGTATGGTCTGACTGCGTTTCTGCTGACGCTCTATGCCGATGAGCTGCTGAACTTCTGGCTGAGTATCTCCCGATTGGCTCGTGTGACCGCATTTCCGTCAATGGGCGGTTGCAAAACGGGGTCTGCTACCGTATAATGACAGAAAATGCTGATCAAAGGTGGAACGAACATTGAAAGTATATGCTCCGGCGGAATACCCGCAATTTTCCTGCATTGCCGATGCCTGCCGGCACAATTGCTGCATCGGCTGGGAAATCGATGTTGATGCAGAGACTCTGGAACACTACCGCCGGGTGCCCGGCGCATTGGGGCAGCGGCTGCGGGAGCAGATTGCATTGGAACCGGAGCCCCATTTTTGCTTGGGTGACGAGGAACGCTGCCCATTTCTGAATGAAAAGAATCTCTGCGATTTGATTGCCTACGGCGGAGAGAAAATGCTCTGTCAAATCTGCGCAGACCACCCTCGGTTTCGGAACGAATGGTCCGACCGGGTGGAAATCGGTTTGGGAATGTGCTGTGAAGCGGCGGGCGCGTTGATTTTGAATCAGCCGGAGGGAATGGAGCTGATTCTTTTGGAGGAAACCGAGGAACCGGAGGAGCCGTTGACTGCGGAGGAGCAATCCTTGCTGCATTTGCGGCAGCAGATGTTCCGTGTCTTGGGAGAACCGGAAAAAACACTCTCTCAGCGATTTTCCGAGATCGAACAGCTTGTGGGGGCAGAACTGTTTGTGTCACCGATGACATGGACAAAGCAGCTGCTGCCGTTGGAACGACTGGACGAAACCTGGACGGCGCTGCTGACGCGGCAAATGGAGCGGGATACGGATTGGACGGCGCCCCTGCAGATTCCGGATCGGTGTTTTGCCCGCATTGGAGCATATTTTCTCTATCGTCATCTTCCGGAAGGCTTGTATGAAGGCAATCTCCCGGAGCGCACCGCATTTGCACTGAACAGCACCCGATTTCTCCGGGCATTGTGCGTAACCACCGGGGCGGAAACCCTGCCGGAGCTGGTGGAACTATGCCGCTTGTATTCCTCGGAAATCGAATATTCCGATGAAAATCTGGACGCACTGCTGATGTTTCTGGAGACGTTATAAAGCAGAAAACCGCCGTTTCCACCCTGCCGGAGCAGGGAAGAGACGGCGGTTCATGAATTGCAAACGTAAAAACCGCGGAACCTCATGGCGAAGTTCCGCGGTTTTTAGGGTATGGTACGAAAAGAATCATAGCAAGTTCGGAACAAAAGGAATCATTTCCTTCTGTGTGGGGTATTCTACCAGAATTTTTCGGGAATGCAAATTATAAAATGTTCGTTTGAAGAAACAATACTTGCAAAAAGTTTCGCGATAAGGTATATTATGAACAGAATTGGCGCATCTGAAAGGCTGCGTTTTGGAAAAATCAAAGAAATGGATATTTTGCAGAAACAATGAGTGAAATTGATGTACAGCTTGGCGGGCAGATTCGGAAATACCGGAAAGCCTGCAAAATGACGATTCAGCAGTTGGCTGACGCCATTCACAAAAGCCGGGCAACGGTTTGTAAATATGAAAACGGCGAGATTTCAATGGACGTGTCCACGTTGTATGAAATCAGCCAAGTGCTGCAGGTGCCTTTTGGACAGTTGGCGAATTTTCAGCGGGAAGAGCGACGCGCGGAACTGCAGCTTTCAAGCACGGTGCAGAAAAGTCCGTTCTTTCAAGCGAAACGGCTGTATTTTTATTTCTATGACGGCCGTTATAACCGACTGAAAGACGGCGTGATTGATGTCCACGAAAAAGCGGAGCAGCCGGGCACCTACGAGGCAAGCTTTACCCTCAGCTCTGTGTCCGGAAACGGGCGGAGCGGGGAGAGCTATTATACGGGCAATGTGCTGTACAGCGATATGCTGATTCGGTTTACCTTTGTGAATCAGCTCAATCCCTTGGAAGAGGATTTGCTGTATATCTTCAACCCTTTGGAAATGCGGGACGATACCGACGGCTTGCTGTGCGGAATTTCCAGCGCGGATTTAATGCCTTGCGCATTTCGCTGTCTGGTATCCCTGAATCCACAGCCGTTGGACGAAACGCTCCGGCAGCGGCTGCTGTTTTCCAATCAGGAACTGCGCCGTTGGGCGAAGTTGAATATGCTGTTGGTGGGCAACCGAAACGACAATTGAACAGACCCGAGGCGGGAGCGGTGATATGCTGTCCCCGCC
>CAKTAK010000045.1:0-11386 GCA_934527315.1 uncultured Oscillospiraceae bacterium
GAATTTGATTGGTTACTTTTCACATTGTGTCAGTTTTTACGGCGCTTTTTTGTCCATTTTGACAACATCATTCTGCAAGTTATTTTTTCTCCGCTTGCAAAATCGTTCTATTTTTTGTGGAATTTGACAAAATTTTGACGATAGATTTTCGTTAATAAAAATGCAATTTTCATTGATTTTGTGCATAGTTCACGAGAATTCTTCCACGCTCCGAAATAGCCTTGCCTTTCCCTGCAAAGTAGTGTAGAATATTTGTGTATGCAAAAAACTTGAATTCGATACAACGGAGTGTTAGATATATGAATCATACCACAGCCGCCGTCAACGGCGGTCGGGAAGGTCGGGTTATCCAGAACCTTTCCGTGCAGGATCGCTTTATTCCTTACTATGTCCGCAGCCCTCAGGCTGCGCAGAATTTTTATGAGGACCTTTTGGACCTCACAGACGCCGAAGTTTGGCTGCGCAGCCGGGCAATCGGGGAGTTTGCCAATCTGAATCTGCTGCATCTGGTTTTGGCTGCTTATGTGCGGACCGTGGCTGTGATGCCCGGCATCAACCGATACATTTCCGGCGGTAAATTATACGCCCGCAACGGCATTACCGTGGTCATCAGCGCCGCAAAAAATGAGTCCGACCGCCGTTCCGCCCGGTTCGTCAAGGTAGACTTCACCCCCAACGATACCATTTATGATGTATACCGGAAGGTCGGCGCTGCGGTGCAGCAGTTGAAAGCCGGCAATAGTTTGGCTACCGCTACACCTTTCCCCGAAAGTCTGCTGAAAATGCCCCGTCTCTTCATTCACTTCGCATTCTGGTGTCTGCGGAAGTTGGACGAATACGATCGGCTGCCCGTGAAGTATCGGGATTGCAGCCCGTATCACGGTTCTCTGCTCATCAGCTCTTTGGCTGCGCACGGCGTTCGCCCCACTTACATGAGTTTGGGCGATTTCGGTCATCTGCCCATGAGTCTGTCCATCAGCACCAACACCATGGGAGACCGCCGGGCATTGAGTTTCCGGGTGGTTTATGACAGCCGGGTGGCCGATGTATATTATTTCACAGAGGCATTTAAGTATTTCAAGCAGGTTCTGAATAACCCCGCACTGTTGGAGCAGGGTCCCGAAACCGTGTTTGAGGATATTTTCTAATCGAATCGTAATCAGCAAGGTCAGCCGCAAATTTTCCGCGGCTGACCTTTTTTCATCAATATTGCTCCGGGTGACTGGAATAGCACAGATACGTGGTTCCCAACGTGGAATCCGTCAGTTTTTGAAACACTCCGCTGCCCAAAGTGCCGTTGGACTGAAATACCACCGACGGCTCATTCAGCACCCGCTCCCCGCACAGCAGCCGCAGCGCAATTTCCGCGCACAAACGGCTGGGCTGCAAATTCCGGAAGTACCGGGTATTCCCGCCGTATTGCCCCGGCTGCATCACCACTTCCCGAACGGTATTGGGAAACTCTCCGGACGCCACACGATTCAGCACCACTTCTCCCACGCTCATTTTCCAAGTTTCGGAAAGCCAGTTGCTCCCCGCCTCCTGATAAATCACTTTGGAAAGCAGCTGCAAATCCTCAAATGCCACTTTAAGATGCCCGGTTTCTTCCTTGTCGATTTTTTCGTTCCGCATCTGCTCCGCCGCGTATCCCCCGGTCACATCACCGGCAGCAACCGCGTCCAACATAGCCGCCATATAATCCCGCTCCGGGTCATACGCCGCCATCGCAGGGGCAGAAATACTCAAACACAGGGTAACCGTCAATGCGAACAAGATGATTTTCTTCAAAATCCATGTCCTCCTTTGGAATTCTTGTGAAACCGCGACCCTTTACAAGGTACACGCTCTCATTGTATGAGCCTTTCTTTCCAATTATTCCCCGGGAAAACAAATCACACCCCCGGAACGGTTCCGAGAGTGTGATAGGAATACATTATAATTGTAGGATAGCCCTTTATGCAGATTCTTCCACCAACGCATATTTCTTTGCATAGTCGCTGTACATCTGTGCAAACTTCCGGTCTCCCAGCTTGACATTTTCCATGTAAGCATGCAGTTCAATGGTGTGGTTGGCATTTTCGATGACCCGCCCCGCAATGTTGGAGCAGTGGTCCGCCACACGTTCCAAGCTGTTCAGCAAATCCGCCCACACAAAGCCCAACTCAATGGTGCAGGTGCCGTTCTGCAAACGGAGAATGTGCCGCATTCTCAGCTGTTCTTTCAGCGTATCCACCACTTCTTCCAAGGGCTCCACCTGTTTTGCCAGTTTCACATCATTGGTTTCATAGGCTTTCAGGGACAAATCCAGAATTTCCGATACTGCGCTGCACATGATCTTCAGTTCCTTCTGCGCCGCGGGGGAGAAACTGATTCCCTTTTCCCGCATCTCTTCCGCAGACCCCAGAATGTTCACCGCGTGGTCCGCAATCCGCTCGTAGTCGCCAATGAGATGCAGCAGCTCCGCCGTTTCCAAACGGTCCGAATCGCTGAGGGAATGGCTGCTGAGCTTTACCAGATAATCCCCCAAGGTGTCCTCGTAACGATCGGTTTTGTCTTCCGCCGCCCGAATGGTTTCCGCCGTTTTTCCGGAGTAATTCTCCAGCATTTCCATAGAATCCTTCAATGCCCGGTCGGCAAGACTTGCCATTTGGTCCACAATGCGGCGGCACTGTGCAATTGCCACCGCCGGTGCAGCCATCAAACGTTCGTCCAGCTCTTCCACATCGTCGGTTGTATTGTCTTCCCGCACCACCAGATAAGCCAGCTTTTCCAGAACACCGGACATGGGCAGCAGCAGCGCCGTGCAGAGAATATTGAACGCGCTGTGAATCACGGCAATTCCCATTTGGTTGGCGGATTCGTCCAGAATCGGCAGCACCACCAGAGACTTTACCGCGCAGAACACCGTCAGCCACACCACCGTGCCAATGATATTGAACAGCAGATGCACCACAGCCGTCCGGCGGGCATTTTTATTGGTGCCCACGGAAGACAGCATTGCCGTGACGCAGGTGCCGATATTCTGACCCATGATGATGGGAACCGCGGTCAAATAGGTAATCTGTCCCGTTGTGGACAGCGCCTGCAAAATGCCCACAGACGCGGAGCTGGATTGAATCACAGCCGTCAGCAGAGCGCCGGCGAACACGCCCAGAACAGGGTTGGAGAACATCAGCAGAATGTTCCGGAATTCCGGCACGTCACGCAGTCCGGAAACTGCCCCGCTCATGGTTTCCATGCCGGTCATCAGTGTGGCAAAGCCCAAAAGAATCATGCCCACATCTTTCTTTTTGGGACTTTTGGAAAACATATAGCAGACAATGCCAATCAGCGCCAAAATGGGGGTAAAGGACGTCGGTTTCAGCATGGTTACCAGAAAACTGTCTCCGCTGATGCCGGAAAGGCTCAGCAGCCACGCAGTCACCGTGGTGCCCACATTTGCGCCCATAATCACGTTAATGGCTTGTTTCAGCGTCATCAAGCCGGAGTTTACAAAGCCCACCACCATCACTGTGGTCGCACTGGAGCTCTGAATCACCGCCGTAACACCCAGACCCAGTAAAAATCCGGTGAGTTTATTCCCGGTAATTTTTCCCAAAATGGTTTTCAATCGGCTCCCGGCGCATTTTTCCAACGCCTCGCCCATAATGTTCATACCGAACAGGAACAGACACAAGCCTCCGATAAGCGTCAGCCCGTCATAAATGGTCATAACAGCACCCTTTCCCACACTTTTACACAGATTTTTAGATTCTGGGAAAAGTGTAGCACAGCGACTGTAAAATGCATTATCAGCAGTTTGTAAAATCCATGTAAAATTGCAGCAACGGCAGCAAAAACGCACAGTGATTTTGATGTCACTGTGCGTTCCGTTTTACAATTTCTCCGGGAAGATGACCGTAATCGTTGTGCCCTTCCCCGGTGTGCTTTCCATACGCAGCTCCGCATTGTGATACTGCGCAGCATGCTTGACAATGGACAATCCCAAGCCGGTGCCCCCCACTTCTTTGGAGTGGCTCTTATCCACCCGGTAAAACCGTTCAAACACCCGGTTTTGGTCTCCGTAGGGAATTCCGATGCCCGTATCCGCCACGCTGAGCTTTGTCTTGCTCCCCGCTCGTTCTATATGTACCTTCACCGTTCCGCCGGATACATTATATTTAATGGCATTGTCGCACAGATTGTAAATCATTTCGTCCAAAATCTGCCGTGCGCCCTGCACCGCGCAATGCTGCCCGGTCACGGAAATGTGAATTCCGTGGCGCACCGCCTCCGGCGCCAATCGGTCCGCAATTTCCATGGACAAATCGTACAAGTCCACCGGTTCCTCCGGATAGGTGCTGCCCTCGTCCAGTTTGGACAATTTCAGAATATCCCCCACCAAATCCGTCAAGCGATGGGATTCCCGATAAATATCTCCGGCAAATTCCTTCATTTTGTCCGGCGGCACCAAACCGTCCTTCATCAGCTCCGCGAATCCGGAAATGGAAGTCAAGGGCGTTTTCAGTTCGTGGGATACATTGGCCGTAAACTCCCGGCGGAGCTGCTCCCGCTGCTCTTTTTCCGTCACATCGATCAGAAACAACACGCCGCCGTTGACCTGCCCGGACACAATCACCGGGTTGGATACCAGCTGATAAATCCGGCCGTTCTGTTCCAACAGCTGCTCGCTGTGCTGTCCGGTCAATGCCGCCTCTGCCGCTTGTTTCAGCGCTGCCGATTCATTCAGCCGCAGCTCCTTCTGATTTCCCTGCCGGAAAAACCGCTCCGCGCTGTGGTTGCTGGACAAAATCGCGCCCCGTTGGTCCAACAGAATGAACCCTTCCTGCATATTTTCCGTAATGGCATTGAACTCCCGCTGTTTCCGGCTCAATTCGTCCATCTGCCGATGAATGGTCCGATTCTGTTCATTCAGCCGCTGCACCATGGGTTTCAGTTCCGGGTAAACCCCGCTCTCCTCCGGGTGGTCCAGAGAAATTTCATTCAGCGGCTTGGTGATTTTCCGGGACAAATGAGAGGCCAATGCCCCGCTGCAAACCAGTGCCAGCAGAAACACCCAGAGAATGGGTCCAATCATACCCAACAGCAGCGTCAGCACGGTATTCTGGGTGCAAGACAGCCGCACCACCGTTCCGTCTGCCGCCTGCAGCGCATAATACAAGGTCTTTTCCAGATAAATATCGGAATAGTGCTCGCTTTTGCCGAATCCGTTGGCCAAAGCCTCCTGAAACTCCTCCCGATTGCTGTGGTTTTCCATAGTGCCCGCGTCCGCCGCACTGTCATACAGCACCCTGCCGTCCGCAGCAATCCATGTCAGTCGGTTGGACAGCTCCAGATCAGAAAAGAATTTCTCTCCGCCGCTTGCCTCGCCCTGCGCCGCCAGAATTGCCTCGCTTTCCAGTTCGTTGTACACCCGACTCTCGAAATATTCATACATCGTGCCCATAAAAATGGTCACGCACAATGCAAATACCAAGGTGCTCACCAGTACCATATTTTTGAAAATCTTCCCGGTCATCGTGCATTCCCCTTTACATTTTACAATTGCTTTCTTTGCCCACATTATACACGGCTTGTTCCCGGTAAGGAACCCGCTTTTCCGTAAAGTTCTTGTAAAATCTACTGCAAAACGGACAAAACGGCCCGGAAGACGTGAATCTCCGAGCCGTTTGCTTTTTTCATCATTCCGTTTCCAGAGGCGTCAGCTTTCCGGTTTCCGTGTCAATCACATACCCGCGAATGACAACGTCTTGGGGCATCAGCGGATGGTGCCGCAGCAGCTCCACCGTCTCTTCCACGGAACATTCCACCGAATCAAAGCCCCGCAGCCATGCCTCAAAGTCAATGCCGCAGTATTTCATCATGTCAATGTGGTCCTGAGAAACGCCCCGCTGAATCAGATGCTGAATCATCATTTCCGCATTGATGTGCGCCACGCCGCAGTCCGTGTGTCCAATGACCATCACTTCCTCCACGCCCAGCTCCACAATGCCAACCAGCAGACTGCGCACCGCGCTGTCAAAAGGACCAGTAATCATACCGCCGGCATTTTTAATCATCTTCACATCGCCGTTTTTAATGCCCAGTGCAGCCGGCAGCAGCTCCACCAACCGGGTATCCATGCAGGTCAGAATGGCAATTTTCTTATCCGGGTACTTACTGGTGGTAAATTTTTTATATTCTTCGTTCGCCACAAACTGTTCGTTGTAGGCAAGCATTTCATCAATCATAAAAGCGTGTCCTTTCCATAGAATACTACCAAGACTATACAATATCTCCCGGTAAAATGCAATTCGTTCTGAGAATCTCGAAAAAACATTTGACAAGAAATTCCGTTCGTGCTATGCTTTCTTAACAATAAAAGGGAGTAGTTTGCGCGAATACTGCGCCGTGCGGTTCGTCAATCCCGCTCGTAAGAGCCGGACCGCCGGGAACATTTTTTTGTTTGTAACGAGACTTTTATCTCAGAACCATTCTGCGGTAAGGGTCTTTTTTCTTGCCGTAAAACACAAAAGGAGCGTAAAAAACATGAAAACTCTTGCTTTGATTCTCTTCTTTCTGACCTACGCGTTGATGATTGCGCTGCCAAAACAGCGTCCGTGGATTGCCGTAGGCAGTGCCGTCATTTTCGTCCTCACCGGCATCATGCCCCTGCAAAATGTACTGGGTGCCATTGATTTTAACATTTTGATGATGCTTGCCGGCACCATGGGCACAGTTTCCCTATTCATTGCCTCGAAAATGCCCAACCGTCTGGCAGAGCTGATTTTGCAGCGCACCCCCAACGTCATGTGGGTGGTGGTGGCCATGTCTCTGTTTGCCGGCATCGTTTCCGCATTTGTGGACAACGTGGCAACCGTACTGATGATTGCCCCCGTGGGTTTGGCCATTGCCAAAAAGCTGAACATTTCCCCGGTGACCATGCTCATTTGCATTGCCGTTTCCTCCAATCTGCAGGGCGCAGCTACCTTGGTGGGTGACACCACCTCCATTCTCTTGGGCGGCTACGCCGGCATGGACTTCATGGACTTTTTCTGGATGAACGGCAAGCCCAGTATTTTCTTCGCCGTGGAACTGGGTGCGTTGTTCACCGTCCCCGTCATTATGTTTCTGTTCCGGGATCAGCGGGAGCCGGTGGAAATCGATGAGCACACGGACGTAACGGACTACGTCCCCACCATTCTTCTGGGCGCAACCGTGGTGCTGCTGATTGCAGCCTCTTTCCTGCCCCACAAGCCCGCCATGATGAACGGCATCATTTGCATGGGATTGTTCATCATCGGCGCCATTTACTCCATTGTCCGCAATAAAAACACCGATTTGTTCCGTCAGGCACTGTCGGAAATCGACTATGAAACCTTGATGCTGCTGGCCGGTTTGTTCGTTGTCATCGGCGGTATTACGGAAGCAGGCATCATCGATGAAATCAGTAAGCTGTTCGTCCGCGTGGGCGGCACCAATCCTTTTGTACTGTTCACGATTCTGGTTTGGGGCTCCGTGCTGATTTCCGCATTTGTGGATAACATTCCCTACGTGGCAACCATGCTGCCCGTGGTCACTTCCATTGCAGCCGCCACCGGTGCCAATGCAACCCTGCTGTATTTCGGTCTGCTCACCGGCGCAACCTTGGGCGGCAATCTGACCCCCATCGGTGCCTCTGCCAACATTGCCGCCATCGGAATTCTCCGGAAAAACGGCTATGAGGTGAAAAGCTCCGACTTCTTCAAAATCGGTATCCCCTTTACCATTGTGGCAGTAACCACCGGTTATCTGTTCACTTGGTTCGTCTGGGGCTGATGATATGTGCATAAAAAATACCGGGTTCGCGATTTGTGCGAACCCGGTATTTTTTTGAATCGTTATTCCGCTGTTTCCGATGCCTCTACCCCCGCAGCCTCAAACACAGCCATTGCGCAGGCTGCCTGCTCCTCCGTCCAAGGATAAGCCGCTGCCCGGTCTCTGCATCCCGCGTCGTCCAGCAGGTCTTCATTCCCCTGACTCATCAGCTGAGGAAATGCATTGAGGATTTCGCGGAGGCTCTGCGCAATCTGCACCTGCTCATCGTTGCCTTTCGGCACCAACCAAGCCACCACAGCCGCCTTGACCTCCTCCTGAGACAAGGTGCAATCCATGCTCCAGTTCAGCAGGTCCACACCATAGGAAACCGCCCGCAGACTGCATCCGGCAGCGCCCGGCTGTACGCCGGTTTCGATTTCGTCCAGCAGAGCCGTCAGCTCCGCCGCTTTTTCATTGACCTCCGGTGTCTGGGTCACTTCCGCATCCGGCATGACGGTCGGTTCCGGCTCCTGCTTTGTTCCGCAGCCCACCAAAGTCAGCAGCATTGCTGCCGTCAAAAAACAGACTGTTCCAATCTTTTTCATCATAATCGTCCTTTCTTCCCTTTCGGGAGATTTGATAGACTCGAGCGAGGTTCCCCTCATCTCTGATTCTATATTTTAGACGTCTTATTTCAAAAAAAGTTGCACATTTGTGAATTTTTCAGAAAACTTACCGCACCCGCAGCTGCCAGAATGTCACCGCGCTCGCCGCCGCAACATTCAGAGAATCCACACCGTGCGACATGGGGATACACACCACATCGTCGCATCGTTCGATGGTCTCCGGCAGCAATCCGGTGCCCTCTGTTCCCAGAAACACCGCCAGTTTTTCCGTTTCCCCCAGCCCGGGTTCTTCAATGGAAACCGCCCGGTCCGACAGCGCCATCGCCGCCGTGCGGAATCCCATCTCCTGCAGGGCGGCTATGCCCTTTTCCGGCCATTCCGCCGCGGTGCAGGGGAATCGGGTCCATGGAATCTGAAACACCGTGCCCATGCTCACACGCACCGACCGGCGGTACAGCGGGTCTCCGCAGGTGGGAGAAAGCAGTACGCCGTCCATGCCCAATGCCGCAGCCGACCGAAAAATCGCGCCGATATTCGTGGTATCCACAATGCCCTCCAGAACCGCCAGCCGCCGGGCATTCCGACAAACCGTTTCCAAGGCCTGCATGGGTTTCCGCCGAAAGGCGCACAGCGCCCCCCGGGTCAGCGCATACCCAGTCAACTGTGCCAGAACTTCCCGCTCCGCGGAATACACCGGTGTTTCTCCGCAGTTTTCCCACACCGGGTGTTCCTGCTGCAAATGTCTTTTCTCCGTCAGAAAGGCCACCGGTTCATAGCCCGCTGCCAGCGCATACCGAATCACCGGTTCGCTTTCCGCAATGAAAATCCCCTTTTCCGGCTCCAACCGGTTCCGCAGCTGATTTTCCGTTAAGCGGGCAAACACAGCCAACTCCGGCCCATTCAGGTCGGTAATTTCCAGAATATTTGCCATTGCTTAAATCACAATTCCGTTGCAGTGGTCGATTTCGTGCTGAATGATTTCCGCCGTCCAGCCCTCAAAGTTTTTCACCCGGGTCTGCATTTTCTCATTCTGCCACTGCACTTTGATGTGTTTCCAACGCTTTGCCGAGCGAATTCCTACCAGAGACATGCAGCCCTCTTTCGTCTCATAGGGCTCGCTCTTTTTCAGAATCACCGGATTGAACATCACCACGTCTCCCTCTTCGGTTTCCACAATGATAATCCGTTTCTGCACGCCAATCATATTCGCTGCCATGCCCACGCAGTTGGCTCGGTTAAATGCCAGCGTATCCCGGAGATTTTTCGCAACGTCCACATCTTCTTCCGTTGCCGGCGCAGAGGGCTGCGCCAAAAATGCCTGATCCCGTACAATTTCACAAATCATTGTTTCATTTCCTCCAAATCATGATAAAACGCCAGCGCGTTTCCAAAGTCTTCTTCGTTGGGGTGTCCCTTTGCAATACCGCCCACCAGTCGGAACGGTCCAAAGGTATCCAAGCCCCGGCAGCCGAATTCTCCCAGAATCCGGCAACCCTTCGGCTGCAAAATCTTCCGCATACTGCCGGTATAGCCCTTCCGTTTCATGCCGTAGGTGTAAATCAGAAAACAATCCTTCCCCGCAGGCAGATACTGGTCCGCATAATGCTGCACCGTAGGGTGAAAGGCGCTGTAATAAATGCCGGAGGCAAAGCCCACCGCGTCATACTGCTCCAAATGAGGCGCGATACGGCTGGTCACATCAATCAGGTCTATATCGTATCGAGACGCCAGCACCTCCAACACCCGCAGGGTATTGCCGTGATGCTGGGAGGAATAGCAAATTGCTGCGTTCATTCCGTTCCCTCTTTCTTTGTAATGGTTTTCAGGTAGAACAGTATCATACCACATCTGCCCCATTTGGTACAAGTATTCCCGAAAAAATCCTATTTTCCCTCCACGTTGTTGACAAATCAACATTTATACTGTACAATGCCGTTGTTTGTTGATTTATCAACATCGCATCAAATGATTATTCTGAACACAAGGAGACTCTTTATGAGCGTACGCATTATTACGGATTCCACCGTGGATTTGCCGGAATCCTATAAAAAACAGGCTTTGATTGTGCCGCTGACCATTCACTTCGGTGAAGAGGAATATCTGGACGGCGTGACCATGAGCAAAAACAAGTTTTATGAAAAGTTGGTAGAAAGCAGCGTCCTGCCGACCACCAGCCAAGCGACTCCCGCCGCGTTTGAATCCGTCTATGAAGAAGTAACCCGGAACGGTGACAGCGCCGTGGTGATTACCATTTCCGCCAAGCTGTCCGGCACCTATCAGAGCGCCTGCATTGCCGCCGAGGATTACCCGAATATTTACGTGGTGGACAGTCAATCCGCCGCGGTCGGCTCCGGAATTCTGGCAGAGTTTGCCATGGAATGCGCCGCCGATGGAATGCCCGCAGATTTGCTGGCCAAGCTGTTGGAGGTCAAGCGGGAGGACATTTGCGTGATTGCGCTGTTGGACACATTGGAATATCTGAAAAAAGGCGGCCGAATTTCCAAAACCGTAGCCTTTGCCGGCAGCATTTTGAACATCAAGCCGGTTGTCACCATTCAAGACGGTGAGGTGGCGCTGATCGGCAAAGCCCGTGGCTCAAAGCAGGGCAACAATCTGTTGGTGGAAAAAATCAAGGAATCCGGTGGCATCGACTTCACCAAACCCATTCTCTTGGGATACACCGGTCTGACCGATGTGCTGCTGAAAAAATACATTGAAGACAGCCGCAATCTTTGGGCTGACCAAGCCGATTCTCTGGATCAGACGCTGATTTGCAGCGTCATCGGCACCCATGTGGGTCCCGGCGCTGTTGCCGCCGCATTTTTCAAACAGCAATAATCTTTCCGAAAATGAAATCCTCCGTCTCGAATTTTTCTGAGACGGAGGATTTTTCTTTCGATTTGAAAGCAAAAAAGACAGATACGAAAATTCGTATCTGTCTCAATATGGAGCGGGCGACGAGGCTCGAACTCGCTACCTCCACC
>CAKTAK010000046.1:0-10246 GCA_934527315.1 uncultured Oscillospiraceae bacterium
GACCTGACCCACACCTATTCGGCGGGGACGCCGTTCCAGCGCAGCGCCGTGGAGGGGCTGAGCCTGACGGTGGGCGCAGGGGAGTTCTTGGGCGTGATCGGACACACCGGGTCCGGTAAATCCACGCTGATTAAGCTGATTTCCGGCGTGTTGACGCCCACTTCCGGACAGATTTTGCTGGACGGCGAGGACATCACCAACCTGTCCATTACCGAGCGCGCCAACAAGGGCATCAGCTATGCATTCCAGCAGCCGGTGCGTTTCAAGGGCATCACCGTGTTTGACCTGGTTAAACTGGCCTCCGGTAAGGACTTGACGGTGAGTGAGGCTTGCGAGTACCTGTCTGAAGTGGGAATGTGCGCACGGGACTATGTGAATCGCGAAGTGAACGGCAGCTTGTCCGGCGGCGAGCTGAAACGCATTGAAATTGCAACCATTCTGGCCCGGGCAACGAAATTGAGTCTGTTTGACGAGCCGGAGGCCGGCATCGACCTGTGGAGCTTCGGCAGCTTGATTTCCGTGTTCGAAAATCTGTATAAGAAGATTCAGGGCAATATTCTGATTATCTCCCATCAGGAGCGGATTCTGAACATTGCGGACCGTATCATTGTTCTGGCAAACGGCAATGTGATTGCCGACGGCGATCGGAAGACCGTTCTGCCCACGCTGATTCACAATGACGGTCTGTGCTCCAAATTGACGGAGAACGAAGGAGGAAACTGCTGATGGACGCAATTGAAAAACAGCTGCTGAAAGAAATTGCCGGTCTGGAAGAAATTCCTCACGGCGCGTTCAATATCCGTGCCAACGGTGGACTGGAAGGCCGGAATACCACCGCGAACATCGACATTGTGACCAAAACGGACAAGCCGGGCATTGACATCATCATCAAGCCGGGCACGAAGAACGAGAGTGTGCATATCCCCGTGATTATCTCCAAAACCGGTCTGTCCGATTTGGTGTATAACGATTTCTACATCGGCGAGGATTGCGATGTGACCATCGTAGCCGGCTGCGGCATTGATAACTGCGGCGGTCAGGAATCCCGTCATGACGGTATCCACACGTTCCATATTGCAAAAAATGCAAAGGTCCGCTACATCGAGAAACATTACGGTCAGGGCGAAGGCACCGGCGAGCGGGTGATGAACCCTACCACCGTGATTGAAATGGCGGAAGATTCCTATATGGAAATGGAAACCACTCAAATCAAGGGCATTGATTCCACCTATCGCGATACCTCTGCTGTTTTGGACGCAGGTGCAACGCTGGTTATCAAGGAAAAAATCATGACCCACGGCAAGCAGGTGGCAGAGACCAACTTTACTGTGGACTTGAACGGTGCCGGTTCCAGCACCAATGTGATTTCCAGAAGTGTGGCAAAGAACCAGTCCAAGCAGGTGTTCCGTGCAAAAATCAACGGCAACAATGCTTGCGCCGGTCACTCTGAGTGCGATGCGATTATCATGGATGAGGCCAGTGTGCAGGCCATTCCCGAAATCACCGCAAACTCTGTGGAGGCAAGTCTGATTCACGAGGCTGCCATCGGCAAAATTGCCGGAGAGCAGCTGATTAAGCTGATGACTCTGGGTCTGACCGAGGCACAGGCCGAGGAACAGATTGTCAACGGTTTCTTGAAATAATGATACAAAGGCAGAACGGCTGCGGTCGTTCTGCCTTTTTCGGAAATACGCTTGACAAAAGCAGTGAAAGAACGTTATAATTCAATAGATATAGTGAGGAAGGGGACGCATGATGATGGAGCGGTATTGTACAGCGCAATACAAATCCATCGGCATGGTATTTCCTTTTTTTGAAACCGACTGATTCAGTCGGTTATTTTTTTGCCTGTTTTTAGGGAGAGAGGAGCAAAAAATGAAATCATCTGGTAACGGAGAACCAATTCAGGACGCGCGGGCCTTGGGTCTGCCGAAAATGCTGACCTTGGGCTTGCAGCACATGTTTGCTATGTTCGGTGCAACAGTGCTGGTCCCCATTTTGGTCAATACCTACGGACTGCCTTTGTCCATTCAGACAACCCTGTTCTTTGCAGGTTTGGGCACTCTGTTTTTCCATCTGTGCACCCAATTCAAGGTGCCCGCATTCCTGGGCTCGTCCTTTGCATTCTTGGGCGGATTTGCAGCCATCGGCGCAATGAATAGCGGCATCTATGCAGTCATGTCCGGTGCGGAGAAATTGCAGTATGCCTGCGGTGGCATTGTTGTGGCGGGCTTGCTGTATGTGGTTTTGTCTCTGATTATTAAAGCCGTGGGCGTGCATCGCGTGATGCGGTTTCTGCCCCCGGTGGTAACCGGACCGATTATCATTCTGATTGGTCTGAATCTGGCGCCGTCTGCCGTGAACAATGCCAAAACCTGCTGGTGGCTGGCTCTGGTGGCAATGGCTATCATCATAGCGGCCAATATCTGGGGCAAGGGCATGGTGAAAATCATTCCCATTCTGTTGGGCGTGGTCGGTTCCTATTGCGTGGCTTTGATTGCCAATGCCTGCGGCGCAACGGTGATTACGGATTTGTCTACCGGCGATGTGGGTCCCATGCTGGACTTCTCCGGTATGGGCGGTGCGAAACTGATTGGTTTGCAGCCCTTCTTTACGAATTTCTCCGGCAACGTGGCCAAGTTTGATATTTCCGCCATTTTGGTGATGGCACCCATCGCCATTGCCTCTATGATGGAGCACATCGGTGATATTTCCGCAATCTCCGCTACGGTGGGCGGGAATTTCATTGAGGACCCCGGCTTGAACCGCACCTTGTTGGGCGACGGTCTGGCAACCTCTCTGGCGGCATTGTTTGGCGGTCCGGCAAACACCACCTACGGTGAAAATACCGGCGTGTTGGTGCTGTCCAAGGTCTATGACCCCCGTGTGGTCCGTCTGGCGGCTGTCTATGCCATGATTCTTTCTTTCAGCCCCAAGTTTGCGGTGCTGGTCAACTCCATTCCTGCGGCCATTATCGGCGGTGTCAGCTTTATTCTGTATGGTATGATTTCTGCAATCGGTGTCCGAAACGTGGTAGAAAATAAGGTGGACTTTACCAACTCCAGAAACCTGATTATTGCAGCGGTGATTCTGGTTTGCGGTCTGGGCTTTACCGATGGACTGACCTTTACCGTGGCAGGAACCTCCGTGACGTTGACCTCGCTGGCGATTGCAGCAATTGCAGGAATTTTCCTGAATGCTGTCCTGCCGGGCAATGACTTCCGTTACGGCGCAGCCGATAAGCCGGATGCAGGCTCTCTGGGCAAATATTAAGTAAATCAGCAAATCATAAGTGTATAAGAACCGAAGGCATTGTGAGCAATCGCAGTGCCTTCGGTTTTTGCGCTTGAATGGGGTTCAAGAGGGCGAAACGATACGGTTTTGCTCCACGAACACCCGCCCGAATCTTTTCACATTTGCAAATGCGCGCCCAACATGCTATAGTACCTATGCAGATTTGAGAGGGGATATTTTCATGGAGCGAAAACGGGAACTAAACTATATGAACGCGATTGCGTGTCTTTTTGTCATACTGATTCATGTGTTGTCTCTTGGTATCAGTTCAGCGGAACGCACATCGTGGCAGGCAGCGGTCATATATTTCCCTTGGCGGTTATCGGCCTTTGTTGTGCCGATGTTTCTGTATACCGGTGCCGTGAAAATGGCCCGTCAGTTTATGGATAGGGAAGTAACGATGAAAGACTATGTGCAGTATTTTCTGCACCGCATTCAGAAAATTTATATTCCCTACGTGCTTTGGACCGTGCTCTACTATCTATCTTTCGTGAAAATCAACTTCGTTCATGGAAATCTGAAGGAGTTTCTGTCCTATCTTTTGATCGGAAACCTTGCCTCGCCCTTTTACTACATCATCATTATCATGCAGTTCTATTTTCTGATGCCCTTGTGGATTTGGATGATAAAGCATCTTTCCGCATATTTGGCCATTGGAATTAGCCTGCTGATTACGGTTTGTATGCAGCAATCTTCTTATATTTTGTCTCTTTTGGGGCTTACATTTGCGTATACTGACCGCATTTTCCCGACGTACATCATTTTCTGGACCGTTGGTCTGTACGTCGGAAAGTACTATGAGTCCATCGTACCCACATTCACCGGAAAGCTGGGGCGAATCATTGGCGGCGTGGTGATTGTGCTTTGCGCCGGTCTTGCATACGTTCAGTACACGGGCCGCGCTCTGGGACTTTATATGGCTGATGTAAAAATGGTGGCGGACCTGCTTTCCATCATGTTCGTGCATTCTGTTTCCTTGCAGCTGACCCATGCGCCGAACGGGGTTCAGAATGTACTGCAAAAGCTGTATGAAAGCTCATTTTTCGTTTACCTATCCCACTGTCTGTTTTTAACGCTGGGCACTTACTATTTGCAGCTGTTTGGCGTGGGGAAGCTGACGGTTCTTTTGGCTGCCCGGTTTATCATTTGCTATACCGTTCCCTTCGCATTGTATGGAATATACAGCAGAATTTGCACCGGATTGAATATCCGTCAGCACTTATTGGGCTGATATGCAGAAAATGGAGCCTTTGTGTCAAAGCAAAGGCTCCATTTTGTTTATTAAGCACTGCGATTAAGTTTCACTGGGGTCAATCGGAAGAATATCCTTTAACTCCGTGTCCATGGTGACGGTAAAACGGGGAAGTTGATATAGCGATTGGGAAACATCAGCAATTTCCGGGACAGTTGTAAAACTCATCGAAAAGTTCTGCTGAATATAGGTTTCGGCACACGGTTCTACCGCACCGTAGGGATACGCGAAAAACGACGGGGAAACACCCAATTCTTCCTGTATTCTGTTTTTGCTTTTGTCTAAATCCGTAAATACACGGCGCTCAAAAGCATCCGGTTGCTCACCGATTTTTCTTTGAATCCCGTTTACTCCGTCCGGATTGAAATTTCCATGCAGCTCGGGATTATGGAGCGCGTAAGTATGGGAACCAAACTCCACAAGACCGGATTTTTTCATTTCGCGACACATATCCCACGTTAAGTGTCCGGCATCAGCCGTTTCGGATAGGGAGACAATCAGCGAGACTGCCGCTTTCATCTTATATTTTTTCAGCAGTGGGAACATGAATTCATAATTACTGCTGTATCCGTCATCAAAAGTCAAGAGAACGACTTTGGCGGGTAATCGTTTGCGTTTGATTAAATCGCTTGGCAGAATGGTCTTGTAGCCGTTCTCTTGTAGCCGTTCTCTTGCAGCCACTTTAGGTCCGTTTCGAATTTGTCCGATGTTACCGTTACGGCGTTGCATGGACTTCCCGGTTCCACGATGTGGTGGTACATCAAAATCGGAATTTCTTCTGGAACAGCCAAATCCTGCCTTTGAATGGGCAATATTAAAAAAGCCAAAGCGGCAAGTACCAAAACGAAAACAACAAGAACGGTTAGAAAACGTCTGTTTAAAAATGTCATTGAGATTTCTCCTTTTTGTCCGTACAAGTATATCCCAGACGGACAAACTTGTAAAGGAAGAAATCGGATTGACTCGTTCAGCCGGGCAAGTTTTTCGGCAAGGTGACTAGCATAACGGTTCCGGTTTCAGAGCTTTCCTCACACTTGACCGTGCCGCCGTGGAGCGCGGCAATTTCCCAAACCAACGCAAGACCGAGGCCCACACCGCCATGGGCTCTGCTGCGGGATTTATCCACACGGAAAAAGGGCTGAAAAATGCTTTCTCTGTACTGCGCGGAGATTCCCAAACCGGTGTCCTTTACTCGAATCTGAAGATTGTTTCCGTCATCATGGACCGAAATATGAACCGACCCGTCCCAACAATTGTACCGAATGGCATTTTCTGTCAGATTAAAAATCATACGATAAATCAAGGTATCGCTGCCGGTTAGGATGCCGTCTCCATCGCATGTGAGCGCGATATTTTTTTCTTCGGCAAGGGGAGCGAGGTCGGCGAAAATTTCTTCCACCATGGGTGCGAGTTCAATGCTGTCGTTGCAGGGAACGGTGCGCAGCTCACTCATTTGGAGCAGCGTTTTTGTCATTTGAGACATTCGCTCGGTTTGCTCCTGCAAAAGACTCAAAAATGCTGCGGTTTCGGGCGTCACATCGGGATGCTCGGCAGAAAACAGCTCTATCTGCGCCTGCATCAAGGCGAGCGGGGTGCGCAATTCATGGGCGGCATTTCCAGTGAACTGCCGCTGGGCTGTAAAGCCCTCGTCCAGACGGTCAATCATGCTGTTGAAGGAGCTGCTGAATTGCTGAAATTCCGGCAGCACGTCTTCATTGATTTTCATATCCGGCAGGTTGTTCGGCTGCACATTTTCAATCTGCGCCGCAAAGCTCCGCAGGGGTTTCAGCGCATGACCGCTTACGAAATACGCAAGCACACCGCCAAACAAGGTAACAGCCAACGTGATGTACCAGTTCGTCGTACTGAACGATTCCTGGGCGCCGTTTACAATAATGGTAAGCTCTTCGTCCATATCCTTGCTTGCGGGGTCAAAGGCATCGGGCAGCCCTTTGTCAACGTCGCCGAAGGCGGACATATCAATCCCGATGGAATCCATATAGTGCTTGCCGGAATAGCCAATCAAGCAATTCATCAGTACGCAGGTTACACCAATCAGACACGCGGTGATGAAAGTGATTCGCCATTGCAGGGATAGCTTTTTCATTTTTTGGCCTCCATAACATACCCTTCGCCAATGCGGTTATAGATGGGGTCATATCCCAAGGCAGACCGCAGTTTCTTTCTGAGAGCGGAAATATGCACCCGAATGGAATTGCTGAAGTTATCCACGCTGCTGTCCCATACATGCTCAATGAGCTCTTCCTGACTGACCGGACGTCCTTGATTGAGCATCAGGTATTCAAGAATTCCTGTTTCCTTTCGCGTCAGGGATAGTGCCTCTCCGCAGACGGCAGCCTTGCGGGCTTTTGTGTCAAAGGAAAGGTCGGCGCAGGTTAAAACCACATCATTCTGATGAAAGCGCCGGAGCGTAAGATTCCGGATTCTTGCGGCAAGCTCGTCCAGATGAAAGGGTTTCGTGAGATAATCATCAGCCCCCGCATCTAAACCGGCAACCTTATCGGCAACCTCGCAACGTGCCGATAAAATCAGCACCCGGGTGTCGCAATCGGTTTTTCTGAGGGTTTTCAGTATGGTCATACCGTCTTCGCCGGGCAAATTCAAATCCAGAATCACAAGGTCAAAGCGCTCAACGGCAAGTATATCCATGGCTTTTTGCCCATCGTAGCAATAATCTACGCTGTAGGCAAGCCGTTTCAAGCTGCGTACAATCGTATCGCAAAGCGCCTGTTCATCTTCCACAACTAAAATATGCATATAAAATCTCCTCATACAGATTTACAAAACATCAACATAGTGGCATTATAACACAAAAGGATAAATTCTTGGTTAATTTTCCATTCTTAACAAGGATTTTATGTGCGCTGTGCTATCATAAGGCAAAAAAGAGGGGAGCGATGAAATTGTACAGCAGGAAAAAAGCTGTGTTACAGGGCGGCTTGCTCATCATCGGAATTGCGATGTTGTGCTTTGGAGCCATGCGGGGCGAGGCAGATACCGTATTGAATAAAGCGATTAGACTATGCTTGGAGTGTGTGGGAATTGGATAAAAGAAAAAATACTGTTTCTCAGCGATTGAGTCGGTTTCGCGGTTGGATACAAGCCGGCGCGGCATTGCTTACCAACGTCCACCTGCCAAACTTCTTAAAGGGCGGAATTTATCAGGGGAAGGGCAAGGCAGTCTGCGTGCCGGGATTGAACTGCTATTCCTGCCCGGGTGCCTCGGGCGCATGCCCCATCGGGTCTTTTCAGGCTGTGGTCGGTTCGTCGAAATTCAGCTTTTCTTATTATATAACCGGCTTTTTGATTCTGTTGGGGGTTCTGTTGGGCCGTTTTATCTGCGGATTTCTCTGCCCCTTCGGTTGGCTGCAGGAGCTGCTCCATAAAATCCCGAGCAAAAAATTATCGACGAAAAAATTAAAACCACTGACCTATCTGAAGTACGTCATACTGCTGTTTGCCGTGATTTTGCTGCCTGTGTTGGCGGTAAATGATTTGGGCATGGGGGACCCGTTTTTCTGCAAATATATCTGTCCTCAAGGTGTGCTTGAGGGTGCGATTCCGCTGGCTGCGGTGAATGAGAACATTCGCGCGGCACTGGGTACGCTGTTTACCGGAAAGCTTGTCATTTTGATTGTGGTGGTAGTTTTGAGCGTACTGGTATTCCGGCCCTTTTGCAAATGGATTTGCCCGTTGGGTGCATTTTATGCCTTGATGAACCGTGTGTCCTTGCTGGGCATCAAAGTTGACGAGCATCAATGCGTCTCCTGCGGAAAATGCGCTAAGGTCTGTAAAATGGACGTCGATGTAACCAAAACACCCAACCACACGGAATGTATCCGCTGCGGCAAGTGCATCAATGCGTGTCCCACCGAGGCAATCCGTTTCAGCTACGGATTCGGGCTGTCGGGCAAAGGTGCCTGCGGCTCGGTTCAAAATAATCAAAAAAATCAAATCAACAACGATAAAACAATGGAGGAATGATGATGAAATTTTCAAAACTGACCGCTGCGCTGCTGGCCTTTGTGCTGGCATTCAGCCTTGCAGCCTGCTCGGCAAATCAGAATAACAAAGATGATGCCACCGACAAGTCCGACATCGAAACGTTAATGAAAACTGAGCCGGGCGATGCCGATGAGGCAGCGGAGCTGTATGAAAAACTGATGCAGAAGGAAAACGATATTCTCTCGGCTGATTCCGCACTTTGGGATAAGGTATTTCTTTCGGTGAATAAGAACAGCCCGCTGATTGAAAATTGCACCAATTACGGGGATTTCCTCCTTGCAGCCATTGACGGCTGTAAGGATACATTCTCGGAAGAGGAATTGGAGACCGTTACAGCCGGTGCAAATCAAATCAAAGAAATTGAAGAAAAGCTGACCGCCTTGGAGCAGCAGTATCCCAGTTGCGGCAGTAAGCCCATTGAGGGAGACAGCGTTGATGCGGAGACTGCGGGCATGGGAAACAGCGGCAGTCAGCTTGAGAAATTCCCCAGTTTCCAGGGCAAGGATTTTGACGGCAACGATGTAGACAGCAGCACACTTTTCTCCGGCAACACCGTCACGGTTGTGAACTTCTGGTTCAGCACCTGCAAGCCGTGCGTTGGAGAGCTTGGAGATTTGGACGCGCTCAACAAAGATTTGGCTGAAAAGGGCGGCGCGGTTGTAGGCATCAATTCCTTTACCCTTGACGGGAATCAAGCCGCAATTGAAGAGGCGCAGGATATTTTGGCAAAGAAAGGCGCGTCTTACCAGAACATTTGGTTTGATGCCGATAGTGACGCCGGAAAATTCACGTCTGACGTGTACGCATTTCCCACCACTTACGTGGTTGACCAAAACGGGGATATTGTAGGTCAGATTGTAGGTGCAATCTCTTCCGACGAGCAGTCTAAAACACTCAATGAATTGATTGACCAAGCAATCGCAAATAGCAAAGGATAAAGCATTCACGCGAAAAGCGCCCGAAAATCCGGGCGCTTTTGCTATGAAAATGTGTTAATAATACGTTAATAATAGGAGCAGTTTTTTCACGCGTTTTTCGTAAATTTCAGAATTCACGCGAAAAAACAAAAAACCTTGAAACCGTTGTATACCAACGTTCTCAAGGTTTTTCATGGTGGAGATAAGCGGGATCGAACCGCTGACCTCTTGAATGCCATTCAAGCGCTCTCCCGGTTAGTGCGGTTACATACCCCCTAAACCGGGTCAAAAGAGCGCTTCAATACGCGGGTACCCCCAAAACACACCCTGAATGTCTTTCATTATAGTCAAAGAAAGCCCGTATATCAAGGAAAATAATTTTTCTGCTTTGCGTCCCTCCACGGCATGATATAATTTTTATGTCCATGTTGGAAAGGAGGTGCGGGCATGGAAAAAGAATATATTGCCGGAGAGCCCCAACGATACGAAATTGGCGGTCGAGTTTTTATCGTTGAGCCACGGTACAGGAAAGACGGTGAAAGCATGGCAGACATCTTGCTAAAGCTGATGTTTGCCGACTTGGACGAAGAGATGCGAGCAGCAAATAAAACTACAACGGACTAAAATTGAAAGTATCAATCTGGCAGTCAGCAAGAGGTTTTTATTCTAACAAAAGCTCTCGTTGCCTAAATCTTTATAGGCAGCGGGAGCTTAAAATTGAGAACAACGCCGCCCAACAGGACAACGGGCGGCGTTT
>CAKTAK010000047.1:0-10075 GCA_934527315.1 uncultured Oscillospiraceae bacterium
CCGATTTTTGCAGCCTTCACATCCGTTCCGCCAATCACGGGAACTTCAACATCATCGGTTCCCTTCAAGCCGTCCGCAATCATAATGTGGCAGCCCACCGACAGCGGATTGAATCCGTTGGTATAGGCACTGTCCATGTGCTCCAACGCATTTTTACGACCGCCCACATACAGCGTGTTGCAATCCGTCAGGAACGGCTTTCCACCATGTTCCTTAATGAAGTCCACAACCACCTTTGCATAGTTGGGGCGGAGATATGCCACGTTGCCCGGCTCACCGAAATGAATTTTAATTGCCGTAAACTTATTTTCAAAATCAATTTCGCCCATACCGGCGGTGGTAATCAGACGGTTCAGCTTTTTCAGCAGGTTGTCTCCGGAATGAACCCGAAGATTTGTATAATAAACTTTTGAAGGTTCCATTGTACATCGTCCTTTCTGCTCCAAAGTACTCCGCTTACAGTATAGCACATTTTCATTCTGCGGAATAGTTTTTTCTTTCTGACTTGTTTTTTGCAGCAACGTGTGTCATAATAATAACACTGAGCCGCAAGTTTTTCTTTCGGCAAAGTACATTACATTCTGACACCGAAAAAAGTTTGAGGTGAAAGGCTGAAATCGCACCATTCTATCCAATCGCGTGTAATTTTGACCAGTCCGCCTCATCGGTGCGGCTGGTTTTATTTTTTTGGAGGAATCAATATGGAACTTCGAATCGCGGCAATCACAATCATTGTGGAAGATACTGAGTCCGCGCAGGCGGTCAATGAAATTCTGCATGAATATGGACAATACGTGATTGGTCGGTTCGGACTTCCCTATCGGGAACGAAAGGTCAACATCATTTGCATTGTTCTGGAGGCTCCGCAAGACAAAATCAACGCATTGTCCGGAAAACTGGGACGATTGCCCGGCGTCAGCGCCAAGGCCACTTACTCAAACATCATCACGAAACTGGAGGATTGAACATGAAAAACTGGTCGAAACGCATCATTCCCGCATTGCTGAGTGCCGCAATGCTGTTCACCCTTGCCGCCTGCGGCAGCAAGCAAGCCGAAACCCCTGATATAACACCCGCACCGGAGAGCACTTTCGATGCAGAAATGCCCATCAATGTAATGGTGCTCAACGGCACCACCGGTTTTGGCATGGCCAAATTGATGGACGAAACACAGCGTGGCGACGCCGCTTTGAACTATCAATTTTCCGTGGAATCCGATGCCTCTAACGTTACCGCCGCGTTGGTCAACGGCACAACGGATATTGCCGCACTGCCCACCAATGCAGCGTCGGTCATCTACAACAAAACCGAGGGCGGTGTGCAGCTTTTGGCTCTGAATACCCAGGGCGTGCTGTATCTCATTTCCGACGGCAGCATTCCCGTGGATTCTTTTGACAGTCTGAAAGGTCAGACCGTTTATGTTCCTGCGCAGAATCCTACCTTTATTTTCCGTTATCTGTGCGAGCAAAACGGTTTAACCGTCGGAGAAGATATTTTTATCGACAACAGCTATGCACAGCCTGCGGATTTGAGAACCGCCGTTGCCTCCGGTGCCGTTTCCTTGGCTGTATTGCCGGAACCTATGGTGACCATTGCGGAAAGCAGCAATGAAACCCTTACCACCGTAATGAATCTGACCGAGGAATGGGACAAGGTTGCCCCTGCCGGTTCCCTGGTGCAGGGCTGCGTGGTGGTTCGCACCGAATTTGCGCAGGCACACCCCGATGAAGTTCGGAAATTCTTGGAAGAATACGAAAACTCCATTGCATTTTTGAGTGAAAATGCAGCAGATGCCGGGGCTGTGATTGAATCCACCGGTGTCTTTGCTAAGGGGGCTGTTGCAGCAAAGGCGCTGCCCAACTGTAACGTCTGTTTTGTCACCGGCGAGGAAATGAAAACCGCTATGTCTGATTTCCTGCAGATTATGTACGATTTGGAACCGAATTCCATCGGCGGCAAGCTGCCGGGAGATGATTTCTATTTCATTCCCTGATATGCAGAGAAAAATGTCGTGGTGGCATCGAATTCTGGTTGCCGCTTTTTGGCTGGGGCTATGGGCTGTTTTAGCCGGAGCGGTCAATCAGACCCTTTTGCTCCCCTCCCCCCTTCATGTTTTTTTGCGGATTACGGAACTGGCGGTATCTGCGCAATTCTGGAAAACGATTGGTGTGACCATACTGCGTATTATGACCGGGATTTTGTGTGCAATTGTTATGGGGATTCTGCTTGCCGGGCTCACCACCCGATTTGCTCTGTTGGACTATCTTTTCTCCCCCCTGCTGACGGTCATTCAATCCACCCCAGTGGCATCATTCATTCTGTTGGTGCTGATTTGGATTGGACGAAACTGGGTTCCCGCTGTCATTTCCGGCATGATGGTTCTGCCCATTATCTGGAAAAATCTATGTACCGGGTTGGCGGAAATCAATTCCCAATATTTACAGCTTGCCAAAGTATACCAGTTTTCTAAAGCAACGCAACTGCGGCGCATCGTGATTCCCTCTGTTATGCCGTATTTTCTTTCCGCGATGCAGATATCCATCGGTATCGGCTGGAAATCCGGTGTTGCCGCTGAGGTTTTGACCGTTCCGGCATTCGCAATCGGAAAAATGATTTTCGAATCCAAGCTCTATATGGAAACAACGGATTTATTTGCATGGACCATCGTTGTCATTCTGCTCAGCCTGCTATTTGAAAAGAGCGCCGCCGCACTGCTGCGGCGGGCATTGGCCGGACTTCATTGTCAGAGGTGCGAATCATGATTGAATTGAACGATTTGACCGTCTGTTTGGGGAATCAGACCATTTTGGAGCACTGTAACTTTCATTTGAATGACGGCGAGCATGTGGCTATCATGGGACCGTCCGGCAGCGGAAAAACCACGCTGCTGAATGTAATTGCAGGGCTTGTTCCCCCGTCAAAGGGAACGATGCAAGTACAAGCTGCAAAAATCTCCTATATGTTTCAAGAACCTCGACTTCTTCCGTGGCTCACCGCAGAAGACAACGTCAATCTGGTATTATCCGACCGCGCTGCAACCAAACCGGAGGCCCGGCATTGGCTAAAACTGGTCGGCTTGGAGCACGACAGCAGCAAATACCCCGACGCCCTTTCCGGCGGAATGCAGCAGCGCGTTGCACTGGCGCGGTGTTTGGCATATCCGGGGGATTTGATTCTGATGGACGAACCTTTGTCGGCTTTGGATCGAGATACCGCTGATGCCTTGCTGCGTACAATTCAAGAGCATACCGCAGGGCGGTCCATGGTATTTGTAACCCATCGCCCGGAGCAAGCAAAAGCTGTTGCCGACCACGTATACCAACTGAACAACAAAGCGCTGGAGCAAATCTTCTGATTTGCCCAGCGCTTTTCTACTCGTCTACTCGCCGATTGATTCCAGCAATGTTTCTGCCTCTTTATAATACCGTGCAAAGGCTGACGGCACAGCCAATGCATGCAGCTGCTCAGAATCCGCCCATACCCAATCCGAGAGACCCGCACCGGATACAGACAGCACATATCCTGTCATGTGCCACTCTACATGAGTGAAAATGTGCTTTGCAGAAATTTGTTTCTTCCAATCGGTAATGTGCAAGCCAAGCCCTTGCAGTGTTTCCGCCGCCGATGATTCGCCCTGATATCCCTCACAGTTGGGAAACTCCCACAATCCTGCCAGCAATCCGCTGTCTTCCCGTTTCCGCAGGGCAATCCGCCCATCTTGCAGCAAAACATAAACGGTTTTTTCTTCTATCCTCCGCTGCTTTTTCGGTGCTTTGACCGGCAGCTCAGAAATTGTATTCCGCTGTCGGGCAAGGCAGAATTCCGCTGCCGGGCAAACTTCGCATTTGGGCGCTCCGTTTGGTACGCATACCGTTGCGCCCAGCTCCATCATCGCCTGATTGAAAATATGAATGTCCTCCGGGTCTGTGGGCATTATTTCTCCAACCGCCGTGCGGAATTCCTTGCGGACCTTTGCGTCCATAATATCTGCGTGACAGTCCGTAATCCGCGCCACCGAGCGCAGCACATTTCCGTCAACCGCAGGCACCGGGATAGAAAATGCCGCCGATGCAATTGCGCCTGCCGTATATTCCCCGATTCCCGGCAGTTTCAAAAGCTGTTCATAGGACGCCGGGAAGTTTCCCTGCAGTTCATGGGAAACAATTTTTGCCGTTTTCTGCAAATTCCGCGCCCGGCTGTAATATCCAAGCCCCTCCCAGCATTTCATGAGCGTTTCTTCCGGTGCATCTGCCAATGCATGTACCGTCGGAAATTTCTCCAAAAATCTGGCATAGTACCCCAATACCGCCGCCACACGAGTCTGCTGCAGCATGATTTCCGAAACCCAGATACGATATGGGTCTTTCGTCTGCCGCCAAGGTAAATCCCGGGCATTTTCGCGAAACCAAGTCAGCAGTGGAGCCGTTAGCTGCTGCAGCACAGTTGTATTGATGATAGCATTTTCGCCCATATCCGTTCCTTTCCGGGGATACAAAGCACCACCGAATGATTCGGTGGTGCTTGTTCGTTTCCGATTATTTCTTTGCTGCCTTTCCGGTATGCCGCAGCCAGAATATAAAGCCGATGTATGCAAATGCTACCAGCATCCACAAAATCAGCGGCACCGTTCCCAACTGAGAGAACTTATTGTAGTAACCTTTCAAATAAATGAAAATCACCAACAGCGGCAGCACATAGGTCAGATAACCGCGAGCCCAACGGGGGAATTTGATACCGTCGCCCATGTTTGCCTCTTCCAGAAATGCGTCAAATCCCCAACCATACTCAGACATACAGAAGAGAATGAATGCCAGGCTGCCAATGGGCAGCAGGTTGTCAGACACCAGAAAGTCTTCCAAATCCATCAGCGTAGAGCCTTCACCCAGAGGCTGAATTCCGGACAGTACATTGAATCCCAAAACTGCCGGCATGGACAGCACAGCAACGGCAATCATATTGACGGCAACAGCCTTCTTGCGGGTCCAGCCCAATCCGTCCATTGCGAAAGCAATGATATTTTCGAACACCGCCACCACGGTGGACAGTGCTGCAAAGGTCATAAACAGGAAAAATGCAGTTCCCCAAATCCGTCCGCCGGGCATGTCATTGAAGACATTGGGCAACGTAACGAACAGCAGACTGGGGCCGGCACCCGGCTCCAAATTGTATGCAAAGCAAGCGGGAATCACAATGAATCCGGCCATCAGCGCAACAAAAGTGTCCAGCAGCACAATATTGATTGCCTCTCCGGCCAAGCTGCGCTTGTTGTCCAGATAGCTGCCGAAAATGGTCATAGCACCAATGCCCACACTCAACGTAAAAAATGCCTGAGACAAGGCACCGAACAGCACATTGCCAAGTCCGTTCTCTTTTACAGTCTGGAAATTTGGAATCAGATAAAACCGAATGCCCTCCCCGGCGCCTTTCAGCGTTGCGGAGTGGACCGCCAGAACCATCATCAGAACAATCAGGAGCATCATCATCACTTTTGTGATTTTCTCGACGCCGTTTTTCAAGCCCATTGCGCAGATGCCAAAGGCGACAACAACGGTAACCAACGTCCAGAAAATCATGGTTCCCGGCTGAGACAGCATTGCACCAAACGCAGCGCTCACCTGTTCTGTGGTTCCGGTCAGCGCGCCGGTTGCGGTCTGCACCGCGTAATACATCATCCAGCCGCAAACCATTGTGTAGAACATCATCAGAATATAGTTGCCCGCCACACAGAACCAGCTGTAAATGTGCCATTTACTGCCTTCCGGTTCCAGTTTCTGAAAGGACCGTGCAATACTTGTTCCGCTCTTCCGACCAACGGCAAATTCACAAACGATAATCGGCAGACCCAGAATGGCCAAAAACACCAGATAAATCAGAATGAATGCCGCGCCGCCGTACTGACCGCACATATACGGAAACTTCCAGACGTTTCCGATGCCGATTGCACAACCTGCGGAAACCAGAATAAAGCCAAGACGAGAGCCGAATTGTTCTCTCTTTTCCATAAATATATTTCCCCTTTTCTCTCGCAAACAGATCAATCAACGGAGTCACAATATCGTATGCTTGTGACTCCGTTTTAGAAATACTATTATTTCAGAATCACCTTGTTGAAGTTCTTCTTGCCGCGTTTCAGCACAATACCCTCGCGCAGCTCCTCAGCGGTAAAGCTGTCGGAAATTGCAGCGATTTTGCGGTCATTGGCAGTCACGCCGCCCTGCTGAATGTTCCGGCGGGCATCACCGTTGGAAGAGCACAGACCGGAGAGCACCAACAGCTTAATAATATCTGCCTTTCCGTCGGTCAGATCAGCCTCCGTGATTTCCGTTGTGGGCACGTTTGCATTGGCGCCTGCACCGCCAAACAGACCGCGGGAGGTTTCCTGTGCCTGCAGAGCATCTTCTTCGCTGTGCACCAGCTTGGTCAGCTCAAATGCCAGAATCTCTTTTGCCTCGTTCAGCTTTGCGTCCTTCCAAGTTGCCATTTCATCAATCTGCTCCAAAGGCAGCTCGGTGAGCATCTTCAAGCACTTAATGACGTCTGCATCATCGATGTTTCTCCAGTACTGATAGAACTCGTAAGGCGTTGTTTTGTTGGGGTCCAGCCACACTGCGCCGCCGGCAGTTTTACCCATCTTCTTGCCTTCGCTGGTCAGCAGCAGGGTAATGGTCATTGCCTGTGCGTCTTTGCCCAGTTTCTTACGAATCAGTTCCGTACCGCCCAGCATGTTGCTCCACTGGTCGTTTCCGCCGAACTGCATGTTGCAGCCGTAATCCTGGAACAGACGGTAGAAGTCATAGCTCTGCATAATCATGTAGTTGAATTCCAGGAAACTCAGGCCCTTCTCCATGCGCTGTTTGTAGCACTCAGCCCGGAGCATATTATTCACAGAGAAACAGGGACCCACTTCGCGGATAAACTCCACGTAATTCAAGTCCAGCAGCCAATCTGCGTTGTTGACCATCAAAGCCTTATCATCTGCAAAGTCGATGAACTTGGACATCTGTACCTTAAAGCAATCGCAGTTGTGCTGAATGGTTTCCTTAGTCATCATCTGGCGCATATCCGTCCGACCGGAGGGGTCGCCAATCATGCCGGTGCCGCCGCCAATCAGAGCGATGGGCTTATTTCCGTTTTTCTGCAGCCGACGCATCAGCATCAAAGCCATAAAGTGACCAACGTGCAGAGAATCTGCAGTGGGGTCAAAGCCAATATAAAATGTTGCCTTACCGTTGTTAATCAGTTCGGCAATCTGTTCCTCGTCCGTTACCTGCGCGATCAGACCGCGGGCAACCAGTTCTTCGTAAAGTGTCATGAAATCAATCTCCTAATATTATTCTTTCGTTATCTATCAAAATTTTTATCTTTGCATCACTTTTCACGGGGGCCACTGCGATTGCGGATTATTCTGAATGATTGGATTCATTTAATTATCCCCGATGCTCCAGAATTATCTGTTCGGCCAGCTGTGCGCAATAGCCGATGAATTCATCGCAGCGTTTCTGCTTTGCATCTCTCAGCAGGTCAGAGCAGCGAATATAGGTATACTTCTCTTTGAACGTATCCGTAAACTGCCGGGTCAGCTTTGCCATTTCCCCGTTGGGTTTTCCGTTGCCGTCCGTACCGCAAGCCGCACCCAATGACATAATGGCACCGGAAACTGCACCGCAAACCTCACCGCAGCGCATTCCGGCACCAAATCCACAGCCAATGGACTTTGCGGTTTTTTCATCCAAATCTGTATATTCGCACAGCGCACACAGAACGCTCTGGGCGCAGTTATTATCTCCTGCGTGATTTGCTCTCGCCTTTTCTGCAATATCCATGTATGACTCCCTTATCTTATTTCCCGCGATTGGTCTGCTTATAACGCTCCGCAGCCGCAATCAATTCGCCGGCGCCTGCAATTGCAGTTTCCGTCAAATTCTCTCCGCTCTGGAGACGCGCAACTTCTTCTGATTTGCCATTATAATCTAAGTGGGTGACCGATGTAAAGGTCCGACCGTCTTTTTCTTTCTTTTCGATACGGAAATTCTCATCGCCCATCGCCGCAATCTGGGGCAAATGGGTCACGCAAATGACCTGAACCGTTTCGGAAAGCTCTGCAATTTTTTCCGCAACCCGCTGCGCTGCCACACCGGAAATGCCGGTATCAATCTCGTCAAAAACCAGTGACGGGATTTGGTCTTTCTCCGCAAACACCCGTTTCATCGCCAGCATAATGCGGGAAAGCTCACCGCCGGAGGCAATTTTACTGATTCTGCCCGGCTTTTCACCGGCATTCGCAGAAATCAAGAACCGAACGGTATCCCCGCCGGTTGCCGAAAAGCCGTCGGCGGACTCCACCGGAGCCACTTCCGTCAGAAACCGTACAGAAGGCATGCTCAAATCCGCCAATTCCTTCTGAATCCGTTCCGCCAGCTGTTTTCCGGCAGCCACTCGTTTTTCCGTCAATGCTGCCGCACATTTCTGCGCAGCTTTCTTTTTCTCTTCCGCCTGTTTCTTCAGCAGCTCTAACAGCTCGTCCGAGGACTGAATTTCTTCCAGACGCTGCTGACTGGTTTCCAGTAATTCAATCAAACCGGACTCGTCCGCATTGAATTTTCGTTCCAGCTTTTTCAGCTGCGCCAGCCGGGTTTCCACTCGGTCAAATTCCTCCGGCGAAAAATCCAGAGAGTCCAGAACATCACGAACCTGCTCCGAAACGTCGTCCAACAGCAACCGCGCCTGCTCCAAGCTATCGACTGCTTGTGACATTCCCGGTGCATAGTCCGCAATTCTTCTCAAGCCGTATTGCGCATCTGCAACCAATCCCAACGCATTGATATCCCCGGCATACAGCGCCTGGAATGCCATACTGAGATTTTCGGAAAGCTTTTCGGAATTCCGCATAATTTCGGCTCTGGATTCCAGCTGATCCTCTTCTCCGGCTTGGAGATTTGCTTTTGACAATTCCGTTACCCGAAACTCCAGGGATTCAATCAACCGCTGCTTTTCTTCCTCATCCAGTACCAGCTGATTCATCTTCCGCACTGCGGTGCGGTAATCCGAATACGCCTCACGGAACAGCTCCAATTCCCGGGAATACGCCCCGAAAGCGTCCAAATAGTCCAGATGTCTTGCCTCATCTAACAGCAAACGTCCGTCATTCTGCCCGTGAATATTCAGCAGCAGACCGCCCAATTCCCGCAGCTGCGCCACAGATACCGGAATTCCGTTGACCCGGCAGCTGTTTTTTCCGTCCGCCTGAATTCGGCGCTGTAAAATCAGCTCATCTTCCCGGTCAATCTCGTTTTCTTCCAGCCACTGCTCTGCAACGTCAGAATCAAATACCGCCCGCACGGCAGCCTTATCCGCGCCGTGACGCACCAGCTCTCTGCTGGTACGACCACCCAAAACAGCGTTCAGCGCGTCCAAAACAATGGATTTACCTGCACCCGTTTCACCGGTCATCACGTTGAATCCTGCATAAAACTCAATATCCGCTTTTTCAATGATTGCTACATTTTCAATGTGAAGTTCTCTCAGCATTCAAAATAACCTCAAACCATTTTTCCAGTTGATCTTACTGGAGCATTTCCTCAATCTGTTCGCAGAACAGCATTGCCGAGTCCATATCGGACATCGCCAGAAACGCCGTATCGTCACCGGCCAAGGACCCGACCAAGTGGGGCAGTTTCATTCCGTCCAAAGCGGAGCAAGCTGCCGGTGCCAAGCCCGGCAGAGTTTTCAGAACCACAATATTCTGGGCCACCGCATAGCTGGTCACACTTTCCCGGAAGATTTTTCTCAATCTCAAATCAAATTCCGGCGTAACGTCTTTGTTGGGTATTTGGTAATGATACCGTCCGTCAATTCCCATATCTTTCACCAGCCGCATTTCCCGAATATCCCGGGAAACGGTTGCCTGCGTACTGCGGATTCCCCGTGCCCGCAAAGCCTCCATCAGCTGATTTTGGGTTTCAATGGTTTGGGTGGAAATAATTTCCCGGATGATTGCCTGTCTATCTGGTTTCATCGCGCATTGCTCCTTTATCACTGGGACAAAATATCCAGTGTTCGTTCATAAAACGGCCGC
>CAKTAK010000048.1:0-9900 GCA_934527315.1 uncultured Oscillospiraceae bacterium
ATTGTATCACATCAGATTCTCAATGTCAAGAACTTTTTTCGGAAGATTTTTCAAAGCACTACTTTGTTCTTCTCAAGTTCTTTCATTTGTCCTCTTTCGTGACCCGCCGTCTCGCGACAGCTCAGTTATATTACCATTGTTTGCACAGAATGTCAACTGTTTTTTACATTTTTCTGTAAAAAATCAATTCTCCGATTTATGATCCATTCTCCCCCGCAAAAACGAAACCTCCGGTTCCCGTACAGACACACGAAAACACAGAGGTTCCTTATATATTCGGTTATGTAATGCGCTTACCGCACCGTATTCTCCAGCACACCGATGCCGTCGATTTCGCAGCGGCAAACGTCTCCTGCCTTCATGCATTTGGGAGGATCGAATGCCATACCCACACCGGAGGGCGTACCCATTGCAATGATTGTACCTGCGCGCAGAGTCATTCCCTGGGTCAGCTCGCAGATAACCGCATCCACATTGGTAATCATCATGTTGGTATTGCTGTTCTGGCGCAGCTCTCCGTTGATATAAGAGCGAATTCCCAGCTCCGGCAGCCATGCAATTTCATCTTTGGTCACAATCCAAGGTCCAATCGGCGTGAATCCGTCCAGACTCTTACCGAAGTACCACTGCTGATGAATGGTCTGCAAATTCCGTGCGCTGACATCGTTGAGAATCGTGTAGCCCAACACATAGTCCTCTGCTTTTTCGATGGGAACGTCTTTTGCGTCCTTACCGATAATCACAGCCAGCTCCACCTCATAGTCCAGACGCTCCACAATATCAAAGTGACCTTCGATGAATCCGTCAGGGTCCACTGCACGATTCACACGCTTGCCGAAATAAATGGTATCGGTTTTGCTTGCATCGTAAACCACCGTAGATTTTGCGGTTTCGTCCCGGTGCTCCTGATAGTTGGTACCCAGGCACATCACGTCCTGCTCCGGACAGGGAATGGGTGCCAACAGCTTGCAGTCAGCCAGATGCTCCCCCGCTGCTGCATCCGCACGTGCCAGCAGGTCCGCGGGAATTTCCCCGCCGATTTCCCGAATAAAGCCAACCATGTCCTTGGACTGATAGCCCAATGCAGCAATAGAAACCACTTTTTCCGGATCCGTGCCAATCACGCCGACCTTTTCCTGTCCCTCATGCACATAAGTCAACAGTTTCATTTCTTACCTCCGCTTGTTTCCCAATATTTGTAAATCCCCGATAATGGGTAATTTCTCCATTTTTCCGCTCAGTGCGCTGCGCATACCTTTAATAATACCGTAAATGCCGAAAAACTGTCCAAAGAAGGACGCCATCCAACCCACGACCGGTATCACAGCCGCAACATTGCATGCAATATAGAAAATCAGCAATGCCAACGATTGATTGGCATGGAACCGCACATAAGGCGAATTGGGTTTTGTCAGCAGCGGCAGCAGCACCAACGGACCTAAATACCCCAGTGCCGCAATCAAATTATTCTCGCCGTTTTCATTCTCCACCGAGGTGTCGAAATCCTCATAGGCATGCTCATCTGCGGACGATTCGGTTCCGTAGTGGTAGGTTGTCCGTTGATACGTGGTAGTGGTCGCGCCCTCCCGTTTCGTTCCGGACTCCTCTGTTTTGCGGTACGAATATTTTTTCTCGGCAGTTTCCCGATTGGTTGCCTTGCCGTAGGAATAAGATTGCGTTCCCTGCCGGCTCTGCTGTGCCTGCTGCTGTGCAGTTTCTGCAGCGCCGATTTTCGGTTTTCCGCAAGCCGGGCAAACCAACGCGGAATCCGGAATATAGGAACCGCATTTGGAGCAATAACTCATCGCAGCACCTTCTCTCATCATATAGGGGAAGTATAGCATTTTTTCCGCTGCTTTGCAACAAATTCCCGCTCCATTCCGCATGCAGTTTTAAGCGCAGAATCGGTGCTTTCCGATGGTCAAAATCAAGGGCCGGGACCAAATCCATTGACTGGTTGCCGTTACCGGGTTGAAATAATAAATCGCACCCCCGGTGGGGTCCGCGCCCGCCAATGCCTCCCGCGCCGCGCGATAGGCGCTGTCTGCCACCGGTTCATCGAATTGCCCGTCCTGCAGGCAGCTGAAAGCCCCCGCCTGATAAATCACGCCGGAAATGGAGTTGGGAAAAGACGGGTGATCCACCCGGTTTAAAACCACCGCCCCCACAGCCACCTGCCCCAAATAAGGTTCTCCCCGCGCCTCCGCGGAAATCAGCCGCGCCAACAGCTGCTCATCTCCGGTCGCCGCACCGGTCTGTCCGGAAATTCCCAAAGCCGCCAACGTTGCCGGCCCGACTTTTCCGTCAGCCGTCAATCCGTTTTTCTGTTGGAATTTTTTCACCGCTTTTTCCGTTCCGCTGCCGAATACACCGTCCACCGTTCCGTCATAATAACCCCAGTTCTTCAGTTTTGTCTGAATTTCCGTAACCTTTTGTCCGCTGGAACCTTTCTGATAACCGGCCGCGCCCACAGACTGCGCCGCGCAAATCAGCAGAATATTGACCGCAAACAGAATGGCCGCCGCAAGGCAAAGTTTCTTTTTCGAATCCAAATACATAAAAAGACTCCCTCTCACCATCGTTATCGATAGTATTCGAGGGAGTCTGTTCAATTATGACAGGAAAACTCTGTCAAATCCGGAATTATTTCTCTTCCAGACCGGTTTTCTTGGTTGCGATTTCTTCCTGAATCTGTGCAATGAAAGCGTCCAGTTCCATAGCGCCCATATCGCCGCCGTTGCGGGTACGGACGGAAACGGTGCCTGCCTCGGCTTCCTTGTCGCCCACAACCAGCATGTAAGGAATCTTCTGCATCTGAGCCTCGCGAATCTTGTAGCCGATTTTCTCGTTCCGCAAATCGGTTTCCACGCGCATACCCAGAGCGTTCAGCTGATCGGCAACGGACTGTGCGTACTCGTTGGTACGGTCGGTGATGGGCATAACCTTTACCTGCACGGGAGCCAGCCACACGGGGAATGCGCCTGCAAAGTGCTCGGTAATCACACCGATAAAGCGCTCAATGGAGCCCAGAACCACGCGGTGAATCATCACAGGGCGATGTTTCTGACCGTCCTCGCCGGTATACTCCAGCTCGAAACGCTCAGGCAGCTGGCTGTCCAGCTGAATGGTACCGCACTGCCAGGTACGGCCCAGAGAGTCTGCCAGATGGAAGTCCAGTTTCGGACCGTAGAATGCGCCGTCGCCTTCGTTGATGACATAATCCTTGCCCATCTCGGTGATGGCACTCTTCAGGATTTCCTGGTTCTCTTCCCACTCTTCCACGGTGCCGATGTGGTCCTCGGGCATGGTGGACAGCTCAATATCGTAGGACAGACCGAACACGGAGTAAACCTCATCAAACAGCTTGACCACGTTCTTGATTTCGTCCTTCATCTGCTCGCGGGTCATGAAGATATGTGCGTCGTCCTGGGTAAAGCAGCGGACACGGAACAGACCGTGCAGTGCGCCGGACAGCTCATGACGATGCACCAGACCCAGCTCGCCCACACGCATGGGCAGGTCGCGGTAGCTGTGGGGCTCGCTTGCGTAAACCAGCATGCCGCCGGGGCAGTTCATGGGTTTAATTGCATAATCCTCGCCGTCAATGACGGTGGTATACATGTTCTGCTTGTAGTGACCCCAGTGACCGGAGCGCTCCCACAGCTGACGATTCAGAATCATCGGGGTGGAGATTTCCACGTAGCCGTATTTCTTATGCACTTCGCGCCAGTAGTCAATCAGAGTGTTTTTCAGCACCATGCCCTTCGGCAGGAAGAACGGGAAACCGGGGCCCTCATCGGTGAGCATAAACAGACCCAGTTCCTTACCCAGTTTTCTGTGGTCCCGTTTCTTCGCCTCTTCCAGCATGTTCAGATATGCCTCCAGCTCCGTCTTGCTGGGGAAGCAGGTGCCGTAAATACGCTGCAGCATCTTGCGGTTGGAATCTCCGCGCCAGTAAGCGCCGGTTACGTTCATCAGCTTAATGCCGTTGCCCTTCACTCTGCCGGTGGAGTCCAGATGCGGACCTGCGCACAGGTCGGTGAACTCACCCTGCTTGTAGAAGGAAATGATTGCGTCTTCCGGCAGGTCGTTGATCAGCTCCACTTTGTAGGGCTCTTCCTTTTCTTCCATCAGCTTCAGAGCCTCTGCACGGGGCAGCTCAAAACGCTCGATTTTCAGCTTTTCCTTGCAGATTTTCCGCATTTCTGCCTCCAGCTGCTCCAGAGTTTCCGGAGTGAAGGTGGTTTCGCAGTCAATATCATAGTAGAATCCGTCATCAATCGCAGGACCAATGGCCAGCTTTGCGTCGGGGTAAAGACGTTTGATTGCCTGAGCCAGAATATGGCTGGTGGAGTGACGATACATATCGCGGTACTCTTTGTTTTCGAATGTGTATTCCATCATTTGTACACTCTCTTTCATCGAATTGTTTGCAGTCTCCGGGATAATCAAAAAGCACCCCTGGTATACCAGGGGTGCTTGACGACACGGTTCCACCCTGAGTTTTCACTCAGTGGCAAGGTATCGGTTGCCGGCCGGGCGCGCCTACTGACATTTGCGTTCGGGCGTCTGCTCAGGAGGGGTAGCATGTGCATTTCTGTCTGCCCGGCTTTCACCCTTTGCCGAGCTCTCTGTGCGGCTGGAAATGCCCGCCTTCTCCGTCATCGCTTGGTTCCTTTTGACTTAATGGGTGTATCATACCACCCGATTTTTCACTTGTCAAGGGCTTTTCACCGGTGAAAAATGAAATTTCCGAAAACTCTTCCGATTCTATAGGTTGTTTAGTCCCCGTGGGCAATCTTCCGCGCCACGTAGATACCGCTTGCAGACGCATGGGACAGAGAATGGGTAATGCCGCTGCCGTCGCCGATGATATATAGTCCCTCATATCGGGTCTGGAGATTCTCGTCTACTTCCACTTCCATATTGTAGAATTTCACTTCCACACCGTACAGCAGCGTATCGTCATTGGCTGTACCGGGGGCAATTTTATCCAGCGCATAAATCATTTCAATGATGCCGTCCAGAATTCGTTTCGGCAGCACCAGACTCAAATCGCCGGGGGTTGCGTTCAAGGTCGGTGTGGTGAAAGATTCTTCAATCCGTTTGGGGGTGCTGCGCCGTCCGCGAATCAAATCCCCGAACCGCTGCACAATCACACCGCCGCCCAGCATATTGCTCAGCCGGGCAATGCTTTCGCCATAGCCGTTGGAATCCTTAAACGGCTCGGAAAAATGCTTTGCCACCAGCAGTGCAAAGTTGGTGTTTCCGGTCTGCATTGCCGGGTCCTCATAGCTGTGTCCGTTCACCGTAACAATGCCGTTGGTGTTTTCATTCACCACAGCCCCTTTGGGGTTCATGCAGAATGTCCGCACCCGGTCGCCGTACTGGGAGGTCCGGTAAACGATTTTGCTCTCATACAGCTCATCGGTCAGATGAGAGAATACCTCAGCCGGCAGCTCCACACGCACACCGATGTCCACACGGTTGGACTGGGTTCCGATGTCCATGCTCTTGCAAACATGTTCCATCCACTTGCTGCCGCTCCGACCTACGGAAATCACACATTGCTCACAGGTATAGTATTTCTCCCCGCAGGTAATTTGATACCCGCCTGCAATGGCAGCCACCTCATCCACCGGCGTGTCGAAGAAAAATTCCACTTTGGTGCGCAGCTCCTCATACAAATTCTGCAGCACCACATAGTTGATGTCCGTACCCAAATGACGCACAGAGGCGTCCAGCAGATGCAGGTCATTCTGCATGCACAGTTTGCGGAATTTCGTTCCCGCAGTGGAGTACAGCTTGGTTCCCTCTCCGCCGAATTTCATATTGATTTCGTCCACATAATTCATCAGCTCCAGCGCTTTTTTCTTGCCGATATACTCATGGAGCGTTCCGCCGAAATCGTTGGTAATGTTATATTTTCCGTCGGAAAAAGCGCCGGCGCCGCCGAAACCGCTCATAATGGAGCAGCTTTTGCAGCCGATACAGCTCTTGATTTTCTCGCCGTCGATGGGGCAATGCCGCTTTTCCAAGGCGTGACCGGCCTCAAAAACCGCCACCTTCAGTGCAGGATTCAGCTTTGTCAGCTCATAGGCGGAAAAAATACCGCCGGGACCTGCGCCGATAATAATCACATCATATTGCATTGTACACGTCTCCCATTTCATAAAAAATCTTCATTGCGGAGGCTTGTATTCCCCACACAGTTCTGACAGCGGTGTGTTATTTGCTCAATTCCAACTGCCCAAACCGGTTTATTTTACCACATTCTCCACAAATTGAAAAGCCTTTTTGCGATTCTTATACACATTATAGGCACGTTTTAAGCTTATACTTCCCTCCACAGCAATGCTTTAAAAGGCATTCCGTATTCCATAGCGGCAAGCTCAGCGCCGAATCAGTTTCAGCAGCTGAATGACCACCATAGAGCCGAAGGAAAGTCCCACAATAGCGCCTACCATGCCACCACTCAGCTGTGCAACGGCAAACAGCGGTTCCAATGCGGGAACCAGCAGCACCAGACTCAGCAGCAGCGCGCCGACGGCAAATGCGCCCAAAAGTGCCTTGTTGTTGAAGAACTTGCGCGTCAGAAGCACCGGGTGCTGAGATTTGCAGCTAAAGCCGTGGAACAGTCGGCTGAGACACAAAGTGGAAAATGCCATCGTCTGTCCAACGGCAGCTCCGCCCGCATTCAGTCCCAGATAGAGCGCCGCAATGGTGGCAGCGGCAATCACCAGACCCTCAACGCCCACACTAAGCAGAAAAGGCTTTGTCAGGATCCCCTCATCCCGAGGCCGGGGTTTTTCCGACATAACCTCATCGGTGTGGGGCTCCAACCCCAGAGCAATGGCGGGCAAAGAGTCCGTCAGCAGATTGATGAACAGCAGATGGACTGCCGCAAAGGGCACGGGCAATCCCATCAACGAGGCGTACAGCACCGTCAAAATTCCCGCCGTATTGCCGGAAAGCAGGAACTGAATGGCCCGCTTGATGTTGGCATATACGTTTCTGCCGTTTTTCACGGCTTTCACAATGGTGGCAAAGTTGTCGTCCGTCAGCACCATGCCGGCGGCATCTTTGGCAACCTCTGTTCCCGTAATGCCCATAGCCACGCCGATGTCCGCCTGTTTCAGTGCAGGCGCGTCATTGACGCCGTCGCCGGTCATTGCCACCAGATTGCCCCGCTGCTGCCATGCCCGGACGATGCGGATTTTATGCTCCGGAGACACCCGGGCGTAAACACTGACCTGCGGCACAAATTCCTGCAGCTCCACATCGCTCATGCCGTCAATGACCGCACCCTCCACAGCCTCCGTGCCGTCTTGGAGAATACCGATTTCCCGGGCAATGGCCGCCGCGGTAATTTTATGGTCGCCGGTAATCATGATGGGGCGGATACCGGCGCGGATACACTCCGCCACCGCCGCCTTGGATTCCTCACGGGGTGGGTCCATCATGGCGATAAGGCCAAGGAAGGTCAGGCCGTTTTCGTCCGCCAGCGTGATTGCCGTGCTGTCCACACTGCGGCAGGCAAAGGCCAATACCCGCAGTCCCTCATCAGAAAACTGCTCGTTGACCTGCTCGATCTTCGCCCGCTCCTCCGGTGTCACCACGCAGCGGTCCAGCAGCACATCGGTTGCTCCCTTGGTGACCATCATAAGGCCGCCCGCCAACTCATGAACGGTGGACATCATTTTCCGGTCGGAATCAAAGGGAATCTCCGACAGCCGCGGCCAACGGCTGCGGACAAGGTCTTCATCGAATCCGTTGGTCTCTCCCAACCGCACCAAAGCGGTCTCCGTGGGATCGCCGATCTCATTTTCATCATTGATGATCGCGTCGCTGCACAGCAATGCCGTGCGCAGCAGCGGTTCTTGCAGCGGGTCGTGGAAATCCGCGTCCCTCGCATCAATCACCTTGCCGCCGGTGTACAGTTTCCGAACCGTCATGCGGTTCTGAGTCAGCGTACCGGTCTTATCCGAGCAGATAACCGAAACGCTGCCAAGTCCCTCCACCGCCTGCAAATGGCGAATAATGGCATTTTCTTTCGCCATCTTCCGTGTACCAAAGGACAGCACGATGGTCACAATGGAGCTCAGTGCCTCCGGAATGGCAGCCACCGCCAGCGCAACGGCAAAGAGGAACGCATTCATCACATTTTCATGCCGCCACAGCACGCTGACAGCAAACAGCACTGCGCAGATTGCAAGAATCACCATCGACAGCTTTCTGCCGAACTGGTCCAAACTGACTTGGAGCGGCGTTTTCCGCTCCTCTGTATTTTTGAGCAGCTGGGCAATCTTGCCCATTTCCGTTTCCATACCGGTGGCGGTCACCAGAAAACGGCCCCGCCCATAGGTGACAAAGCTGCCGGAAAACACCATGTTTTTCCGGTCGCCCAAAGCCGTTTCCCCGCTGAGGGTCTCCGTGTCCTTTTCCACCGGCAGACTCTCGCCGGTGAGTGCGCTTTCCGCGCATTTCAGACTGGCGCACTCCAGTAGCCGGCCGTCCGCGCAGACGGAATCGCCCGCCTCCAATATCACCACATCACCGGGAACCACTTCCCGGCCGGGGATTTGCACCACGCGGCCGTCCCGCAGCACCTTGGCTGTGGGGGCGGACATCTGCTTTAAGCTATCCAGCGATGCTGCCGCTTTGACCGTCTGCACCGTTCCGAGAATGGCATTCATCGTGATGACCGCAAGAATGACGATCATGCTCTCCACATCGCCCATAAAGGCGGAAACGATGGCAGCCAAAATCAAAATCAGCACCAGAAAATCCGCGAACTGAGCGAAAAAGATTTGCAAAACACTTTTCTGTTTTCCCGCATGCAGCTCATTGGCACCGTATTTCGTTAGGCGGCTGTCTGCATCTTCCTGCGACAAGCCCGTCTCCCGGCAATCCAGTTCCCGAAACAGCTCCATGCAGGATTTCTCCCAAATCTTCTTTTCCTGCTTCATGTGTTACGTCTCCTTTCGACAGACGCAAAAAAGGCGAGCCCTTTTGCGCCAATGTCTTCACATTGATACAAAAGTCTCGCCATTTCAACCCGCAGCGGAACCAAACGGTTCGTATTGACGCAAACGGATACACAAAGCTGTGCAAGCTACTCCCTTTTGAGGGAAGGATACACGATTCCCCCCGCATTGTCAAGTGTTAGTTTTCGTCAAAAATCATGATTGCATTCCGACAAAAATTATGCCTCATCCTCCGCCAGCATACGGTATCCGACGCCAAGCTCGTTGATGATGTAGCGCTTTTCGCCGGGCGTCACGCCCATTTTCTTGCGGATGTTCTTCATGTTGACTTGCAGCTTCTTGACGCTGCCATAGTCCGAATACCCCCAGACCGCCCGAATGATGGCGGCATACGTCAGCACCTTTCCGGCGTGAACGGAGAGAAACGCCATGATGTTGTATTCCGTCTGGGTCAGGTCGATCTCTTCTTTCCCCACAAAAACCTGCCGTGTATCGTAATCGATCAGCAAATCCTGCAGACGGAATTTTCCACCGGGGGTACTTTCATTCTCTTCACTGTGCCGATGGCTGCGGAGAACGGCGCGGATACGAGCCAGTAGTTCCTCCGTGCCAAAAGGCTTTGTAATATAGTCATTCGCACCAAGATCCAACGCCTCCACCTTGTCCCTCTCGTTGGAACGGGCGGAAAGCACAATGATGGGAACGGTGTCTGTCTCCCGAACTTCTTGAATCAAGCTCATACCGTCACGATCCGGCAGACCAAGATCCAAAAGGATGAGATCCGGATGATGGGAGGCATACATCATCATGCCAAGCTCGCAGGTCTCCGCGCAGAGCACCTGATAGTCGCTGGTTTCCAGATTGGCTTTGATAAAGCTTCGGATGTTGGCCTCATCCTCTACGATCAGGATCT
>CAKTAK010000049.1:0-9569 GCA_934527315.1 uncultured Oscillospiraceae bacterium
CAGTTTGAGGGTCAGACGAAAACCAAGCTGGGCAACAGCGAGATTCGCACCCTGGTCAACACCGTGGTGGGGGATAAGCTGGACCAGTTCTTTGAGGAAAATCCCCAGGTGGCCCGGGCCATTCTGGATAAGGCAATGATGGCCTCCCGGGCCAGAGAGGCAGCCCGAAAGGCCAGAGAGAGCATCCGCCGGAAAACCGGTCTGGAATCCGGTCAGATGCCGGATAAGCTCCGGGACTGCAACGACCGGGACCCCGCCCTGACGGAAATCTACATCGTCGAGGGTGATTCTGCAGGCGGCTCCGCCACACAGGGCAGAGATTCCCGTTTCCAGGCCATTCTGCCGCTGTGGGGCAAAATGCTGAACGTGGAAAAAGCCCGGGCGGATAAGGTTTACGGCAATGACAAGCTGCAGCCGGTGATTACCGCGCTGGGCGCCGGTATCGGCGACGAGTTCGATTTGAGCAAGCTGCGGTATCACAAAATCATTATCATGGCCGATGCCGATGTGGACGGCAGCCACATCCGTACGCTGCTGCTGACCTTCTTCTTCCGGTTTATGCGGCCGCTGATTGAAGAGGGCTATGTGTATTCCGCTGTGCCCCCGCTGTATAAGCTGACTCGAGGCAAGCAGACCCGGGTGGCGTACTCCGATGAGGAGCGGGACCGGATTTCTGCCGAGCTGCGGGCGGATAACCCCAACGCAAAGGTGGACATCAGCCGATTCAAAGGTCTGGGCGAAATGGACCCCCACGAGCTGTGGGAGACGACCATGAACCCGGAAACCCGCACCTTGCGGCGCATTAAGCTGGAGGACGCCATTCGCGCCGATGAAATCTTCACCGTGCTGATGGGCGAGGAAGTGGAGCCGAGACGTCGGTTTATTGAAGAAAACTCCGCGAATGTGGTGAATCTGGACTATTAAACGGAAAAAAATGCCCCGCGAATGGGGTTTACGGACTGTTATTGATTTGATTTTACAGAAGGAATAGAGAAGATGGCAAAACACAATAAGGACTACCTGCCGGAGGAAATTATGTTCCCCCAGCAGAAAATTGAAGAATCCGAACTGGTTCATGAAATGAAAACCAGTTACATGGAATATGCGATGTCCGTAATCGTGGGCCGTGCACTTCCGGACGTGCGGGACGGTTTGAAACCCGTTCACCGCCGGATTCTGTACGCCATGTACGAGGACGGTCTGACCCGGGATAAGCCGTTCCGTAAATGCGCTACCGCAGTGGGCGACGTGCTGGGTCGGTATCATCCCCACGGCGACGCCTCCGTTTATGACGCACTGGTGCGTCTGGCGCAGGATTTCTCCATGCGCTATCCCTTGATTGACGGTCACGGCAACTTCGGTTCCGTGGACGGCGACCCCCCTGCAGCATATCGTTACACCGAGGCCCGTATGGCCAAAATGGCGGACGAAATGCTCCGGGATATTGAAAAAGATACCGTAAACTGGGAGCCGAACTTTGACGAAACCCGGAAAGAGCCCCGGGTGCTGCCGGCGCGGTTCCCCAACCTGCTGGTGAACGGCTCCTCCGGTATCGCCGTGGGTATGGCGACCAATATGCCGCCCCACAACTTGAACGAGGTCATTGACGCCTGCATTTGCGAGCTGGAAAATCCGGAGGCGACTGTGGCGGATTTGATGCAGTACATCAAGGGACCGGACTTCCCCACCAAGGGCATTATTATGGGCCGCAGCGGCATTAAGCAGGCTTACGAAACCGGCCGGGGTAAAATTATCGTCCGCGCCCGCACGGAGTTTGAAGAGTACGGTCGGGAACACCGCACCCGGATTATTGTGACGGAGCTGCCTTATCAGGTAAACAAGCGGCAGCTGATTGCAACCATTGCCGATCTGGTAAAGGACAAGCGGGTGGAGGGCATTTCCGATATCCGCGACGAAACCGACCGGAACGGTATGCGCATCGTCATCGAGCTGAAACGGGACGCCAACGCACAGGTGGTGCTGAATCATCTGCTGTCCATGACCCAGATGCAGACCACCTTCTCCATCATCAATCTGGCATTGGTGAATGACCAGAAAGAAACCAAGATTCTCACGCTGAAAGAAATTCTGGACGAGTATCTGGTCTATCAGGAAGAAATCATCGTCCGCCGGACGAAGTATGATCTGAAAAAGGCCCAGGAGCGGGCGCATCTGCTGGAAGGTCTGCTGATTGCTCAGGATCATATTGACGAGGTCATCAAGACCATTCGGGAGAGCTATGACAACGCAAAGCAGAACCTGATGGCGAAGTTCCATCTGGACGATGTGCAGGCACAGGCTATCTGCGATATGCGTTTGATTGCCCTGCAGGGTCTGAACCGGGAAAAACTGGAAAACGAATACAAAGAGCTGGAAGAAAAAATTGCTTACTACAACCGGCTGCTGGCTGATCCGGAAATGATTAAGGGCGTTCTGAAAGAAGAGCTGCTCCAGATTCAGGATAAATACGGCGACGAGCGCCGCACCGAAATTCAGGACGTTTGGGACGACATCGACATTGAGGATCTGATTGAAGAGCAGCAGTGCGTGTACACTCTGACCAAGGGCGGCTATATCAAACGTCTGGGTACCCGGGAGTATGCCTCCCAGAACCGGGGCGGCAAGGGCGTTCGGGCGCAGACGCTGCGGGAAGAGGACTGCATCGAAACTCTGTTCACCGCCTCCAGCCATGCCCAGATTCTGTTCTTTACCTCTCTGGGTAAGGTTTACAAAATCAAGGGCTACAAGATTCCCGAGGCAAGCCGCACCGCACGGGGCACGAATATCGTGAACGTGCTGCCCTTGGACCCGGAGGAAAAGGTTTCCGCAATGCTCCACGTGGACAACATTGAGGAAGAGGGCAAGTATATCAGCTTGATTACCCGTGCCGGCACCATGAAACGCATGGAGCTGAAGATTCTGAAGAATATCCGCAGCAGCGGTATTCGCGCCGTGACCTTGGGCGAGGGCGATGAACTGATGGCTGCCCTGCTCACCGACGGCGAGGACCAGATCATCATTGCAACCCATGACGGTATGTCCATCAATATTCCCGAAACCGATGTGCGGGCTATGGGCCGCGAGGCCGCAGGCGTCCGGGGTATCAAGCTCCGGGCGGGCGACTATGTCATCGGCGCGGAAAAAATTCTCCCCGGCGCGCAGCTGCTGTCCATTACGGAGCAGGGCTACGGCAAACGCACGGACTTCGGCGAATATCCCACCCAGGGCCGCGGCGGTCTGGGCGTGAAGAACTACAACTGCACGGAGAAAACCGGCAAGGTGGCTGCCGTGATGGGCGTGAAGGGCGATTTGGATATTATGATTATCGCCGACGACGGCACCATGATTCGCACCGACGTGGAAAACATCAGCCTTTACGGCCGTACCACTCAAGGTGTGCGGGTAATGCGTCTGTCCGAGGGGGCAAGCGTCACTTCCATTGCCCGGGCTGCCAAGGAAGAAGAGGACAGCGAAGAAGAAACCGGCGCAGAAACGGAAACTGCACCGGAAACGGAAGTATAAAAAAGTGACCCAAAGAAAGGGGGAGCACCATGCAATCCAATGAACCCAAACGTTCCAACAAAATCACCGGAAAGGTGACTTATCGGCCGGGAACATCCTCCGGAATTATGGGGCTGATTTTCGGCTCGGTGTTTGTACTCATCGGCATTTTCGTGGCGATTCCCACTTTCGGGGCTTTCGGAATTCTCTGGACGCTGCTGGCGGTGTGCATCACCGGGTTCAATGCCTATCAGGCTTTTGGCAAAGGCTATCAGGGTCCGGAAATCCATTTTGAGCAGGACGGGGAGATCCCGGGAAGTTCCGGAACCTCTCCCACCGGCGAAACGGAGCAGCGGCTGAAGGAGCTGCGGGCGCTGTATGACCAGCGGCTGATTACCCAGGAAGAGTATGACCGGAAACGGGAAGAAATTCTCAACCGGCTGTAAAAATTTCCCGTAAAGGAAAACACTATGAAACACGTAACCATTTACACCGACGGAGCCTGCTCCGGCAATCCCGGTCCCGGCGGCTGGGGCGCCATTTTGCAGTATGGCACGGCGGAAAAAGAACTCAGCGGCGGAGAGCACAGCACCACCAACAACCGTATGGAGCTGTTGGGGGTCATTTCCGCCCTGCAGCTTTTGAAAGAGCCCTGCATGGTGGATTTGTATTCCGATTCCCAGTATATCTGCAACGCCATCAATCAGCATTGGCTGGAGGGGTGGAAAAAAGCGGGCTGGAAACGGAAAGGCGGAGAACTGAAAAATCCCGATTTGTGGCAGACCCTGGACGGGCTGCTGCAAACCCATCAGGTCACATTCCATTGGGTGAAAGGACACGCGGACAATGCGTACAACAATCGGTGCGACGCACTGGCTGTGGCGCAGCGGGATTTGCACAAATGAGCAAGCCGGCGGACCCTCTTTGCGGTCAAAGGTTCGGGCACTTGCACACAAACCGGCACCGGAATGTGGAAAACTAAAATGATAAAAACACGCAGTTTGGTCAAAAAACGGTCGAATTGCGTGTTTTTTTGCGGAAAAGTAGGTAAATTGTGGGAAACGATTGCCCGCGGCAGTCGAAAATCGGCCCAGTCCGTCATGGGTCCAGCAGGTGTTTTCGCTTTGCCGTCAGCCAGAGAATGGGCGGAATCAGCGCCGTTATGGTCAGATTCACTACGGGCACAAAGCGCTCCGACCAGAAAGATAATTCTTGGGTGTCCTTGGCAATGCATACGGAAACGACCACCGCCAGAAAGGTACACAGCCAGACCCATTTACCCCCGCTCCGGAAGTATAGCAGCCGGGCGGGGATTTTTTCGCCCCCGAATAGGGTCATCAGCAGCTCCGAGGCCACCGTCAGATTCATGGACAGCAGCACAAAATCCGGGAGAATCCATAATCCCACCACAAATGCCTCAATCCGGGCGGCGGAGCCGAACAGATTCAAGCTCCAGACAATGGCAAAAAAGGGGTAGACCAGCTGTCGGGTGACGGTGGCGCCCAAAACGCCTACGGTGAGCAGACAAAGAGCAAAGGCCAGCAGAAGAAACAGCAGCACCCACTTGGCAAATTCCCGGAAACGCAGGGGCTGACCGTCGCTGTGACCGGTGAGAAAAGCGGTGGTGAGGAGAATAAAGCAGAGGGAATCGGCAATGACCAGACTGCCCCGAAACACGCCGGGGAGGTCCGGGGGCAGCACCGGGAGCACAAATTCCGGTCGGACAGAGGGGAGAAACACCGCAAACAGCAAAATCAGCGTGAGCAGCAGCAAGGGGCGGAAAATTTCCGCGGAGCGGGCCAGAATCTTCACGGACCCTAAGCCGGCGGGGAGCATGAGCAGCGCCATCATGGCAATCATGGGCCATGGGGCGCTGTTGGGAAAAATGGTGGCGATGAATCGCTCCGCGCCGCTGCGCAGGGTGAATCCGCAGAGAAAAATCAGCCACCCCGCCCAAAGCAGCAGCACCGCCGCCCCGAATTTCGGTCCGAGGGTGAGGAGAATGCCCTGCCCCAAGCCTTTTCCCGGACAGACCCGATTCAGAAATTGGGTGAGGAATGCGGCCAGAATCATCAGCCACGGGGCGGCAAACAGCGGACTGAGCCATGCCGCGGCGCCTGCCTGCCGGGCGACGGCACCGGGAATCAGACGGAGAAAGGGGGAGAGGGCGGCCAGAAATGCCAGAATTTTCAGTTGCTTTCGGGTGAGGGTTCGTTCCATGAGGGGCCTCCTAATGCAGTTCGTCGGTATGGGTGATGCGGCAATCCGTATCCACGGTGACGGTTAAATCGGGAATGGAATCCGCCCAGGATACCGGCAGCTGTGCCCAACGAAAGGGGTGGGCCATGGAAAATTTCAGACCCAAGCCCAGAAAATCGGCGCCGGTGTCTGTCATGGCGCGGAGGGTTGCGGTAATCCAACGGGTCAGTTGGTCGGAAAAGGCTTTTGTCAGAATCGCCCGGTCCAATTCCTCCGGGTGCTCCATTTCTTCCACAAAGGCTGCGGCGCGGACCGTCACGTGAATTCCGGTGATTCGGCCGTCGGCGGCGAAAACCGGCGCTGTTTTCACCCGGCTGCGGGTGAGGGTCAGGGTGACCTGCCCGGCTTGCCCCACCTGCGGCAGGGAAATGGATTCTGTGCCGGTTTTATTTCGCAAATAGTTTACCCCCCGGGCGTCCTCCAAATCCAGATATCCCGCCAGTTTGGCGTCCTTCAGAATGGCGTAGCCGGTGAGAATGGGGGTGATTTCCGTTTCTTCCGCTTGGGGCTCGGTGTCCGTTAAGGGGCGAGGCTCCACCGCCGCAAGCAGGGCGGCTTTGGATTCTGCCAAATCGGAAATCAGAGATTGCAGGGTGAAAATCGTGCAGTCGCCCCGGCGCTGGCTGTCCCGAATGATGGATTTCAGGGCATCGGTGATGTCGGTGTCCTCCTGCCCGCAGCGGAGCACCAAATCCCCGGCGGTGCCGTTTCGGACAATCAGTACGGGAATGTCCGAGCGCAGCTGGGTGGAGCGGGCCATGTAATCAATCAGCTCCGGCAGGGCATCTTGCACCACAGTTTCGCCCAGAAGTACGTACCGGGTATGGGCATAATACAGCTGCTCCGAGGCGGTGTAATCCTGCAGCAGCTCCATCGCCGTGAGTATGGACGGTCCGGCGGCGGTCATGCGGCTGAGCTTGGTGGTTTCGCTGCTGTGACCGCCGGAAACGGAGACGGACAGCCGATTGCCGATGCGGTCTACGCCGAGGGTTTGAATCAGCTGCATTTGTTCGATTTCCCGATAATTGGTAAAAATGGAGCCGGAGCAGCCGGAAAGTAAAAGGGAAAGGGTCAGAATCAGGGAAATGCAGCGTTTCATGAAAAAAATTCCTCCTTTTTTGCGCCGGGGAATTGCAGGCACCCGGGGAAATGGGGTAAAATAAAAAATAGTGCTATATCGTTCTTGTCGGAATGAAATCCACATCAATCCGAACGACGGAAAGGAATGAATCTATGGAATACGAAATCAAAGACCCTATGGGCAATATGCTGGGCATGGAAGTGGTGGGCATGGAAGAGCAGGGCCTGCTGACCCGCTGCAAGCTCCTGCCCCAGTTCAAGAATCCCTACGGAATCGCTCACGGCGGTTTTACCTATACATTGGCACACATTACGGCAGCGCAGAGCGTAAAGCTGTGCCTGGGCCGTCAGGCTGTGGTGGTAGACGCTGCCAGCGAATATCTTGCCCCCGGAGACACCTCGACACTGTTCGGCCGGTCCATGCTGGTGCGCAGCGGCCGGGAGCTGATTGTCTACAAGGTGGAAATTCTCAACGAACGCATGGAGACGGTCAGCGAGCAGCTGATTACCCTGAAAGAAGTGACCTATCCCCCGGTGGCGGAGCGGGTGCCCAATCCCACCATTTTTCCGGCGGGACCGGAGACCATGGCGGACCCGGTTTCCGGATTGCTGTTCCCCAGCACCACACCGTTTTTTATGTCTACCTGCCATGTTTATATGACCGGGCGGGCAGAAAGCGGGTTGATTTACAGCGCGGATTTGTATCCGGATAACTGCAATGCCTATGCTGCGGCTCACGGCGGATTGATTTACACTTGCTGCGACTGCGCCGTGGGGGGCAGCAGCCGGTTTTTGAATAAGAAACCCACCGTGACCGTGTCCAGTAATATTCACTATCTCAGCAGCGGTATGGAGGGCCCCATTCATGCGGAGGCCCGGCTGCGCCGCAGCGGCCGGCGGATTCAGTTCTACGATACCGATGTGACCGACGGCACCGGCAAGCGCATTGCACTGGCGCAGTTTGTGCTCCAGGCGCTGGCCTGAATTACTTCTGGCGGCGTTTGTCCCGTCCGGCAAGGCGGGGGTCCCGGAATCGGTCCAGCCACAGAGGCTTGCGGAGAAAGCTCCACAGCCAACTGCCGGAATCCCCGTCCACCAAGGGACACAGATAAGCCACACCGTAGCTTTCCAGACTGCTTAAATGCCAGACGAAGAACACGGCGGCAGCCATGACCCCGAACAACCCGGCGCCCATGGCGGCCAAAACCGCGAAAAACCGCAGCACCCGCACCGCGGAGGCAAGGTCCTGACTGGGCAGGGTATAGGAGGAGATTCCGGAAAAGGCGACAATAATCACGGCGATGGGGGAAATGATACGGGCGTCTACGGCGGATTGCCCGACAATCAGCGCGCCGATGATGGAAACCGTATTCCCGACGGGAGCGGGCAGCCGCAATCCGGCTTCCTGCAGCAGCTCAAAGGCAATGAGCATACCCAATACCTCCGCAGCCGTGGAGAAAGGCACCTGCTGCTTGGCATCGATGATGGATATCAGCAGCTGGGTGGGGAGCATTTCTTGATGGTACATGGCGATGGCTACGTACAGCCCCGGCAGAAACAGGGCGAAGAAAAAGGCAATGTAGCGCAGGAGAATCAGCATGGAGGCTACGGTGAAATGGTTTGCCCGGTCTTCCGTGACCCGCATAAATCGGGTCAGCTGGGCAGGCACCGCAAAGCCGATGGGCAGACCGTCTACCAAAATTCCGATGCGCCCATCTAATAAATAAGAGGCAAAGGTGTCCGGGCGCTCGGTATGGAGCATTTGGGGAAAGGGCGAGGAAGGCTGGTCAACCAGATACTGCTCCAGATATCCGCTGGCGGTGAGCCCGTCAATGTCAATGTTCTCCAATCGGCGGAGCAGGTCCTGCACGCGCTGCTCCTGGGCAATCTCCTGCACGTACATGACGGAAACTCTGGTTGCGGATTTTCGGCCAATGGTGCGTTCCTCGGATTTCAGTTTCGGCGTCCGCAGCTTTTTCCGCACCAGCGCCGTATTCACCCGGAGGGTTTCGATGAATGCGTCTTTCGCGCCCTTCACGCTCTTTTCCAATGTGGATTCGGAAATGGAGCGCATTTTGTCGGATTTGACTTCAAAGCTCAGGGCAGTTTCCGTTTCCGGGAAGACGATGGCGCAGCAGCCGTTCAAAATATCCTGAGAAAGGCTTTCGCAATCGGAGCGGGATTTTACGGCGCCGCCGTAAACGCCGCCCTGTAAAATCCGTGCAATGGCCTGGCTTGCGTCGGCAGCGCCGCCCATGCGCCGGGCATCCGTCAAGGGGCGGAGAATGTCTTCCGATAGATTGCTGCCGGAAATCAGACCGTCCAGCCAACAAATGAAAACGGAAATGGTGCAGCGTTCCCCGATTTCCATGGCCCGGGTTTGAAAATCATCGCAGCCGGAGAAAACCGTTCTAAGGTTTTTCTCGGTGACGGGTAAGGTTTTTAAGCCGCTGTCTGCGGGATGGAATGGTTCCTCTCCCGACTTCATTGCATTTGAATTGAACATATAGATAGTATGTCCGTGAAAAAACCACAATATGTAGGTATCAATCAAAAGTTTTAAAAAACTCTGAATAAATTCAAAAAAAGTGTTGACTTTTCGAGAAAAAAAGGGTATTATATGAAAACCGTCTGATACGGCGGGTCACAAACGAGGGCAAATGAAAGAGCTTGAGAAGAACAAAGTAGTGCTTTGAAAAATCTTCCGAAAAAAGTTCTTGACATTGAGA
>CAKTAK010000050.1:0-8411 GCA_934527315.1 uncultured Oscillospiraceae bacterium
GCATTTGACCCTGCAAAACTCTCTGACCCCAGCTTGATTATTTATCATCCCGTGCGGGTGATGGCAAATGGTATGACCATCGTGACCAACGGCGACCAGACTGACACCATCCGGGACCACATTCTGGAGGGTCACTGCTATCGCCATGCTCTGCATACCCGGGAGTTTGAGCCCGATGCACCCAACTACACCCCCCGCATTTCCGGCGTGGTAAAGCCCGACGGCACCTACAATCTCTCCATTCTGAAAAGTGAAGACGGCGACCCCACCTGCTGCTGCCGCTACTTCTTCGAATATGACCATGCCATTGCCGGTGTGGGCCATTATATTCACACCTATCAGGGTGACGGAACGCCGCTGCCTTCCTTCGCAGGCGAGCCGGAACGGATTGCATTGCCTTGGAACGATGCAAAGACCTTTGCAGATGTTCTGTGGAGCAATCTGAACGAGGATAACAAGGTTTCTCTGTTTGTGCGCACCATTGATGTCAAAACCGGTGCAACGGAAACAGTCATCTGCAACAAAAATCAGTAAGGCGGTGGAACAATGAAAACTTTGGAACTGAAATACGGCTGCAACCCCAACCAGAAACCCGCAAGCATTTACGCAAACGACGGCAGAGACCTGCCCATCGAAGTGCTCAACGGCAAACCCGGTTACATCAACTTCATGGACGCATTCAACTCTTGGCAGCTGGTCAAGGAGCTGAAACAGGCCACCGGTCTGCCCGCTGCTGCATCGTTTAAGCATGTTTCTCCCGCCGGCGCTGCTGTGGGTTTGCCTCTGAGTGATGTGGACAAGCAGATTTACTTCGTGAACCCCGAAGCAGAGCTCAGCCCCATTGCCTGCGCTTATATCCGTGCCCGCGGCGCGGACCGTCTGTGCTCTTACGGCGACTGGGCTGCATTGAGCGACACCTGCGATGCCGCAACCGCTGCTTACCTGAAAGAGGAAGTTTCCGACGGCATCATCGCTCCGGATTATACCCCGGAGGCACTGGAAATTCTGAAAACCAAGAAAAAAGGCAACTATAACGTTGTGAAGATTGACCCCGATTACGTACCTGCCGTGCAGGAGCACAAGGACGTGTTCGGTATCACCTTCGAGCAGGGCCGGAACAACTTCAAAATTGACGCCGACCTGCTGACCAACATTGTAACCGAAAATAAAGCGCTGACGGAGCAGGCAAAAATCGATATGATTGTGTCTCTGATTACGCTGAAGTACACCCAGTCCAACTCCGTCTGCTACGTAAAAGACGGTCAGGCCATCGGCGTGGGCGCCGGTCAGCAGAGCAGAATTCACTGCACCCGTCTGGCAGGCAACAAGGCCGATAACTGGTATCTCCGTCAGCACCCGAAAACGCTGGCATTGCAGTTTGTGGACGGAATCCGCCGCCCGGACCGTGACAATGCCATTGACGTGTATCTGTCCGATGAATATGAGGACGTTCTGGCAGAGGGCGTCTGGCAGACCAAGTTCAAGGTCAAGCCGGAAGTGCTGACTGCGGAAGAGAAGAAGGCATGGATTGCAACCCAGACCGGCGTAACCGTGGGCTCTGACGCATTCTTCCCCTTCGGTGATAACGTGGAGCGCGCTCGGAAGAGCGGCGTGGAATTCATCGTGGAGCCCGGCGGAAGTATTCGCGATGACAATGTAATCGAAACTGCTGATAAATACGGAATGGTCATGGCATTCACCGGAATGCGGCTGTTCCACCACTGATACGGAGGCCCGAATGAAACTTATGGTAGTCGGCGGTGGCGGCCGTGAACACGCCATCATTAAATGCTTGAAGAAAAATCCGACAGTGGAAGAAATCTTTGCACTGCCCGGCAACGGCGGCATTGCAAAGGACGCAACCTGCGTGAATATCGGTGCCAAGGACATTGACGGCATCGTAAAGTTCGCCAAAGAGAATGCCATTGACTTTGCTGTGGTAGCGCCGGACGACCCTCTGGTTTTGGGCGCTGTGGACGCACTGAATGAAATCGGTGTGCCTTGCTTCGGACCGAAGAAGAACGCTGCCATCATTGAGGGCAGCAAGGTGTTCTCCAAGAATCTGATGAAGAAATACGGCATTCCCACCGCTGCTTACGAAGTGTTTACCGATGAGCAGAGCGCGCTGACCTATCTGGAAACCGCACCCCTGCCCACGGTCATTAAAGCAGACGGTCTGGCATTGGGCAAAGGCGTCATCATTGCCGAAACCCGGGAAGATGCACTGGAGGCCGTGAAAACCATTATGGCTGACAAGAAATTCGGCGACAGCGGCAATCAGATCGTTGTGGAAGAATTTCTGACCGGTCCGGAGGTTTCCGTGCTGTCCTTCACCGACGGCAACGTGGTGGTGCCCATGGTTTCTTCCATGGACCACAAGCGGGCTCATGACGGAGACGAGGGACTGAACACCGGCGGCATGGGCACCATCGCACCCAACCCCTATTACACCTCCGAGGTGGCCAAGCGGTGCATGGACGAAATCTTCCTGCCGACCATCCGGGCGATGAATGCAGAGGGCCGTACTTTCCGCGGCTGCCTGTATTTCGGTCTGATGATTACCCCCAACGGCCCGAAAGTCATTGAGTACAACTGCCGGTTCGGCGACCCGGAGACGCAGGTGGTTCTGCCTTTGCTGGAAAGCGATTTGCTGACGGTGATGCAGGCTTGCGCAAACGGCACCCTGGCAGATACGGAAGTGAAGTTCTCCGACGGCAGCGCTTGCTGCGTTGTGATGGCAAGCAAGGGCTATCCGGAAAGCTATGAAAAGGGCTACGAGATTACCATGGACGCAGATTTGTCTGCGGAAGTGTATGTTGCCGGGGCAAAGCTGGAAGACGGCAAGCTGCTGACCAGCGGCGGCCGGGTTCTGGGTGTTGTGGAAACGGCTCCGACCCTGCAGGAGGCAATTGAAAAAGCATATCATCAGGTGGACAAAGTGCATTTCGGCAACGCATTCTATCGTCACGATATCGGCGCCCGCGCACTGAAAGCCTTTCATTGAATTTGATGAGGTGAAACAATGGTAGATCGGATTTATGTGGAAAAGAAAGCGGGTCTGCGCCATACCGCAGACGCGCTGAAAGAAGAACTGCGTACCTTCGTGGGCATCAAGGAACTGGAAGATGTTCGGCTGTTCAACCGGTACGACGTGGAGAATCTGGACAGCAAGCTGTTTCAGCAGGCTGTGCATACGGTGTTCTCCGAGCCCCAGCAGGATGTAACCTACACCCAGCTGCCGGAAATGGACGCTGTGGTGTTTGCTGTGGAGTATCTCCCCGGTCAGTATGACCAGCGGGCAGATTCTGCTGCACAGTGCATTCAGATTATCTCTCAGGGCGAGCGTCCCGCTGTGCGCACCGCTAAGGTGTATGCACTGTTCGGCAGCTTGACCGAAGAGCAGATTGCCGCTGTGAAGAAATACGTCATCAACCCCGTGGAGAGCCGCGAGGCATCTTTGGAGCCGGTGACCACGCTGAAGGTGCAGTATCAGATTCCCGACCATGTGGCAACACTGGAGGGATTCAATGCACTGGACGATGCCGGCTTGAACGCATTTCTGAAACAGTATGACCTGGCAATGGACTTCGGCGACATCAAGTGCTGCCAGGATTACTTCCGGTCCGAGAACCGGGAGCCCACCGTGACGGAAATCAAGGTGATTGATACCTATTGGTCCGACCACTGCCGTCACACCACGTTCCATACCATCATCGACAATGTGGAGTTTGAAGACGAGCTGCTGAAAAAAGCATACGATGAATATCTGGCCACCCGTCAGGAAATCGGCCGGAAAAAGCCCATCACTCTGATGGATATGGGCACCATTGCCGTGAAGTATCTGCGTTCCATCGGCGAGCTGGATAAGCTGGACGAGTCGGAGGAAATCAACGCCTGCACGGTGAAAATCAAGGTGGAGATTGAGGGTAAGAAAGAGGACTGGCTGCTGCTGTTCAAAAACGAAACCCACAACCACCCCACGGAAATTGAGCCCTTCGGCGGTGCTGCAACCTGCATCGGCGGCGCAATCCGTGACCCCCTGTCCGGCCGCAGCTATGTTTACGCAGCAATGCGCGTGACCGGCGCAGCGGACCCCTTGACCCCGGTGGAAGATACGCTGCAGGGCAAGCTGCCTCAGCGGAAAATCGTGACCACCGCCGCCGCAGGTTATTCTTCCTACGGCAACCAGATTGGTCTGGCAACCGGTCAGGTGGACGAGCTGTATCACAGTGGCTATGCTGCAAAGCGCATGGAAATCGGCGCTGTGATTGCAGCCGCTCCCGCTGAAAATGTGCGCCGTGAGCGCCCCGTTCCCGGCGATGTGGTGATTCTGCTGGGCGGCCGTACCGGTCGTGACGGCTGCGGCGGTGCAACCGGTTCTTCCAAGTCTCACACCGTGGAATCTCTGGAGCACTGCGGTGCAGAGGTTCAGAAGGGCAATGCACCGGAAGAACGGAAACTGCAGCGTCTGTTCCGCAATCCCGAGGCATCGAAACTCATCAAGCGCTGCAATGACTTCGGCGCCGGCGGTGTTTCCGTGGCTGTGGGCGAGCTGGCAGACGGTCTGGAAATCGATTTGAATCAGGTACCCAAGAAGTACGAAGGTCTGGACGGCACCGAGCTGGCTATCTCCGAATCTCAGGAGCGTATGGCCGTTGTGGTCGGCGCAGCAGACGAGGCAGCATTCTGCAAGCTGGCTGCCGATGAAAATCTGGAGGTTTCCCGGATTGCCGTTGTGAAAGAAGACGCTCGGCTGACCATGTCCTGGAACGGCACCACCATTGTGGACCTGTCCCGCGCATTCCTGGATACCAACGGTGCGGAAAAGCACATCGATGTGCACCCCGCAGCCCCCAAAGCATGGAACAAAACCGTTCCTGCCGACTTCAAGCAGGGCTACACCGCTCTGGCAGGCGACCTGAACGTTTGCTCCAAGCGCGGCTTGAGCGAGCGTTTTGACGCAACCATCGGCGCCGGCACGGTGCTGATGCCGTTCGGCGGCAAATATCAGCATACCCCCATTCAGGCAATGGTACACAAGGTTTCTGTGGAGCAGAAACATACGGATACCTGCTCTCTGATGGCTTGGGGCTATAACCCCTATATTGCAGAAAACAGCCCCTACCACTCCGCATTTCTGGCTGTGGTGGAATCTGTTTCCAAGCTGGTTGCAACCGGCGCGAAGTTTGAAGATGTGTACCTGAGTTTCCAGGAATACTTCGAAAAACTGGGTCGGGACAGCGACCGTTGGGGCAAGCCTTTTGCAGCGCTGCTGGGTGCTTTCATGGCACAGAAACAGCTGCATGTGGCTGCCATCGGCGGTAAGGACTCCATGTCCGGTACCTTTGAGCAGCTGACCGTGCCGCCCACGCTGGTGTCCTTTGCTGTGACCACCGAAAACGTGGAGCACATCGTGTCCAACGAGTTCAAGGCAGCGGGGCACAAGGTGGTTCTGGTGCAGCCGGAGTACGATGCAGAGGGTCTGCCCGTCATCGAATCTCTGAAGAACGTGTTCGAGCAGGTTCACGGATTGACCTCCACCGGCAAGGCTCTGGCTGTGTACACCCCCACTTACGGCGGTGTGGCTGAGGCTGTGATGAAGATGTGCTTCGGCAATATGCTGGGCTTTAAGTTTGCAGAGATTCCCATGGAAACGCTGTTCGGCTATCGTTACGGTTCCTTTGTTCTGGAACTGGCTGAGGGCGTGGAGCCGATGGGCACGGTTCTGGGCGAAACCACCGCAGAGCAGGCTCTGACTTACGGCGGCGAAACGCTGTGTCTGAACGAGCTGCTGAAGGTTTACGAGCAGAAACTGGAGTCTGTGTACCCCTGCAACATTCCCATGGAGAAGGAAGAAATTCCTGCCTTTACCTATACCGCAGAAACCCGTGTGGCTCCGGCTGTGAAGACGGCAGCTCCGAAGGTGCTGATTCCCGTATTCCCCGGCACCAACTGCGAATATGATACCGCAAAAGCCCTGCGGGATGCAGGCGCCGACCCGGAAATCGTGGTCATCAAGAACCTGACGCCTCAGGGCATCACCGAGAGCGTGGAATACTTCGCAAAGCAGATTCAGAACGCACAGATGATTTTCATTCCCGGCGGTTTCTCCGGCGGCGACGAGCCCGACGGCTCCGCAAAATTCATCACCGCATTCTTCCGGAATGCACAGGTGAAAGATGCGGTTCACGAACTGCTGAAACAGAGAGACGGTCTGATGGCCGGTATCTGCAACGGTTTCCAGGCACTGATTAAGCTGGGTCTGGTGCCCTACGGCGAAATCATCGACACCGACGCGGATTGCCCCACGCTGACCTTCAATACCATCGGCCGTCACCAGTCCCGTCTGGTGCGTACCCGGATTGCGTCCAACAAGTCTCCTTGGCTGGCAGCGACCAAGCCCGGCGAGATTTACACTGTGCCCATCTCCCATGGCGAGGGCCGTTTCATCGCCCCGGAGGCACTGATTCTGCAGCTGGCAGAGAACGGACAGATTGCAACCCAGTATGTTGGACTTGACGGAGTGCCCACTGCTGATGTAAGCTATAACCCGAACCACTCTATGTACGCTGTGGAGGGCATTACCTCTCCCGACGGCAGAGTGTTCGGTAAGATGGGTCATTCCGAGCGTAAGGACCACGGTCTGTATCGGAACGTCCCCGGCGATTTCGACCTGCAGATGTTCGAATCTGCTGTGAAATATTTTAAATAAGCGAAAGATTTAAGGAGGAATGGATTACCATGGCATACTATTACAATGAACCGTCCCGTACTTTTAACGAGTTTCTGCTGATTCCCGGCTATACTTCCGAGGAGTGCGTTCCCGCAAACGTCTCTCTGAAGACCCCTCTGGTCCGCTTTAAGCGCGGCGAGGAGCCTGCAATCTCCCTGAATATCCCCATGATTTCCGCAATCATGCAGTCCGTGTCCAATGACACGCTGGCAATCGCTCTGGCAAAAGAGGGCGGTATGTCCTTCATTTACGGCTCTCAGTCCATCGAGGATGAGGCTGCTATGGTGGCTCGCGTGAAGAACTACAAGTCCGGTTTCGTGGTCAGCGCATCTAACGTGACCCCCGAGAACACTCTGGCTGACATTCTGGATCTGAAAGAGCGCAACGGTTTCTCCACCGTGGCTGTGACCGAGGACGGCACCGCCAACGGCAAGCTGCTGGGCATCGTGACCAGCCGCGATTACCGTATCAGCCGCATGAGCACCGACATGAAGGTGAAGGAATTCATGACCCCGCTGGAGAAACTGGTGACCGCACCCGCCAGCACCTCTCTGAAAGAGGCAAATGACATCATCTGGGACCACAAGCTGAATGCACTGCCCATCGTGGACAATGACGGCAGACTGATGTACTTCGTATTCCGCAAGGACTACGCAAGCCACAAAGAGAACCCCCTGGAAATGCTGGACGGCGAGAAACGCTACATGGTGGGCGCAGGTATCAACTCCCGCGACTACGCAGAGCGTATCCCCGCACTGGTGGCAGCCGGCGCAGACGTGCTGTGCATTGACTCCTCCGAGGGTTACTCCTGCTGGCAGAAGAAGACCATCGAATGGGTGCGCGAGAACTACGGCGACACCGTGAAAATCGGTGCCGGCAACGTGGTTGACCGGGAAGGCTTCCTGTTCCTGGCAGAGGCCGGCGCAGACTTCGTGAAGGTCGGTATCGGCGGCGGCTCCATCTGCATCACCCGTGAGACCAAGGGCATCGGCCGTGGTCAGGCAACCGCTCTGATTGAGGTTGCTGCTGCTCGGAACGAGTACTACGAGAAGACCGGCATTTACGTGCCCATCTGCTCCGACGGCGGCATTGTGCATGACCACCACATGACTCTGGCTCTGGCTATGGGCGCTGACTTCCTGATGCTGGGCCGTTATTTCGCTCGTTTTGACGAAAGCCCCACCCCCAAACTGATGGTGAACGGTCAGTACGTGAAAGAGTACTGGGGCGAAGGCTCCAACCGTGCCCGCAACTGGCAGCGTTACGACTTGGGCGGCAAAACCGGCCTGCAGTTCGAAGAGGGCGTGGACTCCTACGTCACTTACGCAGGCAGCCTGCACGAGAACGTGGAGAAGAGCCTGTACAAGGTGAAATCCACCATGTGCAACTGCGGCGTGACCACCATTCCCGATCTGCAGCGCGAGGCAAAGCTGACCGTGGTTTCCTCCACCAGCATTGTCGAGGGCGGCTACCATGACGTCACCCTGCGCAACACCACTTCTTCCAAGTAATCTATAAGAGAACCCTCCCGCGTGGCAATCCATGCGGGAGGGTTTTTCAGCAGAAGATAGAATTTGATGGAACGAAAAGGTCCGGACAGAAAGTGAAGTGACCCCAAAAAGTTAGACAATATTTTGAAGTAAAAATTGTTCAAGCAGCCGAGCGGGCTTGCTGTCTG
>CAKTAK010000051.1:0-7000 GCA_934527315.1 uncultured Oscillospiraceae bacterium
GGTCAGAGAACCGCTGAGCACATATACCCCGCCGTCATGAATGGTGAGAACCCCGTCTGTAAAATCCGCACCCGTACCGGAAATCGTTGCCGTACTGCCGAAAAGCTGAATTTCAACGCTGTCGGTCAGATTTGGTGCCTCCGTTGTTTCTGCCAACAGCGCTGCAGCAGTCGGATATTCCGTCAACGTGAGCGTTTCCGCAGAAGTAGTCTGTATCACCGAATTCTCTGCGGTCTGTGTCTTTTGTCCAGTTGAGCAGCCGGTCAATGCGCCCAATAAAACCGCTGCACACAGCGGGATTGCAATGAACCGTTTATTGTTCATGGAATGACCTCCTTTTGTTTTCTGCGCTTATCATAGGCAATGAAGTTAAAGAGAACCTAAAGTTTCTGTAAAAAGCTCTTTAGGTTCTCTTTAAGTCCGTTTGGTACACTCCGTGACGAAAGGAGATGTTCCCATGTCCACACAATTTAACTTCAAACGGGAAGAAAAGAAATATTTTCTAACGCCAATGCAATATGAAATTCTGCGAAATGCCGTGCAGCCTTATATGCAGGCAGATGAACATGAGAAATATACCATTTGCAATCTTTATTATGATACCGATGATTGGCAGCTGATTCGGACCTCCATCGAAAAACCGATTTACAAAGAAAAGCTGCGGGTGCGCAGCTACGGTGTGCCCACCGACAGAGATTCCGTATTCATTGAACTGAAAAAGAAGTACAAGGGCACGGTTTACAAACGACGAATCACCCAGCCCGCCGATTGCTGCGGATTGGTCTTGGAGCATCCGAAACTCCTGCCGAACACCCAGATTGCCCGGGAAATTGCATGGTTCCAACAGCAGTATCATACGCGCCCGAAGGTGTTCATCGCTTACGACCGAACCGCGTTGGCCGGGATTGAAGAATCTGAACTGCGCATGACGTTTGACACCAATCTCCGTTGGCGGCAAACCGATTTGGATTTGCGTCTTGGGGATTACGGCGCGCCCATTCTCCCCGATTCCGACGCTATTTTGATGGAGCTAAAGCTCCCCGGTCATTGTCCGGTTTGGCTCGGTCATCTACTTTCGGAACTAAAAATTTTCCCGGTCTCTTTCTCCAAATACGGCAGTTGGTACCAATCCAATATTGCAAACCAAAATCATATTACATCTCTATCAAAGGAGGCGCTTTACAGTGCTTAACTCAATTTTAACGGAATTAAATCTGCAAACCTTTCTCATTTGCTCCACTGTTTCCCTGATTCTGGGAATCGGCACCGCACTTCTCTGTATGCGCAGGAGCCATTGCAGTCAGAATTTTGCCATCACACTGGCCGTTTTGCCCCTCATCGTGCAGGTTGTCATTCTTCTGGTCAACGGCAATGTGGGCGCCGGTGTGGCTGTTGCCGGGGCATTCAGTCTGGTCCGATTCCGTTCTTTCCCCGGAACCGCTTGGGAAATCGGCGTGATTTTTCTGGATATGGCCATCGGTCTTGCCACCGGTATGGGCTATGTCACCTTGGCGGTTCTTTTCTTCGTCATTGCCGCCGCGGTCATTTTTATTTTGAGCAAGGCACGGTTCGGTTCCGGAGCAACGGAGTATCGGACGCTGAAAATCACCATTCCCGAAAATCTGGACTACGAAAATCTGTTTGACGATTTGCTGGACGAATATACCGTTCACTACGAATTGGAGCGGGTCAAAACCACCAATATGGGAACGCTGTATGAATTGCAGTACCGTATCGCACTGAAAAGCAATTCCGTACCCAAAGCATTTTTGGACGAAATTCGCTGCCGGAATGGCAATTTGAACATCAGCTGCGGCCGTGAAATTTCGGAAGAGGGTCTTTGATTTTCTCCGTTGATTTTTCTGTTTTCGTGAATTAAGATAGCAGAAGGTGATGAACAATGCGTTTACTGATTGCAGAAGATGAGCAGGACCTGGCAGAGGCTCTGGGCATCTTTTTTGAAAAAAATCAATTTACCGTAGATGTTGTCTACGATGGTCGGTCTGCATACGATTATGCCCTTACCGAGAACTACGATGCAATCATTCTGGACGTGATGATGCCCAAAATGAACGGCATTGATGTGCTGCAGTGTATCCGGGAAAACGGAATTCAGACACCGGTTATGATGCTCACCGCAAAAGCGGAAAAAGATGACCGCATTACGGGGTTCAATTCCGGCGCCGATGACTATCTCCCCAAGCCCTTTGAGCCGGACGAACTGATTTGCCGGGTACGCGCCATGCTCCGCCGAGGCGGTGAATATCACGCAACGGTGCTGTCTTTCGGCGATGTGCAATTGGACTGCGGCTCCAATCAGTTAATCTGCGGAGGAAAATCCGTTTCTCTCAGCAGCCGGGAATTTCAGGTTATGGAGCTGTTTTTGCGGAATCCGCAGGTGGTGTTTTCGGCCGACCGGATTATGGAGCGTGTGTGGGGCTGGGACAGCGATGCGGAAATCAATGTAGTCTGGGTTCACATCTCCAACCTGCGAAAAAAGTTGAAGTCCATTGGTTCCAAGGTGAATATCCGCGCCAACCGCGGGCTGGGATACCTGCTGGAGGCGGAGCATGATTGATCGTCTGCGTAAACGCTTTATCCGCATTGCCACCTTGGCGGTAGCGGGCGTGATGTTTCTGCTGTGTTTGATTGTCAATACGGCCAACTTTATCTCCGTGAACAATAGCCTAAATGATATGCTCACCATGATTTCCAATAATCAGGGCAGCATTCCCCCCATTCCGAAAGATGACCGCGAGCCCATAGACAAGCATGGAAAATTCGGTCCGGAAACTCCGTTTTCCACTCGATATTTTGTGTTGGAATATACCGAAGACGGTACCCTGATTCGTGCGGATTTGGGGCACATTGCAGCGGTTACGGAATCGGATTTGACCCCGTATCTCCAAGCCGCGCAAGACAGCGGCGAGGGATACGGTTTTCTGAGCGGGTATAAATACATCGTGGTGCAGTTGGACGACCATCGGCAAATGGCTGTTTTTTTGGACGACAGCCGAGAAATGCAATCCGTTGAAAAATTTGCCGTCTACTCCGTTGCTGCCATGATTGTCTGCACCGGGCTGGTTTACTGCATTGTTGTGCTATGCTCCAAAAAAGCCGTTGCACCGGTGGCGGAGAGCGTCAAACGACAAAAGCAGTTTATTACCAATGCCAGCCATGAACTGAAAACCCCCATTACGGTGATTGTCACGTGTCTGAAACTTCTGGAAATGGAAGTCGGTCCGCAAAAATGGATTGATAAAGCCCGGATACAGACCGACAAGCTCAAAGAGCTGGTGAATTCTCTGGTGTCTCTGGCGCGTTTGGACGAGCAGGAAGGCCTCAAACGACACAGCAGCTTTGCCGTGAGCGATGCCGTTCTGGAAACAGCAGAATCCTTCCGGGAGCTTGCGGAAAATACCAATCATCGGTTGGAAATTCAAATCGCACCGAATCTGACATACGCAGGAGACGAATATGCTATCCGTCAGCTTGTTTCCATTCTTCTGGACAATGCCATAAAATACGCGCCCCCGGACACGGATATTTCCTTTGTTCTGGAGCCGCGAAAACGCGGAATTGTACTTCGGACGGAAAATGTCTCCGCTGCACCGTTGGAGGGAAATCTGGACCGTTGGTTCGACCGTTTTTACCGAGATGACCCTGCCCGAAATGAACAAACCGGCGGATTCGGCATCGGTCTTTCCATTGCCCGCGCCATTGTCGAAAACCACAACGGCAATATTCATGCAGCCAAGAAGTCCGAAAATACGGTTCAGATTCTGGCTGAACTAAAATAATATTGAAAAAACACGCAGAGCCTTGCAAATTAGGCTCTGCGTGTTGTATGATTATGAACGGATTCTACCATCGCTTGACAAGGGCATACGCGGTTTTGACGGGCGGAAATGCGCTCATACTTCGTCAAGCCCCTTGACAATACGGCAGTATTCCCTGCGGGTCTTTTCTCGTCTGAACACATTTCCGCTCTGGCAAAACTGCTTCGCACCTAACAGCGATGGATTTTCGAGTGATTTTTGTTTTTTGTGATGCAGGCGGGCTAGCGCCCGTCAAGGCGAAAAGGGCAAAAAGCGCCGAAAAGACGCGCTGTCAAGCGTGTCTGCCCTTATCAAGCGATGGTCTCAATCCAGAATGCCGCATTCTTTCACTGCCTGAATGCACTTTTCGATTTCCTCATCGGAACGAACCAGTGCCATACGGACATGACCCTCACCCAAGGGACCGAATGCGCTGCCGGGCGTCACCAGCATACCGGTTTTCTCCACCAGTTCCATGGCGAAGTCTTCGCTGCTGGTGTACTTTGCGGGGATTTTCGGCCAGACAAACATAGTAGACGGGCAGCGGTCCACTTTCCAACCGATTGCGGTCAAACCGTCGCACAGCAGGTCGCGGCGATGCTCGTATGCCTGGCAGGTCACGGGAACACAGCTCTGGTCGCCGGTAATGGCAGCAATGGCAGCCTTCTGTACGGGAATGAACATACCATAGTCCATGTTGGACTTCAGAGTCTTCACGGCTTTCACCACATCGGCGTTGCCTACGCAGAAACCGATGCGGGCACCGGCCAGACCATAGGTTTTGGACAGAGAGTTGAATTCAATGCCCACGTCCTTTGCGCCTTCAAAACGCAGGAAACTGCCGCCGGTTTTTCCGTCGTAAACCAAGTCGCTGTATGCATTATCGTGGAGAACCACAATGTCGTACTCTTTTGCGAAACGAATCAGGTCATGATAGAAACTATCCGGTGCCATTGCGGTGGTGGGGTTGTTGGGATAGGATACAATCATCATCTTTGCCTTTTTGGCAACGTCAGAAGGAATGTCCTGCAGCTGAATGATGTAATCGTTCTCTTCCAGCAAGGGCATGTGATACAGACTTGCGCCGGCAATCAGCGGGCCGTCGCCAAAAACGGGATAGCAGGGTTCGGGAACCAGAATGGTGTCTCCCTCATCAGCAAATGCCAATGCAATATGGGACAGGCCCTCCTGAGAACCCAGCAGAGAGGTCACTTCCGTCCGGGGCTCCAAATCCACACCGTAGCGGCGCTTGTACCACGTCTGAACGGCATCCTGCAGCTCGGGCAAATCCGTAATTGCATAGACATAATTTGCCGGGTCCGCAACTTCTTTTGCGATGGTCTCCAGAATGTGGGGTGCAGGCGGAATGTTGGGGGTTCCGACGCTGAAATCATACACAGGCAGACCTTCGGAAATACGTTTATTTTTAATTGCAGCCAAACGGCTGAAAACACTTTCACCGAATCGGTCCATTCTTTTAGAAAGCTGCATGGCAAATTCTCCTTTTCATTTCGGAATTTAGCAATGATTATAACACTCTTCTTATTATTTTGTAAACTCCCACAAATTTATTTTAGAACCGATATTTCCACGTAATGTGACTTAACAGAAATATTTTCAAAAATCAGTATCTTGAGGTGTAAAATTTGAAGAAATTAGTTAAAAATATGTATGAAGTTTTTGAAATCACCGGTTATACAGCCGACGGCAGCGGTGTCGGGCATGTAGATGGACAAGCTGTTTTTGTGCCGCGGACGCTGGTCGGAGAAACCTGGGAAACTAAAATTCTGAAAGTTACCGCCGGTGCCGCTTACGGAAAAGCCGAAAAACTGCAATCGGCCCCCTCTCCCCTGCGCCGTGAGCCGGCTTGTCCGCTGTTTGGCAAGTGCGGCGGCTGTGCAACGCTGCATATGGACTATGCCGAAGAACTGAAATTCAAACTGGATAAGGTTAATCAGGCGCTGCATCGCATCGGCGGCTGTGATTTCACCATTCCGGAAATTCTTCCTGCGGAGGACACTGAGCATTATCGGAACAAAAGCATTGTCTCCGTAGGCAAGGTCAACGGGAAAACAGCCGCAGGATTTTACCGTCAGCGCAGCCATGACATCATTCCCGCCGAAAATTGCCTGCTGCAGGACAAAGCCTCCAATCAGGTGAATCAGGCTGTGATTCGTATGATGATTCGCCGGCGGCTTGAGCCGTACGATGAAAAGACCGGAAAAGGGACTCTGCGGCACATTTTCACTCGGGTTAATCGTGAGGGGCAGGTGCTGCTGACTTTGGTGTCTGCCCGCGGTTTTGGCGCGGATACACAGAAAATCGTGAAAGAATTAGTCGATGACTGCCCGCAGCTGTGCGGCATTGTGCTGAACGTCAACAAAACCAAAGGAAACAGCGTTCTTGCCGGTGATTTTTATACTTTGTGGGGCAGCAGCGAAATCACGGAGACCTTGTGCGGATTCTCCTTTGACATTGCCCCCCAGGCATTTTTCCAAATCAATCCCCCGCAAGCGGAAAAGCTGTATAACCGGGCAGTGGAATATGCCGCTCCCAACGGCGGCACCGTACTGGATATGTATTGCGGCACCGGCACCATCAGCCTGTGTCTGTCCAGAAAAGCCGACCGGGTCATCGGTGCGGAAATCGTGCCGGAGGCCATTGAAAATGCAAAACGAAACGCAGCAAAAAACGGTGTGGATAACGTGGAATTTCTCTGTGCCGATGCGGCCTTGGCTGCTGCACAATTCCAAAAACAAGGCATTCGCCCGGATTGCATTGTGGTTGATCCGCCCAGAAAAGGAATGTACCCGGAGGCACTGGAAAATCTGGTGCAGATGAATCCGGAGCGCATTGTATACGTTTCCTGTGACCCCGCCACCCTCGCCCGGGACGTCAAGCAGTTGTCCGCCCACGGCTATGAAATTCAGGCCGGCACCGCCGTAGATATGTTTCCCCATAGTGCACATGTTGAGACGGTTGTATTGCTTTCCAAGGGGTGAGGTCGACTCGAAAAAGATTCGGGTTGAGTTCTCTTTGGAAGATATGGATATGTCCGAATTTCAGGATGGGGCAACCTACACCCAGATTAAGGACTATGTGCTGGAGCATAGCGGGTTAAAGGTATCCAACCTGTATATCTCACAAATTAAGCGAAAATGTGGGATTGGGGTTGGTAAGAA
>CAKTAK010000052.1:0-6845 GCA_934527315.1 uncultured Oscillospiraceae bacterium
TTCCTCTTGACATAATAAATCACCCCATCTATTAGATAGTATATCATACTGTCTAACAAATGGGGTGCAGTTCATTTCAGTCGGTCTGTTTTGTACATGAACGCATTGGCTGAGAAACGGAGTATCACATGAAATGCTATGCACTGCGAAATACCCTGCAGGAAATGCCGATTGAGGAAACGGTCGGGGAGACATTCAAACGGGTGATTCTGTTGACCGAGGAAGAATTCGGCAGGGAAGTGTCGGATTTACCCCACCACAAAACGATGATGCATCATCTGAAACGCATGGAGTATTGCCGGGCGGAATTGTTTTCCAACTGTATTTTCGGCACGTTGGCGATTCCTACAAAAAAGGAACGGGTTACCGGAAAACTGTGTCTGGGCTTTTATCTGGATAACCGCACATTATATTTAATCGGTGCGCCGGAACGGACTGCGCATCTGCTGAATCGAATCCGGGAGAATCAGTTCCCCGACCGCACCACGGTGGTGAGTATGTTTTGCCATCTGCTGAATTCTTTGGTGGAAGACGATGCGATTTATTTGCAGAAAATCGAAGATAATCTGTCTGAATTGGAGGAATCCTCTTTGGACCGGGTGCAGCCCCACTTTTATCATCAAATGATGCCCTGTCGCCGGGATTTGCGGGCGCTCCATGCGTATTATTATCAGCTGATCAATCTGGCGATGACCATACGCTCCAATACCAATCAGATGCTGTCGGAAGAAGAATGCCTGAATTACGGGTATCTGTCGGACAGAATCCAACGGCTGAATGAGCACACGGAAATGCTGGACGAATACGCCGTGCAAATTCGGGAAATACACCAATCCCAGATTGAAATGCGTCAGACGCGGTCTATGAATTTGCTGACGGTGGTATCGGCGATTTTCCTGCCTCTGACCTTGCTGGTCGGGTGGTACGGCATGAACTTTGCGCACATGCCGGAGCTGCAATGGCAGTTTGCCTACCCGGTTGTGGCTGTGATTTCCGTGCTGATTGTGGTGGTGGAAATTATATGGTTCCATAAAAAAGGATTATTTTGAAATACCACGGAAAAATCAAGAAAAATCACTTGACAAATGCTGAAAAAAGTGTAAAATAATAGAGCTTGTCAATGACAGGCAATCCTTGCTCTCACTAAGAGTGAGGGCCAATCGACCATAAGGAGGTGCAAACATGGCAAAAGTTAGCGAAAAATACGAACTGATGTACATCATCGATCCCAGCATCGGTGAGGAGAACGTCGCATCCATCGTGGAGAAATTCAAAACGCTGATCGAAACCAACGGCACAATCGACGAGATGGAGGAGATGGGTAAGCGGAAACTGGCTTACGAAATCAACTACATTTCCGAAGGTTACTACGTGCTCGTGAAGTTCACCAGCGCCCCTGATTTCCCTGCAGAGTTGGATCGTATCCTCGGCATTACCGAAGGTGTCATCCGGAGCCTGATTACCCTGCGCTACGAATAAGGAGGCAGGTTCATGCTCAACCACATTGTAATTATGGGACGACTGACCCGCGATCCCGATCTGCGGTATACTCAGTCCCAAACACCCGTCGCATCTTTTACTGTGGCGGTGGATCGTGATTTCGCCGGCCGTGACGGCGGCGAAAGACAGACGGACTTCATTGACGTTGTGGCCTGGCGCCAGACGGCAGAGTTTGTTTCCAAGTACTTCAGCAAGGGCAGCATGGTGGCCGTTTCCGGCCGTCTGCAGATCCGTGACTGGACCGACCGTGAAGGCAATAAGCGCAGAAGCGCTGAAGTCGTTGCGGACAACGTGTACTTCGGTGAAAGCAAACGTCGCGAAGATTCCGACAGCGGCTACAGCCGCAGCAGCTACGATGCACCCCGCCGTGACGGCCACAATTATGCTGCCAGCAGCCCTGCTGCGGACAGTGGCCGCGGAGCCTCTGCGTTCGCAGAACTGGAGGACGACGACGGAGACCTGCCGTTCTGAGTGAACGGCGAAACAACATTGACACTTTTATAAGGGAGGTTATGACCATGGCATTCGATAAGAACAATCCGAAGAACCGGAAACGGAGAAAAGTTTGCCAGTTCTGCGTGGATAAATGCACTTACATTGACTACAAAGACACTGCAAAACTGAAACGCTACATGTCTGACCGCAGCAAGATTCTGCCCCGTCGGGCAACCGGTACCTGCGCAATGCATCAGCGCCAGCTCACTGAGGCTATCAAGAGATCTCGTCAGATCGCTCTGCTGCCTTACGTGACCGACTAATTCGAAACAGGAAGTCATCCCGCCAACGGCGGGGTGGCTTTTTCTGCTTTTTTGCGGGCAAATGCCCGGATAAAAAAATGACAATCCGCGGTGTCTTTGCTATGCATACAGAATAACCAAAGAATTGCCGAAAAAATAAGAATTATCTACGAAAAAAGAGTATTGAACTATTTGCGTTTTTCATTTATCATAGGAATGTAAACTTCTGAGAATTACATCGGTTTTATCCCCATTGACGGATAAAAATTCTGAACGTAAAAGTAAGGGTGGTTGCATGAAAAAAATCGGAATTATGATGGGCAGTGACAGCGATCTGCCGGTCGTGAAGAAGGCTATGGACATGCTGGATTCTTTCGGCGTGCCCTACGAGGTACATATCTATTCTGCGCATCGGACCCCGGTGCAGGCAAAGGAGTTTTCTGAAAATGCTCGCGCCAATGGGTTCGGTGCAATTATTTGTGCTGCCGGTATGGCGGCGCATCTGGCCGGCGCTGTGGCGGCAAACACGACTCTGCCTGTCATCGGAATCCCCATGAAATCCGGTGCTATGGATGGCGTGGACGCACTGTATTCCACAGTGATGATGCCTACGGGAATCCCTGTAGCAACTGTTGCAATTGACGGTGCTGCCAATGCAGCGCTGCTGGCAATTGAAATGCTCGCCATTGAAGATGAAACGCTTGCACAAAAATTGAACGATAAACGGAAAGCCGATACGGAAAAGGTTCTGGAAAAGAACGCAAAAGCCGAGGCAGAATGGAATCATTGAGGGAGGATATTACCATGGAAAAAAGAGAACAGCTGTACGAAGGAAAAGCAAAGAAAGTTTATGCAACCGATGACCCCCAGCTGGTGATCGTGGACTACAAGGATGATGCAACCGCTTTCAACGGTCTGAAAAAAGGCACCATTGCGGGCAAAGGCGTGATCAACAACCGCGTGACCAACAAGCTGATGCAGATGCTGGCTGAGCAGGGCATTCCTACCCACTTTGTGCAGGAGCTGTCCGAGCGGGAAACTCTGGTGAAAAAAGTGGAAATCGTTCCTCTGGAAGTGATTATCCGCAATATCTCCGCAGGCTCTTTTGCAAAGCGCTACGGTGTGGAAGAGGGCATTGTGTTTGACCAGCCTACCATCGAGTTCAGCTACAAGAATGACGACCTGGGTGACCCCCTGCTGAACGAGTACCATGCTCTGGCTCTGAAACTGGCTTCCAAGAGCGAAATTGACCGCATTAAGACTCTGGCTTTCCGGATTAACGATATCCTGAAGGCATATTTTGCTACCATTAACGTGGAACTGGTGGACTTCAAGCTGGAGTTCGGCCGCGTGATGGATGACTTTATTGTTCTGGCTGACGAGATTAGCCCCGACACCTGCCGTCTGTGGGATGCAACCACCCATGAGAAACTGGACAAGGACCGTTTCCGCAGAGATATGGGCGGCGAAGTGGAAGCTTACAACGAAATTATGTACCGTATTTTTGGTGAGAAGTGCTAAGGCACTTCTCTGACAAAAATGCATCAAAATCGGTTCCGGGCAATGCTTGAAACCGATTTTTGATACCCTGAACGAGAAAATCGGAGCTTCGGAACCGCGAAAGGAATATAAAGAATTATGGGTAAATTGAGAGAAGAATGCGGCGTTTTCGGTATTTTCAGCAGTCCGGGACGCGATGTGGCCAGCGCTGCATATTATGCTTTGTTTGCACTGCAGCACCGCGGTCAGGAAAGTGCCGGTATCGTTGTAAACGATGACGGTATTTTCCGGGATTATAAAGACCTGGGTCTGGTGAACGATGTGTTTAACCATAGGACATTGGAAAGCTTGGGAACCGGCAATATGGCAGTGGGTCATGTGCGCTACGGCACCACCGGCGCAACGGAGCGCGCCAACGCACAGCCGATTGTGGTCAACCACGTGAAGGGCCGTATGGCTCTGGCCCACAACGGCAATCTGGTGAATTCTTTTGAATTGCGTCAGGAACTGGAACTGAACGGTTCCATCTTCCATACCACCAGCGATACGGAAGTCATTTCCTACATTATTACAAAAGAGCGTCTCAGCTGCGACTCCATTGAAGAGGCTGTCAACCGGGCCATGAACCGCATTGACGGCGCTTATTCCTTGGTTGTCATGTCTCCCCAGAAACTGATTGCAGCCCGCGATGAAAACGGTTTCCGTCCGCTGTGCTTTGGTCGCTGCGAGGACGGCAGCTATGTAGTTGCCTCGGAAAGCTGCGCATTGGACGCTGTGGGCGCAACCTTTATCCGTGATCTGGACCCGGGCGAAATCGTGGTGTTTGACCAGAACGGTTATCGCTCCATTCGGGACCATTGCGGCAAGCGGAAAGAATCCTTCTGCGTGTTCGAGTTTATTTACTTCGCTCGTCCGGACTCTGTCATCAATGGCTGCAGTGTCCATGAGGCTCGTGTGCAGGCCGGTCGGTTCCTGGCGCAGGAGCATCCTGTAGAGGCTGATGTGGTTATCGGTGTGCCGGATTCCGGTTTGGATGCCGCCATCGGCTACTCTCAGGAAAGCGGAATTCCTTACGAAATCGGTTTCGTGAAAAATAAATACATTGGCCGTACCTTTATCTCCCCGGGACAGAAATCCCGTGAGGACAAGGTGAAAATCAAGCTGAACCCCGTGGTAAGCACCATCAAGGGCAAGCGCGTGGTTGTGGTGGACGATTCCATTGTCCGCGGCACCACAAGCGCGCGGATTGTGAAGGTTCTGCGGGAGGCAGGTGCTAAGGAAGTGCACATGATGATTTCCGCACCTCCTTTTGTGAATGCCTGCTATTACGGTACGGACATCGACTCTCCGGATATGCTGATTGCAAACAATCACACCATGGACGAAATTGCCCGGATTCTGAACGTGGATACCATCGGCTATCTGAGCATGGAGCACGTTCGCTTGCTCACCGGTAAGGATACCGGATTCTGCACCGGCTGCTTTAACAGCTGCTATCCCACGCAGATTCCCCAGCAGGGCAGCAAATCCCGTTTTGAAATGAAAATTTCCGAGAAGAAGCGCTTGGAAAAGGGAGAATAACAAATCCGAGACAAGTCGTAAAACGTCCTTTGGACCATTGAGAGAGGAGTAAATTATGCAGACTCGAACCCCGTTTTTCCTTTCCATTGCAGCCGGACTTCTGATTGGAATTGGCGGCTCTGTATTTCTTGCCTGCGAGAATCGCTATGTGGGCGCAGTCCTGTTTTCCGTTGCATTGCTGAGTATCTGTTATCAGGGCTTGTTCCTGTATACCGGAAAGATTGGATACATCGCATGGCAGCATGACCGGCAGAACATCACCGCCGTGGTGATTACGCTGGCAGGCAATCTGATCGGAACGTTGGCAGCGGGCTTATCCGTGGGGGTTATGAAACCTGCCTACGTGGAAACCGCCCGGACGCTGTGTGAAAAGAAATTGGCAATGGCGCCGCTGCAGGTGCTGATTGCCGGTGTGTTCTGCGGAATGCTGATGTATCTGGCAGTGGAAATTTACAAGAGCAAGCAGACCCCCGTGGGTATTCTGTTCTGCGTTCCGGTCTTTATTCTGTCCGGATTTGAACACTCCATTGCGGACTTGTTTTACTTTTTTACGGCACGAATTGTGAATGGGGAAATGGCTTGGTTCCTCCTGCTGGTGGTTGTGGGCAACTCCGTAGGCGGAATGCTGATTCCTTGGCTAAAAATGGCAGCGGGAGAGAAACATGGTTAAAACGAAAATCGCAGTTTTTGTTTCCGGCGGCGGAACCAATCTGCAGGCCTTGATCGACGCAGAAAAAAGCGGTGTGCTCCACAGCGGTGAGATTGTTCTGGTAGTGGCCAGCAATCCCAACGCATACGCATTGGAGCGCGCCAAGAAAGCGGGCATTCCCGGAGTAGTCTGCTCCAGAAAAGAACTGGGCAGTCAGGAGGCCTTTGAGCAGGCCATTACCCGGGCATTGGAGGAACATCAGGTAGAACTGATTGTTCTGGCCGGATTTATGAGCATTCTCAGCGAGAATTTCACCGGCCGTTGGCCGGAGCGCATCATTAACGTGCACCCGTCTCTGATTCCGTCTTTCTGCGGAAAAGGATTTTACGGACTGCATGTCCATGAGGCGGCGCTGGAATACGGCGTAAAGGTCACCGGCGCAACGGTGCATTTTGTAAACGAAATTCCCGACGGCGGAAGAATCATCGCCCAGAAAGCGGTGGAGGTTCAGCCGGGGGATACCCCCGAGGTACTCCAGAGACGGGTCATGGAGCAGGCGGAATGGGTGATTTTGCCCAGAGCCGCAGAGCAGATTTCAGAGAAGATTGCAAAGGAGAAAGAGTAAATGAAATTGTTGGATATCAAAACTCAGCTGCAGGAAACCAGCTATCCCGGCCGGGGTATTATTCTGGGCCGCAGTGCAGATGACAGCAAGACCATGATTGCATATTTCATCATGGGCCGCAGCGAAAACAGCCGGAACCGGGTTTTCACCGAGACGGAAGACGGAATCCGCACCGAGGCATTCGACCCTGCAAAACTCTCTGACCCCAGCTTGATCATTTATCATCCCGTGCGGGTGATGGAGGGTGGTATGA
>CAKTAK010000053.1:0-6743 GCA_934527315.1 uncultured Oscillospiraceae bacterium
TCTGCAATTTCCCTTGCCAATCTTCCCACGCCTTCGATTGCGGGGAAAGCCTTCATCGGTTGGTACTATGATGAAAGCTATAATAAGACTGTTAGCGATGGGGATCCGCTCGGCGAAAACCTGTCCCTTTATGCAAAGATGGCGGACTACGATAAAATCGAGGGCGTGGAAACACCGACTTACGCCGGAGCGACGGATGTCGGACCGAACTTTACGATCCGTGTCAACAGCGATTCCGAAAGCGACCTGACGGGCAAGATCAGTCTGATCGGCACGGAGCAGCCCACCAGCGAAGTGGACGCGGACGGCAATACGATCCTCGTTGTCGGCAGCGTCAGGAACAATAACAATGGCACCTACACCGTCGCACCGCCCACAGGCGGATGGGCAGAGGGCGGCACTTATAAGGCGGTATTGGAGGACGACAGTCTGCACTTTGACGGAACGGCGCCTTCCGTGCGGGAATACCACTTCACCGTGAAAGTGGGCGATCCGGTGCTGAATTGGCACCTCAAAGAAGAGGTCAAATCCATTCCGGCAACCGCCATCGGCAATGCTACCCAGAACGGCAGACGGGTCAAGGCACTCAGTATGCCGGTCGCTGCCCTTGACAGCGGCGGCGCGGCTATGGATGCCGTCTCCGACAGCACAGGTACCTTTGTTTACAACGGCGACTTGGCGGTCGGCGACACGGTGGCCATTTATGAGGGCACGGAGCCTGAAAAGCGTGTGGCGGTCGGAACCACCGATGACAACACCGGCGATGTTTCCTATGTAAAAATCACGGGGGTCAACAAGACAACCAACACCTATTCTTATCAGTCAGCTGCGGTGGAGGATGTTCTGTTCGTCCCCGATGTGCTGCCGGTGCAGGCAAGCCGTAAAGCAGCTCAAACGGGGAACACTTCCGACGGCTATACCATCTTTGTTCCCGTAGCGGAGCTGACCTTTACCGCTGCATCGGGTGTGGAAAATCTGGACGAAAACACCACCGTTGATGTGGGTGACTTCCTTGCGTTCTACACGGGCGAAAGCTATGAAAACGCAGCGTCCGATGGCTACGGCCGCATCGCAGCTGTGGACTATACCACGGATGCGTTCGGTTCTGACTGTTATCAGCTCACCTATACCGATGCCACTAAAGATGATGTGCTCTCCTCCATGGATGTGGACACCACCGACCCCATCAGCGGCGATACAATGCTAGATGGTGTTGACACTGAAAAAATGGAGAAACAGATTGCCCGTCAAGCCATAGAAAGCGGCTTTGCCCAGACTGTGGCGGACCGCATTTCTTTGGCATTGGACGAGATGAATTTAAGCAGCCTGACGGCAGGTGATGAGATCGACCTGCGTTCCATCGACATCGACCCGGAGGGCGCTCTCGGTATTTCCGCCCTAACCATGGACGCCGACACGGCTACGTTGGCGGGGGTCACTGCCGGCAGCGAAGGCAAAACCAGTGTGAAGGTCAAACATGTTGAGATTACGAAGAAACTGCAAAACTTTACGGATGCGTCCGGAGAACCGCTGTCCGGCGTGCGGTTAGAGCTGCAGTTGGAAGTTACGAAAGAGGTCAAAAAAGACGGCGGCAGCATTGTCATCACTGTCACGCCCACCTTTATTCAGGAACTGAAACTGGATCTGAGCACCCACGGCAAGCTCGTCTGGAAACACAAGTTCATTTTCTACTGGATCAGCGATGTATATCTGGAGGCTGGTCTGAATGTTTATACCTACACCGCCATCAACCTTGACGCCACCGTTGTTTCTCAGGGCGAAAAGGATACCGTGACGAAGGTGAAGGACTTGGTGGACAAACTGGGAAAGAAACTGGATGCTTTGGAGGGCAAGGACACCGGCGGTGAGCGCGAAGAGATTGACACTTCCAAGCTCAGCTTGCAGGAACTGTATAACAGTATGCTGGAGTTGGACAGCGACTGGGTGGAGTTGTACCGCAAAAATATTTTCAGCATGAAAAAGACCGTCGCAAAAATCATCAAGTTTGAGCTTACGGTAGACTTTGTGGTCGAGCTGAACATCCGAATGGCCATGGGTATGAACTTCAACTATACCAATGCCAAACGATATGTGTTCGGCGTTTACATCTTTAAGCACAAGACCACCACCCGCACCTACAACCTTGTGAACGAGCAGTACAATCTGCGGCTGTACGCAATGGGGGCGGTGGGTCTGCGAGCCGGTGTGGAAATATGGCCAAGCGTCAGTCTCATATCGAGGAAGGTGGCCACGGTGGGCATTGTGGCCAAATTGGGCGCGTACTTAAAAGGTTATGGCTATGTGCTGTATGCACTCCACTATGAGGCGGGGAAACCCCAAACCTCCAACGCCTCGGGTGCGCTGTATGTGGAAGTCGGCATGTTTATGGACATCAGCGCCAACCTCTCCGCCTTTAAGGGCAAGGTTTCGTGGACACCGGAGATATACACCGACGAAACGCCCCTATGGTCGGCGGGCAGCACCCACGCTATCACGGCATTTGAGATGAAAGATGCGGACGGCGAGGATGACACACCGACGGTTTATCTGAAAAACGGCGGTCTCGATGTCGTTTTGCCCCAATCAATGCAAGCGCTGACCGGATTTGACCTCACAACGGGCAAAGACCGCACCGAGACGTATGATTGGAACAAGTTTGACGTCAGCTTTGACGATCCCCGTTTCAGCACCTATCACACCGGCCCCAACAGTGGCAATTACAGTCAGCAGTATGTGAAACTGAATCTTTCCGACTGGAAGACCTGCGACGAGCCGGAGATCGACTGCGTGATGACCCTCACCTACAAAGGCTCCGACCTGAGTTTTTCCATCAACCCGGTACAGCTCAAGGTCAAGGTTCACTGGGACCGCCTGCGGGACGGTTATCCCATCCATGAGTTGAGCAGCACCGGCGGTTACATCGGTTGGGAGCAGCGGAAATACAGTGAGGCTCTTGACTTGAAAGCGCCCGCCCGCACCGGCTATGATTTTAAAGGCTGGACGTATTACCTGCTGAAAAATGAGAGCGACATTTTCTCTTACGATAAGGAGCACCCCTATACCGGCCCCTCCATGCCGGAGAGCGCATTGGTCGCAGTGGCAACGTTTGTACCCAAGACCGACATTCCGTACACGCTCAATTTCTATCTGCAAGGCGAGGACGGCACCTATCCCGAAACGCCGACCGAGAGCGTGATTCATCATGGCACCGCCGATGACTACATTGTGCCGGGTGAGACCCTTGTGCCGGAGAAAATCGGCTACCGCCACCCCGGCTATGCGGGCATCCACATCCGTCCGGACGGAACGGGCGGGCAGAACTACTATTACAGCCGCGCGCCCTACACGCTCACATTGAATAGCAATGGTCAGAAAAGCACCGTGCCCTATCGCTATGGCGATAAACTTGACCGACTGAACGATCCCCCCACCCGCCTTGGCTACATCTTCGGCGGTTGGTATACGGACGAATCGTGCACAAGCGGAAATGAGTTTACCGCAGCCACCATGCCCGCCAAGGACCTTACCCTCTATGCCAAGTGGGTGCCGGATGACATCAACTATTTCCTGGTACTCCGCAAGGAGGGCGCAGACGGCAAGTGGTCGCAAACGACCGAGACCCAAACCGGAGAAACGGACGAAACAGTTACCATCAATCCGGCGGACTTCCTTACGGACGATGAGAAAGGCACCTACGTCATTCCCGAAACGGTGCAGTATACCGTAAGCGCCGAGGACGGCGGAACGGTATATCTGAGCTATGCCCGCAAGCGCTTTGATCTTACCTATGACCTGAACGCCGCCGACGCCGAGTGGGTCTCGGACCCCGGTGTTCGCTCCTACCGCCTGGGCGCATCGCTCAAGCTCCTGACGCAAAGTTATGTGACGAGAGCGGGTTACACCTTTGGCGGTTGGTACACGGATGCAGACTGCGAAAAGGCGTTCACCGAAACCAGTATGCCTGCCGAGAACATTACCCTCTACGCCAAGTGGACAGCGCAAGGCAATATTTCCTACACCGTGGAGCATTATCAGCAGAATGTGGCGGACGATGACTATACCCTTGCGGATTCGGAATCCAAAACCGGTACCGCAGGTCAGAACACTGCTGCCGAAAGTAAGTCCTACACCGGATTCACCGCCCAGAACTTCCAGCAGAAGATTATCGAGGGCAACGGCAGCACGGTGGTCCAGGTGTATTACACCCGCAACGAGTACACGCTGACCTATAACCTGAACGGCAACGATGCCGTTTGGACAGACGATGAAACCGCCAAATCCTGCAAATATCGTTTCGGTGCGGAAATCACCGTCCCGAGCGCCAATGACCTAAGGCGCCCGGGCTATGCCTTTGGCGGTTGGTACACGGATAAAAACTGCCAGAGCAAGTTTACCGCAGCCACCATGCCTGCGAAGAACACCACCCTGTATGCCAAGTGGAACGCGGGGCAGGTCAACTACACCGTAAACTACTATCTGCAAAACGTGGACGGCACGACCTATCCGGATACGCCCACTGAAACTGTGAACGGCTCCGGCGTGACCGGGCAGACGGTGAATCTGAAAAAGTCTTACGAGGGCTTTACACTGAAAGCTGATGCGCCCACCTCTATCACCCTCAAAGCCGACAGCGCGCAGAATGTGGTGAACGTTTACTACGCTCGGAATGTGTACCATTTGTTCCTTCACTATGGAGTTGATGCAACAGAAATTGAAGGCACCCTTCCTCCGTCGGGCGATGTCTACTACGGTGCAACGCTGAATACGGATATGACCAAGGCCAAGCGCACCGGCTATACCTTTGCCGGCTGGTACACAGACGAGGCGTACACGACCCGTTGGGAGGGAACCACCATGCCTGCCTACGAAGGCACCGACTTTAACCTCTACGCCAAGTGGGATACTATGACCTATTTCCTCCGCTTCGACTGGGACGGCAATGTGCCGCTGAGAGATTGGCTGCTTAAGAATGGCGGCAAGCTGCTCACGGCTGAATATGATGAGGAAAATTATGTGTATATCAACGCCAATGACCACGGTATCCCCTATATTGATGTGAGTGTAAAGTACGATCAGGTCTTTCCCCTGCCCACCGGTATCCCCGGCGTTGATCATTTTGGCTATTATCAAGAAGAACTGAACAAATGGGGGAATCCTACCGAAACCTTTGTAAAAGTGGAAGATACCAAATTAACCCAAATGGCAGCAGAACAGGGAGGCGTTGTAAAGATTGGCGCCGAATGGAAATCTGAAGTCGATGGCGATGACGCGACGCTAATCTACAACGCCAGCCAATTCGAGAATCTGATCGTGCGAGGGTCCTCCTCGGGATCTCTCACGAAGTATGCGTTGGGTGCCGATCTGGATCTCTGCAACATCAATATGACGCCCAATGACGGGCTTGCCGGAAATACCATCTTCGATGGGAAGGACCACACGATCTACCATGTGGCACGCGGCGAGACAATCGCCAAATATGCCGAAGGCAGCATCTACGGTTACGGCGATCATGTGACTGTGAAGGACCTGACTATCGACGGCATGACGATCGACTACACGGCCGCTGTCGATAGCTCCAACTACTATCACGCTTTCGGCGCTCTGGCGGGCTTTGTGGGCGACGGGTTCACGGCGGAAAACGTGACGGTCAAAAATGTGACCATGAACCTGGAACTGCTCGGCGAGGAAGGGAATGCTTATACCTCTGCCCATCTGCTGCCTGCGGAGAGTATCGGCGGACTTATCGGCTATGCCAAGGGCAACGTGACCTTGACCGGCTGCACGGTGGAGGATATGACCGTCAATGTCACCGATAAGACCGATAAGAATGACAACGGCGGAACGCGGTTCCTGATCGGCGGTCTCATCGGCTACGCAGATGCTTTGTACACGCCGTATGACGCAGGAGGAAATTGGGTCGACAATGACTATCGCGGCAACGGCAACGTAAGCATCACAGACTGCACGGTATCGGATATGACGGTCGACAAGAATGATGCGACCGGTGCGTCGGTCGGCGGTTTCCTCGGCGGCATCTGTAAGAGTGCCACTTCCAAGGACGGAAAAACATACTCCGTGACAACCCACATCGATAATACCAGCACATTCCCCAATGAATTTACACGCATCGGCAAAGAACTCACGATGAACGATTCCACCGGCAGCAATTCCGCGGCCTAAGCCGCACATCACAAACGCACAAGCACACGCAGAGGAGGGCAGGCTGTTCGGCTCTGCCAATGACTACACGAGAGCGCAAATCGCCGCATTCCTGTGGTGGGTGTACAGCAAGCAGCGTATTCGGTTCTGCTGTGCGCCCGAAAAGGCCAGTTGAAGTTGGCTGCTGTCATCATCCATGTGGCTGATCACACTGGAGCGTAGCCGGACAGTCTTAACTTGTTCATTCCAAGTGCATAGGGGACAGCCAACGGCATAGCCGTTGACTTCCGAAACCAACGAAAAATAAGTCGAGGGAATTACCCTCGACTTATTTTTCGCGCCCTGTATCGTCCGGTCCGCCCCATAGGTCACATTGTGTACCTATGAACATGAACCGTTGATTCTCGGCACTTTTTGGCACCCACGAGAGGATTCGAACCTCCGACCTATCGCTTAGGAGCTACATCGTTCGGATCGTGCCTTGTAGTACGTCATGCTTCAAAATGCCCGCAAACCCGCATGAATACTGGCTTTTTTATCGAACTGCCTGTTGCGGAGTATCTGAAAATATCGCCTAATATTGG
>CAKTAK010000054.1:0-6640 GCA_934527315.1 uncultured Oscillospiraceae bacterium
ATGTACAGCTCGATAGAACGGATATCCTGAGCCTTCTATCGAACGATACAACGTGTTCCGGGACCCCTTTATTCACCGAAAACGAATAAAAGTGTCGCTTAATTAGACATTAAGCGACACTTTTTGCATATTTCCACGTCATTTTGCACAATTAGCTAGGAATATGGTATGGAATTGGGATAAATTGAAAACCGCCACAGATTTCTCTGCGGCGGCGAATGTTTCGCTGCCCAGCGGGGTGCAACCGCTGAACGGCTCAGCCCTCCGCGAATTGCTGCACGTATTCCTGCATGGCTTGCCGGCTGACCACACCCTTGCAGCCGTTGATGAACTGCTGCTTTTCCCCGCGGCTCAAGGCGGCGTATTTCTCCATAGCGGCGGGATTTTCGACCAGCGCCATGCCCAATCCCATGGGCATCGGACCCTTTAACCAGTTTTGCTCCATGACAAAAACTCCCTTCGATTTTTGTCTATTTTGTGCAGCTGTCGGGGGATTTATGCAAAAAGAAAAACACCGTACGACTGTACGGCGCTTTTCATAGGATGAGGATAAAATGAAAAAGATGAAAACTATCACTTGATTTGCACTCTTAAGATACCAAGAAGTTGTTACAGAAAAAAGGGGGAAATTATTACAAAAGTATTAAACGGAAATTTTTTCTCAGCCAAATGCCGGACCGAACCATGCGTCTGCGGGCAAGGCGGGGGCATGGGGACCGGGGGCGCAGGAAATGTAGCATTCTCCCGCTCCGGGCAGAGCGGCAGTGCCCCGGCGGACACCGAAATGAGCGATGATTTTTTCCAAGGCGCACTGGGAGTCCGTTCCCGGCGGGAGGAGCAATTCCTGCACGTCCGCAGCGGTTTCGGAGGTGTAAACGTCCGCGATGCCGCCGTCGATGTCCAGAAAGGCGCCGCCGTAGGAGCGGTGGAATAAATCCTCCAACTGCAGCAGGGACCAGTCCAAAGCGATATGGGGCACATCTCGGAGCAGTGCCTCCCGGCGGGTGCCGTAAGCCTCCGGGGAGAGTTTCGTGACCGTTCCACCGGGGCAGGCTGCGTCCGCGGTGAGCATTTTCCGGGAGAGCGCGGGAATTGCACCGATTTTCTCGGCATACCACGGGAAAAGGGTCGGTTCTGCCGGTCGGGTGAAGAGATAGGTGTTTCCCCGGGCGAATGCCCAATCCCGCAGCAGACGGCACAGCCGGGCCGCCAATCCCCGGGAGCGAAAGGCCGGATCTGTGGCCACGGCATAGAGATAGGCGGCCGGTTGGTCGGCGGTGCCCAATTGACGGAGGGCCAGCCCGTCCAGACAATAGGCTGCCGCGGCGATGGTGCCGTCAATTTCCACGACGGCGCAGAATCCCGGCTGTTTGGAGAATAAATCGTAAATTTGCAGGACAACCTCCACGGAATCGCCGAACACTTCGGACCACAACCGCGCTGAGGCTTGGGCGTCTTCCGGCTGCCACGGGCGAAAAATCGGTTCAGTCATGGCCGTTCTCCTCAAAAATCTGGGGATACAGCTCCCGCAGTCGTTCCCGAATGGTTCGCAGGTCCACAAAGGTTTCCGGCCGCTTGCTTGCGTCCCGGAGCAGCGCCGAGGGGTGATAGATGGCCATGTAATCCCGGCCGTTGATGCGGAACCACTGGCCGTGCTCCTTGGTGATGCGGAAATCCGGGCGAATCATGCCCATGGCGGCAATGCGACCCAGACAGATAATGATTTCCGGCTGCACCAACTCGATTTGATTGTTCAGCCACCGGCGGCAGGCCTCCTGCTCCAGATTCAAGGGGTCCCGATTCCGGGGCGGGCGACATTTCACCATGTTGGCAATGTAGACCTTGGACCGGTCCAAATCAATCAGTTCCAGCATATCGTCCAGCAATTTTCCTGCCGGACCCACAAACGGTTCTCCCCGCAAATCCTCCTGCTCTCCGGGACCCTCGCCGATGAGCATCACCGGGGAGGTGCGATCGCCCACACCGAACACCACATTGTGCCGGGTTTCGCACAGGGCGCATTTCCGACATTCCATGCAGCTCTGTTCCAACTCATTCCAATCCATCATGTTTTGCGTCCTCCAATCGCTGCCGCAGCGCCTGCGGCGTATTCTCTTCCGGGTGGGCAATGACCCAATCCAACAGCCGCCGCTGCTGTGCGCCGATTTCCGTGCCCCGGTATCCCATTGCGGCCAAATCGCCGCCTTTCAATGCCAGTTGATTCAGTTCATAGCACTCGCCCGAGGCAATCACAGCCTCTACCCGCTGCAATCCGTCACTTTCCGGAAAGCAAGCCGCGGCGCAGCGCACACCGGCTGCCCCGTTGCGGGACAGCAGCTGTTTGATGCCCACGGCGGATTCCGGGAGCCCTGTTTCCGCCAAAGCAACCCCTGCCGAAACGCAAGAGATTGTCTGACGGTCCAACCGCAGCTGCCGGAGAAATTGCTCCGTGTCTCGGAGATTTCCCGCAATCTGCAGTCGATGACAGAACAACGCCCAACGGAGTTGGGGCTCCCGGGGAAGTTTGGTCAGGTCGGTAAGGTCCACACTATGATTTTCTGCAAGAAAGGCCGTCAGCAGCCCGCCGGTGACCATTTGCGCCCCGTATTCCGGGTGCTCGGCACACAGCGTCTTTTCCAATTCCACGTGAATCCGCTCCGGCGCCACAAATGCCGCCAAGGGCGCATTTCGGTGCAGCGCCACCAAAGTCTCCGGGTAAATCGTAAATCCCAGCTGTGCGGCAAACCGCAGGCAGCGAAACATGCGCAGCGCGTCTTCCTGAAACCGTCGGTCCGGATTTCCCACGCAGCGGAGCAGTTTCCCTTGCAGGTCCTGCCTGCCGCCGTAGGGGTCCTCCAGCTTGCCGTGACGGTCCATTGCCATGGCATTGACCGTAAAATCCCGCCGGGCCAAATCTTCCTCCAAGGTATCGGAAAACAACACCGTGTCCGGCCGCCGATGGTCTGTGTAATCTCCGTCTTTTCGGAACGTGGTGATTTCCGCCGTCTCCGCTGCGCCCACCACCGTCACCGTGCCGTGCTTTATCCCGGTAAGCACCGTATGCGGGAAGAGGGATACCATCTCCTCCGGCAGGGCGGAGGTGCACAAATCCCAGTCGTTGGGTGTTTTCCCCAACAGAAAATCCCGGACGCAGCCGCCCACCAGATACACCCGGTGCCCCGCCTGCAGCAGGGTGTCCATCATATTCAGAATCTCTTTCGGAACGCGCTGCATGCTTTCCATGGATTCACCGCCTTTTGTCTGCCCGAACCCCGGCTCAAAAAATTGCGGAACCGGGCAATCGGGGGTTGTTTTCTGTGTGTGAGGATATTATAATACCAAAGTGGCAGAATAACAATCATTGAGAATCAGGAGGCTGGTATGACAGCTTTTGACGAATATTTGAAACATGGCAAAAAAGGCCATCTCATCGGAATCGGCGGCGTTTCCATGGCCCCTCTGGCAGAGGTGCTCAGCGGCGCAGGCTTGACCATTACCGGTTCCGACATGAACCGCAGCGAAAAAACAGCACATCTGGAATCCATGGGCATCAAAATTTTCTACGGCCATCGGGCGGAAAATATTGAGCCGGACACCCAGTTTGTGATTCGCACCGCTGCTGTCCATGACGAAAACCCCGAAATCCTGCAGGCACATGCCATGGGAATTCCCGTGTTCGAGCGGGCACAGGCTTGGGGCTCCATTATGAAAGACTACAAAAACGCATTGTGCATTGCCGGTACCCACGGCAAAACCACCACCACGTCCATGTGTACCCATATTCTCATGGCTGCGGAAAAAGACCCCACGGTGATGATCGGCGGAACGCTGCCCATTCTGCAGGCCAGCCACCGCGTGGGCAAGGGCGATACCATCGTTTTGGAATCCTGCGAGTATTACGACTCGTTCCTGAACTTTTTCCCCACCATTGCCGTGGTGCTGAACATTGAGGCGGACCATCTGGACTACTTCACCGGCGGCTTGCCCGATATTCAGAAATCTTTCCGTCAGTTTGCCGCATCTGTGCCGGAAAACGGCTGCGTGATCGCCAATGCGGAAGATCCGAATACCATGGAGGCATTGAAGGGAATCAATCGCAAGGTTGTCACCTTCGGTTTGGTGGACGGTGCGGACGTGACCGCAAAGAACATTCACTTCTCCGGCGCGTCTTCCAGCTTTGATGTTTACTATGACGGACAGTTCCTGACCGATGTAACGCTGCATGTGCCCGGCATACACAACGTGCGGAATGCACTGGCAGCCACTGCTGCAATGATACAGCTCCGTGTCAGCCCCAATGCCATTAAATACGGTCTGGCGGGCTTTAACGGCGCCGGCCGCCGCTTTGAGTACAAAGGCAAGTACAACGGCGCTGATGTTTATGATGACTACGCCCACCATCCCGGCGAGCTGAAAGCAACGCTGGATGCCGTGGAGCAGCTGGGCTACAAGCGCACCATTGTGGTGTTCCAGCCCCACACCTACACCCGTACCGCAGCGCTGTTCGATGATTTCGTGGAGCAGCTGAAACGGCCGGATGTGACTTATCTGGCAGAAATCTATGCTGCCCGTGAAAAGAATACCATCGGCATTTCCTCCAAGGATATCGCAGCAAAAATCAACGGTGCAAAGTATTTTGCAACCTTTGATGAAATCGTGGCGGATTTGAAGGAATATGCCCAGCCCGGTGATATCATTCTGACCATCGGCGCCGGTGATGTGTATAAAATCGGAGAACGGTTGGTGGAAAAGGCATGAGACTGGACAAATACCTGAAGGTTTCCCGCCTGATTAAGCGCCGCACTGTGGCCAATGATGCATGTGATGCCTCCAAGGTGTCCGTAAACGGCCGTCCGGCCAAAGCCAGCTATGATGTAAAAATCGGCGACGTGATTGAAATCGCGTTCGGTCAGCGCACATTGAAAGTGCAGGTGCTCTCTCTGGCAGAGACCTCTAAAAAAGAGGACGCAGCCGCCATGTATAAGGAATTGGTGTAAGGGAGTCGCGTGAGAGCCTTTCGGTGTGCACGGACATAGACACCACTTCCATTTTGCCCATGCCGGGTACACGTATTAAAAGTTAAAACGCTTTCTATAATGATATGCTCCCCATAGCGTAGACACTCGAAGTAACAAAATTTCGAGACTACACTATGGGGAGCATATCATTATGCCTTTTTTTGCTCATCTTGCTCTTTTTTTAGTTGCTCAAGTCCTAATCTAATGAGTTCAACAGTTGCTTCGGAACGAGTCTGAAAGCGTTTCTCAAAACGAAAATCCTCAATAGCTTTGAACATTTCATCATCTACCGAAACAGTATATCGTGGTTTCTTTGTTGCCATATATATCACCCCTATTCACTTGTGATTATACACCAGTGAACCAGAGATGTAAATAGAACACTGTTGAAAGCAAATAATTTTTTCAAAACCCCTTGACAGTGAACCACTGCACCACTATAATATAACCACAGACTCAGTGAACCACTGCATCAGAAGGAGGCGGCTACATGGCTACAGATATGCGAAGGTTTACAATTTCAGTTACCCATAACATAGATATGGAACTGGATAAGGCTAAGAGAGAAATTTACTACAAAGACACTCAGAACGAGATGATTAGAGACTTAATCATCCGTGGCTTACAGAATTTGGAGACTGAAAAAGCGAGAAAAGAAAACGGGTGCGAGAGGGCATCATGAGATACCTTTCCGCTGCGAAGTTAGAACAACCATTATATTATGGAGGCATTGCTATGGTACCTAAGAACACACCTTTTTGCACAACCTGCGGACAACACCGGACCACACATGAGAGTGGCATTTGCAGTATTTGCCGAAAACGGAAAAATTTCCGTCCGTGTATTCGGTGTGGTGAGCGAAAGGCGCAGGCTGCGGACGGTATTTGCTCCGTCTGCCGCACAAGTTTGAAAAATCAACAGGACAGCTGGTTGACGGAAGATCAAGCGATTGAACGAATGGAACAATTGCTGTCAATTCTGCAGTGGCACCGCAAAGGGGCGTCTTACACGCAGATTGCCGAGATGTTGTGCATTCCTCGCTCCACTGCCTATATGATGGCTATGCGGGCGCGTAATATGAAACCCACCGCCCTTGAAGTGGCTGACCCGGACGCCGAACTGGAAGACAAGCTGTTGGGAGAAAAACGAGGAAACTGCGCAAAGCGGTAGAAAATAAGGGAGGAAAGGCATCTGGGACAGATAAAACGTGGATTGGTTTTCCAATTGTTCACATTTATGCCACGGATTCTTCACCATTCGACCTTGCAAATGTCGTATAGTAACACTCGGAAGAACTCCAAACCTTTTTATTCCTCTCTTTCTCCTAACACAACAAAAACGAAGCCTGCTGCAGCAATGGAGCTTGGCTCTGAGTGGGATTCCTGTCCGCCCGAGAACAAAAGGACAGACCAAAAATAACGCCCGGTGCGGCGATTGTATAGATGAACTCGGCGGCGGAATCTCGGAATTGAGACTCTGCCGCCGAGTTTTTTGTTTATCCCATATCCATACCACATTGATAGCCAATTGTGCAAAATGACGTGGAAATATGCAAAAAGTGTCGCTTAATGTCTAATTAAGCGACACTTTTATTCGTTTTTCGGTGAATAAAGGGGTGTCTG
>CAKTAK010000055.1:0-6604 GCA_934527315.1 uncultured Oscillospiraceae bacterium
AGCCTCGTTCTGGTTCTGGCTATGGTCTTTGCTCTGGCAGTGCCCGGCTTCGCAGCTGACACCACCAAGAAGGCATCCGATTTCAAAGACTACAGCAAAGTAACCAACAAAGAGGCTGTTGACGTTCTGACTGCTATCGGCGTCATCAACGGCAACACTGACGGTACCTTCGGTCCCGAAGGTAACTTCACTCGCGCACAGGCTGCATCCATTGTTGCACACATGGTGCTGGGCAATGGCGCTGACGCTCTGACTAAGGCTGCTACCAGCTTTAGCGATGTGCCTGCTACCCACTGGGCAAGCGGTTACATTCAGTACTGCGTTAGCGAAGGCATTCTGAACGGCTACGGCAATGGCAAGTTCGGTCCCGATGACACCCTGACCGCTACTCAGTGGGCTCTGATGCTGCTGGGTGCTCTGGGTTACAAGGCATCCAACGAAGGCATCGGCGGCAACGGCTGGGAAGTTGCTACCACCAAGCTGGCTATCCAGGCTGGCGTGGCATCTGCTGACGAGCTGACCGGCACTTTCAACCGCGACATGGCTGCTAAGATGGCTTTCAACACCCTGACTGCTACCATGGTGCAGTACTCCAGCGGCACTAACGTGTCCACCAGCGATGGCACCACCATCACCATCAACGCAACCCGTTCCAAGGTTGAGCACGCTGTTGGCTCCGGTTACAATATGACTGCTGCCAACAATGATCAGTACACTCAGTTCTGCGAGCAGTACTTCAGCAAACTGAAACTGAACAACAGCAACACTGATACTCTGGGCCGTCCCTGCAACAAGTGGATTTCCGCTGGCAAGGCAGTCGGCACTTACGAGAAGGCTGCAACCTACACTTACACTTCCGACCTGAGCTCCACGAACGGTAAGAAGACTGTGAAGGCTGACCTGAATGGCTGCGAATACAAAGCATCTCTGGAGTCCGCTGGTAACGTCACTGCTGCATCTATCGCAAATAGCGACGCTGTTGCAGCTCTGACCGGTAACGGCCGCGTTGTGGAAGTTTACATCACCGATAACGTTGTGACCAACGTTGTGGCAATCGACTCCACTCTGACTTCTGTGAAGAAGATCACCGCTGATGCTGTGACTCTGGCAAATGGCAAGACCATCTCTAAGAGCGAATCTCTGTACGCTTTTGCTTCCGGTCTGAAAGCAAAAGACAAAGTTGTTGTTGTGATGTCCGGCGACACCGTTATGGACGCATATCAGCCCACTTTCGTGACTGGCAAGTTCACCAAGATCAACAATGGTCAGTACACTGTTGGCGGCACTGCATATCAGGCTGGCAAGAACGCTGCTGTTAACACTACCCTGAAGGCAGACAACCTGCTGAACACCTACACCCTGACTCTGGATAAGTACGGTTACATTCTGGCTGTTGGCGATGAAGATGTTGCTGAGAGCACTTACGCTTACGTGCTGGATGCATCTGCAAGCGTGAACCGCGGCAACTACGACTACGCTGCAAAGCTGCTGTTCACCGACGGCACCACCAAGTGGGTTGACGTTTCCAAAGTCGGCGGCCAGTCCGTTGCTGACGGCAAGGTGACTACTGATACCATGATGGGTCTGAAGGCAAACACCAATAAGGGCTTTGTGACCTATGTTGAGAAAGACGGCAAGTATGAGCTGACTGCTGCTACTACCACCGATGTGAACGGTTCCATCACCAAGGGCCAGTCCACCATCTTCACCAACAAGACTGCCTCCAATGCAACCATCTTCCTGGTTGAAAACGGCACTTCTTACACTGTTTACACCGGCATTAAGAACGTTCCCAGCATGAACGTCACCAATGCTAAGGCATTCCTGGATGGCTCCGTTGCTAAGATTGTTGTTATCAACAAGAGCGCAACCACCAGCAATACTGATCAGGTGTTCATCTACAGCGCAACTTCTACCGGCACTGAAAAGATTGACGGCGCTGTTGTCAACTACTACAAGGCACTGGTGAACGGCGAAGACACCACCATCGGTGTTATGACCAAGAATGCAGCTGGTACTGAAGTCAATGCTAATGTTGGTGTTGGCCTGTTCCTGAACAACTCTTACACCAATGGCTACATCTCTGCACTGGGCAACAAAGTCGTGAAGGATACTTCTTCCACTGCTACTGTGAAAGTTGTTGCTGCAACTGCTTCCACTGATGTGACTCTGAAGAATGGTATTCTGACCACTGGCGGCACCAGCTATGTTGTTGCAGATGAGCTGAACGCATATCTGGTCAAGAGCTACGGCACCACCGCAAGTGTGGATACTCTGACTCTGGACAGCTCCAATACCTTTGGCGCTAATGGTACCGAAGGTGTCACTCTGGCAAGCAATGACTACGTTATCGTTATTCTGGATAGCAATGGCTATGTAAGCAACGTATTCGTAGCTGACGTTACTGCCTAATCAAAATCCCAGATTTTGATTCCCTAAAAACTTAACTTAAAGTTCTGGCCCCCGGAAATTTCCGGGGGCCAGTTTTTCTTATGCAATTATCTCATGCCGTAAACCGAAAATTTACAACCGGCACGAAAAGCGCTGCCATCGCTGGAAACGGTGAGTGTTTTCAGCTCTCGGTACGGATGATCCAAGTAGCAATAGTAGAATCCATAAAGTCCGAAAGCCAATGCCCGCACATACTGGTTTTCCTCGCCCATCGGCAAGAACATCATGCGAATGGGTGCAGGCTGCTCCGGATTATTTTCCGGACGAACACTTGTTTTCAAAAACATCGATTCCGAGCTGCCGGACATGGTTTGGCAGGTTCCGCTGTTGTTTAGTTTCACATAACCCTCGCCGCCTTGACCGTTCACCAACGTCAAGTCCATACGAACCATCTGCCATTTGCACCAGTCAATCTCGCGTAAGTCAAAATTGAGCGTGTGCATTGACTCGGTTGTCGCGATTTCTTGAATTTTTTCGAAACTCCCGCGGGCTAAAATACTGCCCACCGCGGCATCAATCTTCCGATTGTCCTCGTTGAAGTCACCCACCAGAATCGGGTCCGACTTCTCCCACACGTTCAGTTTCAAATTGTTTGTCTTTTCCATTGCAATTCCTCCTGTTGCATTCTTTAGTGCGGGGGGCTTTATATTTAATGTATCCCCCTCAACCATAGCCGCACTCGGCGGAATTTTTGTATTTTTCGGTGCGAAAAAAAGTGCGGAAACCGCGATTTTTCACGCGTTGGCAGGCACTTTCGCCGGGTATCGGACCCCGCGCAGCAGCACCCGTGTGCCCGCCGGAATGGGCGTCTCGCCGGTGATTTCCAAGGTCTCCAGCCACTCCCACGTCACGCCGGGCGCGCAGCCGATTTGCCCCGCCTCGTCCCCAAACCGGGGCTCCACGCTGCACAAAACGTTGCCGCCGGGGACGATGGCCCAGAACCGCACAACTGTGTCCGGGCCGGCGCGCCAACGCAGAATTTCTTCGTGGAACAGTCGGCCCGCGGGCCCGTCGCAGCGCACGTACACCCGGCCCGCGGAGCGGTTCAGCCGCATGGAAAATGTGCCCGGTTGGTCGAAAATCAGCTCCAGTTTCAGGAAGTGCATCAGGTCTGTGCCACGCAAATCCAGCGTGATTTCGTTGGTGCGCTCGGTGGTGACTATCGTGCAAAGTTCTTCCATTTTTTCGTGATTCTCCACAGTTTTCTCCCCCTTTTTTCGACAGTTTACCACAATGGCTTTGTCGAAAAAGGGCGAATTTTGTCGAATGGAAAAATTTTTTTTGGATTTTCAGTGCAAAAACAATGCAACAAAAAGAAAAGTTACACAATCGCTGCGGTTTCCGCACTTTTCTTCGCACGGGAAACGGCAAAAATTCCGGCTGTTGCAGGTATGGTTGAGGGGGATACATTAAATATAAAGTCCCCCGCACAAAAGAATGCAACAGGAGGAATTGCAATGAACAAGACAGAAAATTTGAAGTTGAACGTGTGGGAGAAGTCGGACCCGATTCTGGTGGGCGATTTCAACGAGGACAATCGGAAGATTGATGCCGCGGTGGCGGCATTGCAAGGCGAACACATCTATGTTGGCAGCTACGTCGGTGATGGCAAGGAAAACCGAACCATTAACTTACCGTGGGAACCCACATTCGCGGTGGTATTCGGCTATATCGGAAATGACATGGGAGTTTCATTCATTACGTCAACAACGCATCGGTATCTTTCGACAAGCTGCTATGAAAGTCAGAAGTATGGTGCAAGGTTGGACGGCGCAATGTTGGTTTTGCCACACCCGAGCTGGAACAATCAAGAAAGCAAGAAAATGACTTACATTATGTTCCGATAATTTCACAAAAAACTGGCCCCCGGAAATTTCCGGGGGCCAGAACTTTAATTTAAGTTTTTTGTTGCGGGAAATTACTCAGCAACGTTTGCAGTAACGAACACAGCAACGATGTTCTTCACACCAGCTGCATCAGCCTTGCAGATCACGGTGACGGTATCACCGATTTCCACGTTGGAGTCAGCCCACTCAGCGGCAGCGTCAGCAGAAATGTCTGCGATGCTGTAATCGCCGTTCACGTAAGTGACAACAGCGTCTTTGGAATCAGCCTTGGTTGCGATGTAGCTGTCAGTCTTAGCGGTCACTTTGCCGCTGGTCTGGTTGTCATCAGCAACAGTAGTCAGAACAGCTTTGCCGTCCTTGTCGGTGGTCAGACCGTAAATGGTCTTTGCAGTCTTCAGGTCTTTAGCAGCAACGCTGGTTTCATCGCTCAGCAGGTAAGACTTGATGCCGCCGTCAACGAAGAACTTGTAGTACTGGCCATCGCTGGTCATATCGCCAGTGCCAGCGTAAACAACATAGTTGTCGGGAGTGGTGTCAACTGCCTCGGTACCGCCAACAACCAGAATGTTGCTGTAGGTCTTGGTGGAACCAGCGGTGGTGGACACAACGACAATCTTGATGTCATCGGAAACAGTGTAGGTGGTGTTCTTCGGGAAGTTTGCGTAACCAGTGTAGGTGGACACAGTGCCGTTCTTGGTCAGAACCAAAGCGGTATCCTTGGTTGCAAAACCGTCAGCGGATGCGACAGTGACCTTTGCAGCACCCTTGTTGACAACAACAGTCTGACCAGAGGTCAGCAGTTTTGCAGTGGTCGGGGTAGCGCCGGTAGAAGTCAGAGTGCTGCTCAGAGTGATCTTGCCATCAGCATTCAGCTTGTAGCTGAACACTTTGCCAGCGAAGTCAGTTCCGACTTTATCAGCAGCTGTCTTATCCAGCTTGGTCTTGGTGCCTGCAGCATTTACAAAGTAGGTGTCGCCCTTGGCAATCTCATCGCTCATTTTAGTGGTAGCGGTGTACAGGGCGTAGTCCAGAACTTCGGTCTTGCCGTCCAGATAAGTGACCTTCACTTTGAAAGCGTCGGTAGCAGTGTTCAGCAGGTTGCTGTCCTTAGCGGTTGCCTGAGCAGCGGAAACATAGACGTAGTTCAGGGAAGAAGTGCCTTCGGTAGCGACCTTAGCGCCGATGATGGTGCCGTTCTTGTCGTTGTAGAAGGTGTAGGTGGTGCCGTTCTTCACGTCCAGAGATGCGATTGCAACTTTAACCTGTGCAGCAGAGCTGTAGGTGTAGGTGTTGCCGTTTGCGGTGAAGGTGTTCTTGGTGGTGTTGTAAGCGGTTGCGGTGCTGGTGAAAGAAGTAGCCAGCTCCAGAACTGCGTAATCCTCATCGGGAGCAGCAGTGGTGGAGGTCACCAGAGTGTCATTGGTGGGAGCATACAGAACGTAGTCGCCCTTAGCAAAGTTGTTACCTGCAACGTAAGCAACGGAACCGGCATCACTTGCTTTGTAGACAAGCAGTTTGGTGTAAGCGTCTTTGGTTGCGGTTGCAGCGTAGACCTTATCAACCTTTGCCAGGTAAGGCATCACAACGGAAATGGTGTCAACCTTGCCCTCCTCGTTGGTCAGCAGGCTGATGGTAGCGCCGACATAGCTTTCGAAGTTCTTCTCAGTGCTGCCGCGTGCGACTTTCAGATCGCTTGCATGGTTAGTAGCGCCGGAAGCGGTGCTATCTACTTTGCCGTTGATAACCAACTGCACATTATCAGCTTTTTTCACACCGTCGGTGTACAGCTGACCAGCGGTAACAACGCCGGTGTAGGTCTTGGAAACGTTCTTGCTATCAGCGTAAACGCCAACTTTGCCGTTGAAGTCCCAAGTGTGGGTGCCGTTCTCGTTGTCGGTCAGTTTCAGCTTGGAGAAGTGCTCTTCGCAGAACTGGGTGTAAGGAGTAGCTGCGCTTGCATTGTAGCCTGCGCCAGATGCCTCATCCTTGTTGCCCACTTCGGTAGCAGCGGAAGAACCGGTGTTGATGGTGGTATCACCAATGGTGATGTTGGTGCCAGTGGTCTTGTACTCAACCACAGTAGCAGTCAGAGTGTTGAAAGCGAACTTAGCAGCCATGTCGCGGTTGAAAGCACCGGTCAGCTCCTCAGCGGTAGCAACCTTTGCCTTGATAGCCAGACGAGTGGTAGCCAGTTCCCAACCCTGACCGCCGATACCTTCGTTCTTGGCATTGTAGCCCAGAGCGCCCAGCAGCATCAGTGCCCACTGAGTAGCGGTCAGCTTAGCGTCGGGGTCGAACTTGCCGTT
>CAKTAK010000056.1:0-6398 GCA_934527315.1 uncultured Oscillospiraceae bacterium
ATACAGGACTCGAACCTGTGACCCTCCGCACGTCAAGCGGATGCTCATACCAGCTGAGCTAATCGTCCGGATCAGCGAACAACACGTATAATACACGAAGTTCGCTAATTTGTCAAGCATTTTTTAAAAGTTTTTAAAAAAGTTTTAAAAAGCTTTTACCGGCTGTATACAGTGCAGGTTGCCGTCATACCATAACAGGTTGCCGTTACCGTTGCGGCACCGGAGCCGCCCTGTCCGGTTACCAGACCGTTTTCATCCACCGTGCAGACAGCCTCATTGGAGCTGGTCCAAGTCACCTCTGCCTGCTGACCGTTCTCCAACAGCGGATATGCCTCAGCAGTCAGCTGTACCTGGTTGCCGCTGGGAGAGGTAAACTCCGTAACCTGGGAACCGTTGAATTTAATCGTCAGACTGGTAATTGTAGGCGTGGGGGTGGGCGTCGGAGTGGGCGTCGGAGTAGGCGTTGCGTCCGGAGACTCACTCACAATCGGCACCGGGGTCGTTTTTCCCGCACCCGGCTCGGTATGCAGGCTTGTAGAGATCAAAACGATCATTGCCAAAATCACAGCCACAACCAGAATTGCTGCGAAGGTCATCTGCCATTTTGCATTGGCCTGCGCCTGATCACTTGCATAAGTTCCGGAAACTGTTCCGGCGGTAGTACCGGGCATCCGCTGCGTTTGTTTCACCTTTCTGGTTCCGCATTTGGGGCAGCGGCTTTGCAGAACTGAATATTCCGTGCCGCACTTACGGCATTGTACACGGGGAATCAAATCCATCTGCATTTCCTCCGTTTCATAGATAGATAACTGTATTTTACTATCTTCCGGCGGTTTCGTCAAGTATTGCGCCGTTTCCCACGGATTCTTCCCGATTTTTCCTTTAATTTACCAATGTTTTCGTGTCTGTGACAATTTCAATCTGCGTCCCGGTATCCGCCGAGGCATAGATAATGCAGCTTTCCCCCTCTTCCGTCTGACAGCGGAACCGCCAGCAAAGGTCCGTGCGGCCGCTTTCCGCCGTATAATAGCTGAGCATTGCGCTTTCCACGGTCAAACCCTCCGGCACTGCAATTTTCTGCGTCTGCTGCCGGGTCAATTTGGGTGCTTCGCTGCCCCGGGCATGATGATTCCGCAGATACTCTTCCGCATTCAGGCTGAGAATGCTCCCGTCTTCCATGGACACGGTAACCTGCACCGCATCTGCCAAGGCGGACACCTCCCCTTCCACGTACACGAACCGCAGCTCCACAAGTCCCCATTCCCGCTTGCTTTCTGCCAAAACCATATTCTCATACCCCGCTTGCTCCAAAAAACGCATACCGGCTTGCTGAGCCTGCTCGTCCGTAATTTTCTCTTCCGTCGGGGTTCGGTCATTCAGATAAAACAGGATTTTTCCGCCCAATTCCGTGACGGCAACGGTTTCATTCCCCCGCTCCGTTTCCGCGGAAAAATAAAACGCGGCGCCGTCACCGGTGGACTTGCCTGCAGCGGTCAATCCGTCATCCGGCAGCTGCAGCAATTCCTGCGCAATCACCCGGGCGCTGCCCTCTGTGATAGGATTGAGCCCGGCAAGCCCCCGATAGCTGTTATCGTAGTCTGCGGCATACTTCCCTTCATAATGCAGCTCCGGTGTCTGGGGAAATCCGTCTGCCAAGTCATATAATTGGTCTTCCAACGTGGGTCCGGTTTCCTCCGAAATATTCGCCCGCAGTCCGGTGAGTTTCGGTCCGCGAATGGTCAGCGCGCCCCCTGCCAAATCTTCGTACATGGTGGAAAGTTCTTCCACCAATCGACCGGTTACGGCATGCAGTCTTGCCGCAGTTTCCCGGTCTTCCCCGTCAAATGCCTTGCCTGCCGCTGTGGCTGCTACCTTTGCCCCGGCATAATCCTGCATTCTGGCAATGAATCCGGAAACCTCCTCCAGCTCATACTGGTCCACCGGCAGAATACTCAGCGCCGTTTCCGCGCCCTGAGCAGAGGCATAAATCTGGGTACAAACCTTCCCCGTTACCACCGTACCGTTGGCATAAGCGCCCTTTTGCAGCGCCGAATCCAAATCGTCCATGCAGGTCACCAATTGCGCCATTGCCCGACGATATTCCGTGTCATTGTACTTCCGATAGGCTCCGGCAGTACCAAACTGTGCAACGGAAAAGCCGACCAACGCAGCCATCGCCGCCGCAATGTAAGAAATCAATAGAATACGAGTTTTTTGAGACATAAAAAATGCACCTTCCCGCACATAGTATGTGCAAAAAGGTGCATAAACGGTATTTACAATTTATGACAATTCCAAGGTATTCAGCATTGCTGCCATACGCACACGGGCGCCTTCCCAATATTCCGTAGAATTCGGCATGGAGAGAACCGCCGTAACGCAGCCCTCGTCCGTATCAATCAGATATGCGGTGAATACCGTGTCCAACGTCTGACCCTCCACACAGCGCGCCGTCAGTTCGCCCAAGGTCACCTCGCCCAAATCCTCTGTGCTCTGCATTCTGCCGTAGGTGCTCAGAATTGTTCCGGACAGCGTTTCTGCATCTTCTCCGGAGCGGAATCCCAATTCCGTATAAACCATTCCGGTTTCATCGGTCAAGTAGCAATATCCGTCCACGTCATTGACTGTATATCGGCTTTTATCCACATAGAGTGCAAACGTCGGACCATTGGGAAACGCGCCGGTGGTTCTTGTCATTTCCACCGGTTCCTCGGTTCCCTCAATGGATATTACGAACTCTTTCACGTCCGGCGTTTCCTCCGGATTCGGCACATTCACAATCGTTCCCGGGGTAGCCGGTGCTGCCGTATCTTCCGGTGTAGGCACCGGCGGCTCATTTTTTCCGACGCAGCCGGCCAAAAGACTCAGGCACAGCAGCGCAGACACACCCAACACAGCATAATTCCGTTTCATTGCTTATCCTTCCTTTACCACCAGACGCAGTTTTTCCATAGCCACGTCCATACGGCGCAGCGTTTCGTCTTTGCCCAGAATGGAGCAGATTTCCACAGCGCCGCCGGGCGTTACAGCCTTACCGGCAGCGGCAATGCGAGCGGGCCACATGACCACGGCGGTCTTTACGCCTTCCTGCTCTGCCAGACCCATCAGCAAATCATGAATGGGGGTATCGTCCCAATCGGTCAGCTCTGCCATAGCCGGACGAATCTTCTCCAGCATATTCAGGCAGATTTCCTCGTTGACCTTGGATTTCTTATGCACAAACAATGCGGTGTCGTACTCGGGCAGGGTATCGAAGAAATCCAGTTTCTCGGGAATCTCCGTGAGTACCTCCGTCCGCTGCTGCAGCAATGCCGCAATCTTGGCGGTGCTGTATGCGGGGTTGGTCACTGCCTGACGGATATAAGGCTCTGCCACCGCTGCAAATGCCTCCGGTGCCATGGCCTTGATGTATTCGCTGTTCATCCACTTCAGCTTGTTGATGTCAAACACAGCGGGAGACTTGGAGATATTGTGAATATCGAAGGCCTTCACCAGCTCGTCCAACGTGAAAATTTCCTGCTCACCGCCGGGGCTCCAGCCCAACAGCGCCACATAGTTCAGAATTGCCTCCGGCAGATAGCCCTGTGCCAGCAAATCCTCAAAAGAGGGGTCGCCGTGGCGCTTGGACATCTTATGCTGTGCGTCACGCATAACGGGAGAGCAATGCACATACGTGGGAATCTCCCAACCGAATGCCTGATACAGCAGGTTGTACTTCGGTGCGGAAGACAGATATTCAGAGCCGCGAACCACGTGGGAAATGCCCATCAGATGGTCATCAATCACGTTTGCAAAGTTATAGGTCGGCAGACCGTCGGTTTTAATCAGCACGTTTTCGTCCAATTCCGCATTGGGAACAGTAATGTCGCCGAAAATGGCGTCAGAGAACGTGGTAGTGCCCTCCTGAGGGATTTTCTGGCGGATTACACAGCTTTCGCCGGCGTCCAGACGGGTCTGAATCTCTTCCTTGGTCAGCTTTGCGCAGCCGCACTGATGTTTTTTAATCACATCGCCGTTGGGCAGAGTGACGGGCACAACGCCCTCATCTTCCTTGCAGAAGCAGCGGTAAGCGCCGCCCTTTTCAATCAGCAGCTCGGCATACTTGCCGTACAAATCCCGGCGCTGCGTCTGCACATAGGGGCCCACGGGACCGCCTACGTCCGGACCCTCCTGCCAATCCAGATGGCAGGTACGCAGGGTGTTGTAGATAATTTCGGTTGCGCCTTCCACAAAGCGCTCCTGGTCGGTATCCTCAATTCTGAGAATAAACGTGCCGCCCAGATTTTTGGCAATCAGCCAGGTATACAGAGCCGTCCGCAGGTTGCCGATGTGCATATATCCCGTGGGAGACGGTGCAAACCGAGTGCGGACAGTACCTTTGGGAATGCGGGATTCCATTTCCGCAAACCATGCTTGGTTTTCCATAAGTATATTCCTCCATGAACGATTTCGTTCGTATTTTTCCAATTCTATATTTTATGTAACAATGCCCGGAATGTCAAGCGACCGAATGTGTTCTTCTTATTTTTTCGTACTTTTAATTTTTTTGCTGCCGCGTATTGACAAATGCTTATGACAATGATATATTGCATTATGACAAAGATAGTTGTCATTCAGACAAATCAAGTTGTCATTTCAAACGTAAAGGAAGTGGTGAACCATGCCGCTGCAGAATCGGCTCAAGCAGTATCGGGCAGCATTGGGGGTCAATCAGCAGGAATTGGGTACGATGGCGGGGGTATCCCGACAAACCATCAGTTTGATAGAGCGGGGCGATTATTCCCCCTCTGTCGTATTGGCATTGAAGTTGGCAAAAATCTGCCACACAACCGTAGAGGAGCTCTTTATTTTGGAGGAAGATGCATGATGAATACTCGAAAAGATGAAATTGAACAAGAAAACAAAAAGGCGCTGCCGAAATTCCGCCGTATCATTGTCGCCAGCTTGGTGCTTGGTCTGGTGCTCGGCTTGGTCGGCTCATTTCTGAGCTTTTCCGGCGCAGAGGATTTTCTGGACCGAATGTGGGCTGGTTTTTCTCAATTCGTTGCCCCGGTGCTGTTGATTCTCACCGCAGTCGGAACTTTGATTTATGAAACGGTTATGATTCGGAGCAATACCGCCCGGCTGCGGCAATGGGACGGCGAAGACGAAGCTGCTTTTGATAAAATGGACCGCAGCATCACCTATGCATTGTCCGCGGTGAATCTGCTGATGATTGTCGGCTACTGCTTATTCCCCATCGCCCTTTGCGGTTCCTTTGAAAATGAGCATTTTCTGCCGAGGCTGCTGATTCTGGCAGCCTTTATCCTGCACATTTGCGTCATCGTCATCGCTCAGCAAAAGTTGGTGGATCTGACCAAGATTCTCTATCCGGAGAAAAAAGGTTCCGTGTATCAGACGAACTTTCGGAAAACCTGGATGGACAGCTGCGACGAGGCGGAGCAGCAGCTCATCGGGCGGTGCGCCGTCAAGGGTATGGTCGCATTGAACTATACCTGCATGGTGCTGTGGGTGGTATTCACGCTGACTGCGCTGTTTTTGAACACGGGTTTTCTGGCGTTGATTACCGTTTGCCTGATTTGGGGCATTTTTCAGGCTGTGTACTCCTATTGGGCCATTAAATTGGGCCGCACCGGGGTATCCGTTTACAAATTTTAATGCGTTTCATGGGTTTAAAAACTCTCTTCTGCTGCGGCGGAAGGGAGTTTTTTGCGCTGTCGGGAAGTTCATATTGTAATTAAGGTATCCATGTGGTATGATATACAATCGATGAATCATTTCATTGATTTTGTCGTAAGTCTCATTTTAAGTCCTATTTTCCCGGTTGGCGGAACTTTCCTGCCGGGAATTTCGTCTGAATTGTAATCAGGAGGCGCAACTATGATTAACGAAAAAATGGCGCATGCTGCCGCCAACAACTCCGCTGTGCGGGAAATGTTCGAAGAAGGCAACCGGCTGAAAGCTCTGTATGGTCCGGAAAACGTTTATGACTTTTCCATTGGCAACCCCTATTTCCCCGCTCCGGAAAGCGTCAAAACCGCTGTTTTTGATATTTTGAATACCACCGACCCGCTGACGGTCCACGGCTATATGCCCAACGACGGTTTCCCCGCCGTTCGTCAGACGGTTGCCGAATACATCAACGAAACCTTTGGCGATAACATCTCCGGGGATAATATCGTTATGACCGTGGGCGCTGCCGGCGGCATGAATGCCATTCTCAAGGCGCTGCTGAATCCCGGCGATGAAGTTCTGGTGCCCGCGCCCTATTTTCTGGAGTACGGTCACTACGTGGAAAACTACGGCGGCACATTGGTGCCCGTGCTTTCCAAAGAGGAAGACGGTTTTATGCCGGATATTCCCGCTTTGGCTGCGGCAATCAACGCAAACACCAAAGC
>CAKTAK010000057.1:0-6250 GCA_934527315.1 uncultured Oscillospiraceae bacterium
ATTCTCCCGAATGACCGCCAGACTGCGGCAAGCCAGCAAAATTACCTCGCAGGTGGTGTAATCGTCCACGGCGCCGCTACAGTCCAACCCGGCTTGGGTGATTTCCTGAAAGCCGTTGATATCGTCCGTGGCGCGATACACATTTTCGGAGTAGTAAACCTTTTCCACCGCGCCGTTTTGAGGACGGAGATTTTTCACAATGGAAAGGGTAATGTCCGGTTTCAGCGCCATCAGCTTGCCGTTGGTATCGGTAAACGTCAGCATCTGCTTGCTGACCAGAAAGTTTTTGTTCCGCACATACAGGTCATATTCCTCAAACCGGGTGACCTTGTACTGACGATAACCAAACTGACGGTACAAATCCCGGAGGGAATACAGCACCTGCTCATTTTTCTGCAAATACATTGCCTTGCTCCTTTAATTTCTTCAAAACGGTGGGGTAGCCGCCGGCACCGTACTGATAGCAGCGGTTGACCCGGCTGATGGTGGCGGAGCTTGCCCCGGTGACTTCTCCGATTTTTGCGGTACTCATATTTTCGTCCAGATGCCAAGCCACGGCCATACGCTGAGAAATATCCAGCACCTCTTTACTGGTCATCAAATCTTCCAGAAAAGCCTGGCATTCTTCTTCCGTTTCCAGAGTCAGCAGGGCTTGCATCAAAAGTTTCGTATTGGGATGTTCAAATATATTCTGCATAGCAAATTACCTTTACACTTTACTTCGATAATGCGATAATTGGATTATGAGTTAAAGATACCACCAATGTAGGGAGATGTCAAGAAAAAATTGCGCAAATAGAACAAAAACGATGCCGCAAATTTGTGCGGCATCGCTTAAGTACGAAAATATGTCTTTGTGTGAATTACACTTCCGGGGCAAATCGGCCGTAAAGCCGGTTCCAAGCCGCCAGTCGGGCGGACAATTCCCCGGTGAGTGCACCGGGAGAAAGGCGCCAATTCCAGTTGTCGCCCACCGTACCCGGGGTATTCATGCGGGAGCTGCCGTCTAAACCAAGCAGGTCCTGCATCTGAAATACAAACAAATCGGCCACGGAGCGCATTCCGCCCCGGAGCATTGCCCCCGGTAATGCGTCCGTAGAGGAGACACCCCAGTAAGCCATGGCTTTTTCCAGCTCTTCCGGTTTGGCATCGTTCAACCAACCGCGCAGCGTGTTGTTGTCATGGGTGCCTGCATAGCAGACGCAGTTGGGAACATAGTTGTGGGGGAGATAGGGATTGTTGTCGCTGTCATCAAAAGCGAATTCCAATACCCGCATACCAGGCAAACCGCTGTCACGCAAAAGCTGATGTACTTCCGGCGTTAAAAATCCCAAATCCTCGGCAATGAATTGCAGGTTCGGGAACCAACCGGTAAGTACTCGGACCAAATCCAAACCGGGTCCTTTGCACCAATGTCCGTTTTTGGCGGTGGTTTCGCCTATGGGCACAGACCAGTAGCTTTCCAGCCCCCGGAAGTGGTCGATGCGTACCACATCAAACAGCGTTTCTACTCCGGCAATCCGACGAATCCACCAACCATAGCCGTCTTGCTGCATGGTGTCCCAACGGTAAAGGGGATTGCCCCAAAGCTGCCCGTCTTCGCTGAAATAATCCGGCGGTACGCCCGCCACGGCGGTGGGGTGAAGATTTTCGTCCAACTGGAAACTGCCCGGGTCGGACCACACATCGGCGGAATCCATGGCCACGTAAATGGGCAGGTCGCCAATCAGACCGACCCCTTTGCGGCGGGCATAGTCACGCATACGCGCCCACTGGCGGAAGAAGGTATATTGCAGAAACACGTGGAATTGAATTTCGGTGAGATGTTCCCGGGAAAAGCGCTCCAATGCCTCCGGTTGACGGTTCCGGAATTCTTCCGGCCATTCCGTCCAGCTTGCACCGGCGAAATGCTGTTTCAGCGCCATGAATCGGGCATAATCCGTGAGCCACGGGGTGCGGCTCTGAAAATCTTCCAAGATATCCCGGTCACGCTGCCAAGCGGCAGCCGCGGCTTTTTCCAAAAGCGGTCGGCGCAGGGCATGAATACGGTCATAGTCCACCCGATGCTCGGCGGTACCCCAATCCAACCCCATGAGGTCCTTGCGGTCCAACAGTCCGTCTTCCGCCAATCGGTCCAAATCGATGAAATCCGGGTTGCCGGCATAGGTAGAATCGCTCTGATAAGGGGAATTGCCGAATCCGGTAGGACCCACGGGCAGCACTTGCCACCACGCAGCACCGGAATCGTGGAGAAAATCAATGAATGTGTCGGCAGCATTTCCCAAGGTGCCGATGCCGTAAGGGGAGGGCAGGGAGAAAATCGGGAGCAGAATACCGCTGCTCCGGGAGAAGTGAGCCATAAGGATACCTCCAGTCAGTTGTATTCATTATAGCCGTGCCGGACGGTTCCGTCAATTTCCCGGGGATAAAAAATCCGCCGCAAGACTCTGCGGCGGAAATTGGGTTATTCTGCGATGGGCGCAGGTGCGTTGTCTGCTGCCAGCTGTTTTTTGAAAAGGGTACGGAAAATCAAACGGCACAAAGGTCCGCAGTACAGCAGCTGCCACAGCAGCGCGGCAGGCAGATTGCAGCCGAAGGTATGTACCCAAGTGCCGAAACTGAATTCCTTGAACAGCACGGTGGCAATCAGACTCATGGTGGGGCACATGATGCATACAATCATGGTGGAGATGGCATAGGTAATCACTTGCGGACGGTCAGTGGGGCGCACCACGGTGAATGCCAAACGGGTTGCCAGTTTTTCCACTACGAAAAACTCCAATACAAAGGCAATAGGCACCATAATCGGCATTTCATGGAGCGCCATCAAGAATGTAGCATTGGTAACGCCCCCGGTAGCAAGAGCTACGTTGTAGACGATCATGCCATAGACCATGACGCTGGCCATAATGAGGGTAAAAACGATTCTCTGAAACAGTGTTTTGGGCATTTGTGAAACTCCTTCATAAAAAATAATGGCAGCCGCAGCACCTGACAACAAAAACTATCATCTCGTTGCCGTTGGAACTGCGACTACCATTCTTGATACGGTTACGGAGTATAGCAGATTTCGGACTTTCGTGTAAGTGTTTTTTTCGCGGCGGGAACAAAAACGGAGATATGCCCGGAAAGAGGAACCAATAGGGAAACCAATTGTGCAAAGCGACGATTACGCAACCAAAAAGAAACCGGAGAAAAATGCGCACCGGGGAAGAAAACTGAAAGCTGAGCCAATGCCCACCGTCATTTTTGCGATTATTTTTTAAGGTTCATTCAAAAAACATTGAAAATAAGATGGGCGCGTGTTAAAATACCATCATAAAAATATCCGCGAGAATGTGCAGCATTGAAAAGTGCCAAAGAAGGGTTGACAGAATGACCATGGCAGAATACGCTCAGAACAGAACAGAACAGAACAGAACAGAACAGAACAGAACAGAACAGAACAGAACAGAACAGAACAGCGATAATTGCACCCAAATTCGCGAAAATTTCCAAACATCATATAGAATAAGAAACGCTTTCCGGCATGGTTTGTAGGCCATGTCTTGGGAGCGTTTTTTTGTTTTTTATAGACCGGCGGTGTGGGCAATGCAGCCGAATCCGTCGGAAAATCATCAAAAGTTGTATATGAACTGCGGGAAACTGCAGGGCAAATAAATTCATGGGAGGATTTGTTATGAAACGAAAACTATTGTCAAAGTTGTTAGCAATAGCAATGGTGCTAACACTGCTGCCGGCAGGCGTGTTTGCAGAGGGTACTGGAAACACGAATGTCGCTGAAGTCGATGGAACTAAGTATCCGACACTGGCTGCGGCTGTTGATGCAGCGACCGATGGTCAAACGGTGAAACTGGTAGCTAATACAGAAGAGGACATCACGATTCCGACCGGTAAAAATATTACGTTGGATTTGGGAAACAGTACACTGACCAATAAAAGCGGTGATACGATTACTGTTGCTTTGGGTGCAACTTTGACTGTTACTGGTAATGGCGAATCTGCGGACGAGGACGGTTCTGCGGGTACTGTTGATAATGTTACCAATGGTAAGGCTGATATTATCAATAATGGTACTGTTATTCTGAATGGCGGTTGGTATCTCCGCAGTGAAGAAACTGGCGTGGACGCTAACACTTCTGGCGGTAATAGCTATTACAACATTCTGAACCATGGTGTAATGACCATCAACAATGATACCGTGGTTATGCAAGAAGGTAAATATTCCAGCTTGATTGTAAATGGCTACTACGATTATGATGGCGTTAAAGAGAACGGTGAGCGCAATCAGTATATTGATGGAACCAATCAGGCTGCTCCGAAACTGACTATCAATGACGGTGCTTTTGTGGGCGGCGTGAATACCATTAAAAACGATGATGGCGGTGAACTGACTATCAACGGCGGTAGTTTCGGTAATGCAGAAGGCTGCGTGGTGATGAACAATAACACAGCTACTATTAAGGGTGGCCGTTTTATATCTGAAGGTAATTATGTACTGTATAGCAGATACATCAATGACACAGTTAATACTGGCAAGCTGACTGTTACTGACGGTGATTTCAGTGGCAGTCTTGCACAGGTTAACAATGCGCCGATTGCAATTTTTGGCGGTACATTCACAACTGACCCGACTAAATATTTGGCAGAGGGTTACATGTCTCCGAAGGTTGGCGATTTCTATAAGGTAGGATTGGAAACAGATGCAGTTGCTCAGATTGGTAATAATAAATATACAACACTGCAGGATGCCTTTAAGGCGGCAACAGAGGGAGATACAGTTAAGCTACTGACTGATGTTCACACTAATGGTACTGATTCGTATGATGCATGTCTGACGATTCGTGTGCCTATCACTTTGGATTTGAATGAGCATACCATTTACAGTCCGGACAACATGGGCGATAACAAAACAAACTTTGTTGCATTGAATGTTGCTGCAGATACCACACTTAAAGCAACAACTGGTGGTATTAATACAGGTAAGAATGGTGGCTATGCAATCGATGTATACAAAGACGCAAAGTTGACCATTGATGGCGGCAAATACTATGGTGGCGGTACTGCGGTACAGGTAGAAAAGGGCAAACTGACCATCAATGATGGCTATTTTGATGCAGAGGCATTTAGCGGTTCTTACGGCTATAATTTCATCATTAACTGCATTGATAAAGCTTATACGGATGGTACTGCTAAGGTTGATATTAAGGGCGGCTATTTTGCACACTTTGACCCTGCTAACAACAAGGCTGAGGGTGCAGGCACAAACTTTGTTGCAGACGGTTATGTTTCCGTAACCAGCGACAAGTCCGGTTATGACTACAAGGTAGTTCAGAAAACTGATACTGGTTCTATTGTAGTTAAGCCTGCTGTTGCGGACCCGGAAGTTACGGTAAGTGACTCCATTTCCAAGGAAGATAAGCAGAAGGTTGAAAATGCTGCTAAGTCTGTTGACGTACCGACCCTCGGCGCAGCAGCAGGTGACAAGGTTGCAGCAATGAGCAAGACTGATGCAGAAAGTCTGGTTGCAAAGGCAGAGACTCTGACTAATCCGACTCTGTACGTTCAGACTGCACTTAAGGTAGAACCGACTGCGTATAGCGCCGAAAACAAGACGTTGACATTGGAAATCACCCCGCAGTATCGTATTGTAGCATCTACTGCTGATAAAGCAGATGACATTAAACTGACTGATAGCACTAGTGGTACTAAAAATGCACAGGTTGTTCAGGAATATCAAAATCTGACGATTACTGCCCCGACTGTTGTTACGATGGAATTGCCGACGGGATTTGCTGCTGCCGGTGATAAACTGAGCATTAAGCACATCAAAGACAATGGAACCGTGGAATATTACACCGGTAATGTTACTGAGGACGGTGGTAAACTGTATTTGACCTTTACTACCAACGGATTTAGCCCCTTTGTGATTTCTGCTCCGGCAGCATCTATCGACAACAAAAATGTTTACCCGACGTTGCAGGCTGCTGTTGATGCTGTTTCGAATGGCCAGACAATTAAAATCTTGAAGGCTGGTGAAACGGCTGTTGTGAATCGTACGGTCAAGTTTACTGTTGATCCGGACGGAAATGCATACACGATTAATCTGGGAGCAAACTGCACGGATAAAGACGAGACTGCCAATGTCTTTGATGTTGTTTACACCGCTCCCGATTACACCCCCATCACCAAGAAAGACGTGAAGTTTGACGATGTGGACGTGAATGCGTACTACGCACCCGCTGTGAAG
>CAKTAK010000058.1:0-6058 GCA_934527315.1 uncultured Oscillospiraceae bacterium
GTCCTTCCGTGAAAACCGTTGGGGCGGTCTGATTAGCCAAGGTCTCGGCACCTCCATGCTGCAGATGGGCAACATTGTCCGCAACCCCCGCATCTGGCTGCCTCCCACTTTGGCATCCGCCATTACCGGACCCATTTCCACCTGCCTGTTTAAGCTGCAGATGAACGGCGCCCCCATCAACTCCGGTATGGGTACCTGCGGTCTGTGCGGTCCCATCGGCATCTGGACCGGCTGGATGAACCCCGGCGATGAGGCAATTGCCCGCGGCGCCTCTGCCATCACCCCCAGCGCTATGGATTGGCTGGGTATGCTGCTGGTTTGCATTGTGCTCCCCGCAATTCTCACTTGGCTGTTCGGTCTGTTCTTCCGGAAAATCGGTTGGATTAAAGACGGCGATTTGAAACTGGATACCTGAATTCATTTCATCCACCTTTTTCTACCCCTCGAGGTTCTCCATGACCTCGGGGGGCTTTTTGATTCCGCTGTTTCCCCGGTACTCGCCGCAAGCAAATCCCCCCGTCAGTCCGTTCCCACAGCGCATTGCGCTGTTTCATTCAGCCCTATATGGGAGATTGCAGTACAGATGAGGATTTTTACCAGATGAACCCAAAACGTCCGTTATAAGGCAAATGAATAGACACTATGCAAAAACTCCCGGAACAGCCGTTCCGGGAGTTTGATTGTTTGCTTTATTTTGCGTAGTCCACCGCTTTGGTTTCCCGCAGCACGTTGACTTTGATTTGACCGGGATAAGTGAGTTCTGCCTCGATTTTCTTGGCAATATCTCTTGCCAGAAGAATCATGCTGTCCTCGTTTACCTTCTCCGGGTCCACCATCACGCGGATTTCGCGACCCGCCTGAATGGCGTAGCTGTTGGCAATGCCGGGGAAACTGTTGGTAATCTCCTCCAGCTTTTCCAGACGCTTGACGTAGTTTTCGATGTTCTCACGACGTGCACCGGGACGTGCAGCGGAAATGGTGTCCGCCGCCTGCACGATGCAGGCAATCACCGTACGGGGCTCCACATCGTTGTGGTGCGCCTCGATGGCATGAATCACATCGGGGGATTCCTTGTACTTCCGGGCAATCTCTGCACCGATGGTCACATGGCTGCCCTCTACCTCATGGTCAATGGATTTACCGATATCGTGGAGCAGACCGGCCCGCTTTGCGGTGGCTACGTCCACGCCCAGCTCAGCGGCAATCAGACCGGAAATATGGCTGACCTCAATGGAGTGGTTCAGCACGTTCTGGCCGTAGCTGGTACGGTACTTCATACGGCCCAACAGCTTGATGATTTCGGGATGCAGACCGTGAATGTTCGTCTCAAAGGTTGCCCGCTCGCCTTCTGCCTTAATGGTGGCATTGACTTCCTTCTGTGCTTTGGCAACCATTTCTTCGATGTGCGCAGGGTGGATACGTCCATCGGCAATCAATTTTTCCAGTGCAATGCGGGCCACTTCCCGACGCACAGGGTCAAAGCTGGAGATTGTAATGGCCTCCGGCGTATCGTCGATAATCAAATCGCAGCCGGTCAGATTTTCGAACGTCCGGATATTCCGGCCCTCGCGGCCGATGATGCGGCCTTTCATTTCGTCGTTTGCCAAAGGCACAACGGAAACCGTAACTTCACTGGTGTGGTCCGCAGCACAGCGCTGGATCGCGGTGGCGATGATCTCGCGCGCAACGGAGTCGGCCTCGTCCTTAGCACGGTCTTCAATTTCCTTGACCTTCATGGCCATTTCGTGAGTCACTTCGGATTCCACCTGAGAAACCAGCATATTCTTGGCCTCTTCCACAGTGTAACCGGAAATGCGCTCCAGGGTTTCCACCTGGTTCTGTTTCAAACTTTCAATTTCTGCCTGGGTTGCCTCGGCATCTGCCAATTTCTTCCGCAGGGTTTCATTGCGTTTGTCCAGCGTATCGTTCTTACGGTCCAGGTTTTCCTCTTTTTGCTGCAGGCGTCTTTCCTGCTTGGACAGTTCAGCACGGCGTTCCTTAACTTCCTGCTCGTACTCCGTCCGTTCTTTGTGTATTTCTTCCTTTGCCTCAAACAGTGCCTCGCGCTTTTTTGCCTCCGCACTTTTGATTGCATCATTGATAATCTGGGTTGCTTCCGTTTCCGCCTCGGCGATGGTCTTGCTGTTTTTGCCCACACGGCACTTATAGCCCACAAAAACGCCCACCACCGCAAAAATAACTGCGGCAATCACGGAACTCATGATGATTTTCAGCATCGTAAGTAAACACACCTCCATTCCTCTGAAAAATTAAAAGCTGGGGTGCGCTTTCAAAAAACAATTATGGAATTGTATCGATTCAGCACCCCGCATGGGGTTCACAAATGGAGCGGCGCTCCAATGAATTGCTACAAATATTAAAGACTGTTACCCCCCGGCTTTGGCCGTGGGTATCCACCATACAGTTATGAATATTTAACTAATTCTACACCACCAATAATGCACTGTCAACTGGAAATTCGCCTTGACAATTCCTTCACATTTCTCTGCCCGGGAATTGTCCGACGGTTGACCCCGATTCTCCCCACTGGTATAATATTTCCGCAAGCATTTCTCAAGGAGTGTGATTTAGATTTGAAATTCGCATGGTTTTTACCCGTGCTGTTGGCCGGATATCTGATTTGGGTAGGCATGCCCTTCGCAATTGCCTGCGCAGAGCGGACCCTTGGGCAGAATCGCGGCAAACAAACCTTTATGACCCGGGTGGACGCCCTGCTGCTGTTGGCAATCATGCTGATTTACGGCGGAACGGCCTTTTATGATTTGGGCGATACCGCCGCGCCCCAGACGTTTTACGAATTTCCCGCTGCCGGCAGCAGCGTAACCTTGGAGCTGTCGGAGCCGGAAGTCGTTTCCGAAGTGCTGTATTACACCGGACTGAATACCGGCAGCTATACCCTTTCCGTTTCCATGGACGGAGACTCCTGGCGGGACGTTGCCACACTGGAGCAAAAACACTCCATGCTGTTTTCCTGGCGGGTGCCGGAGACCGGGGCATTTGCCGCCCGATATGTCCGTCTGACCGCAGACAACCGGCTGTTTTTGGGGTCTTTCGTGCTCCGAGATGCAGACGGGAATCCCATTGCCCTCACCGCCCAAGACAGCAGCGCCGAGGCGCTGTTGGACGAATCGGAGGTGACGCCGGAATCTCCCAGTTATCGGAACAGCACCTATTTTGACGAGATTTATCACGCCCGCACCGCGTATGAAAACGTAACCAACGTCTATCCCTATGAGATTTCTCACCCGCCCTTGGGCAAGCTGATTCTCTCCGTGGGCATTCGGCTCTTCGGCATGACCCCCTTTGGCTGGCGCTGCATGGGCACCCTCACCGGTGTGCTGATGCTGCCGGTGCTGTATCTGCTGCTGAAGCGGATGTTCGGCTCCACGGAAATTTCCGCCTGCGGCACGGTGATTTTTGCCTTTGACTTCATGCATTTTGTTCAGACGCGCATTGCCACCATCGATAGCTATGCGGTGTTCTTCATTTTGCTGATGTATTATTTTATGTATCGCTTTGTCACGGAGCGGAAATTGAGCTGCTTGGCGCTGTCCGGCATCAGCTTTGGTCTGGGCGCTGCCAGCAAATGGACCTGCATCTACGCCGGTGCCGGGTTGGCGGTGCTGTGGCTGCTCCATTGGATTTTCCGGCTCCGCCGGGAAAAAGACGCAGGCGCTTTTGTCAAAAATATTCTTTTCTGTCTGGTGTTTTTCCTTGTACTGCCCGGGTGCATTTATTATATGAGCTACTACCCCTACGGCAAAGCCATCGGCTTGCAGGGTGTTTCCATGTATTTTGACCCGGACTATGCAAAGCTGGTCTGGAACAATCAAGTCAGTATGTTCACCTATCACGTGGGTGTCAATGCCAGCCACCCCTATTCTTCCCGGTGGTATCAGTGGATTTTCGATGCCCGCCCCATTCTGTACTATTTGAATTACGGCTCCGGGGATATGAAAAGCGCCATTGCCGCCTTCGTCAGCCCCCTGCTGTGCTGGGGCGGAATCTTTGCCATCATCGGCATGGTGTATCTCACATTCTGGAAACGGGACAAAAAAGCCGGGTTCATTCTAATCGGCTATCTGGCGCAGCTGGTGCCTTGGATGTTCATTGGCCGCATTACGTTTGAATACCACTACTTTGCCTGCACGGTGTTCCTGCTGCTGGCTGTCTGCTATGTGCTGGACGTCATTGTTCGCACCGGAAAGCATGGAAAACGGTATCTCTATTCCTTCACCGGACTGTCTGTCCTGCTGTTTGCGGCATACTATCCGGTACTGTCCGGAATGTGGGCCACCATGGGCTACACGGGAAATTTCCTTCGCTGGTTCCCCTCTTGGCCGTTATGATTGACGGAAAGCCATTTTCAAGCTATAATAAACCGACAAAATAAGAATATGTTACGGCATTATGCCGCAGAAAGGAAACGATTATCATGATTGCTTTGGGCTGCGACCACGGCGGATTTGCGCTGAAACAGGAAATTATGAAACATCTGGAAGAGAAAGGTCTGGAATACAAGGACTACGGCACCTACACGGAGGATAGCTGCGACTATCCCGTTTACGGCGAGGCTGTGGGCCGGGCAGTTGCCAGCGGCGAGTGCGAGCGCGGGATTATCATCTGCGGCACCGGCATCGGCATCTCCATTGCCGCCAACAAGGTCAAGGGTGTGCGGGCTGCGCTGTGCGGCGATTGTTTCTCCGCAGAGATGACCCGGAAACACAACGATGCAAACGTTCTGGCAATGGGCGCTCGTGTTGTGGGCCCCGGTCTGGCACTGAAAATCGTGGACACCTTCCTGGAAAACGAATTTGAAGGCGGCCGCCATGCCCGCCGCGTGGCACTGCTGAGCGAAATCGAGAACCGCGGCGAATGAAAAATTCCAATCGGGAAGTGTACCGTCCCAAGCAAAAACAGCATAACTGGCTCCGGGGGATTCTGATTGTCCTGATTGTGCTGTTGGGCGGATTTCTGCTGCTCTTCTCCTCTTGGCAAAAGTACATCGTCTATGAAAAAGGCGAGGTGCATCTGAACACTCCTTGGACGCCGTGGAACCCCGATACCGGTACCGACGGCGAATCTGCGGACCGGCCGAAAGTCAGCGCGGAGTTGGTGCTGGACGGCTACGATTTCAGCCACGTGGAAACCGACGCCGGCAATGGTGTCACCGCCATGAAGGCGGTGTACGTTCCCGCAACGGGGATTTCCGAAAGCGCTTTTGCCGCATACACGGACAAGATGAGCAGCATTGGCGCCAATGCTCTGGTGCTGCAGGTCAAGCCGGAAAGCGGTCAGCTGGTGTATGAATCCAAAACCGAAATGGCCACCGGTTACGGGCTCAACGGCTCCTTTGACCTGAAAAAACAGGTTCAGACGCTGAAAGAGCAGGACATTTATCTGGTGGCGGAGCTGTGCTGCTGCATTGACGCCCGTCTGGCGGAGCGCAACCAAACCGTTGCCCTGCGCAATGCAGACGGCAGTCTGTGCCAGAATGAATACGGCACTTGTCTGGACCCCTACAACACCGGTCTGCGGCAGTATCTGTCCGGATTGGCACTGGAGCTGGCAGATATGGGATTTGATGAGATTCTGCTCAGCTATGTGACCCACCCCGCCGGAGAGGGCATTGTGTACACAGAGAGCATGACTACCCCGCCGGACGCCGTTTCCGCGGTATCCAGTTTCAGCTATTACATGGAACAGCGGGTAGGCAGCGAGGTCAAGCTTTCTCTCCGCTGTGCGCCGGACGCACTGCATAACGGCACCGCCGCTAACGGTCAGGATATGAGCTTTTTGTATCGGGTGTTTGACCGGGTGTACTGCGCCAGCGATGCGAATGCTTACAGCAGCGATTTGAATTACGCAGAATCCTATATGACCGACGCCAATGCCGCGCGATTTGTCCCCGTGGGATATACCCCGATGGGTGACAGCAGCTGGCTGTACGTCAGTTAATTCCAAAACCACAAAAAGCACCCGGCCGGGTGCTTTTTGATTTTATGAAAGGAGGTCTCCCCTTGCGACAGCCCCATTC
>CAKTAK010000059.1:0-5957 GCA_934527315.1 uncultured Oscillospiraceae bacterium
TTCAGACCCCTTTATTCACCCAAAAACGAATAAAAGTGTCGCTTAATTAGACATTAAGCGACACTTTTTGCATATTTTGACGTCATTTTGCACAATTAGCTAGGAATACGGTATGGAATATGGTTTGATGGACCGTCTGCCCCATAATGTGCAAGTATTCTGAAAATGCATAAAATAGGGCTTGACAAATTATGCTTTTGAGTGTATATTCAGCATTGTAATTATTCAAATGCATAATTCGCTTCAAGAGGAGGAGCATGAAAAAGATTTCTTGTGAGGATTGCGGCGCAACACTGGAAGAGTGGGATTCCGTGTTTTTGTGGCCGGAAGAATTCGGGCAGACGGTTCTGCTCTGCGAGAATTGCATGGAGGCGCGGGTTGTGGAGTTGCGCATTCGGGAAATTGCAGAGCGGTTCGGTGTGCAGGAATGTACCGCGGAGGAGCTGAGTCAAACCTTCTAAATAAAAAATGGGTGTCCGTTTTGGACACCCAGAAAAAACAAAAAAATAAACGGTTTCATCAAATGACGAAACCGTTTATGGTGGGGGCGGATGGATTCGAACCATCGTAGGCATAGCCAGCAGATTTACAGTCTGTCCCCTTTGGCCACTCGGGAACACCCCCATATTGAATTGCGTCGAGGTTTGGAGCTGGTGGACGGACTCGAACCCCCGACCTGCTGATTACAAATCAGCTGCTCTACCAACTGAGCTACACCAGCAGAACCAGCGAGGACTATAATAGCAGACCTATAGACTTTTGTCAACACTTTTTTGAGAAAAACGAAAAATAATTTGAAAATATTTTAGGATTAAATTTTAGCGAGGAACTTCAATGAATTTACAGGAACTATCTGAATCTTACGCACACAGCAGCCGCCTTTGTCGGGAACGGGCTGCAGAGCTGAGCCGACAAGTCCAAGACCCCGGTATTTCCGAAACGGAACGTCTGCTGATGCGCCGCCGCATCTGTATTCTTTTGGGCATGGCGCGGGAAACCGGCGGCATCTCCCGTTATTTGCACACATATTACCAAGGAGGCACACAATGAACAATACATATCCCGTCATTCCCAAGGACTTAGAATATCAGGCATTGCGGAAATTCGTAAAGCTGATGGAGGCATCGGAAACCGGCACATTGGCTGATGACATGGCCGTAGCACTGGAAGAAGAACTCACGCCCCGTCAGCGGCAGATGATTCATCTCTACTATGTGGAGCAGATGCTCATGCGGGACATTGCCCGATATCTGAACGTCAACGTCTCCACAGTTAGCCGCACCATTGCCCGTGGGCGCCGAAGATTGCAGCGCTGTCTCCGTTACGGCGGACGGGCGCTGATGGATTCTCTGGAACTCTGATTTGCGTAAATACGTCTAATATGGTAGAATGCAACTGCGCATTCTACCATATTTTTTTGAAAGGCACTAAAAAACATGCAATACAAGCACATCAAATCCGCCCTGACGGGCGCGTTGATAACCGCCTTGCTCCTCACCGGTTGCAAAGGCGACACCATTGTCGACCCCCACGCGGGGCAGATTCAGGTTCTCTACGGCTCAGACGGTCTGGTCTGGGTGGACGAGCAGAAAAACGTTCCGGTGAGCGATTTCACCGAAGAAGACTTCACCTCCGACGGTCAGTACATGCGCTACACCGGCGCGGATTACACCGCCGCCTACGGCATTGACGTCTCCGAGCACCAGAACAACATCAATTGGGCGCAGGTGGCAGACAGCGGCGTGGAGTTCGTCATGATTCGCAGCGGCTACCGTGGCAGCACCGAAGGTCAGTTGTACATCGATTCCTATTTCCGGGGGAACATCGAGGGCGCATTGGCCAACGGCCTTGCTGTGGGCGTGTACTTCTTCTCCCAAGCCACCACAGAGGCTGAGGCTGTGGCAGAGGCCGATTACGTCATTGCTCAGCTGAAAGAGTACTCCGACCGCATCACAATGCCGGTGGTGTACGATTGGGAACAGACCGGCATGGACGATGCCCGCACGGTAGAACTCCCTGCAGCGCAAATCACAGCCTGTGCGGAGAAATTCTGCAGCACCATCGCCCAGGCAGGCTACACCCCCGGCGTGTATTTCAACCGGCACATGGGCTACTACTTCTTCGACTTCACCAATCTTTCCCAGTACGTGCTGTGGTTTGCCGGAGAGGGCGATTACCCGGACTTCCACTACCGCCACAACATGTGGCAGTACACGTTCAAGGGCGAAATCCCCGGCATCGACGGCGAAGTGGACTTGGACCTGTACCTCACCCCCGTGGAGGAATAACCCCGGGCAGAAGTTTTCCGAATGTTCATAGTCTCATCACGAAATCTTCACCAATTGCCCTTGCAAATCGGGTATATTGATACTCGTAAAAGAACTCCAAACCTTTTATTCCTCTCTTTCTCCTAACTGAAAACCGGCGACAGAACTGCAGCAAGGTTCCGTCGCCGGCTTTCTTTTTACGATAAAAATTTTCCCAACTTTTCTTCGCCCGCAAACATACAAAAATTCCGGCTGTTGCGGCTATAGTTGAGGGGGATACATTAGAATAAATACCCCTTAGCCTAAACAATGCAACAGGAGGAATTGCAATGAACAAGACAAACAATTTGAAGTTGAACGTATGGGAGAAGAGCGACCCGATTCTGGTGGGTGACTTCAACGAGGACAATCGGAAAATTGATGCCGCGGTGGGCGCACTGACCGCCGGGGCGGTGAAAATCGCGGTGGGCAGCTACAACGGCAACGGCTCCACCACCACACCCAACGAAATTACCCTCGGTTTTCAGCCGAAAGTAATGCTAATCATGCAGAGCGCGGACAGTTTCACAACCGCGGCGGTGTTCATCACCCGCGACGCGCCCTACAAATTTCCGGGCAGCTCGACGACCGGCGCGGAAATTACCGAAACCGGATTTTTGGTGCGGCAGCGACAGAGCGGTGGTTCCAACATTACACCGTACACAAATCTGAACTACACAACGTATCACTACTTGGCTATCGGCTAACGCAAAAGATCCCGTTCCGAATCGGAACGGGACCTTTTTTTAATTGGTTACATCGAAAGTGAATTTCGATTGAAATTACTTCACAATGTAGATGGTCTTGATTGCGATCTGCTCAGCAGCAGTGCCGGAAGCATTCACAACTCTGTAGTAGTAGGTGTCACCAACTTCAGCAGAGTTAATGTCGCCGGTGGTCAGTGCGCCGTCTTCAATCACGATGACAGTCTCGGTGCCGTCATAGGTCAGGCCGCCGAAGACGCCATTGTTTGCGGTTGCACCGCTAGCAACAGTTGCCTTGGTGTAGGAAGTTCCGGTAGTTGTCTGCTCGGTTGCAGCGGTCACATAACCGTTGTCATTGGTGGTCAGCTCGTACAGCTTGCCTGCGGTCAGACCGGAGAAGACAGTGACGTCTTTGGTCTTGACTTCAACAGCGTCCTTGCCGTCAACAATAGCGTTCAGAGTGTAGTACACTGCATCGCCCACACCATTGGTGGTGTAGTTGGTGCTGGTCACGAACATGATGCTGCCAACCTTGGTGTCGCCGATCTTAGCGGAGGTTGCATCAATGTAGATGAAGGACACAGCGCTGTCTTTGGTAGCGTAAGCCACGGTTGCGGTAGCATCAGCGGTGGAGGTACCTTTGATCTTCACGGTAGCAACGTTTTTGAAACCGGTGTAGCTAGTGAACACAGCGTTGCCGTTTGCATCGGTGGTCTTAACCAGATACACGGTGTTGTTGTTAGCAACAGGAGCGGTAGCGTTAGAAGCATCAGTCTGGTTGTAGCCCTTCACAGTGGGAATGCCCTTCTCAACCACGGTCACTTCGGTAGCGGAAGCATTCTGGCTGGATTTGGAAGTAGCAGTCTGGCCAAAGGTGTCGGTGCTGGTAACGTTCAGGTAAGTCAGTTCATAACCTGCATCGGTGGACTTGAAGCTGACAATCTTACCAGACAGAACAGCGTTGTCATTCACATCATGGTTCACCTTTACTGCGCTAACAGCGCTGCCGGTAACCTCAATTTTGCCAGTAGCATCAGTGATGTCCTTAGCCTTGATGCCGTTGATCTTGGTAACGTTCACGGTCTTGGAAGTGCCGTCAGCAGCAACCAGAACAGCCTCAACGCTCTTGTTAGCGCCGGTGCCGGAGCCGTTCACCAGAGCAATTTTGTCAACGATTGCGTAGTTGACAGTCTCAGCGATTGCGTTGGTGTAAACCACGAAACCGTACTGGTCAACGTAGTAGTTGCTGGTGGTAGCGGTGTTAGCGAAAGCTGCATCAGTCAGAGCATTGGAGCCATCGGTCACGCCCAGAGCAATGCCGTAGGTGGTACCGTTGATGGTAGCGGTGCTGGTGGTCTTAGCAGTCTGAGTACCCTCAAACTTGGTGGTGGGGTAGATGTACAGCTTGCCGTTGCCGCTGGGATTCTTAGCGGGCTGTACGAAGGTGACAACATCGCCCTTAGCAACGGTGCCGTTCACAACAGCAGTGCTAGTCTCGCCGTTTGCAGCAACGGAGTAAACAACGCCGCTCTTGGTGGTGGTGCCGTCAGTGCCCTTCACGTTGTAAGTGGTGTAGGTGCTGCCATTCTTGGTAGCGGTCTTCACGTCGGTCACAGTACCAACAGTGTAGGTGGTGGTAACAATCTTGTCGATTGCCTTATCGGTTGCGTAGATTTCCACAACCTTGCCGTTTGCGGTTTCATCAGCAATTGCCTTAGCAATGGTCTCGCCGGTAGCATCACCAACAGTCAGACCACCAGTAGTAGCATTCTTGTTGGCAAAAATCAGGTCGGCCTTGGTGAAAGTTGCAGGGGTTGCGCCCGTCTTATAAACGGTGGTGTTGTTCACAGCTTTGCTGTCCAGAGTGTAGCCTGCCAGAGCGGAAGCCACATCAGCAGCCTTGGTAGCAGCGGTGAAAGTAGCAACAGCGGTGGTGGTGCTGGTAGCAACGTCCTTGTTGTTGTACTTCCAAGCCTTCACAGTGCGGCCGAATTCATCGGTAGATGCAGCAGCCAGAGCCAGCTTGCCGTCGCAGAGTTTCTCGCCCAGCTGAACGGTAACTTCCTTAGCGGTAGCGCTCAGGGTCTCACCGGAGATAGCAGCTGCGTACTCGTTTTTGCCGGTCTCAGCCTTCACGGTTACGGGAGTAGCCTTGGAAGAACCGGTGGAAATGGTGGTGTCACCGATGGTGATGTTGGTGCCGTTGGAGCTGTACTCAACCATGTCAGCCTTCAGAGCGTTCAGAGCCAGCTTAGCAGCCATGTCGCGGTTGAAAGTAGCGGTCAGTTCCTCAGCGGAAGCAACGCCAGCCTTCATAGCCAGCTTGGTAGTTGCGATTTCCCAGCCTTCGCCGCCGATGCCTTCGTTCTTAGCGTTGTAGCCCAGAGCGCCCAGCAGCATCAGAGACCACTGAGTAGCGGTCAGCTTAGCATCGGGATCGAACTTGCCGTTGCCAACACCGGCAACGATGCCAGCGTCAGCGCAGTACTGCACGTACTTTGCAGCCCAGTGGGTTGCGGGTACGTCGCTGAATTTGGTTGCGCTGGTGGGCAGTGCGTCAGCCACGGTCTTACCCAGGGTCAGGTAGGTGATCAGGGTAGCAGCCTCAGCGCGGGTGAAGTTACCTTCGGGAGCGAAGGTACCATCTGCGTTGCCGTTGATGACGCCGATGGCAGTCAGAACGTCAACAGCCTCTTTGTTGGTTACTTTGCTGTAGTCTTTGAAATCAGCTGCCTTCTTGGTGGTGTCAGCTGCGAAGCCGGGCACTGCCAGAGCAAAGACCATAGCCAGAACCAGAACGAGGCTCAGAGCCTTTTTCAGAGTTCTCATTTGAAACTCCTCCTTCTAAATAGTATCTCCGTTTAGGATAACGGAGACCTGTTTATGTACAGCTCGATAGAACGGATATCCTGAGCCTTCTATCGAACGATACAACGTGTTCCGGGAC
>CAKTAK010000060.1:0-5547 GCA_934527315.1 uncultured Oscillospiraceae bacterium
CGGCGTGACCGACTTTGTGCGGCAGTATACCCTCGCCTCCGGCGGACCATACTGCGACTGCGGATATCAAAAGAAGGGGGTTCAGAAAGCCGAAACGGGGGCAGGGTGATGAAGGAAACCTACCTTTCCCGGGATTTTCGACTCCGGGCGCTGTATTCCTCACCTGACAGCACTTCCGGCAGCATACCCGCGGATTCATATAAAACTTCTAAATTTTATTCCAAGTTCACTCATAGATTCTTCTCGGATACCTCTTGCAAAATGTCAAAAAGAATGGTATAAAATGACCGATAGGAATGATAGGAATTCGTCGGCGGGCCGCAGCGATGCGGCTTTTATAAAACAGTAAAGTTAGCCTAAGCTAACTTTTGTGAAAATGGTCGGACGGTGGGGAAAACACAGTACCGAACGAGTGAAATCGGTGGTGCAGTCGAATGTCTGACCGGCTATGAAGAAACAAATAAAATAATACTAAAATATTATCGTAAAGGCGGTGAGGGACATGGAAACCTTTCTTGGAATTTTGATTCCGTTTTTGGGAACAACATTGGGCGCAGGCTGTGTGTTCTTTATGAAAAAATCTTTGGGCGACTTGGTGCAGCGCTCCCTTGCGGGATTTGCCGCGGGGGTGATGGTAGCCGCGTCTGTCTGGAGCCTGCTGATTCCTGCCATTGAACAGTCGGAACATCTGGGGCGATTTGCGTTTTTCCCGGCATTTGCGGGATTCTGGCTTGGCATACTGTTTTTGCTTGCCTTGGACCATCTGATTCCTCATCTCCATGTGGGCAGCGAGCAGGCGGAGGGTCCCAAAAGCAAGCTGGGGCGCACAACCATGATGGTGCTGGCGGTGACCTTGCACAACATTCCGGAGGGAATGGCAGTGGGCGTGATGTATGCGGGATTTCTTGCGGGCGGTACGCAAATTACAGCCGCAAGCGCACTGGCATTGTCCATCGGCATTGCCATTCAGAATTTCCCGGAGGGGGCGATTATCTCCATGCCCCTCCGTGCAGAGGGAGAAAGCAAGGGCAAAGCCTTCGCGGGCGGCGTTCTTTCCGGAGTGGTGGAGCCCGTCGGCGCGGTGGTGACGATTCTTGCTGCACAACTGATAATTCCTGCGCTGCCGTACCTTTTGAGCTTTGCGGCGGGCGCCATGATTTATGTGGTGGTGGAGGAGCTGATTCCGGAAATGTCCCAAGGGCAGCATTCCAACCTTGGCACGGTGTTCTTTGCCGTTGGATTCAGCGTCATGATGATGTTGGACGTGGCATTGGGATAATGCCGGTCAGAAAAAATGACAGAAGGGAAGATTTTTGATGATTCAAACAACTGTAAAAGTTTCCGGCATGGCTTGCTCCATGTGCGAGGCGCACATCAACGATGCCATTCGCCGGGCATTTCCCGTGGAAAAGGTGACGTCCAGTCACTCCAAAGGGGAAACCGTTATTTTATCCGAAACGCCTCTGGATGAGGCGGCCATTCGGGAAACCATTGACGCCACCGGCTACACGGTGGGGGAAATCAAAGCGGCGCCCTACGAGAAAAAGGGATTTTTCCATTTCGGGAAAAAGTAATTCAGTGATTTATCCGACGGCTTGCACTGCAGGCGTCTGGGTTGATCTATATACATTCCATATTAGGAGGACAAAGTTATGGATATGAAAAAAGTTGGTTTGTTTGCTGCAGGCGTATTGTTCGGTACTGCCGGCATTAAGGTTTTGGGCAGCAAAGATGCAAAAAAGGCATACGTTCAGACCACTGCCGCCGCTCTGCGGGCAAAGGAAAGCGTAATGACCACGGTGACCACCGTGCGGGAAGGCGCTGACGATATCTACGAAGAGGCGAAGGCTGTCAATGCCCAGCGCGCCGAGGCGGAAACTGCCGCTGTGGTGGAAGACACCGCCGAAGAAACCGCGGAGGAAAGCAAGGCGGAGTGACCCATGAAATGCACGATTCTACATGACATTCCCGGGCGGATGCGGGTGCATCTGTGCTGCGGGCAGATGACGCTGCAGCAGGCAGATGTACTGGAATACTATCTGCTGTCGGTGGATGGTGTGCAGTCCGTTAAGGTTTATGACCGAACTCAAGACGCGGTGGTGATGTATGATACCAAGCGGGAATGCATTATCTCCGCGCTGTCATCTTTTTCTTTCACCAAAGCGGAAAGCATGGATTTGGTACCGGAGCACACTTCCCGGGCGCTGAATCGGGAATTTGAGGACAAACTGGCTGTCACTGTGATGCGCCGGTGCATTTCCAAGCTGTTTCTGCCGGTGTCGGTGACCTCGGTATTGGCTGCGATTCGCTCCGTGAAGTACATCAAAGAGGGCGTTTCCGCGCTGTGGCACGGAAAGCTTTCCGTTGCCGTACTGGACGGTACTGCCGTTGCGGTGTCCATTTTCCGGGGCGATTTCAATACTGCCGGATCGGTGATGTTCATGCTGCGGTTGGGCGAGATTCTGGAAGAGTGGACTCATAAAAAGTCCGTGGCCGATTTGGCGTCTGCCATGAGCCTGCGGGTGGATAATGTCTGGCAGCGGGTCAACGGCACCGAGGTGCTGACCAAAGTGACGGATATTCAACCCGGCGACTGCATTGTAATTCGCACCGGCGGCATGATTCCCTTGGACGGCAAGGTCGTGGAGGGGGAGGCAATGGTGAACCAATCCTCTCTCACCGGAGAATCCATGCCCGCAGCCAAGCGCCCCGGCAGCCCCGTTTATGCCGGAACGGTGGTGGAAGAGGGCGAATGCATCGTCTCCGTGGAGAAAGTGTCCGGCAGCGGTCGCTATGACCGGGTGGTCCGCATGATTGAGGAATCGGAAAAGCTGAAATCCACTGCGGAAGACAAGGCGGCCCGCATGGCGGACAAGCTGGTGCCGTACACCTTGGGCGGAACGGCATTGACCTATCTGCTGACCCGGAACGTGACCAAAATGCTGGCTGTGCTGATGGTGGATTTCTCCTGCGCACTGAAACTGGCCATTCCCATTGCGGTGCTGTCTGCCATGCGGGAGAGCAGCGGGCATCATATTTCCGTCAAGGGCGGGCGGTTTTTGGAGGCTGTGGCCGAGGCGGACACCATTGTGTTTGACAAAACCGGTACATTGACCTATGCCATGCCGAAAGTGGCGCAAATTGTGCCCTTCGGCGGACAGGACGAAACAGAAATGCTCCGCCTTGCCGCATGCTTGGAAGAGCACTATCCCCACTCCATGGCCAACGCCGTGGTAGAAGAGGCGAAACGGCGGGGCCTGACCCATGAGGAGTACCATTCTCAGGTACAGTATGTGGTGGCCCACGGAATTTCCAGTATGGTGGAGGATAAAAAGGTCATCATCGGCAGCGCGCACTTTGTCTTTGAGGACGAGGGCTGCCGGATTCCGGAAGGGGAGCAGGAAAAGTTCGACGGAATTTCGGTTTCCTACTCGCAGCTGTACTTGTGCATTGACGGGACCTTGGCGGCGGTGATTTGTATTCATGACCCGCTGCGCCGGGAGGCGCGGGATGCGGTCAAGGCGCTGCACGACTGCGGTTTCCACAACGTGGTGATGATGACCGGTGACAACCGCCGCACCGCAGAGGCTGTTGCCGCCGAGGTGGGCGTAGACGCTGTTTACGCGGAGGTTCTGCCGGAAGATAAGGCAACGTTTATCCGTCAGGAAAAAGAAAAGGGACACACCGTCATCATGGTGGGTGACGGCGTCAACGATTCTCCTGCGCTGTCGGAGGCAGACGCGGGCATTGCCATTTCCACCGGCGCAGCCATTGCCCGGGAGATTGCCGACATTACCATTGCATCGGAGGACCTGTTTGAATTGGTAACGCTACGGCAGCTCAGCAAAGCATTGATGAAACGCATTCACGGCAGTTACCGGTTCATTGTGGGATTCAATCTGTCGCTGATTGCTTTGGGGGTAGCAGGGGTCCTGCCGCCCACCACTTCGGCGCTGCTGCACAATGGCTCCACACTGGGAATCAGTCTGAAAAACATGACAAATCTATTGCCGGAGGACGAAACCGCCCAAAAGGCATAAGCAAACGGAGAGCAGAGAAATGAGTAATTATTTCTCTGCTCTTTCTGCATATAATATGCTATGATTATATGCAGAAAGGACGGCGCTATATGCGATATTTCGACTATTCGTTTTTAAATAACGGCTTGCTGCCGGCAAGTCTTGTGAATTTGACCTCCAATATTACGGCACTGAAAACAATGGCCGGTGTACGCAAGAAGGACCCGTCACAGATAACATTGGCACCGTGGGAGAGGTTCTGCGCAGCGATGGATGATTTGGCCAAACGGCGAGGGTGGAAATAGTACATAACGACGAAATAAAAGCGAAAGCGGCGATCGCCGGTATCCGAGATGGATGAATCATGTAGTAAATGAACCGCCCGAATCCATTGCACTGCAATGGATTCGGGCGGTTTCCTCTGTCTCCATGAGGCCAGTAAGGGCGACACATGTTGTCGTATTCTATACCAAATGCTTCGGAACACTAGATGCCGAGTTCGTAATTTTAGCTTTTTCGGTGTCTCGAATGCGATCAGCCATTTTCTGAATCCTGTTGGTAATCCACATATATGCAGTAGTCCCTTCTGAGTAATCCGCCTCTGCATACATATCAACGCGTCCATCCTCACGCATCTGTTCTACCTGCTGCATGGCTTCGTTGTCACCCTTGGGATAGATCGCAAAGGTTGCGCCACCGCCCTTTTTTACAACGGAGAATGCCGGAATATCACTCGGTCCATCCGCAATATAAATCATATTTTCAAAATGAACTCTACGATTTTCTTCCGGGATCTTGGAATTGACTTCGATTCCATCTACTTTCCCGATTCCCTTGTTTATTTCAAATATCGCTCTGGTTTTTGATGTATTGTCGATCGTGTATACCGTTTCTCCAATAACCATGTTCCCGTCTTTGTCTGGAGTTTCTAAAAGCTCACACCCCCATACGCCGTCAACAAAAGGCATCAGCTCTGAACCACGGATAATTTCAGCAAATCCTGTGCTGACAATGTAGTGCTCAACTTGAATCCCATATTCCGAATAACGCTTGTCATCTTTGAACATGTTCTTGGTTTTTTCAAAAATTTCAGGAATGCCGTTATAAAATTTTTGCCTTTTCCCATACTCTTTCAGCTTTGCATTATTAAGGCCCTTTAGCGTACCATCATGCGCACACCGAATAAAGTAATTCAGGTAGTATGTATCCCGGTTTACCCGAATTCCCTGTGCGGCAAGTTCTAATGGCCGTGCATTTACTTTTTTCCAAAAATCAGACGAGTCAATTTGATATTCTGCAAAAATCGGATCTTGCATATAACCGTCAATCAGGTTTTTGTCGCAGTCCCAGATTACTGCAATAATGTTTGCCATTTATTAAATCTCCTTCCACCAAAATACAACTCACGCCGCCAGCGCATTGGCATTGACCCGTTCAATCGCCTGTCGGACGCCTGCCCACACGGACAGGTCTGTGAACACTTCCACGATGCTGCCGTAGTCGGTAAACGGTGCTTCCTGCAAAACGG
>CAKTAK010000061.1:0-5347 GCA_934527315.1 uncultured Oscillospiraceae bacterium
GCGCCCTCATGTTATATTTGGAAATCGAACAATTTTTCGGAATCATTCCGAAGCTAATTGACAGAATCGGAAAGATGGGATACGATAACAGAATCAAGGCATAAGGAGGAAACCACTATGTCAGATGCAAAGATGATGCGTGTAAAAGAGGCTGCAGAACGTTGGAACTTGACGGAACGCCGGGTATCTGCATTGTGCAAAGAAGGACGGATTTCCGGTGCGCAAAAATCCGGAAAGTCGTGGTTGATTCCTATTGAAACAGAGAAGCCTTGTGATAGCAGAATAAAATCCGGAAAGTATCGGAAATATTCCGAATCAATTAAACTGCCATTGCCGCTGGGTATTTCCGACTATCGTTTGGCTGCATCTGCGTATCATTATGTGGACAAGACGCTTTTCATTAAAGATTTGTTGGACGAGCGGCCGTTGGTCTCTGTGTTTACGCGACCCAGACAGTTTGGCAAAACCATGAATCTGTCCATGCTGCAGACGTTTTTTGAGAAAACCGATGAAGATACTTCCGTTTATTTTCAAGATAAGAAAATCTGGGAATGCGGCGAACGATATCAGCAGGAGTATGGAAAGTACCCGGTTATTTTTCTGAATTTCAAAGATGTGAAATTCAGTACATGGGAAAATACTTTCTCAAAAATCCGACACATGATCGCTGAGGAGACCCGTCGAATCCTATCAATATCGGGTGATAATCATTGGGGCGATTTTGACCAATCCATTCTGAATCGTCTGTGCAATGAATCATCAAGCGAAATCGAGCTGACCGGAGCGTTGTCGGATTTAACCGAAATTCTCCACCGGGCTTATGGTGTTGCGCCCATTCTTTTGGTTGATAACTACGATGTTCCCATTCAGCAAATCAATTGCGCGAATTCCTACCGGAAATTGGTTCAATTTCTTAGAAATCTGTTTGCCGGCGGTATGAAAGACAATCCCCATCTTTCCTTTGCGGTTTTGACCGGGATTCTTCATCCGGGTAAGTACGGTCTGTTTGACGATTTGGGCAATGCGTCTGTGTACACGGTTTTGGACCACAAATACAGCAGCTATTTTGGCTTTATGGAAGAGGAAATCCGCTCTGTTGCAGACTATTATAATGCGGCAGATCGATTCAAAGAAATCCGAAACTGGTATGGCGGTTATCAAATCGGAAAAACGGAGATATTCCAACCGTGGTCAACCATGAATTATCTCAGCTGCGGATGCGAGCCCCGTGTTTTCTGGCAGACAAATCCGTGCAATCGGGTATTGACAGATGCAGTCAGTCACGCTGACCGGGAAATGCTGCAAAAGCTCATTCGCCTTCTGAACGGAAATCAATTTGCGGCTTGCGTAGACACCGGGGTATCGGCGGCGCAGATTTTGGAAGATGCCTCGGCTTTGTACAGCTATATGCTGATGTCCGGATATCTAAAATCCGTTCAGACGGAATCGTCCATCAGTGGGGATTTTATGTGTCAGCTGGCATTGCCGAATCAAGAGGTTTCCTTTTTGTATCGCAGAGCTGTTTTACAGGCGCAGGAAGATTCGATTTCGCATCAGACTGCAATGTCCATTCAGGAAATGCTTTATATCAATGACCGGGCAGGATTGCAGGCAAAAATTCCGGTACTTCTGATGCAAATGCTGCGCGCGTTGGGTGAGGTGAACTATCCGAAAATTTTACTTGGACTGTGTGCATTGTTCAGCGGTGCTTATACGGTCAACGGCACGGAAAACGGCAGCGGACGATTTGATGTGCAAATGAAACCCAAAAACAAAGAGTTGCCCGGAATTCTAATCGGCTTTCGCACGGAAAAAAATTATGCCGGCTATGCGTTGAAACAGCTGGCAGAAACGGCATTAAAGCAATTGAGCGACAAAAAACTGGACGCGGAATTGTCCTTGTCCGGTGTCAAAGTGATTTATAAATACGGCGTTGCATTCAGCGGAAAAAACGTGGAGCTGATGATGCGCTGAGCTTGAAAAAGGATTTCCTTTCCGGAGGGAAATCCTTTTTCTGCGTTGTATGCATATTTCCGAAGATAGGACATAGGTTCATACTGAGGTGAGAGCATGTCATCAACCATACAGCAGGTCTTCCAATTATTTCCGGAGCAGCTGCAGGAAACATTGCGCACTGCAGCGCCGGATAGTAGTACATGGGAAGAAATTCACGTGCAGTTGGGAAAACCATTGCGCATCAAAACAGCAATGGGGGAGCAGGTCATTGCACCAGAGCATCCGGTGAGCAATCTGGAACTTCGGTACATACTCACTTGCGCCACTGCCGGGTCCTATCATACCTACATCGACTCCATTCGTCAGGGATATGTTCCGCTGCCCGGCGGATGTCGTCTGGGTATCTGCGGAGAAGGCAGCAGTCGAAACGGACAAACACTTTCCCTGCGAAATCTCTCTTCATTATGCATTCGGATTCCTCATGCAGCTGTGGGGTGCGGAGATAAAATTCTGCCCCAGTTACTGGATGAAAATGGGTTTCATGACACATTGATTCTCTCACCGCCGGGAATGGGGAAAACCACACTTCTCCGCGAGCTGATTCGAACGCTTTCCAATTCCGGGTATCGAATTTCCGTAGCCGATGAGCGCGGCGAGATTGCAGCCGTAATCGGCGGGCAGCCGCAGTTTGATTTGGGCGAGCAATGCGATATTTTATCCGGTATTCCAAAATGCAAGGCGGCGATCATGATGATTCGTACCATGGCTCCCGATATTTTGGCAATGGACGAGGTGACTGCCTTTTCGGACATGCCTGCGATTGAAGAGGCAGCGGGCTGTGGTGTGCGTTTATTGACCACAGTTCACGGACAAAATCGAAAAAGTTTGGAGCAAAAGCCTATGTTTGCGCAGCTGTTGCGCTGCGGGATTTTTGAACGATTGGTGGAAATCCGAAAGGAACAGGGGCAGCGAATTTATACGGTGGAGCGTTTAATATGATACGATGGTTTGGTGCGATTTGCTTGATATTAGCCGGCGGCATATTCGGTTGGCAGCATTCTGTGTCAGACCGGCAGAAAGTGCAGTATTTATCTGATTTGATTCACGCCTTGGAGCTGATGCGCGCGGAGATTTTGAATACACAGCCAACCATTCCGGAGTTATTGGAGTTCAGTATAGAGCAGGGGAGTACGGTGCAGCCGTTGTTTGCAGAAGTATTGCAGGGAATCCAAGGATTGGGGATGCCGCAGTTCGCGAACTGTTGGCGGACCGCAGTTTGCCGGGAATGTTCTTGTCTGAGCAACACCGAGCAAAGCAGTCTGTTGGCGTTGGGTTCTGTTCTGGGTCAATACGATGTAGAAGAAGAGGTTAACGGAATTGACCGCTGTCTGCGAGAATTGGATGCCGCTTATGAAAAAACGAAGACACAGACCTTGCAAAACAAGGCAATTTACTACGGTGTGGGGCTGACTGCGGCGGGGATGCTGGCGATCCTACTTATATAAAAAGTATTGACAGAAACCTACGAATAAGCTATGATATGAGCCGATATTCACACTGGAATGTTGTCGGCTGATTTTGGATATAAGCGAATGATACGCTATGAAAAATCCGGGAGTTTTTGACAACTCTCGGATTTTACTATTTCGAGGAACGAGCCGGGGACCATAGAGAAAAGAGGAATTGATTATGCAACAGCTTTCCACCCGTACCAATACGTTCACGGATTCTCTGATTCGTCGTATGACCCGTGTTTCCCTGCAGTATGACGCAGTGAACCTGTCTCAGGGATTTCCTGACTTCAACCCGCCCAAAGCCATTACCGACCGTCTGGCAGAAATCTCCGGCGTCGGCCCTCACCAGTATGCCATTACTTGGGGCGCTCAGAATTTCCGCGAGGCACTGGCTGTAAAACAGACGAAGTTTATGGGTGTGCCCATTGACCCCAATACGCAGGTTCTGGTTACCTGCGGCAGCACTGAGGCTATGATGTGCGCCATGATGACTGTCTGCAACCCCGGCGATAAAGTGATTATTTTCTCCCCGTTCTATGAAAACTACGGCGCTGATACCATTCTGACCGGCGCTGTGCCTATTTATGTGCAGCTGGAGGCACCGACCTTTACCTTTGACCCGGAAAAGCTGGAAGATGCATTCCGGCAGCATCCCAAGGCCATTGTGGTCTGCAATCCCTCCAACCCCACGGGCCGCGTGTTCACTCGGGAAGAGCTGACTATCATTGCCGATTTGGCAAAGAAGTATGATGCTTATGTGATTACCGATGAGGTCTATGAGCACATCGTTTACGAGCCCTATCAGCACGTTTATATGGCATCTCTCCCCGGAATGTTCGAGCGCACGATTTCCTGCAGCTCTCTGTCTAAGACCTACTCTATCACCGGTTGGCGCTTGGGCTATATCATTGCGCCGGAAGAAATCATTGAACGGGCCAAAAAAGTGCACGACTTTCTGACAGTCGGTGCTGCTGCACCGCTGATGGAGGCAGCTGTGGTCGGTCTGCAAATGGGCGATGACTACTACAAAGACTTGTTGGACGTCTATTCCTCCAAACGCACGTTGTTCCTGAACGGTTTGGACCGTCTGGGCATTCAGCACAGCAAACCGGAAGGCGCTTACTACGTGATGTTGGACGTGTCCGAATTCAAAGGCTATGCCAATGACGTTGAGTTCTGCGAAAAGCTGGCAGAGAAAGTGGGCGTCGGCGCTGTGCCCGGCTCCGCATTCTTTGATATTCCGGAGTATCGGTACGTACGTCTGCACTTTGCAAAGAGTGAAGACACCTTGAACGAGGCACTGAACCGTCTGGAAAAAATGAAGTCTGTTATGTGATTTCAAACAATAAAATTGGGTCCTCTGTAGAACCAAGATTCTACAGAGGACCTTTTTGCATTTTTATTCCAGTGAGAAGATAGTTGCGGATGGGTCTTCAAATAATTGAATACCGTGGAGAATATGAATTTTCATGGCACTTTTCACGCCGACCGGGTCTCTGCGCATCAGAAAATTGGCAATATATCGATGGTCTTCGGCAACCATATCCTGCACCTCATTGTAATTGATAAGAATAAATAGATTTCTAATCGCCTCATTGATGATATTGATAATTTCTTCCAGAAACGGATTGTGCGCGCATTTGACAATTGCATTATGGAATTGCCGGTCCAATTCACTCAAGTCTGCGCCTTTTTCGTAGCTTTGCTCAATTTTCTCCTCAGTTTCCAGAATGGCTGTCATTTCCTCTTCCGTGGCACGAATCACAGCTAACGAGGCAACTTGGGGCTCGAAAATCAAACGCGCCTCATACAAATCTTTCACGTTCATGCGAAGATGCTTCAAATCCTGAAAACCGTACTCACTGATGTTTCCGTTG
>CAKTAK010000062.1:0-4864 GCA_934527315.1 uncultured Oscillospiraceae bacterium
CCAGCCGTCAAGAAAATCGTTGACGCTTTCTCTGTTTCGGACTATGATAAACACGCACAGGCAGGGCGCCTTTCCGCCTGTTTTTCTATGACCACAACGCGTACCACAGACGCTTCCGGGACACATGGTTACAATGGGAAAAAGAGGCCACAAGACCATTTACATTCCAGCCGAAAGCGCTGGAAATGTTTGAAAATCAATACAAATCAGAGCTTTTAATTCGTTCGCATCCGTAAGGTCGAGAGTTCGATCCTCTTCGTCTCCACCATCAATCCACCGTAATTCTGATTGAATTGCGGTGGATTTTTCTATATTTAATATGGTATACTCGGCTTAGTAAATTCACATTCACAAATTATTAAGAGAAAGCTGATGAGAATGATCGTAGGGAATAAGAAATTTACGGCTCTAATTACTATTTTGATTGCAATTATTGTTATTTTTATGTGTGGTCGATATTATTTCGAACATAATAAAAGTTATAAAAATGAGGCAGTTGCAAAAGGTGATTATATATATCTTAATGGAGTAAGATATTCGCATACATCGGAACTAGAAAATTACAATATATCAAATGTGGTAATTTGCAAATCCGATAGTGGAATGAAACTATATGAGATAGAAGAATATCCTGATTATGAATATATTGCCGGATATTATGCATGGGACGGTGAAATCTACAAAAAGGACGAAACCGATTGATTAATTGAACGAGGAGAATATGCGATGTACAAATACGAATATGAGACTATACGCTGTGATTTTGACGGTTGGGGATTTGGTTCGGGAAATGTATATAGAATTGAAGACTATCGCTCCATTATCAATCAAAGAGCCGCGAAGGGCTGGAGATATGTGGGATATATCCCCACAAAACAGCGGGGAACCGGACATACGCAGGAAATGGATTTGATTTTTGAAAAAGAAGAATAACTTTTACCGCAGACCGCAACCGTCGTTTCACAAAAAATAGTTATTGATTCTCCGGGCGGAGTATGGTAAACTATCAAGGCGGCGATTGACAAGGCTGCACTAGTCGGGGAGCCAGCGGTGCCCTGTAACCTGCAATCCGCTACAGCAGGGATGAATTCCTGTTTTAGGGGGTGCGCGATGTCGTTTGCCCATAGCGGGCGGCGTTGATGATCCGGTCTCGAGCAACGAAAACTTCTGAACCATGTCAGGCGGGGAACCGAGCAGCATTAAGGGAGACCTTTCGTGTGCCTTGAGGCTACCGGATTTGAGCAAGCCACTATGGTTAGCGGGCATGGCGCATTTTCGACAACAGGTGTGCAGTCTTGTCAATCGCCGCATTTTTTATGGAAATGTACCGAATGGGCGGGTGAGGCTTTATGTATCAGGCTTTATATCGAAAATATCGTCCCAGAACGTTTGACGATGTTGTGGGGCAGGAGCATATTACGGAAACGCTGAAAAATCAGATTCGGAATGATAAGCTCAGCCATGCATACTTGTTCATCGGCACCCGGGGAACCGGTAAAACCACGTGCGCGAAAATTCTGGCCAAGGCTGTGAACTGCGAGCACCCGGTCAACGGCAATCCCTGCAATGAATGTCCCACTTGCCGGGGCATTGATGACGGCACCATTATGGACGTGGTGGAACTGGACGCTGCCTCCAACAACGGCGTAGACAATGTGCGTACGCTGCGGGATGAGGCAATTTTTACCCCGGCGGGGGCGAAAAAACGGGTGTATATCATCGATGAGGTGCACATGCTCTCCGTACCTGCGTTCAATGCCCTGCTGAAAATTATGGAAGAGCCGCCGGCCCATCTGATGTTTATTCTGGCAACTACGGAACTGAAAAAGGTTCCGGCTACCATACTTTCCCGGTGTCAGCGGTACAGCTTTAAGCGGATTGACAGCGAGATTATCGCAAAACGTCTGCAATATGTTGCCGACCGGGAGCAGCTGCATTTGGCACCGGACGCCGCCGCGCTTTTGGGACGGTTGGCAGATGGCTCCATGCGAGATGGTTTGTCGCTACTGGATCAAGTGATTGGAGACGGCAATATTACGCTGGACTCCGTGCTGTCTTCCACCGGCTTGGCGGGCAGTCTGCGGACGGTGGAGCTGCTGCGGCACATTGCAAATCAGGATACCGGCAGCGCTTTGGATTTATTCGGGCAAATGTGGCGGGACGGCAAAGACCCGGCCATGCTGTTGGAAGAGTTGTCCGGCTTGATGCGGGATATTCTGCTGATGCAGGCGGCACCGAAACATTGCAATCAGCTGCTCAGCGGCAACTACGATGACGAATCTCTGCAATCCTTTACCCGGTCCATTTCCCCGGCGCAGCTGCTGGCGGATTTGGAAACGGTGCAGAATGCTCAGGAAAAAATGAAAGACAACAGCAATTCCCGTATGATTGTGGAATTGTGTTTGATTGGTTTGTGCGACCCCACGCTGAATGACAGCTTGGCGGGCCTTCGGGCGCGGATTGAGCAGTTGGAGCAGGGCCGTCCGGCACAGACCGTAAAAGCGGCTCCCGTGGTGTCCGCTCCGGCGCCCCGGACGGAAACACCACCTTGGGAGGAACCGGCGCCTGCGCCGAAACAGCAGCAGGACACGCCCCCGTGGGCATCGGACCCGGCGGATTTGTACGAGGAGGAGCGGCCGCCGCTCCCGGAGGAGCCCCCTCTGCCGGAGGAGCGGTATGCACCCCGAACGGCAGCGCCTGCGGCAAAAGAGCCGGCGCGGCCGGTTGCCAATGATGCACGTTGGAACGATTTTATGAGTGCGGCGCGCACCATTTTGGGCCCCGGAGGCAGCGGCTTGCTGTATCAGTGCTCAGCCACCTTTGAGGCGGAGCGCATGACCATTGCCGCACCGGAATTTCCCTATATGCAGCTGTCCGGTCAGAGCAATCAGCAAAAGCTCCGGGCTTGCGCTGCGCAGGTTTACGGACAGCCCGTTTCGGTGGAGCTGGTAAACAGTGAATCTTCTTCCGCTCCGGCTCATGCAACCCGGAGTTTAGACGAGTTAAAAAATTTCAGTGTTGTAAAATTCAAATAGGAGGAACTACAAATGGCGAAGAAACCTCAATTCCGCGGCGGCTACGGCGGCCCCAATATGAATCAGCAGGCAAGCTTGATGCGTCAGGCACAGAAAATGCAGGAAGAGCTGGTGAAAGCACAGACAGAGCTGGAAAACAGCCAGTTTACCGCAAAAGCAGGCGGCGGTGTTGTTACGGCAACGGTCAGCGGCAAGCATGAGCTGGTTGCAATTGAAATTGCACCCGAGGCAGTGGACCCCGATGATGTGGAAATGCTGCAGGACCTGATTGTGGCAGCGGTGAACGCAGCCAACCAGATGGTGGACAGCGCGTCTACCGAGACCATGAGCAAAATTTCCGGTGGTCTGAATCTGGGATTCTAAAATAGGCGATTTTGAAAATTCCGGCTGTTTTCAGCCGGAATTTTTTGCTGTTTCCGGGCTTTGGAGAGAATTTCCATGGACCGGATTTGACAATATCCGGGAAAAAATGTATAATAACCCCATGTGACTGAAAAAGTCCGGATTCCAAGGAGGAGCATACATGCAAATGAAGAAAAAAGTGCGCAGTGCACTTTCTGTCTGCTTGTGCGGTGCGGTGATGATGAGTTCTGTGCTCTTTACGCCTTTGGCAACCGATGTCAGCGCCGTGTCTCAGAGCGAGATTAATGCGCTGCAGCAGCAGAAAAATACATTGGCCAGCAACAAAAAGGCCCAGAAACAGGCAATGGAAAAGCTGCAGCAGCAGCAAGCCGGCTATATTGAGCAGAAAACCGCGTTGGATCAGGCACAGCAGACCGCTGTGGAGGAAATCAATCTGACCAAGGAGCAGCTGGAGCTGTACCGTCAGATGATTCTGGAAAAGCAGGAAGAGGCCGATCAGGCGCAGGCTGATGCAGACGACCAGCTGGTACTGTACAAGGAGCACCTGCGCTCCATGGAAGAGCAGGGAATGTTCAACTTCTATCTGTCCATTTTGTTCGGCGCAGGCGATTTTTCCGACCTGCTGTCCCGTATCGACATGATTTCCGAAATCATGGAGTACGATAAGAAGATTGAGGACGGCTATAAAGAGGCGCGGGACCACGCTCTGGACGCCAAAGCGGAGTATGAGGAGACGGAACAGGAGCTGTCCGTCAAGGAAGATGAGCTGCAGGCCGAAATCGACCAGCTGCAGAAAGAAATGCAGGAGGCTCAGGACCAGATTAACGCGCTCCAGAATGACATCAACACTTATAAGGCTGCTTATGATAAATATGCCTCCGATGAGGACGCAATTCAGAGCAAAATCAACCAGATGACCGACCAGCTGAAAAAACAGCAGGAGCAGCAGACCGGCACCGGCTCGGTGACGCCCAGCGGCAACTACATTTGGCCCTGCCCCTCTACCACGGTGGTTACCTCCAATTACGGCTACCGGTACCTGTCTTTGTATGGTTACACCCGTCTTCATGCCGGTGTGGACATCGGCGGCTCCTATGGCGCAACGGTTGTAGCGGCAGCCAGCGGTACGGTCAGTGTGGCAACGTATAGCTCTTCCTACGGCAACTATGTGATGATTTATCACCCCGACGGAACCAGCACCACCTATGCACACATGAGCTCTCTGGCGGTCAGCGCCGGTCAGACGGTGAATCAGGGCGATGTGGTGGGCTATGTGGGCTCCACCGGAAACTCCACCGGACCCCATCTGCACTTTGAAGTGCGCGTCAACGGCGGCACGGTTGACCCCATGCAGTACTTCTAAAATTTGGATATAAAAAATCCCAGACCAAGTGAAGTGACCCCAAAAAGTTAGACAATATTTTGAAGTAAAAATTGTTCAAGCAGCCGAGCGGGCTTGCTGTCTG
>CAKTAK010000063.1:0-4859 GCA_934527315.1 uncultured Oscillospiraceae bacterium
GCTCTTCGAGCGTATCTATGGCGAGAACCCTTATAAGTCGCCCACCGACATGGGCGTAAACATGGTGGGCTTCTGCATCAGCGACGACGAGGTGTGCTGCCAGGCTTCAAGGCAGGAGATCATCCGCCGCTACTATGAGGCGACCAACAAGGCCGCCGACGGGGCCAGCAACCAGGAGGAGATCAGCAAGATAAGGATGCTCTTCTCGCAGGCCAACATCACACTCGACACCCGACGGGTGGTGGCGGCGGCCAAGAACCGCGGGAAGGAGTGTGCGCAACCCTGCGCAGCCATCGAGCTGAGCGACGGCACGATCATCACCTCGCAGACCGGCCCGCTGATGGGCTGCTCGGCCGCCCTGCTGCTTAACGCCACGAAGCATCTGGCGGGCATCGACCACGGCGTGCGGCTGATCCCGCAGAGCATGATCGAGCCGATCCAGAAGACAAAGATCGCCTACCTGGGCGGAAAGAATCCCCGCCTGCACACCGACGAGGTCTTGGTGGCCCTTTCGGTGCTGAGCGACACCGACGAGAACTGCTCGAAGGCGTTGCAGCAGCTGCCCAGCTTGAGGGGTTGCCAGGTGCATACGACGGTGATGCTGAGCGACGTGGATCGCAAGATCTTCAAGAAACTGGGCGTGGGCCTATCGTCGGAGCCGGTGAAGAAGAAAGACCGATAAGGTAAGGGGGCGGAGAGCCCTCGCGGTAATTATAGACACGTAATGCCCCCTGGAATAGCGAAATGCGACACCAGGGGGCATTCTCTTTTTAGTTTGACTTCTTCTCGAAGGTGTCGACAATGAGCGTGAGCGCACCGTCGCCCGTCACGTTGCAGGCCGTGCCGAAGCTGTCTTGCAGGGCGAAGATGGTGAGGAGGAGCGCCGTGCCCGCCTCGTCGAATCCAACGATCGAGATGATCAGGCCCAGCGAGGCCAACACCGTGCCGCCCGGCACGCCTGGCGCACCGATGGCGAACAGGCCGAGCAGGAGGATGAAGACGGCCATCGTGGTCGGGTCGGGCAGGTAGCCGTAGAGCACTTGCGAAACCGTCATCACGAAGAAGGTCTCCGTCAGGATCGAGCCGCACAGATGGATGTTGGAGAAGAGGGGCACCATCACGTCGATTATCTCCTTGCGCAACAGCGGGCTGCGGCCTGCGCAGGCCAACGAGGTGCCCAGCGTGGCGGCCGACGACATCGTGCCGAGAGCCGTCAGGTAGGCGGGGCCATAATGGCGCAGTACCCGCCAGCTGTTCTGCTTGGAATAGAGCGAGGCGAGCCCGTAGAGCAACGCCAGCCAGAGGTAGTGGCAGCCGATCACGACCACCAAGACGGAGAGGAAGATGGGGAGCTGCTTCGTGAGCGCACCCTCATAGCTCAACACGCAGAAGTTGGCGGCGATGAAGAGCGGGAGCAGGGGCATCAACACCCGCTCGACCAGGCGCAACACCATCTGCTGGAACGTGTCTAACAGCCGCTCCATCTGCTCGGAGCGCACCCACGAGGTAGAGAGGCCCACGAAGACGGAGAGCACCAGGGCCGACATGACATTCATCACCGGCGGGATCTCGATGTTGAAAAGCATGGCGGGCGCCTCGCGCAGTCCTTCTGTGGTTGGCTCGATTTGGAGCGAGGGGATGAGCTGGTAGCCCACGATCGCACCAAACGAGGCCGCCCCGACCGACGAGAGGTAGGCGATGCCGAAGGCGAAAAGCAGGAGCCTTGAGGCGTTGCTTTTGAGCCGGGCGATGGAGGGGGCCACGAAACCTAAGATGATCAGGGGCACCAGGAAAAAGATGATTTGCCCCGAGAGTTGCTTCACGATCATGATTGCCTTCAGTAGGGGCTCATTCACCAGCCAGCCGGCCACGAGGCCGATCGCTACGGCCATCAGCAGCCTGAAAATGGTATTCGATAAGATTTTCTTCCACATAATGTGTTGTGTGTTTTAATTTGAGGTTATATTAATTATGGTATATACGTCTCTGCGTGGGGGCAGGGCGGCTCAGAGCAGGGCCGCCTTGTAACGTTTCTCCACGCCCCACGTGTCGTAGAGCAGTTTCATCACGTCGGTCGCCCCCGTTTGCACGCAGTTGAGCAGGTCGGCCATGCCGTAGTCCGCCGCGGGCTTATGGCAATTGTAGAGGCCAATCCGTTTCACCTGGTAGGCGTTGAAGGAGCGGCTTTCGGCCGTTTTCGGCAGGTAGCCCGTGAAGTTTTGCAAATCGTCTTTCAGCGAATCAACCGAGAAGAGCAGGGCCGAGGCCTGTTGCCAGCCGACCGTCTCGTCGCTATGGGGCAGCGTGAAGAGGTGGGTGAGGTAGAGCACGTTTTGCGCCTCGGTCAGGGTGTCGCCCTCCTTGTATTGCAGGGAGATGGGGCGTGAGCCGTAGGCGGCCTCCTTGAGCCATGCGCCCAGCTGGTCCCAGTCGGCCATCGAGAGCTCGTCGCCTATCGCCAGCTCGGGATAGAGCCACGGCTGGTCGAGGGCGGTGAGGGTGGTGATGTCGGAGAGGGGGATGAACACCTTCTTCTCTTCGATGATGTCGGTGACGAGCCAGCCCCGCTCGTAGCCCTGGGTGGTCGGTTGCTCGCTGCCCGTCATGAAGAGGTACTCATAATCGTTTGTGCGCACGCTGACTTTCGTGTAGGGGTGTCCCTTCATGCGCTTCAGCTGCTTGTCGAGCGAGGCTGTGTCGGCCGCCAGGATGTCGGCAGCCGGGCTTTCGCCCTCGAAGGGGGTGGGGGTCAGCTGGCGCAGGGCGGCTTGCGCCGGCTGGGGCAGATAGCTCTCCCTCTGTTTGGCCTGCGCCATCTCGTCGGCTTGGCTTGCCGTCCAGCGGTCGAGGCCGATCGCCTGGGCGTCGGCTTCACGATAGAGGTCGAGGCGGCCAGCCATCAGCGCCAGTTGCTGCATTAGCAGCGCGTCAACCTCGGCGGGATGCTCGGCCAGCTGCTGCTCGGCGACGCGGAAGACGGCCCAGCCGTTCTCGGCGAAATAGAGGTCGTGCAATAGGTCGGCGCCGCCAATGGCGTGGAGCGGCTGGCGGGTGGATAGCGTATAGGGGGCGTCGATCTGGATGGACACGTAGAGGTTGGCTGTCTGCACGTAGATCGCCAGGTCGGCCACATAGCCATAGGTGCGGCCCCTGACGGGCAGGGCCAGCGGGCCAAGCAGGCGGATTCCATCCTTGTGTGCCAAGGCCTCCTTCAGGCGGGTGCGCAGGGCGGTCAGCAGGGGATGCTCGGCCGCCCGCTGGATGGACACGGGCGACAAGACGGCCGCTCCGTTGCGGGGCAGCATGAGGGCGGGATAGCTTTCATGCTCGTCGCGGCTACTGCCGCAGAGCGGGTTGATCGTGGTGAAGCCGTCGTAGAGGAGCGTGTTGGTCAGTTGCGACGGATGGGTGGGCGAGGGCTCGCCTGCGACCATCGACTCGTAGGTGATAATCACGCCGTCGCACAGGTGGTAGCGGGTGGGATCGCCCTTCGGGGCCACCTCGGTTGCCTCGGCTTGGGCAGCCAGCTGGGGAGCCTCGAAGCTTTCGCCTTGGCGTAGCTGGCCCACCAGGGCCCTTTTTTGCGCGTCCCATCGTGCGCTCTCGGCGGTGTATTTCTCCTCCCATTCCTCTTTTTGCGCCTGTGCGGTCTGCAGGGCTTGCTGCAGCGAATCGCGCTCTTGCGAGAGGCTGTCTTTCGTCTGCTTCAGGTCGTTGTTCTCGGCCGTAGTCACCTCGGCCTTGGCCTTCCATTTGTCGCGATCCTCGGTCAGGGTGGTTTGGTCTTTCAGCATCTCATCGTATTGGTCTTTCACGAAATGCAGTTCGTCTTCGGCCATCTCCATCTTCTTGCGGAAGTCGGCCGATTGCTCGGTGAAGGAGACGAGCAATCGGTTCTCCTTGCGGATCGACTCGGCTTTCGCCTCTTCCAGGTCGGCCTGCTTGGCCTCTATGGTTCTTTTGAGTTTCTCTATCCTGTTGAACACTGCGATGGCAATGCCCAGGCAGACTATCACGCCACTGGCGATATAAATTCCTAACATCGTTTATACGGTTTTGTTGTTTTATAAATGAATGGGCTTATTTTCTTGAAAACGGGATTAAATAGGTCAACTTAGCCGACAGGAACTGATTGGCCGACTTGGAGAAAGTGTCGCCCTTGCGGCTGTTGAAGATGTTGCTGAACGACATGTTGAAACGTCCCTCCAGCAGGAAACAGCCAACGGGGGTGCGCACCTCCATGCCGGGGCCGCCACAGAGGCCCCAGTCGAACGATTTCTGGATGGCCAGCTTGTGCTGCTCGTCGGGGCGGTTGGGCTCGGGGTTCTTGCCGTTCAGGTTGGACTCGGTGTGCTCGTTGAGCGCAAATCCAAGTCGAGGGCCCAGGTTGAAGAAGCCCCTGAACCGCTGGCTGCCAAAATAGATGTGCGTCAGGAAGGGAAGCTCCATGTAGTTGACTGTGCGGCTGTAATGGTATTCGGGGTTGTTGTCGAACCGCTCTTGCCAGCCCAGCTGCACGTAGTTGGCCTCGAGCTGCAAGCCCAGGTGTGACTCGGTGATCCAGCGCACGGTGGCTCCCGCCGTGTAGCCCTTCTTCATCGTGGTCAGCACACGGGGCGAGAAGCTGACGCTGGCGAAATCTACGCCAAACGAGGCTCCGGCCGCCCATTCTTTCTTGAAGGGGCTCTGCGCCGCCAGTGGCGGGGGGCAACAGAGGCCGAGGAAGAGCGTCGCTAAAAATATGCTTATTCGCTTCATGGTGCGTTTGAATTTTTATTTAATTAACCTTGGTGCGCGTCACCGTGAAATCGCTTTGGTAATGCACGATGAAGAGGTTCGTGTTGATGAAGCCGCCCCAG
>CAKTAK010000064.1:0-4690 GCA_934527315.1 uncultured Oscillospiraceae bacterium
TGGAGCGGGCGACGAGGCTCGAACTCGCTACCTCCACCTTGGCAAGGTGGCGCTCTACCGGATGAGCTACGCCCGCAGTTCCAAACGCACGATTGATTATACCAGAAAGTTTCGTTTTGTCAACCCTTTTTTTGAAAAAAGTTTTAAATTATTTTTACTTTCTATTTTTATCCTGCGCCGGGCGATACAACTTCTTCGTAGGACAGCGTTCCTTCACACGCCGGATACTCCGACAAATCCCACCAACAACCGGCAGATTTCTCCTCATCATTCAAAAACAGCGTAGCCTCTCCGCCCTTTTCCAACAGCTCCGAAACATCTGCATGATAAGACACACCGTCAATCGTCACAATGTTCCAGTAATGGGTTGCTTTTCCCCGGGTTCCCCGGACAACCTGGCATTCCAGATTCAGACGGTCGCACAGCGCCTTCATGGCCGATGCAACTCCCTCGCTGTCTGCGCTGCCGCCCACCAATGCATCGTATGCCGTGCTGCCGGATTCCTCCGAAACCGCGCAATGCTCGCTGATGTACCGCGCTGCGTTGATTACCATCCACTCCGGACCCGCCGCCGGTACTGAGCGCAAAGCGTTGGTCACAGCAATGGACAATGCCTGCACCCGGGCCGCATTTTTGCCGCCCAAATCCCCATAGTCCACCTGCAGCTCATATATTTTCTGGGAAGTGTTGCCGAAATACACTCTGCCGGTGATGTCCGGCTGATAGGAAATCAGCAGCGGGTGATTCCGGCAAGCCTGCCGGGTCCGCTCTATCAATGCGTCATTGTCTCCGGAGCCGTTGTTTACCTTGAACACCATATAGGTCTCCCCATTGGCCAGACCCTGCGCCACAGCCTCGGAGAATGCCTCATTGTTGGAAACCGTTACAACCTTTTCCAATTCCTCCACGGTATGCTTGTAGGTAATCTGAATGGTGGCCTCATAATAAGACACAATCTGCGTCAAATCATAGGACGCATACTCCACCGCATAGGCACCGTAAGCGCTATCCGTGGAAACCGAGCCGCAAATGGCCGCAATGTCCGCCGCAACGTCTCCGGAGTACCCGGAAATCAGCAGCTTGGCCGATTCCTCATGGGTGTTAATCATGTGGTAAATTCTCCACCGGAGAGAAGAGTAGCTTTTTACCACCTCGGTGGTATCGTCCACTTCCATTTTCTGGCTGCCCTTGAAATCCGATTCGGAGGAATAGGTATGGGCAAACATGGTGCAGCCGCTGAGATTCATCAGCAGTACAGCCGCGGCAGCCGCCGCTTTCCAATGCTTATACACAGTTCTTCCTCCTTTGCGGTTTGTAAAATCTGGTTGTATCAAATGCCGTCCACATGGAAACACTACCCATCACAAAACGGAGGTAGTGCCATGCAATGCAAAGTTTCCATCTGCGGCATCAATACAGCCACCCTTCCGGTGCTGAAAAATGAAGAAACCCGACAGCTGCTCCGACAGTATCACAACGGAGACCTCTCCGCCCGGGAACAGCTGATTGCCGGAAATCTCCGACTGGTGCTGTCTGTCATTCAGAAATTTGTCAGCCGCGGTGAAAATGCCGATGACCTGTTTCAGGTCGGCTGCATCGGTCTGATGAAGGCCATTGACCACTTCGACAGTGAGGCCCACGACGTTCGATTTTCCACCTATGGGGTTCCCATGATTATGGGGGAAATTCGCCGGTATCTGCGGGATAACAGCTCCGTGCGCATCAGCCGCAGTCTGCGGGATACCGCCTACAAGGTGCTGCAAACCCGGGAGCGGCTGTTGGCTGAGCTGGGTCGTGAGGCCACGGAAACGGAAATTGCCCAAGCCTTGGGCATTCGCCGGGAAGAGGTCACCTTTTCTCTGGAGGCCATTTCCGACACCGTTTCCCTCAATGAGCCGGTTTACTCCGACAACGGCGACAGCATCTGCGTCATGGACCAGGTCCGGGATACCCGGGACACAGACGAGCATTGGCTGGAAAAAATTGCCCTGAATGACGCCGTTGCCCATCTGAATTCCCGGGAAAAGCAGATTCTCGCCCTGCGGTATCTGGACGGGAAAACGCAAATGGAGGTTGCCGCAGACATCGGCATTTCCCAAGCGCAGGTTTCCCGTTTGGAAAAGAACGACATTTCCCGCATCAAAAAGGATATGGACGTTCTTCCCACTTAATTCTTAAATTCTTGCTGCGCCGCTGGCTCTGGCAGCCTCTGCCACAGCCGCTGCGATGACCTGCGCCACGTTGGTCTCAAACACCGGCGGAATGATATAATCCGCAGTCAGCTTATCCTCGGGCACCAAGCCTGCCAACGCATAGGCGGCTGCCAGTTTCATTTCCTGGTTGATTTCCTTTGCCCGCACATCGAACGTGCCGCGGAACAAGCCGGGGAACACCAGTGCGTTGTTCAGCTGGTTGGGGAAATCACTCCGTCCGGTTGCCACAACAGCGGCGCCGGCAGCTTTTGCCTCGTCCGGGAAAATTTCCGGAGTGGGGTTTGCGCAGGCAAAAATAGCCGGCTTGTCCGCCATAGTGCGAACCATATCCTGCGTCAGTACGCCGGGGGCGGAAACGCCGATGAACACATCTGCGTCCTTCACGCCGTCTGCCAGACTGCCCTTCACCATTCTGGGGTTGGTAAAGGCTGCCAGTTTTTCCTTTGCTGCATTCATGTGCTCCGTCCGGCCCTGATAAATCAAACCGGTGCGGTCGCAGACGGTAATATCGGGAATGCCTGCGTCATGGAGCAGATAGGCGATTGCCGTTGCGGCAGCGCCTGCGCCGTTGATTACCACTTTAATGTTGTGAATATCCTTGCCGACCACCTTCATTGCGTTGGTGATACCGGCCAGAATGGTGATTGCTGTGCCGTGCTGGTCATCGTGGAAAACGGGAATATCACACTTTGCTTTCAGCTTTTCCTCGATTTCAAAGCAGCGGGGTGCCGCAATATCTTCCAGATTCACGCCGCCGAAAGAACCGGAAATCAGATACACCGTATTCACGAATTCGTCCACGTCCTGCGTTTTCACGCACAAAGGAAATGCGTCCACGCCGCCCAATTCCTTGAACAACACGCATTTGCCTTCCATCACGGGCATACCGGCCTCCGGACCGATGTCGCCCAGACCCAGCACGGCGCTGCCGTCCGTTACCACCAGACACAGGTTGGCCCGACGGGTCAGCTCATAGGATTTATCCGTATCCTTCTGAATTTCCAGACACGGTGTTGCCACACCGGGGGTGTAAGCCAGAGACAAATCCTTCGCTGTTTTCACCGGAACCCGGGAAACCACTTCGATTTTGCCCTGTCTCTCGTAATGCATTGCCAGACTTTCTTCAGCGATCGTCATAAAAATATCCTCCTCGGATTGGATTGATTTTTGCTGATATATAGAGTATTATACGGTGCAGAAAAGCAACTGTAAAGTAGCACGGAGGATTTTTTATGCGGGAAATTCAGGTCAGCACCATTACCGACACTGTGGCCGCCCTTTGCGTTCAGGCTTGCACCCGTCTGCCGGAAGATGTCAAGCAGCGGGTATATGACTGCCGGAAAGCAGAGCCTTGGCCCACAGCCCAGGACATTTTAGATGTCATCATCGAAAACTTTGAAACCAACGGTCCCATTCCCTTGTGTCAGGACACCGGCATGGCCTGTGTTTTTCTGGAAGTGGGTCAGGAGGTCCATATCACCGGCGGCAATCTGTATGATGCCGTAAATGCCGGTGTGGCAAGGGGCTATACCGACGGTTTGCTGCGGAAATCCGTGGTCCGGGACCCTCTGGACCGGGTAAACACCGGAGACAATACCCCGGCCATGATTTACACGGACATCGTCCCCGGAGACAAGCTCACCATCACCGTGGCTCCCAAGGGATTCGGCAGCGAAAACATGAGCCGGATTGCCATGCTGAAACCGGCAGACGGTGTGGAGGGCGTCAAGCAGTTTGTTCTGGAAACCATCGAATTGGCCGGGCCGAACCCCTGCCCGCCCATGACCATCGGTGTGGGCATCGGCGGTACCTTTGATAAAGCGGCTCTGCTGGCCAAGCGGGCGCTGCTCCGGGAAATGGGTGTACATAACAGCAATCCGTTTTATGCCGCATTGGAAGACGAGCTGTTGGAGCGCATCAATGCCATGGGCATCGGACCTCAGGGTCTGGGCGGAAAAACCACCGCGCTGTCTCTGGCCATTGAAACCACCGCAACCCATATTGCCGGTCTGCCCTGCGCCGTGAACATCAACTGTCACAGCGCCCGTCATGCAACGGAGGTGATTTGACATGGCAAAACAGCTCCATCTGCCCTTGACCAAGGAAGAGGCCGCACAGCTGCGCGCCGGTGAAAGCGTACTGCTCAGCGGAACTATTTACACCGCCCGCGATGCCGCCCATAAGAAAATCTTCGAAATGATGCATCGGGGAGAACCCCTCCCCTTCCCTATGGAGGGCGCGTCCATTTATTATGTGGGTCCCAGTCCCGCACAATCCGGTATGCCCGTAGGCTCCGCCGGTCCCACCACCAGCTCCCGGTGCGATAAATACACCCCGGATATGCTGGACGCCGGCTTGCGGGTCATGGTCGGCAAAGGCCGCCGGGCACAATCCGTGAAAGACGCCGTGGTGCGCAACGGTGCCGTCTATATGGCAGCCACCGGCGGTGCAGGCGCACTGCTCGCCCGGTGCATCAA
>CAKTAK010000065.1:0-4473 GCA_934527315.1 uncultured Oscillospiraceae bacterium
TCCATCGCCCTGAACCATGCGGGCGTGAGCGAGAGCAAGGCGTATGACATGGACATCGAGCTGGACGACGAGGACGGCACGCTCGTCTACGAGGTCGAGTTCAAGTCCGGCGGCATGGAGTATAGCTACGAGATCAACGCCGCCTCCGGCGCAATCCTCAAGCACGAGACGGAAATAGACGACTGAGAGAAAAGGCTGTGCGATAAATGAAGCCTGCGGCACGGCTCCGCAACAGCGCGTTGCTTGCCCCGTCGACCGAGCCTGCGTTATAATGGGTTCGAGGTGATGATCGTATGGATACCAAAAATGTGATTTTAGAACTCAGGACAAAGATGGGACTGTCACAGGACGAGCTTGCGGAAAAGGTATTTGTGACCCGTCAGGCGGTCTCCCGTTGGGAAAACGGCGAGACGACGCCGAATACGGAAACGCTGAAGCTGCTTTCAAAGCTCTTTGATGTCTCCATCAATACGCTGCTTGGCTCACCGAGACAGCTGATCTGCCAATGCTGCGGGATGCCGCTTGCGGACGGCGACATCAGTAGGGAGACGGATGGCTTTTTCAATGAGGAATACTGTAAATGGTGCTATGCCGACGGCGAATATATGTACCACGATTTAGACGACCTGATCGAGGTCTGCGTGCGGAACATGGCCAGCGAGGAGTTTTCCGCCGAGCAGGCGCGGGCCTATTTGCAGGACACGCTGCCCAAACTCAATTATTGGAAACGATATGAAAACCTCGGCGGCGCGGAGGCGTTTGAGAAATACAAGCAAGCGCTGATGGACGAATTCAACGATCTGCACATTGACGGGATGCCCAAGGTGGAAAAGCTCAACGCGCTTGTAGGCAAGTACATCAACCTTGCATACCGCCTTCCCAACGGGGAAACCGTCAAATTCCTTGACGACCGGGCAACCTATCTTGGCAACCAGCTGGAATGTGAATTTGGCGGAGATCGATGCTTCGGCATTGCCGCAAATATGGATTTTCTGCTGGTCTGCACCTATGAGGAAAACGGCAAAAACCCGAAGCTGGTCGTTTACAAGAAGAGATAAGGCGCTCACAAGCAAACCAAAGTCCTCGGATCGCTGCACCGCAGCGGTCTGAGGACTTTTGCTGTCTGCACAGCCATGTGTGCAGGATCGGAAAGCGCTTAAGGCGACACATTGAAAATGATCAAAAACCTGTTTTCTCTCTTGTGATTTTGGGCACACTTCGTTATACTGATACTTGTTGATACTAATTGCAATCAGCGACGGAGGTGCTTTCATGGATGCCGCGCTGTTTACCAAGATGCTGTCCGATAAAAATGTTCTGGATTTGAGAAAGCTCGGCTATCAATTCCCGCAGGCCGACATCAAAGAGTTCACAGAGCTGCTGAAAAACGGCTTCTATCATTCGCTGCCGCTCAAGGATTTCTCCGGGCAGAACATCGTCTATCTGAGCAGCATTGCACAGGTGCGCCTTTCTGCCGCCAAGGTGCTTTTGACGCCGCAGAACAGCACACAGCTTTACGGAGTCAAGGCGATGGAGGAAGAGATCGTTTCCACCTTCACCATCGAGCAGGTGGATTTTACTCGCGACAGCGTCCGCAAGATCCTCTCCGGCCTTGCTCCCACAGACGAAAGTGAAAACCGTATTTGGGGCATGAAAAAGGGACTGGAGTTTATCAGTGACCCGGCGAACCAAATCACGGAGGAGACCATTCACCACCTCTATGAAATGACCATCGGGGGCTATCTACCCGAGGAGGATCGGCTGCTGCCCGGTCATTTCTACCGGCATGACAGCGTGTATGTGATCGGTGCAAAGGTGGAGCATACGGGCTTTCCCTGGCAGGCGCTGCCGGAACGCATGGGCGAATTGGTCACCTTTATCCATGAAGAATCCGAGATCAACGATCTTCTGAAAGCGGCGCTGATCCACTTCTACATGGCGTATCTGCATCCGTACTTTGACGGCAATGGCAGAATGGCGCGGCTGATGCATTTGTGGTATTTGGTGCAGCAAGGGTATTTCTCAGCGCTGTTTGTGCCGCTCTCCGAGTATATCAACAAAAGCCGCAAGGGGTATTATAACGCCTATACGCTGGTGGAGGAGAACGCGGCCATCAGCGGCATGGTGGACGCAACACCGTTTTTGGTTTACTTCATTGAAAATGTATATCATAAGCTGAACGGGGCGCTTCCGACTACTCAGACGACCGCGGTATTCCAAGAAGCCCTGTCCCACGGACAAGTCACAGAGAAAGAAAAATCGCTGTGGGAGTTTGTCCTGTCGGCTTACGGCGACACGGAATTTTCCACCAAGCAGTTGGAAAAGGATTTTGGAAACGCCGCCTATGCGACGATCCGCAGTTTTGCCCTGAAATTTGAGAAGCTGGGACTGCTCAAATCGACGCGGTATGGGAATCGCGTGAAGTATGCAGTTCGTGTATGCTGAAAACGGGCGCGGCTCCATTAGATTGGCATGACCTGCGAGAGGCTCAGACAGCTATTTGACTATCTTCCTTGCTGGGACGGATAACGAGAATATTCAGAGATGCATCAGGACAGGAAACAGAATGAATAACTACCTTGTTGGAAAACTTTCGGAAGAGAAGTACGGAGAAATATCAGAGCCATCATAGGGGGACGGAATTTGGATAGCAAATTAATTGATCTCTTTAGAGAAAAAGTAAACGATAACGGGGCGGATTTTGTTCTGCATAGATATCGCAATATTAATGGAAAAAACCAATGGAGCATTATATGTTCTGCAATGGATTGGATTAGCGTTGTTGTTGATGAAATTGATGTGAAAAAGCTTTCCTATAAAAACGATAATGATTCGAGCATACGAGTGATGACTTTTATTGTGTGTATTGATGTACTTTGGGAGGCTATTCAACAGTTACATAGAGTGCTTTTTAATACTCAAGAGATACCATTTGTAGAGGAAAAATCCGTATTTCGGCATAAACTTTTTGAAACAACAGATAACGAATACTTCAAAACTATTAGAGCGTGCTTTGCTACCCATCCAGTAAATTTAAAGGACGATTTTTCTGGGGAAAAGAAAGCAGAACGGCGATATGCGAGTTGGTCGGGGGGAGGGTTTGGAGATGGAGATTTTTCCGTAATACTGTACAGCAATCAGCCGGACAGAGAGTCAAAATATCTCAATATTTATTTTTCAGAATTGTTCCAATTTGCCGAACAACGGTATGCGTATCTCAACAATCTAATAGATGAAATTGACCGCCAAACCATGAGCTATTATGATGTGTGGAAAAATAAGCATATACGTAGAGTGAGTTCTGTAATAGAGCAGATAGAAATCTTAATACATGAATCAAAAATGCGATTTGACAATGATTACTACAATTTTGCGTTAGAAGAGCTGCGACTTATATATTCTACTGAGATACACTCTATGCAAAACGAAAAGCTTGTAGAAAAGTATAGAATTGCACTAATAGAAAAAGTGAATGAAATATTTGCTTTTCTTCAAGACATGAGCCTGAAAAATTTGACAAGTGATGAAAAGATTAATGATAAATGCCCACCCGACTGTCATTACGCCTTTTCTAAGCTGAGCGATGTTGTATGGGGGAATGGCTATAGAGAATTAGTGGACTTTCGTTGCCTTCAAAATAGTATAGAGAGTATTGCGGATCTTTCGGCATGTAATTCACCGGAGGAAGTTTATGTTGTTCTAAAGGCTGGATTTTTTGCAAAAAATAGTGATTTGCGTAGGCAAGCGTGAAATTTCTTTTACTCGCGGACATTTCATGCTATACTGTAAATAGTAGCAGAGGTATTCAGTAGAGGTATTTTAATATGGACTTGTTTATTCCAAAAGAAACGCTGGACTTACTGTCTTATCGTTCAACGCTTGGGCAAAGCCTGAAACAAATTTCTCTGAGCGCAACACCAATCAACTTGATTCTCGATGATATCGCGAGATACAGAGCAGGATACATTGATACACTCGTTCAGGAAAATTTGATAGGTTCTCGCTTCAAAAGCGATGACTCCATTATGCGAAAATATGAAAAGACGCTCGCCAACCACGGCGGCTTTAAGCAGTGCTTTAATGATGTGCTTGGTTTTCGGCTTCGCTTTGATGAGTATCCAGTTAGCTTCCCAGACTATTTCAGAGTTGTTGATTTGCGGAATGGGAAACAGGTGGATGATGGTTACCGTGCGATCCATCTTTATTACCAGCGGGATAATTTGGCATACCCGATAGAAGTGCAGCTATGGTGTGGCAAAGATTATTACTTCAACCTCTGGAGCCACCAGTATGTCTACAAGTACAAAAGCCCGGAAATCGGAAAAAAGCTTTATCAGGAGTATATTGCCGGTTTGATCAAAACTGAGCAGGACTTCCAAAAGAAATTGGAGGCGTTTGACAATGGGCGATAAAAAGATATACATCGTTGCAAAAATCTTTGATCAGCAGGGCTGCCTTGCCTACCTTTGCAAG
>CAKTAK010000066.1:0-3833 GCA_934527315.1 uncultured Oscillospiraceae bacterium
CGCAGGATACAAAACAGTCTGCGCCGCTGGTCATCGTTCTGCGTCATTCAGTGTCCTTTCTCAGCGTGATGCCGCTGGCACCGCAGAAACAGAAAACGCGCACCGGGCGCGTTTCTGCCACGGTGCGCGTTAGATTTTGACGGTGAATCTACCACCGCTTATGAAAAAAGCAGCTACCGATCACCATACAGGTCGTGATTGACCAATGCGGTGTAGTAGCTGCTGAGTGTAGTGGGAGCGTTGTAAAGCGCTGTGAGCAGGTATGCTCTGATATTTCGGACTTTGGTGGTGTTCTGGAGCAAACTGTCCAGTACATATTCGATATGACCGGCGTCCAGCTTGAGCAATCTGCTTCGCACGACCTCGGTTGGTAAGTCCTCACCGCCGATTCTGATGGTGGGCTTTTTGCTCGTCACGGTGTCAGTAAGCAGATCCATGATTTCGCCCAGTAGTTCATCCTCTGCGTGACCGTTGTGCCGAAGATATTCGAGGTCGATATTTTCCTCAAGAAGCTCTCTGTACTCATCCAGCTCATCCATCGTATCTATCTGCTCCGGCTGATTCTCCGGCCCTGTGACTTCCGGTTGTTCTGGATAGATGGATGGATCAGTATCACTGATGTAAGTATTATTCTTGTAGTTCTTATTATTACGCTCCGCTGAGGGGAAGTCATCATACTCACTAACAGGCGTTGCAGGTACTTCCTTTTTGGGGCGCTGACTTCCGGTTTTAGGAATAAAGTTCTTGACATAAATTTTAGCAGGTCTGCCCATGCCTTGCTTCTTGCGCTCGATAAGACCAACCTTTTCCAGATCGGCATACAGTGCGATCGCCTTGTTGTGACCGCAGCCAAGAGCGCTCATGATCTCGCTCATGCGAAAGTAAATGAACACACGCCCATCCTCGTCCATCCAGCGGTTACGGGCAGACAAGCTCATGCGGTCCAGCATAAGCGCGTACAGCATCTTTGCCGACACGCTGAGCGTCTTGTAGGTGGGACTGAAAAGGATTTTGGGGATGCGGAAGAAAGTGTACTGCTCAGCTTCCAGACCGTAGTAGTAATCCAAAGTGATAGGTTCTGACATTATGATTGCCCTCCATTTCTTCGACAGCGTAGGGCAATCCGGGCAGCAAAAAACGGCACCGTTCTAAAACAGTGCCGTTTTCTGCTTATTTTGTTGTAACCCAAGCCTTTTCAGCCGTCTTTTGTTTGATTAGGTTTTGTTCCTTATCGACATCAAACCTTATCCGGTGTTGTGACTTTTTACGCGATGAAAAGTGGTGCCCCCGGTTCATCGCGACCTGCCGGATAAAATGCCAAAAAAATACGGCTGCACCTCCATAAGAAGCACAGCCGGTTTCTTCAGCAAATCCATGTGTCCCTACGTTGGCATTATCCAAATCAGGTTATGGGTCAAGACTTTGCGGTCTACTCTCAGCCTGTGCATTCACAAGCTCCCCAATGTTCTCTCACAGTATAATATGAATTGCTGTTGTTTTCAAGAGGGAATTTTTCTCTATGCCTGTTCGTAGATTTATGCTATCATGATATCAGATTCCCAACCGCCCGATGTGAATCCGATTTTCAAGGGATGTAAAAGGATTTTGACATCGATTTCCGGCAACGTCAACGTCATTTGATAGACAATATGGGAGATTTCCCCTATCATAAAAGCACAAGGGAGGCGCCGTAACATGGAGCATGATATTGGAAGTAAAATACAAGCTGCCCGATTGGAGAAAAAGCTCACTCAGGAACAGGTTGCAGAACGGTTGGGCGTCAGCCGCCAGACTATTTCAAATTGGGAAAATGCAAAATCCTATCCGGATATCATCAGCGTCATAAAAATGAGCGAGTGTTACAACGTCTCTCTGGACTATTTATTGAAGGGAGAGGAGCCCATGAACCACTATTACGCGTATTTGGAAGAAAGCACGAATGTTGTGAAAAGCACTGCCAAAAAGAACAAACTGATGACCCTCTTGTCCTATCTGTTGATTTGGGCTGTTTCCATGATTGTATTCTGGTGTTTTACCGGCGGCAGTGACGCTATGGGGTATAGCCTCATGTTCCTTTGGATCATTCTTCCCGTCACAACCTTCACGGTTTCGGCTGTAATTGGTAAAAATGACTTCTGGGGCACGGGAAAATGGGCATTTTCCCTCTTCTTCGGCGCAATGTATATGCTTGCGGAGTACGGCACATTCAGTATGGCAAACAATCTTGCCTTCGGCAAGCTGAACCCGCCGGAGTGGGGAATGGTCGCCGCCGGAGCAATCATTTCCGCCGTTGGTATGCTCGCCGGCACACTGTTTCGCAAGGCACGTCATCGCCGGAAGAAATAACAGTGAATCCACAACCGAACACAGAAACATTTTAGACCGCCTACGGCATCAGCCATAGGCGGTCTCGTTTTCACACAAATTACAGCTTCGATTTGAATTCCGCAGCTCCTGCGGTGATATTTTCCGGCAGCGCCACAGTAATCTGGGCAGAAATCAGCCGCCCAACCAGACGGTTGATTCGTTTCCGACGCTCCCGATCGTATCCCTGAATGGTTTTCCGCATGGCGGAAAATGCTTTCCGTTTGTTATTGTCCATTTCGGTCAAGGTTTTCGCGCCGCTGCTTTCCAAAACCTCGAACAAATCCCCAATCAGCGCCCGCTGCTCCTCTTCCGTCATGGAATCCACCCACAACCGCAGCGCCGCATCGTTGTGCTCCCCAAAGGCAGAGCGCTCCGGCAGATAATTGTAGTGGTTTCGCTCCACATCCCAAGAAAAGGGGTCGTGCTGCAGCAATCCGGTTTGGGTAGAGTAAATGATTTTTACATTGTCCGCCGGCTCCATCAGCATGCCCACCAAAGAAGATTGAGGAACATAGGTCATGCAGCGGTCCCGCACTGCCAGATAAGCCGGGCTGCGGAGCATGGCGTGACTGAACCCGGGTCCGTCATTGCTGTATGCCTGAATCAGACGGGCTTGCACCTCCGGTGCGGCATGGACCACCGACCAAATGGCCAAATTGCCCCCTTTGGAGTGTCCGCCGGTACGGATTTTGTCCGGATATTGCCCGGCGACGCAATTCAGATAAGCCGCCGCCCGTTCCTGCGCGGGTACGGAATCCTGAAAATACATATTGAAATCTTCTTTCCAGCCCACAATGGTATCGTCCGTTCCCCGAAAGCTGACAAACATGCTCCCATCGGACAAACGGAACGTCACCGCCGCAAATTGCATTTCCTTGCCTTCGTCCACCACATTTTCATAGGCGAACAGCTCCGCATCTGCATAGCGGGGGCATTCCGATGCCTGCTTGGCCAAATCCAGCGTTTGGTCCGGGATAATGACACCGAAATGCGCCCGTTCTCCGTCCAATTCGGCCATATACCGGGCCATCGCCGCGTCAAATCGAACGGTTCCCGGTGCGCCGGGAGGCGGAACAATGCCGGCAAAATCAATAAAACTGGCCATGCCCAGTATCACACTGTCCACTTCATTAAACGGGTCCTGCTGTAAGGTTAAATCGCCCCGCCAAGTCATATAATCCGTAATGGAACGAAATTTTTTCATATCCCCACCGCCTTTTCGATGGGGATATACTATCGAAAAAATCCACTGGAATCAAGGGGAAAGATGTAAATAAATCTGCCGTTTTACGAGAAATGCCGTTTTGCCCGGTGTTTTCTATAAGTATGGGTGAAAATCGGATAAAAAAGTAAAAAAAGAGACAGTCCATTCGGACTGTCTCTTTGGATTGTGTTGGCATTGACCTATCTTCCCAGTCCGTCGCCAGACAAGTATTTTCGGCACTGATGAGCTTAACTTCCGTGTT
>CAKTAK010000067.1:0-3692 GCA_934527315.1 uncultured Oscillospiraceae bacterium
GATGCTTACGGAAGAAGAAATTCTGGAGCGGGAATTTGACTTGCAGCTATATCGCCGCTATTGCGCCAGATTACGTCAAGAACATCTGATGGACTACGATGACCAGATGTCCTATGCGCTGACGATTTTGAAAAACTATCCTGCGGTACTGGAGCATTTTCAGGAGACCTATCGGTATTTGTGTGTGGATGAATCCCAGGATACCTCCAAAATACAGCATGAAATCATTCGTCTGTTGACAGAGAAATATCAGAATCTGTTTATGGTGGGGGACGAGGATCAAAGTATCTACGGGTTCCGCGCAGCTTATCCGGAGGCGCTGATGAATTTCCGTACCCAATATCCCCAAGCCCGGATTCTTCTGATGGAAGAAAACTACCGCTCAACTCGGGAAATCATTGCCGCTGCCAATGACTTTGTGAGCAGGAATCAGTTCCGCTATGACAAAACCATTCGTCCGAATCGCCCATCCGGCGCACCGGTGACGTTGATTACTGCCCGAAACCGCGCAGCGCAGTATCAATATCTGTTCGCTTTGGCGGAACAAGGCGCTGAGCCTTGCACGGTGCTCTATCGAAATCATGACAGCGCGCTGCCGTTGGCGGATTTGTTGGAACGCGCCAACGTGCCGTATCGCTGCAGCGGGTTTGAGGATACGTTTTTCACCCACAAAATTGTGATGGACGTAACGGACATCATTCATTTTGCGTATAACCCCACAGACGGAGAGATATTCCGGCGGATTTACTACAAAATGGGCTGTCCGATTTCCAAAATTGCGGCGGAATCGGCAATCCGCCGAAGTCAAAGCTCCGGTCGGACCATACCGGAGGAGCTGGCAGAGGACCCGGATTTGCGGGTATATCACCGGGATATGGTGGACGCGTTAACCAATGCACTAAAGGATTTGACCGCAGACACCGGAGAAACAGCCATTAAGCGCATTCGCCGCGGATTGCGCTATGATTTCTTTGCCGGAGAGCGAAAACTGGATACCGGCAAACTGGATATCCTGGAACTGTTGGGGCAAAATGAACCCAACGCATTGGCGCTGCTCCAACGGTTGGAAGAATTGCGAACCTTAATCCAAACCCGTCAGAACAACGATGCGCCGTTCCAACTGTCCACCATTCACGCAGCAAAAGGGTTGGAATTTGAAACGGTTTATCTTCTGGACATTTTGGACGGCGTGCTGCCAGCCAGACCGGCGGAACAATGCAAAACACCGGAGGATACGCAGCAATATGAGGAAGACCGGCGGCTGTTTTACGTTGCGATGACGCGGGCAAAAGACAATTTATATCTCTTCCGTTGTCAGGATATGCCCTCCGGCTTTGTGGAGGAGGTTGCCCAAGGCAAACCGGAGGAAACCGTTGATTCCGATGATTTATTTGCGCCCTTTTCTCAGTCGCTCTGTGGGCGGAGCTACCGCAGCGCAGTGCGGGGGCAGGGAATTGTATCCGCACAGTGCCGGGACCGCGTGTTGGTGGAATATCCGAATCATTCCTTGGAATTGGACACCTTGGACGGCTTATTTGCCCGCCGAGACCGAACGATACATTATAAAATCGCCCCCGCACCGACTCGGAAACCAACGCTTTCGCCGAATCAAACTGCCGCTGCGCAAAAACTGACGGTCCGCAGCAGGGTGACCCATAAAACCTTCGGTCGAGGCGTCATTCAATCCGTACAAAACGGTGTTGCGACGGTACAATTTGATACCGAAAAAGAGCCGAGAATGCTGATGCTTGAAATCTGCATTGCCAACGGTCTGATTTTACCGGAGTAATTTTTCGCTCCGGTAAATTTTTACTTGTAAAATGGCTGCAATTAGGTTATACTAACAGAAGCATTCGCTGCGCAATAGCGATTTTTTATTTACCGGAAGTTAGGCAATTCTAACATATAATGTTAAAAATGGAGGAATTTGTATGTCTGAAGATATTGTAATCCAACAAGCGGCACCCACTTTGGCAGGCATCAAAACCGGCAGCTTGTTCACGTATCCCTGCGCGGTGGAACAGCGAGCGCAGTTTTTGGAAGAACTCCGACAATTCAACCGGCGGTTGTTTCCCAAAGGATTGCGCATGATTCCCGTTCGCTTTTCGGAAATTCGAGTGCTGCTGTATTTATTCCGTCCGTCCAGTTTAGAGCAGGATTTGCAAAGCCGAATTGCCGTCGAACTACTGAATGACGCTGGATATACCAACAGTCGAGATTGCAGCCGCTGCGTGGCGCATTTGATTCGGCGAGTGCGGGAAAACGAAGAATTCCCCCATGAAATCGGCCTGTTTCTCGGGTACCCGCCGGAGGATGTAAAAGGGTTTATCGACAACCATGCCCAGAATTTTAAGTACACCGGCGTTTGGAAAGTGTACGGCGATTTGGACGCGGCATTGGCGCAGTTTGCGCGATTCGAAAACTGCACGAAAATCTACTGCAAATGTTGGGCTGCGGGGTACAGCATGGAACGATTGGCTGTGGCAGGGTAATGGGCGAATATGTGCGTGAAAACTATAAAACAACCGGCTGCGGAGCACTCCGCAGCCGGAAATTTATACATAGAAAAGGAGTCTTAAAGTTTGTGCAACTTCACTAATATATATATATATATATATATTGCACAATTGCTGAAATTGTGCTAAACTGACATCAAATACTTGACATAACTGAATCGACGCGTCTGCAAAGCATGTAAATCCCTGCATGAAAATCGGGTAATGTCGTTTCCAAATGCATAAGTTCCCGAAAATGTAGCGTATGATAAACCATGACTTTGCGAAGGCAAGGTCTTTTTTGTTATGTACGGAAGGAAGATTGGTAGCGAGAAGAAAAACGCGACGACCCGCAACAAGTCTCCCACTTTCTGTGTTTCCGGTCTTGCGGGGCGGGGAGCATAGGGGTCCAATCGCGTTGGGAAATGAAAAGTTGGGAGAAACACATACGAAAGGATGAAAAAGACATGAAAAAAAGACTTTTAGCAATCCTGCTGTCACTGATGATGGTTCTGTCATTGCTGCCCGTCGGTGTTTTCGCAGCGGAAGCAGAAAGTATAGGAACTGGCGAAGAGTTGGCGAAACTGTTTACTGATGTTCATGCTGGTGAATCTGGTTCAGGCAATGTTACTGTTACCATCGATAAAGATTATGATTTGACTGGTTATCAATGGAAATCGCTTACTGTTCAAGGCTACACAGGTGCAGGTGTTGTTACTGTGGAGGGTAACAACCACAAAATTACTGGTCTGAATGCACCGCTGTTTGCAGGTGGCTTTGCGGGCACTTCTGGTATCGTTGTCAAGAATTTGACCTTGACTAATGTTACTATCAATGATAGTACGAGTAATCAGGGTATCGGCGCATTTATCAACAATGTTGATTCGATGCCCAAGATTGAACTGGATGACTGCCATCTGACTGATAGTAAAATCATCAGCACCGGCGGTGCTCGTGTTGGTGGCCTGATCGGCTGGACTTCCGGCTATAATAAACCAGATGATGGTCCGGTCGATACTTATATCACCGTTACAAATTGCTCGGTAGAAAATACTCAGATTACTGCAAAGGGCTCTGTTGGTGGTATTATTGGTCATGCCGGCTGCAACCCCGCAACCTTCCATACCTTTACTGATAATACAGTGACTGGCTGCACATTGAACTCCACCGATAACGGCGGTTGGCGTGTTGGCGTAG
>CAKTAK010000068.1:0-3560 GCA_934527315.1 uncultured Oscillospiraceae bacterium
TCTTCTGTCATTTCGTCCATCACAGCAAAAAGGGCACGGCCTGTTGGCCGCGCCCTTTGTCTGCGCTTTGCGAAAGAAGCCTTTTTTACAGGTTCTTCTCGTAGCTCTCGATCATCTTTTTAACCATCTGGCCGCCGACAGAGCCAGCCTCGCGGGAGGTCAGATCGCCGTTGTAGCCCTGCTTGAGGTTGACGCCGACCTCCCTTGGTGTGTATTCACCACAAAAACTCAGTTTTATTTTGAAGTCAATACACACCAAGGTGGTTTGATGTTTTTTGACCTCTTAAAGATTTGCTACCCTTGTTACATTCCGTACAGGGTCTTTTGCGATTTCTCCAATAAAGCGGTAAAAGATACGAATACTTTGCCGGTAGGGAGTTCGCGGCCCAGCAATCGTTAAACCGTCTGGCAAGATTTTTTCACCAATTTCTATTCGCTCTATGAAGGTATGAAGAATATCTCGATCTAAAGTTTCGATATGGGAATAGCGTCTGGCGAGGTCAAAAAACAAGTCATACGCATCGCGGATATTGCTTTCTTCCGAAGTATCCTCAATCAATCTGTCACGCTGTTCTTCAAGCTCCTGACGCTCTTTTCCAAATCGCTCCATCATTTGATCCAGTAATTCATCACTTAAATTTCCGGCTGCGTTATCACGGTACGCTCGTTCAATCATCTTGACAATACGCTTCAACCTTATTTCTATATCGGCCAATGACTTTTCCTTGTCCTCACCGACGCCAAGCGAAGCATTAGATTGTTGAATAGCCGCCTGTGTGATGGCCTCAATATCATCATCGTCAAATGACAACAGCTCGTTCAAATCACGCCGAATGATCTCCATTAGGTCATCATACCGGATACGGGCACCATGCTCACAGCGGTTTCGTGTTCGACTTGTCAAGTTATTGCAAACAAGATACCAATACTTTGCGCGTTCACCCTTGTAGACCGAACCACCGGAACACATCGCTGTGCCGCAGTGAGCGCAGTATGCGATCCCGCCAAAAATACTGTGGCGAAATGCAGGGTTGGCCGCATGGGACTTTGTGTTTTCTCCGAGGAAATGTTCTGCTCGGTCAAATTGCTCTTGTGTCACCAATGGCTCATGGGTATTTTCTGTAAAGCACCAATCTTCCTGTGGAATAGAGATTTTCTTTTTGGACTTCACATTGACCTTACGGGTTTTCCCAAGTACGGTGTGTCCCAAATAGACGCGATTTCGCAGGATACGCTTAACCGTAGTATAGTTCCAGTAGTCTGACGCTCTGGATGCTCCCTGTGGGGTGAATTTATCACGATATTCAACCCTGTATTTCAAAGGCGGGATGATACATTGTTCGTTCAGTTTGTTTGCAATCGTCCGCGTTGAAAGTCCCGTTGATGCCCATTCAAAAATCTGTCGGACGATCGGTGCTGTATTTTCATCGGGAACAAGCTGGTCGGTGGTACGCTCCGCTTTTTTATAGCCGTATGGCGGACAAGCTGCATACTTGCCCTTCTTCCGTTTCATGTCTAACGTCTGCTTGACTTTTCTGGAAGTATCACGCAGGTACACATCATTCATGGCAAATTGGAACGGTGCCATCAGGTTGTCTCCCATGGAGTCAAAGTCATTACCGGGAGCCAGATAATGAATACCGTTTTCAGGGAAAAAGCGTTCTGCGTAGTAACTTGATTCCGTCATGTCACGGCCAAGCCGGGAAAGGTCTTTTGTAATGACCATATTGGCCTTTCCGGTCGAAAGATGATCCAGCATCGCTTGAAAGCCAGGGCGCTCAAAATTGCCGCCAGAATAGCCATCGTCTACAAATTCTTTTACGATGATAATATCGTGCTTTTCACAATAGTCCCTAATGATTGCACGTTGATTTGTAATGCTCTCGGACTCGTTTTTATGTTTCTTTTCCTCATCGGATAAGCGGCAGTAAATATCAGCGAGTTTGATGTGGTTCCGCATGATGTCCTCCTTTCTGGAACCACTCATTTACACTAATATTATACCATTTTCTTTCCTGAGTGGTCAAAAAAATCGACTTTTTTAGCCGTGGTAATGATTTCCTCCGCCACCACTTCTTGCGGCGTTTTGCTGCTGGTAAACACTCTCTCGACTACATAGGTTGCAGCTCCAATTTTGTGTTGCTTTTCTTGCTTTTCCAAGGTTGCACCTCCCTAAAAGCATTATTTCCATCTAAAAACAATTTAACCGGGCAGTAGGGCTGCCCGGTACTTTTTTCTTAGTCTAAAATCGACAAAAACCGCGCCCTCATGCAGGCGCGGCCTTTGATGTAGTTTTGTTTGTTGGCAGGTACATTTCAGGAACATATTGGACGGTGCTGGCACACCTTACACGGGAATTTCACCCCCTGCGGTTCTCACAGGTTGTCCCCTTTGCCTGCGACGGCTCACGGCCTTTCAAGGCCGTTTCAACGCTCGGACTGAGGCTGGACAATCGTATCTCCCCGATATGCGGGTCATCGCCCCCAAGCCAGCCACGGCTTGTTTGTGCGCGGAAGGCTGCTCCCCCTATACCTCCTCTCTCAAGTTGGGATCATGGCCTGCTCAATCCCGCACGGCTTTCCTTTCGGGCGCATATCGGATGTATCCAATAGACCTATTCAATTCTCGGACTGTCGCCAGCCCGCACAGATGCACCGTTGCCGATACATTCGTGCCGAATGGCGGCAGTGTCGAAATCCGTCTCAAATTGAGCCACATTTCCGGTGACAGGCAAAAGAGAAAGGCGGCAGCGCCGCCTTTCTCCCTGTCGGTCAATTTCGCAGGTAAGCGGCCAGAATGTCGATAAACTGGGAATTGGTCGGCGGCTGTCGCAATTCAGCCCCGGCAATCAGGTTCAAAAAGCTGTGGTCAGGATAATTCCAACAGCTCTGAATAAGCGTGCGGAGATTGCGCTCGACGCAGCTGGGCGTGGTCTGAAAATGCGCCGCCGTTTGTGCATAGAGGCGCTTGGTAATAAGAATCATATTCTCCGGCTGATCCCGAACTTGCTCCACCATGTAGACCGCATAGCGGAAACCAGTCAATTTGCCGCTCAAACCGAGAAGCCGTAACAGGCGCTCGGCATCCAGCGGGGTCTGCGAAGCATCTCGCTCGTACTCAGGCACATAATAAACTAAAGGCATTTGATACCCCTCCTGTTAGAAATTAGGATAAGAACAGAGAAAGGGCAGCAGGGGCGGGCCTCTCGGCCAGCGGTAGACCTTGGCATAAAACCTCTGCTATGCCGGAACTAAATCCAGCCGTTAGGGATACCCCAATTTTCTGTTTTCACTGTAAAAATGGGATGGCAGAGGATTGTTGTATGAACGGTCATCAGGTAAAAATTCCGTGTAAACATCCATATTCTCCGTATCTCAATCATACACGATAAATGCCGTTTTGTGTCATACAATCGCTCTACAATGCCCGTCGGTAATCGTCTGATTTTGTTCGATTGCAGTCGAATCCTGAACTTTTTGGCGATATTAGAGAAAAACCGCAAGGCAACTCCAAAGAGGAGCCGCCTTGCGGTTAAAAACAATATTTCTTTGGCTATTCTA
>CAKTAK010000069.1:0-3169 GCA_934527315.1 uncultured Oscillospiraceae bacterium
TTCAAGGGGATCAAGGTTCGTCGAGGCGATGTGACGGTAGCGAAAAACTACATGACCCACGAGGAGATCAGCACGCTAAATCTTATTGTGAATATGTATCTGGACTATGCGGAACTGCAGGCCAAAGGACACAACCCTATGTACATGGCGGATTGGGAGAGTAAGTTGGCAGATTTCCTGCGTTTTAATGGTCGAGAGGTTTTGGAGAATTTCGGCACGGTCAAGCGGGAAGTGGCTGAAAAACTGGCACTGGAGCAATATGAGCAGTACGATGCCCACCGCCGGATGCTGGAAACGTCGGACGATGTGGACGAGCTGACCGCGGATGTGAAGCGGCTAAAACAATAAATATGAATGAAAGGATGAGGTGTGTTAAATGACATTTGAAGAAATCAAAGCAAAGGTTGAAGCATGTGACTCGATATCGATTACTGAGATCAAAGAAATCCAGTACGGAAAATGTATCTGTCTCAGCAATGGAGGAAAAATCAACTGCTTTAACACAGGAAAATATACTGTACAGGGAAAAGCACAGGATCAGATTAAAGCCATTCTGGAAGGCACGGCTAAGCAGAATAATCGAAAGATTTTTGTTGTGTACGGGCATGACGAAATTGCCCGTACACAGTTAGAGGCATTGCTGCGCCGATGGGATCTGGAACCCATTATTTTGGATCAACAAGCATCCGGTGGCCAAACAATCATTGAAAAACTTGAAGAATATGGCTCCGACGTGGGGTATGCGATTGTTTTGGCAACACCTGACGATGACGGAAAGGCCAAATCAGAAACTGCATACAAATCCAGAGTTCGTCAAAATGTCGTGTTGGAACTGGGTATGTTCCTTGCCAAATTAGGAAGAGAACGGGTTGCGATTTTGTTGAAAGAAGCTGCTGATTTTGAAAAGCCTTCGGATATTCAAGGGCTTGTTTATATTCCCTTCCAGAACAAAGTGGATGAGGTGGCCCTCAGTTTGATTCGGGAGTTGAGCCGACAGGGATATAAAATTGACACCGCAAGAATTTGAACAGGTGATACCATGAAACCGGAAATCAAACAGCGAATAGAGCAAATGTGCCGGGGCGAAGTTCCTGCAGGGTATAAAAAAGGGAAACTGGGAATTGTGCCTGAAGAATGGAACGAAACCTTATTTTCCACTCTTTTTACCAGCACCAGTGAGTATACAGACGATTTAGATAAGTATCCTTTGTACAGTCTTACAATAGAAGATGGGGTCACGCCGAAAACAGAACGATATGAAAGGAGTCACCTTGTCAAAAAAGAGGATTCGTATAAGATTGTCAGGCCGAATTATTATGCCTATAATCCAATGAACCTTCGGTTTGGTTCGGTTGCCAGACATAAAGGAAATTTGCCGGTTGCCGTTTCGGGGTACTACGATATTTTTACAACTGTGCATGAAAGCGATTTGCCGTTTATGGATAGCTTTCTAACCTGCGGTCCTATGATCACCTACTACAATCGGGTCTCCACGGGATCATTGGTTGAGAAACAGCGTGTTCATTTTTCTCAATTTTTAGAGTTTGTGTTGCCGTTGCCATCTATAAATGAGCGTGCCAAGATTGCCGCTATCCTCACCACCCAGGACAAGGTGATTGAACTGAAAGAAAAGCGCCTTGCCGAAAAGCGGCGACAGAAAAAGTATCTCATGCAACAGCTTTTGACAGGCAAAAAGCGCCTTCCGGGGGTTAGTGAAGAGTGGAAGATAAAACCATTAAAAAAGTTAACAGAGAAACAAAAAAAGAAAAACCATGGTTTTCAATATCGCCTCGTTCTATCTAACAGTGCTCAACATGGAATTGTATCTCAAGATCAAGAATTTGATAAAGAAATAGCAAGCGAGGAACGAATTGATGGTTACTATGTTGTTATTCCGGGTGCATTTGTTTACAACCCTCGAATTTCAGTCACCGCACCATGTGGCCCAATTAATGTGAATGAAACTGGTGAGACTGGCATTATGTCTCCACTCTACACAGTGTTCACCATTTCCTCGCCACAGATTAGTCAGAATTTCCTGAAATACTACTTTCAATCGTCTTGTTGGTACAAATATGTGAAGGGAGTTGCGAATTACGGAGCGCGGCATGATAGAATAAGTATTTCAGATGACGATTTCTTTGATATGCCTATTCCCTTGCCGACAAAAGAGGAGCAAAATTATATTTCCAAAGTTCTTTCTACCGCTGACCGTGAAATTGAACTACTTCAGCAAGACATCGAGCAGGAAAAACGAAAGAAAAAAGCCCTGATGCAGCTCTTGCTGACGGGTATTGTGAGGGTAAAAACATGACGGAAAAAGAAATGCAGGAACATGCCTGCAAAGAACTGCTAAAGAAGATTGTAGACAATGGGCAGAACTACACGGAAAAAATGAAGTCTGATCTGAAAGAAATCATTGACCTCGGCAAATCTCCTGAGGAAATTTGTGAAGCAACTCTTGCCTATTTTGCTATGTGCAAATGGCAGTGAAAGGAGGTGAAAACGCATGGCAACCAATCCTCCCAGCGGCGACGGACATAGAAACGGTGCGGTAAAAGACCGTTCTCAGACTTTCAACCCTGTTACAAAACAATGGGTAAAGCGAGACAGTGACACCGGTCGTTTTATGGATGTCAAAAAGGATGGCACTCCTTTTAAGGGAGTCCGCAAAGAAAAGTAAATCCAGAGACAGGAGAGCGAGGCGGGATTTCCCGCCCCGCTAATCCTGCGTTTACTGATATTTCCGAAAGGAGGCAACCATGGACAAATCTCTGTACTTAGAAAAGAATATCAGCCAACAGCCGGCCATTGATCTGCTGCGGTCCATGGGCTATACCTACATATCCTCGGAGGACTGCGAGGCGCAGAGAGGCAGCCGGTACCATGTGCTGCTCAAAGATATTCTCCGGGGACAGTTGCGACGGCTCAATCGTTATGCCTTCGCTGGTGCGGAAAACGAGTTTTCCGCCGCCAATATTGAGCGGGCTATGGATGATCTGGACGAGCCTTTAACTGATGGGCTGGTCCGCTCCAGTGAAAAAATCTATGATGCCCTACTGCTGGGCAAAAGCTATCCAGAGACTGTGGGTGAGGGCAAAACCCTCAGTTTCAACCTGAAATACATTGACTGGGAACATCCGGAGAACAACCTGTTCCATGTTACCGA
>CAKTAK010000070.1:0-2687 GCA_934527315.1 uncultured Oscillospiraceae bacterium
GAGGGAATGGAGCGGCTGTACGGCGCTCGGGTCGCGGTGTTCGGCATCGGCGGCGTGGGCGGATATACCGTGGAGGCGCTGGCGCGCAGCGGTGTGGGAACACTGGATTTGATTGACGATGACCGGGTGTGTCTGACGAACATCAACCGGCAGATTATTGCCACCCGGAAAACGGTGGGGCAGTATAAGGTTGACGTAGCCAAGGAACGCGTTTTGGAAATCAATCCCGCAGCGGTAGTTCATACATATCAGACGTTTTACACCCCGGAAACAGCCGAACAGTTTGATTTTACCCAATATGACTATGTGGTGGACGCCATCGACACCGTGACCGGGAAAATTGCGCTTGTGGAGCAGGCAAACCGGGCGGGCACCCGCATCATCAGCAGTATGGGCGCGGGGAATAAAATGGACCCGACTGCCTTTGAAGTAGCGGATATTTACGAAACTTCCGTTTGCCCGTTGGCGCGGGTGATGCGCCGGGAACTGAAAAAGCGGGGCATCAAGAAATTAAAGGTGGTTTACTCCAAGGAAGAACCGATGCAGCCCCGGGGCGCATTATTAGCCGATTGCGCCGAGGAAAATACCGCGCGCAGAGCCGTTCCCGGGAGCAATGCTTTTGTGCCCTCGGTGGTAGGCTTGATTATCGGCGGAGAAGTCATCAAAGATTTGATTGCAGATTGAAGAGAACAGGGAAAGAAACAATGAAGAAAAATCTGGAACCCCATCAGCTCGTTGAGCGCAGCTTGATTACAAAATTCAGAAAGCCCATCTGGAACCAGTTTATTTTAGCGGTGAAACGCTATGAACTGATTCAAGAGGGGGATAAAATTGCGGTTTGCATTTCCGGCGGCAAGGATTCCATGCTGATGGCAAAGCTGATGCAGGAATTGCAGAAACACAGCGACGTACCCTTTGACTTGGTTTACCTGGTGATGGACCCGGGGTATAATGCGGTGAATCGGGCGCAGATTGAGAAAAATGCGGAGCTGCTGCAAATTCCAATTCAAATTTTCGAAAGCGATATTTTCGATGTGGCAAACAGTACGCCGAAAAACCCCTGCTATCTTTGCGCAAGAATGCGCCGGGGGTATCTGTATAGCCGGGCGCAGGCATTGGGGTGCAACAAAATTGCATTGGGCCACCATTTCAACGATGTGATTGAAACTACGGTAATGGGTATGTTTTACGGCGCACAGCTGCAAGGGATGCTGCCCAAGCTGCACAGCACCAATTTCCCCGGAATGACCTTGATTCGTCCGCTGTACTGCGTTCATGAGGACGACATCATTGCGTGGATGCGCTATAACGATTTGAAGTTCATTCAATGCGCTTGCCGCTTTACGGAGGCGGCTGCCATTGAGCATGGCGTGTCCAAGCGGCAGGAAATTAAGGAGCTGCTGCGGGAACTGAAAAAGGTGAATCCCAATGTGGAAACCAGTGTGTTCCGGAGCATTCATGCAGTGTCCTTGGATACATTTGTGGGATACAAAACCGATGGGGAAACCCACAGCTTTTTGGAACGGTTCAACCGGATGGAAGACGGTCCGGCGGACGACGAGTAAGAAAAAACAGAAATTTAGTAGATAGGTGAGTGAAACTATGATACGCGACCAGCTGCTCGCAGAGCTTCAGGCGGGAGACGAGGCAGAGGGCTTTTATGTACTGAAAGCCGTGACCCCGAAAGTTGCCAACAACGGCAAGCCTTTCTTGAATCTAACCTTGATGGACCAAAGCGGAACCATGGATGCTAAGGTATGGGACTATACCGGACCCATCAGCCAGAGCGACGAGGGAAAAATTGCAAAAATCCGGGGAACTGTCAGCACTTTCCGGAACAGCCTGCAGATGACGGTGGAACGGATTCGTCTGAAAGAGGACCGGGATGTAGTGGATATTTCCAAATTGGTTCCCGTGGCACCCATTGACGCCAATGCAATGTTCGGGGAAGTGGAGCAGCTGCTGCAATCCATTGAGGACCCGGATTATCGCGCCATTTGCCTGGAACTGATGGAGCGGCACAAGGCTGCATTTCAGAACATTCCCGCGGCAAAGAGCGTACACCATGGTTTCTTGCAGGGCTTGCTGATGCATACGGGCAATATGCTCCGTCTGGCGGATTTTCTGGCGGGATTGTATTCGGAAATCGTGGACCGCAGCCTGCTGCTGGCGGGAACATTTGCCCACGATTTGCAGAAAGAGCATGAATTCAGTTTTTCCCATTTGGGCTTGGTGAACAGCTATTCTCTGGAGGGGCAGCTGTTGGGCCATCTGGTGATGGGCGCGCAGGAAATCGGCGAGATTGCAGCGGAGCTGAATACGCCGGAAGAAAAGCGCGTTTTGCTGCAGCATTTGGTGCTGTCTCATCATGGGGAGCCGGAATTCGGCGCCGCGGTGGTACCCATGTGCGCGGAAAGCGAGCTGCTGTCGTATATTGACCGAATCGACAGCCGTATGGAAATTTACCGGGAAGTGTTGAGCGACATGCCCGGCGGTCAGTTCAGCAATCGAATTTTTTCACTGGATAAAAAGATTTATAAACATCGGTGTACAAGGGGTACAAACAAGATAAAATAGAAATGAGGGGCGATAGAGCGGAAATGTCAGATCTTCCACTCTATCTGAACACGGTCGCTGGTGGCCTTGATCGTAGAGATCAAACCATCGGCGGCTTTTCTTTTGTCGTC
>CAKTAK010000071.1:0-2674 GCA_934527315.1 uncultured Oscillospiraceae bacterium
ATTCTGCTGAGCATGGCGGAGCGGGATTACGCCATGTTTGTTTACGGTACGTATGCGGAAACCGCCTTTAACAGCTATGGTCAGGAGAAATTGGAAAAGGCATTCCTGGGCAACTTCAAAGAAGATGACTGGTATGGCGGCGCTTCCAATTATCTGAGCACTTGCGACGAGTACATGACCCGGGCAGACGCTGGAAAACCTGTGCGGGAAAGCCCGGCACCGCTGATTGCAGTTGCCGTTGCAGCCTCCTGCATTTTGTCCGGCGCGATTTGTCTGTTCTTAAAGCGCGGCATGAAAACCGTGCATCAGAAAGTCGAGGCAAACGAGTATGTTGCACCGGGCGGCTTGCAGCTGAGCAAGCAGTATGACCGCTACACCCACACCACCGAGGTTCGCAGCAAGATTTCCAGCAGCAGCGACAGCGGCAGCTCCGGTACCAGCAGCTGCAGCGGCGGCGGTGGCAGCGGACGCAGCGGAAAATTCTAAAAGGGGGGAGTCAGACCATGAAATCTTTGGCTTGGAACCGATGGCTTTCCATACTGTTGTGTGTAATCATGGCCTTGAGCTTGACTGCCTGCGGAAATAAAACGTCCAAAGACCCTGTGGACGGGAAGGGCAGCGTAAATGTCACCATCGAAGACAACGATGAGCCGGACGATGATGCACTTCAGAATGACGATGAACTGGCGGCGCAGTCTCTCGCTTGGCTGCGGTCATGCATGGTGGATAATGAGCAGTATACCGGTGCGGTGTGCTATCTGGGTTATCGGGAGCCGGGGGAGACCCTCTCCCTGCAGGATTGGCTGTTGGAAAACCATGAGTATTTGGTTGACACCCTGCCGTTTTTGCTGACCATTCCCGATGAGTGTGTTCTGGGACCCGGTTACGGCGACCTGTACTGCGTGGTGCCCAGAGACGAAAACACCAGTCTTGCGGTGAACCATGTTACATGGCAGACCGTTGGCTATGGCGTGTGGCCGGTTGCCGACGATGTGCTTTACCGGGAAGAATGTGCCCAACCCGTGTTTTTGTATTCAAATTACGAGGAATGGCCCGATGAACCGGACGTAGAAATAAACCTTGTGACAAACGAGGGAGCGACGGTGACATGGTGCCCGTTGGCAGACGAATCCGGGTGGATTATTGCACCCACCGGTGAAAATTACGCGCCCATGCTGATGGACTTTTCCGTGTTCGGCGACCCGAGCGTGATCAACGACCCCAATGTCTGGAATCCGCTGGGAGACGCGTCCTGGCTGCCGCCTACCAATGAAGGCTTGGCCAACACCACTTGGGTGTACGGAGATTGGATGCTGGACTTGGCGTACGGTAACTGCGACCCGGAATATGCGGGAATTGCGAAATTGTACAACTTTGCCGAGAACACCAATCCGGCGTTCCACGGCGTGTGGCGCATGAATGGGGATTGTCTGGAACTGGAGATGTCCGCAGGTGTGGGCACATCGCTCAGCGGTTGTTTCCCCATTTGCGTTTCACCCTCCGGCGAGGAAATGTATTTCCATCGCAGCAGCATCGGCGGAGGCATGCCCTTCCTGCCGTATGATATGGACGCCGTTTACCTCACATATAGTTATGGTTGAGGAATACGACTTCGAAGTCATTTGACTCTGCAGTAATTGAATTATATGGAAAAAAGCTGATTGGTTCTCAAAGGAAAACCAATCAGCTTTTTTTATGTCAACGAAAGGATTTCCATTTGAAATCTATCAAAATGACATTCTACGCATTATTTAGGAGCTGTCTGCGATTGCAAAACAAATCTAAAAAGCACAAGCGAGGGTGTCCTTCGCAATATTCCGCAAAAACTGCTTTGAGCAGATAAAAAACGGTTTTTACATCTGTATTGTAATTCCAGCAAGAAAGGATTCCTCACCAGGAACAAGATCGAGATCACCGCCATGGCCTTCAATGATTTTTCGGACAGAGGAAAGCCCGATTCCATGATCAGCAGATGCACCCTTTCGGGAGAGGAATGTTTTTCCCTCCTGCAAGGCCAGACCGTCGTAAGTGTTTTCAATCTTCAAAAAGTACATATTGCCTCTGGTTTCGCCTGCGATGAAAATGCGGCGCACCCCTTGCTTTTGGCGGCTGCACGCCTCAACGGCATTGTCCAAAAGATTGCCCAGCACCGTACACAGTTCCACATCGGTAAGAGGCATCTGATCAGGAAGATCGAGCCGCACCTGAAATTCTGTCCCTTGTATCTGCGCCATGCCGTAGTAGTATTCAATCAGCGCATTTACGACGGGATTTTTACAGAACGCAACATGGGAGTGACCCGATGACGCCGCAACCTGTTCCTCTACCTGTAACAGGAAGGAGCAGATCTCTGTCTGCCCATGTTCAGAGGCCATGCGGTCTATGGTACGCAGATGGTGTTTGATGTCGTGGATCAGCCTTCTGTTTTCTGCCGCTGCCTCAGAAACCTGACGGCTGTATTCGGTCTGCATAGAAAGCTGACGGATGACCTGCTTGCGTTCTTCCTGGAAAATCAGGCTGTTTCCATACCCTTCTATCACATCGCGCCAGAGGGAATAACCGATGGCGGCTGCTATGAAAAAGCTGCCCCATTCCACAAACCAACCGCCGATAACCGGCTCATAAACCGGCAGAAGGCGATCCCATATAAAGGCGCAGGTTGCGGCTGCCGCAG
>CAKTAK010000072.1:0-2460 GCA_934527315.1 uncultured Oscillospiraceae bacterium
GCGCGATCTGCACAACAAGCGAAGTTTTGCCGCTGCCTGTAGGAGCGGCAATCATAACAGGCTGCACATAGCACCAAGTTTTGAATTCTTCGTTGAGTACATTCACCACATTTACGTTAGGCTCTTGGATAAGGTAGCAGCTTTCAGGTAGATTATCCCAAAGATACTGCCTGCTGATTGTAACGCCAAGAGTATTTGTGCCTTCATACATGGTTCGTTCGCTCCTTCATTTTGTGTGTGACAACCCAACTGAGGATTAATGAGGGAGAATAAAAAAGATAGTCCTCCCTCTAACAATCCCCCAAAATCGAAAAGGGGTTGTTAGCGGAAGGACTTAAACCTTCAGCATCCAGAACAAGCTGGTGCACTGTCAATTGTGCTACGCTAAAAAACTCAAATCAGATGGGAATTAAACCCATAATATCAGCCATGTAGGCGTGGTGTATATATTGCCGTGAAAGATTTGAGCCACGTTAAATTGTAGACACAGCATAGCAAACCTCGGAAGAAAAGTCAAGCAAAGACCAAAGAAAATAACAACTCATCCGTGTGTCTCACCCATATCGTTTTGTCAGCCATCACAATAGGCGGTGGACAAAAGTGTAAGGAGACAGAATTGATGATAGATTAATTGAGATTTTTGAATGTTATTTTTGATTAGCCATTGAACATGAAAATTAAAGGAGGTCAAAATCCTTTTCCCTGCGGAAAAGGGGGAGGGGGGTACACCCCCATATAATTTAAATAGAAATATGATAAGAATAATTATAGAAAGGTAATATAAGAGGCAATATATTATGAGTAATAGTTATACATATAAAGTTACTGGTCTTGGGCAAAAGAATAAATTTCATGATGATAATGCTTACAATGCTTCTATCCACTACATCACAAATCCTCGGAAAGCTGCGTATATTGGAAGCTGTAACATCAGAGATATAAACCATGCTGCCGAAGAAATGGAAGCTGTTTCTGAGTCTTATGGTAAGAACTGCGGCAAACGAGTCCGTCACTCTATTTTAAGTTTTGGCTCTAATTCTGGACTATCGCCTGAACAAGCGGCGCAGTATGCATCGCAAATCATTCAGCACTACACACCCGAATATCAGATGGTATACGCAGTCCATACAAACACGGATGATTTGCACGTGCATTTTGTAATGAATCAAACAGCATTCAGCGATGGGCATAAATACGGAGGGAAGAAGCTCGATTATTATCAATTCCTCAATCATATGAGGAATGTCACACATCATAAAGTCATCCCTGTCAAGTAAAGTATCAAAAAGAAAAGGGCTGCTCAGGCAGCCCTTTTTCTATGCGTTTAGGAGAGCACAATTTTCAAAAACGATCTATAACAGCAGATGATGGGTAATGGTTCACAAAAGCAATGTATAATCGAAATTGTAAAATTGACACGCCTAAACTTCGCTGTCAAGGGTATTTACAGGACAGATCTTCGTGCAGTCAAAAATTCATTAACTGCGCTTCGAGGTATCTTCCAACAGCGACCAATACGGAATGCTCGTATTGCCCCTGAACTCAGCAGGCGATATGCTGTATTGCGTCCGATCATTAAGACTTCGCAAAGGTCTTCGATTGTTAAAAGCTCACAGTCAAGTTCGTACAAAATTATACCTCCCCATTCCTGATGAAATACAGAAATGTTAGGCGGTTATTTTTACTTTCTGTTTTTCAGCGGATTGCGTACACCCCGGCTGACGAGATAAACCGAGGCACCCAAGATGGCACCCTCAGCAAAGCAACCGAGGGCGGAGCCAGTAATGGCAAATAGAATAGGCAAAGTCAACATCTCCTTTCAACTCAGTTAGTTGCAATAGCGTGGTCTAAAACCAGCAGTACGGTCAATGTAGTCACAAAGCCAGCGAACGTCCATTCCATGTACTATTTTCCTCCTTCCTTTTAATAAACCCAAATCAAGTTTTTGAAAAACATCCAGACCGCCAGCATCGGCGGCGGATCAGGCGGTTTCACGAAATACATTTTTATCTCTCCTTTCTCCCTGTGCCGCTCTGCTTTATGCTTGCGCGGCTGCTGGCCTTGCTGCGGCTGTGCGTTTTGCGTACAGCAAATTCAAAGTTGCAGTATACATCCGTACTTCTGTGGCTTGCAGATGCCTTTCCTACTGCATTCTCCATACGCTCACCCCCCTTCATATTTCTCCGCAATACAGCCATTCTTCGATTTCGTCCGTAGTAAAGCCACGGTCAAACAAGCGGTCGATCATTTCATCGGTATATCCAAAAGTCGCCGCAATAGATTTCAGTACACGAACGCTCTCCCGCTCCGTCTGTGGGTGATGGTCTGCAAGCGGGAAACTGTAGCAGCCCCAATGGTTGCAGTAAAGCGCCGCCGCATCAAAGGTACTGCGGCTGAGGCGGCCTTTCCGATCAATCTTGATGATCTCACCGCAGTCCGTCGGCATCTTCTGTGATCTTC
>CAKTAK010000073.1:0-2435 GCA_934527315.1 uncultured Oscillospiraceae bacterium
GTGGTAACGTCCACCACGGCACCGGAGGAATAGGTCACGCGCCCACGGCCGGCCAGCAGCAGAACGCCGGTGCCTGTGACGCCGTGGAGCGTGTCACCCTCCTTGAGGCGGGTTTCCCGCCAGGTGGCAGATGCTTCGCCCACCGCGCCGCTTTCCAGGCGTTCGGCCAGATCTTCATCCGACTTTTCCAATGCCTGATCGATTTTTTTCTCTGCACGTTGGGAAAAATCGCTGTTCAGGTAAGAAAGGGAAGCCAGCGGATCTCCTGCATCTCCGGCAGCACCGACCCAAACGGCAGAGGTCAAAAGCACACATACGGATAGGAACAGAGCCAACTTTTTCATGGGGAGTTCCTTTCTCAATGATTGGCGATGCGGTAACTCAGGGTCAGAAGACTGTCGGCAAAGTGAATGTTTTCAAACTGGACATCCGGATTGGGACTGGACAGCTCCACATTGGTGAAGTTCCAGAAGCCGCGGATGCCCAGATCGATCAGGCGGTTGGCGGTAGCCTGCGCCACAGCCTGAGGGATAGTCAGAACGACAACGTCTACGGCGTGACGCTTGATGTAGGAATCCAGCTCGTCGGTCGAATAAACGGGGATGCCGTTGATCTGCGTATCGATCACTTCGGGAGAGACGTCAAAGGAGGCGTCCACGGTGAAGCCGGTGTTTTCAAAGGGAAAGTTATTCAGTAATGCGCGGCCCAGATTGCCGACGCCGATCATGATGAGATGGTGATCGTTGTCCACACCCAGAATGTGACCGATCTCGGAACGGAGCTCCTCAACGTTGTATCCATATCCCTGCTGGCCAAACTCACCGAAACAACTGAAATCCTGACGGATCTGAGAAGCGGTAATATTCATTTCCTGCCCCAGAGAGTGAGAGGAGGTGCGGACAATGCCGCGGTGATAGAGATCGGTCAACTGCCGATAATACCGAGGAAGCCGACGAATAACGGCGTCCGAGATATTTTCTTTTTTCATGATTTGATCCACCTGCTTTGAAAAAATATGTTATCACTATTTTAAAATAAAATGCCGGACTTGTCAAATTTTTTAACAATCTTTGGCGGGATAAAAATTTTTGCAAAGAAAGGCTTTACATGACCGGAAAAATCTGTTATACTATCGAGCGACATGTGAGTGGAATATCTCTTGCCGGAACAATCAAATATGCGCCCGTAGCTCAGTTGGATAGAGCGTTAGACTCCGACGTTTCAGGCGTCTCCAGTTGAGATATGGCGCGAAGCATTGCCACACCTGCGTTTGCGGGAACGGCAGAGAAAAAATAGTTAGTTGTTGACTACTATTTGACTACTATCGCAGAAACCCACAATCAAATATGCGCCCGTAGCTCAGTTGGATAGAGCGTTAGACTCCGACTCTAAAGGCCGCTGGTTCGAATCCAGTCGGGCGTACCAAAAAATTTCCCTGTCTTTTGACAGGGAAATTTTTGCTGTTCGGATACATTCTGCCGATTTGATGTCATGTCATGGCGGTGTTGGTATCTTAAAGGTGTCGATAATACTCCTTATGAGAAAATCGGCGATGAAGTGCGGTCGCTGACGGATGAGGTACCGTTTGACATCCCTGATTCGTGGGAGTGGGTGCGGTTGGGCAACATATCGTCCTATGCAGGAGCCAAGCAGAAAGTAAATGCAACAAGCGCCGATCCTTCGATTTGGGGTCTGGATTTGGAGGACATCGAAAAAGGCGGCAGGCTTTTAGAGCATAAAACAGTCGGTGAACGCAAAGCGGTTGGTGATAAGACCGTATTTACAAAGGGTGACATTCTCTACAGCAAGTTGCGCCCATACCTGTTGAAAATTCTTGTCGCCCCCGATGACGGCATTTGTACGCCAGAAATCGTACCATTTCGTGTATACGGCGGAATCGATCCAAACTACATCGTCAATTATCTGAAATCCCCTTATGTCGACAATCTCATCAACAGCATTACTTACGGCGTGAAAATGCCCAGGGTCGGCACAGAAACAATGACCTCTCTATTAGTGCCAATACCCCCGCTGGAGGAGCAGCAGCGTATTGTTGAGAAGATTGACGAGGTTGCCTCTGCTGTTTCTGCATACGATGTGGCGTACCAAAAAACCGAAACCTTAAACTCAGCCTTCCCAGAAGCTCTCAAGAAGTCGATTCTGCAAGAGGCAGTCCAGGGCAAGCTGGTACCGCAAGACCCGTCAGACGAGCCTGCAGAGGCTCTGCTGGAGCGTATCCGGGTGGAAAAGCAGCGGCTCATCAAGGAAGGCAAAATCAAAAAGGACAAGCACGAATCCGTCATTTTCAGACGGGATAATTCTCATTATGAAAAGCGTGGTTCTAAGGAAGAAAATATTAATGATATTATTCCTTTTGAACTACCAGATTCTTGGGAATGGATTAGATTGTCTGCAATACTTACATCCACAGATGC
>CAKTAK010000074.1:0-2311 GCA_934527315.1 uncultured Oscillospiraceae bacterium
TCCGGTATTCCGGAGCATTTCTCCGGCAAGCTGCTGGAAGTGCCGGTGGGAACCGGCATTCTGACCATGCCGCTTTATCAGACGATGCCAGAGGCGGACATTACCTGTCTGGATTATTCGGCGGATATGATGGGGCAGGCACGGGAAAAGGCTGACCGTCTGCACCTGAAAAATGTAACTTTCCGGCAGGGTGATGTGAGTGCGCTCCCTTATGCGAACGACACATTCGACATCGTTCTGTCGCTGAACGGCTTTCATGCTTTCCCCGACAAGGAGGCGGCTTTCCGGGAAACATTTCGGGTACTGAAACCCGGCGGAACATTCTGCGGCTGCTTTTATGTGGCGGGAGAGCAACGGCGGACAGATTGGTTCGTCCGGCACATTTACGAAAAAGCAGGATTTTTCACGCCGCCTTATGAGACGGTTTCCGGTTTGAAAAATCGGCTGGAGAGAACGTATGCAGCCGTAACACTTGGAACAGTGAAGAGCATGGCGTGGTTCGTCTGCCGGAAAGCGGGTTAAACCGAAGTCACTCTCGCGCAAGCAAACAGAAACCAAGGAGAGAGAAAAAACGATGAAAGACAATGATTTGCAATTCGATCGCAGCTGCCATGTGCTGTATTCCAAACCCTGCAAGAAAGAAATACGGGCAAAAATCGCCATGCACTATCCTGCGGCAGAACGGGAGATGATATGGGAAAAAGTGCAGCGGCAGTATGCGGATTTTCTTTCGGATTGGCGCACCGATTTGGGCGGCAAACGGAACTTCCACAACGGCGCGGGCGGCACCTACGACTGCATTGCCATCATGAGCTATTATACGGTTTGCAAAGCCGTCACATCCTTTCGTGAGATCGAGGAGATGGAGGAAAATCTGATTCTGCCGTCTTTCCGAAAACTGGGCTTTGTGGATTGCAACAAGCCGTTCTGGAGGAAACTGATATACAAGGCATTTGTGCGGGCGAAACACGGCTGCGACAAATGGCACGATTATGAGATGACGGTGGCGCCTTACGATAAAGATAAGCCCATCTATTATGAATTTACCGCTTGTCCCGCGGCGGAATTTGCCATCAAGCACGGTCTTACGGATATCATGCCCGCCTTGTGCAATGTGGACTATGTTTCCATGGAGCTGCTCCACGCAAGACTGGTGCGGACAAGCACTTGCGTGGACGGCTGCAAATGCGACTATACCATCTGCGGCGACAAAGACCCATATTTGAAGGAGCATCCCGAATACCGGGATGAGGCGGGATTCAGGAGGAACAAGTAATGCTTTTACAAGTGCTTTTAGAGGGCATAGGACTTGGGGTTCTGCTCATTTTGGTTTGCGCCATGGGTATCCGCAAGGGTGCGGTGGGCATGGTGCATCTTTACAGCCCGGAGGTGCAGGAGCGGTGTGTAAAACTGGGGCTTACAACCCACGCGAACATCAAGCGAAATTCTTTGATTTTCAAGGCTGTCTGCGTCCCCGGCTACATTGCCTATGTGCTGGTCTGCGTCTATGCGCTCAACGGCGCAAAGGGCTTCGTTCAGGGCTTTTGGCAGCTGCTGGTCATCTTATCCGTGATGAATCTCATTGACCGCTTTTTGGTTGACGGCTATTGGGTGGGACATACGAACGCATGGGAAATTCCGGGAACGGAAGACCTGAAACCCTACATCACTGCGAAGGACAAACAGAAAAAATGGCTGTTCGGCACAGTTGGTATGGCGGTCATAGCGGCGGTGCTGGCGGGAATTATGACTATTTTTGCTCACTGAGGAAAGGAAATACGATGAAGTTTAAGACACTTGGAAACCGGAATAATCCCGCTGTTTTGTTCTTCCATGCCATGGGCGTGACGGGGGAGAGCAGCGAACCGGTTGCAAATTATTTGCAGGATCGGTATTTCTGCATTCTGCCCACCGCCACCGTGTACTGCGAGGGGCAGAAATATGTCGGCAAGGCGGACGAGGTTCGTCAGGTGGAGAACTATTTGCACGGGCAGAATGTAAACTGCCTTGCGATGGTGGTCGCCTCCTCCATCGGCGCAGATCTTGCCATGGCATTTCTGACGCAGACGAAACTGCCTGTAGAACACGTTTTCTTTGACGGCGGGCAGTTTGCGCAAATCGGAAAAGGTACGCGCCGCATCATGACACCGTTTTTGTATCTGGCTATCAAGAGTCTGTACTGGTCGAAGGGCGGCACATTGAAAAAGATACTGTGGTGCGATGACGAGAGCATTAAGCCGTATTTTATAGCCGCAGGGGAAAATCTGACCTATACAAATTTGCGGCGGCAGATTTCGGACAGCCTGGAGGA
>CAKTAK010000075.1:0-2142 GCA_934527315.1 uncultured Oscillospiraceae bacterium
AGGTTGGAGCGCAGCTCCAACCTAAAGGTCGTTCGATACCATTAGATTGTCGGGCAAACGACCGCTTTAACGTTAACATTGTATCATATCCCGCAGCATCTTTACAAGCCGAAAAGGAAAAAAAGAGGGAGGGATACGGATGGAGCAGGTAAAGAAGACAGCGGCCTATCGAGTTTTTACCGACAAAAACGGCGACTATATGTTTCGATTCTACTGCGATATTTCCGGGGAGTTATGCTGCGTGACCCGCCCCATTCGGGCGGCAAATGAAGAAACCGCGCTGGAAACTGCGTGGGAAACAGAAGGTAAGTGGAAGTTCAACCGTTGCCGCAAATGCGGACAGTATGTATCCTCCGCCATGTTTAACCTGAATGCTGACTTGTGCACGGATTGTGCACCATGGGAGTCGGAATACCCTACATATTGTCACCGTTGCGGTGTAAAGCTGAAAGACCCCGATGCCCGGTTCTGTTCTGCCTGCGGAGTGAGACTGCAGGTAGGCGGTATGGACAGAAGGGAGGGAACACCGGAATGACCGAATACGATCTGCAAACCAGAAAAGCACTGCGGCAGGTGATGCTGCTGGAGTACGGATTCGGTCCGGAGACCATGGGGCGGCGCAAAATTTGCAAAGAATGCGGCAGAGCCAATTTGACCCAGAACACGCACTGCATTGATTGCGGCGCGGTACTGCCGGAAGAGACGTTACTGGATTTCTACCGTTCCCGCCACCGCTGCTGTCCCGGCTGCGGCGTGGCTGTTACCGACATTGCGGTGTATTGTCCCGAATGCGGAACGCGGCTGCCGAAGGTCGATGCGGCAGGGAAGTAGGGAGGTGCGGCATGAACATCTTCCGAAAGCGGGAATCCGCTGCCGCTATTTCCTTGGCAGAGCCGACTCTGCCCAAAGCAGCGGTATGTTTCACCACCCCCGCCAGAACCCGCCGGACGGCGGATTGGCTGGAAAGCTTGGGCGGCTGCCGCCCATTGGGAATTCTCTCCGATGATTGCAGCGATGTGGTTTGGCAATGCGATGCCGAACAAGCGGATTTGCTGCTGATGGAGACAAATTTCTCAGGCGAGGAGGAAAACAGTCAGGATATTTCCTCCCGCTGCGACATTGCCATTGAAGTGCGGCGAAAGCGCCCGGCATGTCGCGTATACCTCCTCTGCGAAGAGGGCCACCCGGAAAAGCTGCCTGCGTTGGAGAAAGCGGCAGAATTGGAACTGATTGACGGCTATTATATTGGAAACCTTACCGCACAGCAAATGCGTGCATGGCTCAACGAAACAGAAGAGACAATGAAAACGGCGGAAGGAGGATAACCGAGCATGAAACAATTTTCGAGTAAGCGCCTGACCCTATGGCTCATGGGACTTGTCTTGCTCCTGGGGCTGTTGCCGGCGCTGACCACGTCCGCCGAGGCAGCGGAAACCGAGGACAAACGAGCCTATTATGAGATCATCATGAAGGACGGCACGGCCATCAAGCTGTACCCGGACGTAGCGGGCGGCCACTGCATCCGCACCAACGAAAGCAAAGCGGCGGAGCCGGTCGGCAGCACCCCAAATGACTATGTGGTGAAACTGGATGGAAAAACTGCAAGCAGCACGACATATTATTACACACTCTATCTGAAGGATTTCAATGGCCAATCCATCACCTACTGCGACGGAGAAACGGGAGACCCTTATAACCGGGATTATTTGTATATCGAGGTAGAGGGAGAGAACACCCTGACCGCCGGAAAGGAATCCCTGAGAAATGGCGTTTATACCGCCATTGGACGGACGATCCTGCAGGGCAATCAGGATATTACCTACCGGATATCCAATAATCACCCTGTGAAAGGGTCGCTGAACATCAATGCGGCGAACGGCGATGTGTCCGGCATGAAGAAGGCCTACGGCATTGCCTGCCAGAATTTGAATATATCCGGCAGTGCCATCCAATCCGGCAGTACCTTCAAACCCGGCAGTTTCGTGCTAAACATCAATCTGTCAGGCAACAAAACCGGCGACGACCGGGCAATCACCGTGACCAACCGGTTTATGATAGAGGCCTACGCCAGCATGATTTTGAATGTGCAGGGCCTGAATGCGGTGTATAACGAGAGTAAGTTTTACGGCAATCACACAACGA
>CAKTAK010000076.1:0-1829 GCA_934527315.1 uncultured Oscillospiraceae bacterium
ACGGCCCTGGATGGTTTCTGGCAAGTCCTCTACATCCACCATATGACGCCCCATGTGCATCAGGTATTCCATGCAGTTTCGCAGTTCCCGGACGTTCCCTGGCCAGTTGTGCTGGATGAGTGCCACCTTTACCCGGTCACTGAGGACCAGATCCGCACCCAGTTGACGGAGGAAAGTCTCTGCCAGCTGTAGGATGTCCTCCCGCCGTTCCCGCAGAGGGGGCAGCCGCAAGGGAATCACGCTGAGCCGGTAATAGAGGTCCTGACGGAACCGTCCCTGTCGGACCTTGCGCAGCAGGTCCTCGTTGGTAGCGGAGAGGATCCGCACGTCCACAGGGATTACGTCTACGGAGCCGATCCGCACTACCTCCCGCTCCTGAAGGACACGCAGAAGTTTCACCTGAAGTGCGGAACTCATGGTCTCTATTTCATCCAGGAACAGGGTACCTTGGTGGGCGCACTCGAAGAGACCTGGCTTGCCACCCTTTTTAGCTCCCGTAAAGGCCCCCTCCACATAGCCAAAGAGTTCGCTTTCCAGCAATGTTTCCGTCAGGGCAGCGCAATTGACGGCGATAAAAGGACCGTCCCGACGGAGCGATGCGCTGTGAATAGCCTGGGCAAATAGCTCCTTGCCGGTGCCGCTCTCCCCTTGGAGCATGACGGAGGCGTCATTGCCCGCCATGCGGCCGGCAATCTCCTTGGCCTTGGTGATGGCGGGGCTGCTGCCTGCGATGTCATCGAAAGTGTACCGGGCCCGATGATTCTTGGTTGCCTTTTGAAGCCGAAGGGTAGTCTGGCGGCTTTCCTCATTCGCGAAGTGCCGCAGCACGGCAAAGGCGCCTACCGGCCTGTCCCCGATCCGCAGAGATGTGATGGTGACACCGGTTTCTACGCCCCGGACATTCAGCAGCCGGGGCTGACCGGATGCCCCGGTGTCAAAGGGCAGTTCCGGGAACACCTCTGCTGCGGGGCACCCCAAGGCATCCATCCGCCGGACTCCCAGCAGCCGTTGAGCGGTCTTGTTGATCAGGTTCACCTGACCGTTCTCGTTTGTGCAGACGATGCCCTCATCCAAGGTGTTCAGGATCATCTCCAGCTTATTCTCCATGGTGAGGTTATCGGAAGAAATTCTTTGCAGAGAGTAATCCACATCCGCCAAGGACAAGGTATAACGGGCAAATTTTTTGCTTTCCAGAAAGAAAGCGTTCCCCAGCTTCAGGGCAATCTCACAGACAGTATTGGCAGTGGGGAACCTGGGACCCAGGTCCACTGCCTGAATACCCGGAGGCACCAGATCTACCTCGCCGGGGGCAAAAGCCAGCTCCGCCTCTGGCACGGTTTCCATTTCTGGGGCATAGGGCAGCAGTTGGATGCCCTTGAGCCCAATGTGGTAGAGCTGGGAGATGCTCTCCATGGCCATGTGCCGGTTCTGATTCACCAGTAGGGCAGTGGTCCCCGGCGGATAGGCGCATACCCTTTCCGCCGCGCGGCGGGAGAAGGTCAGATCCATATAGACCGTCCGTTCCTCCGGCGGGAAGTATGGCTCCGCCCAGCTGTAATGGATTAGGTCGTAGCTGGTGACGGCCCGCACATATAGGTCACACTCCTTCAGTTCCCGCAAGGTGCCGTTATCGAGACTGTAAGTGAAAATTTCCGCAATATCATCAAAAAGCTCCTCTAAAATACCGCGATAAAAATCCGCAATGAGACAGCTCTGTGTGATGATACCGATGGTCTTCTTCATACAATCTCCTTCTTCGACAGTGTATTTTTCAGTTCAGACTGATGCCGGCCCGCGCCAAGGGTATCTCATCTTTCCAAGCCATCTGG
>CAKTAK010000077.1:0-1787 GCA_934527315.1 uncultured Oscillospiraceae bacterium
GGAACATACAGCCCCACAGCGGCAATGGGCGTGACTTTCTGTCCCAGTATTACGCCGTTTTCTTTCGTCATAATGAACCCGGGGCGCACCTGATTTTTGTGATAGGCCTCGATATTCTCCGCAGCCTGCCGCAGCACGGCGATATAGTCCTCACCCACGGAATTGTAAGCCTCGTCGATTTCCTCTTGAGAAACCTCCAGAGAGGTGAGCTTTGCATGGTCGAATTTTTCGGTGAGACGGAACAGCGCCTCGTCACCGTTTTTTCGCACATCGTCCAGAATTTCCGTGACCACCGGGGCCACGTCTACAATCAGTTGAGAACGGATAAACAGTTCCTCGTTGGGAACTTCTCCGTATTGAAAGGTTCGAATCATGTCAATCTCCTCCGTTGCAAAGTGCAAAAATGCGTTGGCTCATGGTTTCAATCTCTTGGTACTTGAACTGATAGGCGGCCTTATTGGCAATCAGCTGGGCGCTGATGGGAACAACGGTTTCCAGAACCTGCAGATTGTTTTCTTTTAAGGTAGAGCCGGTTTCCACGATGTCCACAATCACATCGCTCAGCCCCACAATGGGGGCCAACTCAATGGAGCCGTGGAGGTTGATGATGTCAATTTCCCGGCTGATGGACGCATAGTAATTTTTCGCGATATTGGGGAATTTGGTGGCCACCCGGAGGGTACGGTTCATATTGTCCCGGAATTCCTGCTTTCCGGCCACGCACATGCGGCATTTTCCCATGCCCAAATCGCCCAATTCGTACACATTCGGCTCGTATTCCAGAAGAATGTCCTTTCCTGCCACGCCGATATCCGCCGCGCCCCGCTCCACATACACGGGAACGTCTGTGGGCTTTGCCCAGAAGTATCGGACGCCCACTGCGGGATTTTCAAAAATCAGCTTGCGGTTGTTTTCCTTAATACTGGGGCAGGCATATCCGGCTTGCTCGAACAGCTCATAGACCTTTTCCCCCAACCGCCCTTTGGGCAATGCAATGTTAATCACGGCAAATTCCTCCGTTTTTCATGGTCAGCGTTTCCTGATAGCGGTGGTCGGCGGGAATCTCCCGGGCGGCCCGCACCTGCTTGCCCTGCCGGGTCAGCAGTTCCATTTCCCGGGTAATATCTCCGGGAGCGGAGCTGTCATCGTACAGCAGAAGCACGTCTCCGTCAAAGGCATCGTCTTCGCTTTGGAACTGCTCCAGCATACTGGCATATACCGCAAAGCCGATGCCGCTGTCCTTACGTTGCATACGCTCCATCAGCGGGTCATATCGACCGCCGGAAAGAATGTGACTGGAAAGACCGTCCACGTATCCCTGAAACACAATGCCGTTGTAGTAATTCAGGTCGCTGACAATGGAGAAATCCAAAGTCACCCGATTTTCCAATCCCCAGGCGGTGACGGCATCCTCAATGGCTTTCAGTTCCTGCAGAGCGGCCCGGGTTTGGGGCGTGTCGGACATGGATTCCAAGGTGGGCAGCACATCGGGGAGCGGACCGTAAGCCGTAGCCAAGGTCAGCAGCTTTTCGGAAAGCGCGGCGTCCACATTCTGCGCCTTGCAGTATTTCTTGAGCGCCGGTACGTTTTTTGCGCGAATCAGCCGGAGAATTTCCGCCCGAATGTCTTCCGGCAAATCCTGCAGCAGCCCGGAGAGAAATCCCAGATGAGACAGCTGCAGCACATAATTCTCCCGAATGACCGCCAGACTGCGGCAAGCCAGCAAAATTACCTCGCAGGTGGTGTAATCGTCCACGGCGCCGATACATTCCAACCCGGCTTGGGTG